>NZ_DAMCTG010000021.1:0-65572 GCF_032113835.1 Achromobacter sp. | reverse complement strand
TACCAAGAGCGTCTCCCGAGGGTGTCAGACACCGGCAAATTCGTAAGACCAAGTCGGGTGTCTGACACCCTGGCGAGATTCGCGGCATACCAAGAGCGTCTCCCGAGGGTGTCAGACACCGGCAAATTCGTAAGACCAAGTCAGGTGTCTGACACCCTGGCGAGATTCGCGTCATACCAAGAGCGTCTCCCGAGGGTGTCAGACACCGGCAGATTCGTAAGACCAAGTCGGGTGTCTGACACCAGCAAATTCGTAAGACCGAATGAGGTGTCTGACACCCCGGTGAGATTCGCGTCATACCAAGTGCATCTCCAAAGGGTGTCAGACACCGGCAGAAAAAAGAACGCCACCACTAATCGTCACTTGAACCCCAGTGCCCGATGGGCGGCGCGTACGGGTCGGGAAGTTGTGGCTGCTCGTCGCCGCGCCGCCCATCACCGCTCTCCCCCCACTGACGAGCGTCATTCGCAAGCCGCTCTCCGCAAGCGCGCAAGCGCACACCGCCACGACGACCCACAGCTCCGATGCCGATTGCCGCCGCCCGGGCGGAAGCAATCGGCGGCCCCGCAGATCTCCTGCCCTGACCACAGGTCTTGCAGCGCCACAACCCAAAGACCCTAGCAGCACGGCGTCGCGGTCACCGTGGGCGCGAGCGCCGTCGATGCGCCCGAGGGAATCTGAAGGGAGCCGAAGGCGGACGAAGATGACAACGGGGCAGTCCGGAGCGAAGGCTCCGGACCGCAATCGTGGGCGATCGTGCCCACGGTGACCGCGGCGTCGGGCGACCTACGAAGACGTTCGCGACACAAGGACAGACGACCAACGAAGAACCTTTCCGACGAAAGACCGACGGCTTACGAAGAACCTGGCGCCAAGAAAATCAACGAACCATAAAGAACCTGACGCAACATCAAAAAAAAATGGGCCTCACAGGCAACCGAGCAAATCGGTCTTCACCTGCAAGGCCCACTCTCACCTCACATTGATCTCAATGCAACATCGATCTCAAACAATCGTCAACGTCACACTACTCTCAATGCAACGTCACCCTCAAACGATCGTCAGCGTCACGTCAATGTTGCCGCGCGTGGCGTTCGAGTACGGGCATACGATGTGTGCGGCCGCGACCAGCTTTTCGGCTTCCGCGCGGTCCAGGCCCGGCAGCGAGATCTTCAGTTCCGCTTCGATGCCGAAGCCCGTCGGGATCGCGCCGATGCCGACGATGCCGTTCACCGACACGTCCGCCGGGATCGCGATCTTGTCGCGGTTGGCGACGAATTTCATCGCGCCCAGGAAGCAAGCCGAGTAGCCGACGGCGAACAGTTGCTCGGGGTTCGTGCCTGCTGCGCCGGCGCCGCCCAGTTCGCGCGGGGTGGTCAGCTTGACGTCGAGGTTGCCGTCGTCGCTGACGCCACGGCCTTCGCGGCCTCCGGTGGCGGTGGCGTTGGCGCGGTAGAGGACTTTTTCGATCGACATGGTGTGGTTCCTTTGAATGAAAGTTTGAACTGCTTGCCTTGCGGGATCCTTCCCGTGTCGGCGGTCAACGATGAACTTGCGACTTGCCTGAAACTTTAAATAGTGAACAACAAAATCGTGCGCTATTTATAAAACCGGATGATGACAAACATCATCCGAAACCTCAAAGACTTTCGGCCAGCTTCTCCCGCAGCGCGTGCAGCATCTTCGTCATGCCCTGCGCTTCGTCCAGCGAACACTGTGCTGCCGCGCCGACGGCATGCGGCACCGCTTCGGCCTTGTGGCGCAGATCGCGGCCCTGCTTCGTCAGGCCCACGATCACCTGGCGCTCGTCCGTCACGGCGCGCTTGCGCGTCACCAGGCCCGCGGCTTCCAGGCGCTTGAGCAGCGGCGTCAGCGTGGCCGAATCCAGAAACAGGCGGCTGCCGATATCCGTCACCGTAATTTCGTCGCCTTCCCACAGCACCAGCATCACCAGGTATTGCGGGTAGGTCAGGTCCAGCCCGCTCAGCAGCTTGCGGTACACCTTGTTCATCGCCAGCGAGGTCGAGTACAAGGCGAAGCACAGCTGGCTGTCCAGCAGCAGCGGGTTGAAAGCGGCTTTGGTCTTGTTTCTGGATTTCATGGTGCGATATTAAATAGCGCGCGATTTATCGTCAACACTTTTTTTTCAATCCCGATAACGCCTACGCCGCCTGCTCCGCTTCCACCGCGCCCCGGTCCGAGCCGTATTGCTTCAGCCCGTCCAGATCCAGCACCCGAACCGCCCCATATTCCACATTCAACAGCCCTGCTTCCTCCAGCTTGCGCAGCGCCTGGTTCGCGCGCTGGCGTGACACCCGGGCCAGATAGCCGACTTCTTCCTGCGTAATCGTCAGCCGCATCCCCATGCCCGGATACAGCAAAGGATTGAAGAGCTCGGCCAGACAGCGGGCCACGCGCGCATCCGGATCCAGCAGACGGTCGTACTCCGCCTTACCGATGAACTGCGCCACGCGCTCGTTCAATTGATGCAGCAGGTATCGGTTGAACGGAATACTGGTATCCAGCAACCAGTCGAACGTCGTCCCCGGAAGACGCGCCACCACCGAATCGCGCAGCGCCACGATGTCGTACTTGCGGACCTCGCGCTTCAGCAGCGAGCCCTCGCCGATCCAGCCGCCGGCGGGCACGCCCGTCAACGATGCGACCTTGCCTTCCGAATTGCCCACCGACACCTTCACCAGTCCCGCCAGCACGCCGATCCATGCCTGGGCGAGTTCGCCTTTGCGCTCTATGATCGATCCGGCAACGACCTGCTGCACGGAAAGGTCCCGCTCCACGCGCGCTTGCTGTTCGGCGTTGAGCACGCGGAACCAGGCGGCGGCGAGTTGCAGGGAGTCGGATAGCTGCATCGGGAATACCCTAAAAGGTCCTTGAATGTCGCGATGGTGACAGTTGGTAGCAACCCAACCTTATACCTTAACTCCTGCCGTAAATCTAAAACCAACTGGTCAAGCACGCCGCCGCAGCCGCCGCTTCATTGCAGGCGCCGCGCGCGATGCGCCCAAACCGGAGGAGACAACGTGGCACATTCATCGCCCGCATCTGCACAGGTGCCGGCGGCGCCGGACACCTTTCCGGCGCTGCTGCTCGCGCATGCCAACGTTCGTGGGTCGCGGCCCGCGATACGAGAGAAAGACCTGGGGATCTGGCAAACCCTGACCTGGTCCGAAGTGGCGGAGCATGTCCGTCACGTCGCGCAGGGCCTTGCATCGCTCGGCATTCAGCCCGGCATGCACGTCGCCGTCATCGGTGAAAACCGCCCGCGCCTCTACATGGCCATGATGGCCGCGCAATCGCTTGGCGCCATTCCGGTTCCGCTCTATCAGGATGCGGTCGCGCAGGAAATGGTCTACGTGCTGCAGGATGCGGATATCAGCGTTGCGATCGTCGAGGACCAGGAGCAGGTCGACAAGATGATCGAGGTGCGCGAACAGTGCCCTGCGCTCAAGCATGTCGTGTTCGACGACCCGCGCGGCCTGCGGCACTACGCCGATTCCATGCTGCTGTCTTACGAGCAACTGGAAGCGCTGGGCAGCGAATACGCCGCCAAGCATCCCGACTTCTATGCGCGCGCCGTGGCCGCCGTGCAGCCGCACGACGCCGCGGCCATGTTCTATACGTCCGGTACGACGGGCAAGCCGAAGGGCGTGGTGCTGACGCACCATGCGCTCATCGACCGCGCGCGCGCCGTGTCCGAGATGGAAAAGCTTACCGATCAGGAAGACGTGCTGGCGTACCTGCCGCCCGCCTGGATCGGCCAGAACATGTTTTCGTACACGCAGCTGCTTGTCACGGGCTTCACGGTGAATCATCCCGAGTCGCCCGACACCGTGTCGATCGACATGCGCGATATTGGCCCCACCTATTACTTCGCGCCGCCGCGCGTGCTTGAAGGCCTGCTGACGCACGTGATGATCCGCATGGAAGATGCGGGATATCTCAAGCGCAAGCTGTTCGCGGCCTGCATGAAGCTGGCGCGCCGCGTGGGCACAAAGATTCTGGATGGCGAGTCCGTCAACGCCTGGGACCGCATGCGCTACGCGCTGGGCAACGTCCTCATCTACGGTCCGTTGCGCAACGCGCTGGGCATGAGCCGCGTACGCGTGGCCTACACCGCCGGCGAAGCCATCGGGCCGGACCTATTCGTCTTCTACCGCTCCATCGGCATCAACCTGAAGCAGCTGTACGGTTCCACCGAAACCTCGGTGTTCGTCTGCGTGCAGCCCGACGGCCAGGTGCGCGACGACACGGTGGGACCGCCGGTTCCGGGCGTGGAGATTCGTGTGGCCGACAACGGCGAGATCCTGGTCAAGAGCCCCGGTCTCTTCAAGGAGTACTACCGCAATCCGGACGCCACAGCTGAAGCGCGCAGCGCCGACGGCTGGTTCCACACGGGCGACGCCGGCTATCTGGATACGGACGGGCAGCTCAAGATCATCGATCGCGCCAAGGACGTGGGCAAGCTGGCCAACGGCAGCCTGTTTGCGCCGAAGTACATCGAGAACAAGCTCAAGTTCTTCCAGCACATCAAGGAAGCGGTGGCGTTTGGCGCGAATCGCGAGGACGTGTGCGCGTTCATCAACATCGACCTGGAAGCCGTGGGCAACTGGGCCGAACGCCGCGGCCTGCCCTACGCCGGCTATACCGATCTGGCGGGCAAGGACGAGGTCTACCAGCTGATCGCCGAGTGCGTGGAGCAGGTCAACGCGGATCTCGCGACCGATCCCAAGCTGGCGGCGTCGCAGGTCAGCCGCTTTCTGATCCTGCACAAGGAACTGGATCCGGACGACGACGAGCTGACCCGCACGCGCAAGGTGCGCCGCGCCTTCATCGCGCAGAAGTACGGCGTGCTGATCGATGCGCTCTTTGGCGGCAAGCAGTCGCAGTTCATCGAGACCGAAGTGAAATTCGAAGACGGACGCACCGGCAAGATTTCGGCGGATCTGCGGATCCATCCGGTCAAGACGTTTCCCGCCATCACCGCCCGAGCCGCGTAAAGAACATGAGCCATAACGACCGCGACCAGCGTATCGGCGATGTCATGCTGGACATGCAGAACATCTCCCTGTCTTTCGGCGGCGTGAAGGCGCTGACCGATATTTCATTCAACGTGCGCGAGCACGAGATCCGCGCCATCATCGGGCCCAACGGCGCGGGCAAGAGCTCGATGCTCAACGTCATCAACGGCGTATACACGCCGCAGCAAGGCGGCATTGCATTTCGCGGCGAGCGGTTTTCGCGGATGAACCCGCGCCGCGCCGCCGAAATGGGCATCGCGCGCACCTTCCAGAACCTGGCGTTGTTCAAGGGCATGAGCGTTCTGGACAACATCATGACCGGCCGCAACCTGCGCATGAAGAGCGGCCTGCTGTCGCAGGCGTTCCGCCTGGGGCCTGCCGAGCGCGAAGAGATGCAGCACCGCGAGTTCGTCGAGAACATCATCGACTTCCTGGAAATCCAGGCCTATCGCAAGACGCCGGTGGGCCGCCTGCCCTACGGCCTGCAAAAGCGCGTCGACCTGGGCCGCGCGCTGGCGATGGAGCCGCGCCTGTTGTTGCTGGATGAACCGATGGCCGGCATGAACATCGAGGAAAAGCAGGACATGAGCCGCTTCATCCTGGATGTGAACGACGAGTTCGGCACGACCATCGTGCTGATCGAGCACGACATGGGCGTGGTCATGGACATCTCGGACCGCGTGGTCGTGCTGGACTACGGCAAGAAGATCGGCGACGGCAAACCCGATGAGGTCCGTGCCAACGAAGACGTGATCCGCGCCTATCTCGGCGTGTCGCACTAAGCCGGACAACCAAGGCGGAAAGACATGGGATTTTTTCTAGAGACCTTATTCGGCGGCCTGATGAGCGGCATGCTGTACGCGCTGATCGGCCTGGGCTTCGTGCTGATCTTCAAGGCGTCCGGCGTCTTCAACTTCGCGCAGGGCGCGATGGTGCTGGTGGCGGCGCTGTCCATGGCGCGCTTTTCGGAATGGCTGCCGCGCTGGCTGGGCTTTGACAACATGATCCTGGCCAACGTGCTGGCGTTCATCGTCAGCGCCATCGTGATGTTCCTGCTGGCGGTCGCGATCGAACGCTTCGTGCTGCGTCACCTGGTCAACCAGGAAGCCACGACGCTCCTGATGGCCACGCTGGGCATCAGCTACTTCCTGGATGGATTGGGCCAGATCACGTTCGGCAGCTCGGTGTACTCCATCAACGTCGGCATGCCCAAGGATCCGCTGATGATCCTGGACTCGGTGTTCGAAGGGGGACTGCTCATCAACCTTGAAGACCTGACCGCGGCGGTCATCGCCGCGCTGCTGGTGGCGACGCTGGCGCTGTTCTTCCAGTACACCTCGACCGGCCGCGCGCTGCGGGCCGTGGCCGACGACCACCAGGCCGCGCAGTCGATCGGCATTCCGCTCAACCGCATCTGGGTGATCGTGTGGAGCGTGGCCGGGCTGGTGGCGCTGGTGGCGGGAATCATCTGGGGATCGAAGTTCGGCGTGCAATTCACGCTGTCCACCGCCGCGCTGCGCGCGCTGCCGGTGGTGATCCTGGGCGGTCTGACGTCGGTGCCGGGGGCCATTCTGGGCGGGCTCATCATCGGCGTGGGGGAAAAGCTGTCCGAGGTCTATCTGGGGTCGCTTGTGGGAGGCGGCATCGAAATCTGGTTCGCCTACGTGCTGGCGCTGGTGTTCCTGCTGTTCCGTCCGCAAGGACTGTTCGGCGAGAAGATCATCGACCGCGTCTAAGCCCGCGGCTCACCAAGGATAAAAAATGTTCTATCGCGAAAACGGCCAATTCAAGACCAGCTATCGCGCTGACCAGCAGATCTTCCCGATCCGCCAGGACCGCGTCTTCATCTGGCTGCTGATGGCAGTGGCGTTCATCGCCGTGCCGGCAATGGCCAGCGACTACCTGCTGCGCGCCATCCTGATTCCGTTCCTGATCCTGGCGCTGGCCGCCGTGGGCCTGAACATCCTGGTCGGCTACTGCGGACAGATCTCGCTGGGCACGGGCGCCTTCATGGCGGTGGGTGCGTATGCGGCCTGGAACTTCGGCGTGCGCTTTCCCGGCATGCCGCTCGTGGTGCAGATTCTGTTGGGTGGCTGCTTTGCCACCATCGTCGGCGTGATCTTCGGCATCCCCAGTTTGCGCATCCGCGGCCTGTATCTGGCGGTGGCGACGCTGGCGGCGCAGTTCTTCGTGGACTGGGCGTTCCTGCGCATCCCCTTCTTCACCAACTATTCGCCCTCGGGCAGCGTGTCGGTGCCGCCGCTCACGGCCTTCGGACTGCCGGTGCAAAGCGCCATGGAGAAGTATCTGTTCGTGCTGATCCTGGTCGTCGTCTTCAGCCTGCTGGCCAAGAACCTGGTGCGTGGCGCCATCGGACGCCAGTGGATGGCGATCCGCGACATGGACGTGGCGGCATCGGTCATCGGCATCCGGCCCATGTACGCCAAGCTGACGGCGTTCGCGGTCAGTTCGTTCATCGTCGGCGTGGCGGGCGCATTGTGGGGCTACATCCATTTGGGTTCGTGGGAGCCGCTGGCGTTCGACCTGGGCCGCTCGTTCCAGCTGCTGTTCATGGTCATCATCGGCGGGCTGGGTTCGATCATCGGCAGCTTCTTCGGCGCGGCGTTCATTGTGCTGGTGCCGGTGGCGCTGTCCAACATCCCGCACATGCTGGGCCTGCCGCTGTCGGTGGACACCGCAGCCCATATCGAGCACATGGTGTTCGGTGCGCTGATCGTATTTTTCCTGATCGCCGAGCCGCATGGCCTGGCGCGGCTGTGGAGCATCGGCAAGGAGAAGCTGCGCATCTGGCCGTTCCCGCACTGACCGTTTTTCGTTTTGATTTCCGCGGGTCCGGCGCGGCACGACCGCGCTGGACCACCGCCCCGAATACCCGGCTCAAGACCGGGCCAATCCCGGTGTCCCAGGGTTAACCGACCCAAGCACCACGCAGGAGGTAAATGGAGATGAAGCGTCTTAACCTGAAGTTGGCGGCAGCCTTGATGGCCGCAGCCGGCGCCGCGGGCGCCGTGGCCACGCCGGCAATGGCGGCCGAAGAGCAGTTCGTTCCGTTGCTGGTGTATCGCACGGGATCGTTCGCGCCGCTGGGCATTCCCTGGGCCGACGGCAAGCTGGATTACCTGAAGCTCGTCAACGAGCGCGATGGCGGCGTGAACGGCGTCAAGATCACGTACGAAGAATGCGAGACCGCCTACGCCACGGACCGCGGCGTGGAATGCTACGAGCGCCTGAAGGGCAAGGGCACCGGCGCATCGGGCTTCGACACCCAGTCCACCGGCATCACGTTCGCGGTCAGCGACAAGGCGATCATCGACAAGGTGCCCGTGGAAACCATGGGCTACGGCCTGTCGCAGTCGGTGGACGGCAGCGTGTTCGAGTGGAACTTCCCACTCTTGGGCACGTACTGGACCGCCGCCGACGTGATGATCCAGGACATTGCCAAGAAAGAAGGCGGCATGGACAAGCTCAAGGGCAAGAAGATCGCCCTGGTCTATCACGACTCGCCGTACGGCAAGGAGCCGATTCAGCTGCTGCAGAAGCGCGCGGCCAAGGAAGGCTTCGAACTGCTGCTGTACCCCGTGACGGCCCCCGGCGTGGAGCAGAAATCCACCTGGCTGCAGATCCGCCAGGCGCGCCCGGCCTACGTGCTGCTGTGGAGCGCGGGCATCATGACGCCCACCGCCATCCGCGAAGCGCAGGCCAGCGGTTATCCGCGCGACAAGATGTACGCGATCTGGTGGGCCGGCTCCGAAGGCGACGTCAAGGACCTGGGCGATGTCGCCAAGGGCTACAACGCCATCACCATCCACAACAGCGGCGCCGACAGCGACAAGGTCTACGACGATCTGAAGAAGTACGTCTACGACAAGGGCCAGGGCGCGGACAAGACCGGCAAGACCACGCTGGGCACCATCGCCCACACGCGCGGCATGATGATCTCGATGCTGCAGGTGGAAGCGATCCGCGCCGCGCAAGAAAAGTACGGCAAGGGCAAGGCGTTGACGCCGGAGCAGGTGCGCTGGGGCTTCGAGAACCTGGACCTGACGCAGGAAAAGCTCGACAAGCTGGGCTTTGGCCAGATCATGCGTCCGGTCAAGACCTCGTGCGCCAACCACAAGGGCGACGACTGGGCCCGCATCGTGCAGTGGGACGGTTCCAAGTTCAAAGTGGTCTCCGACTGGTATCAGGCCGACAAGACGATCCTGGACCCGATGGTCAAGGAATCGGCGGCCAAGTACGCCAAGGAAAAGAACATCACGCCGCGCAAGTGCGAGTGATGCTTCTGGAGCGCCCGCGGTCCTAGCGCCGCGGGTGCGCAACGCAGGTTGATATGAACCGGCGGCCGGCTCTCCGGCCGGCCGCCGCCACGCTGCAGGAAGGTTTATGAACGACGCCAATATTGCCGCCGCCGACGCCCCTCAGGTGCTGCTCGATGTGAACGGCATCGAGGTGATCTACAACCACGTCATCCTGGTCCTCAAGGGCGTGTCCCTGCAGGTGCAGGAGGGCAAGATCGTGGCGCTGCTGGGCGCGAACGGCGCGGGGAAGACCACGACGCTGCGCGCCATCTCGAACCTGCTCAAGGGCGAGCGCGGCGACGTCACCAAGGGCAACATCCAGTACCGCGGCCAGCGCATCGAACGCCTGACGCCTGCCGAACTGGTCAAACGCGGCGTCGTGCAGGTGATGGAAGGCCGGCATTGTTTCGCCCACCTCACCATCGAGGAAAACCTGCTGACGGGCGCCTATACGCGCAGCATGAGCCGGGGCGACACCACGGCCGCGCTGGAACGCGTGTACCAGTATTTCCCGCGGTTGAAGCAGCGCCGCACCAGCCAGTCCGGGTATACGTCGGGCGGCGAGCAGCAGATGACCGCGATCGGCCGCGCGTTGATGGCCAACCCCAACATGATTCTGCTGGACGAGCCGTCGATGGGCCTGGCGCCGCAGATCGTCGAAGAGATCTTCGAAATCGTGCGCGACCTGAACCAGCGCGAGCGCGTGAGCTTCCTGCTTGCCGAGCAGAACACCAACATCGCGCTGCGTTACGCCGACTACGGCTACATCCTGGAAAACGGGCGCGTGATGATGGACGGCGCGGCTTCCGATCTGGCGCAGAACGAGGACGTGAAGGAGTTCTACCTGGGCATTTCCAGCGGCGAACGCAAGAGTTTCCGAGACAACAAGTTCTACCGCCGCCGCAAACGCTGGCTGGCCTGATTCCCGACGCGGGCAAGCCAGCGCTTGCCGCATGGCGCCGGCAACGGCGCCGCAAACCGGCACACGAGAAGGTGCGATCCCATGTCCGAGTTTTTCGATGACCGCGAAACCCGAGCGCCCGAGCAACGCGAGCGCGAACTGATGGCCGCCCTGCCCGGGGCGATTGCGCGGGCCATCGCACGCGCGCCGGCCATCGCCGAGCAACTGCGCGGCGTGGACCCCGCCACGATCACCTCGCGCGCGGCGCTGGCCCGGCTGCCGGTGCTGCGCAAGCATGAACTGCTGGAACGCCAGCAGCACAGCCGCGACGACGGCGCGCGGCCCGCCAGTGCCGAGAAGGCCTTCGGCGGATTCTCCGCCATCGGCTGGGGCGAAGCGATGCGCGTGTTCGCTTCGCCCGGGCCGATCTACGAACCGGAGAGCGCGCGGTCGGATTACTGGCGCTTCGCACGCGCCCTGTACGCGGCGGGCTTTCGCGCCGGCGAGTTGGCGTACAACTGCTTTTCGTACCACTTCACGCCGGCCGGCTCGATGATGGAAACGGCCGCCCACGCCGTGGGCTGCACCGTGTTTCCCGGCGGCACCGGGCAGACCGAGCAGCAGGTGCGCGCGATCCAGGACCTGGCGCCCAGCGGCTATACGGGTACGCCAAGCTTCCTGAAGATCATTCTTGAAAAGTCCGATGAGCTTGGCGTAAAGCTCGATTCGCTGCGGCGCGCGCTGGTCTCGGGCGAGGCCTTTCCGCCTTCGCTGCGCGACTGGCTGGCGGCGCGCGGCATCGACGGCTACCAGGCCTACGGCAGCGCCGACCTGGGCATGATCGCGTTCGAGACGCCTGCCCGCGAAGGGCTGGTGGTGGGCGAGGACATCATTGTCGAGATCGTGCGCCCCGGCACCGGCGAGCCCGTGCCGGAAGGCGAAGTCGGCGAGGTCGTGGTGACCACGCTGAATCCCGATTACCCGCTGGTGCGCTTTGGCACCGGCGACCTGTCGGCGGTGATGTCCGGCCTCTCGCCGTGCGGGCGCACCAACACGCGCATCAAGGGCTGGATGGGGCGCGCCGACCAGACCACCAAGGTGCGCGGCATGTTCGTGCATCCGTCGCAGGTGGCGGACGTGGCGCGGCGGCATCCGGAGATCCTGCGCGCGCGGCTTGTCATCAGCGGCAGCACCGGGTCGGACCGGATGGTGCTGAAGGTGGAGTCGCGCGAACAGAACGACGAGCTGGCCCGCCGCATTGCCGATTCGGCGCGCGATGTGACGAAGCTGCGGGCCGATGTCGAATGGGTGGCCGAGGGCGGCCTGCCGAACGACGGCAAGGTCATCGACGACATCCGGACGTACGAATAGGCAATCAACCTCGCCGGCAAGCCTGCAGCTAGGCGCGCGGGCCGGTGGCGCTGTCCTCGCGGCGCGGGGCCCGCGTGATGAAGGCATGGATGCCCATGCCGGCGATCATCGCCCCCGCGAACACCGCCGCGTCGCCGATGCCGGCTGCTGCCGCGACCAGCGCGGGTCCGGGGCAGAAGCCCGCCAGACCCCAGCCCACGCCGAACGCCAGGCTGCCCGCGGCCAGCCGTGCGTCGAGCCGGCTGGCTTGCGGCCAGCGCATGGGCTCGCCGGACAGGCTGGCCCGGCGCCGCCGCACCAGCGCATAGCCGATGCTGGTCGCCAGCACGGCGCCGCCCATCACGAATGCCAGCGTGGGATTCCACAGCCCGGCCAGATCCAGGAAGCCCAGCACGCGCGCCGGGTCCGCCAAGCCCGATATGAGCAGGCCCAATCCGAAGACGAGCCCGGCGGCGAAGGCGTAGAGCGCGGCCATGGTCAGACGCTCGCCACGTGCCGCAGCACGTAGACAGTAATGAAACCTGCAGTCATGAAGATCAGGGTGGCGGCGAGCGACCGGCGCGATCCGCGCGACAGACCGCACACGCCGTGTCCGCTGGTGCATCCGGACGCGTAGCGCGTGCCGATGCCGACCAGCAGGCCGGCGACGATGAGGCGCGGCGTGCTGGCCTCGACCGTGATGGAAGGCAGCTCGGAAAAAAGTCGGAACAGCCAGGGCGCGGCGCACAGCCCCAGCAGGAATGCGATGCGCCAGCCCCCGCCGCGCTCGGGCGCAAGCAACCCGCCCACGATGCCGCTGATGCCCGCGATGCGCCCCGCGCCGAGCATCAGCAGCACCGCGCCGGCGCCGATGAGCAGGCCGCCCGCCGTGCCGGCGGCCGGGGTGAAGGCGGACCAGTCCACGTTCACTTGAGTGACTCCATGGCGCGTCCGCAGTACAAACTGGATAGCGTTTTCATCACCTGGCTGACCTCGAAGCTGGCCATCTGGTAATAGACGTATTTACCCTCGCGCCGCGTCGCGACCAGACCTTCGTCGCGCAGCACGCCAAGCTGTTGCGACAGCGTCGGCTGGCGGATGCCGGTCAGCGATTCCAGCTCGCCGACGTTGCGTTCATTCTGGACCAGCTGGCACAAGAGCAGCAAGCGGTCTTCATTGGCCAACGCCTTGAGCAGTGCGCAGGCCTGTGTGGCGGACTGGCGCAGGACGGCAACTTCGCAATCGGTAAGTGGAGCGTTCATGACTGGGTGTCGGACACGTGGGGGATAGCGGCGTCATTATATTTATGAATAAACTATGCGCAAATATTATTTATTTTCGTAAATCGACCTGATCAGGCCGCCCGCGCGGCCTTCACGCGAGCCCCCATGAACCCGCACATCCAGGCCTTCTTCGACTCCGCCACCGCGACCATTACCTACGTCGTCCACGAGCCCGCGCCGGGCGGCGCGTGCGCCATCATCGATTCGGTGCTGGACTACGATCCCAAGTCCGGCCGCAGCAGCACCGCCAGCGCCGATCTCGTGGCCAATTACGTGCGCGAGCGCGGACTGCGGACGGTCTGGCTGCTGGAAACCCATGCCCATGCCGATCATCTGTCGGCCGCTCCGTATCTGCAGCGCCAGCTCGGCGGCGTCATCGCCATCGGCCAGAGCATCCGCACCGTGCAGGGCGTCTTCAAGACCATCCTGAACCTGGAGCCGGAATTCCAGCTCGACGGCTCGCAGTTCGGCCATCTGTTCGCCGACGGCGAGACCTTTCAGATCGGTGCGCTGACCGCCACGGCCATCCATGTGCCTGGCCATACGCCGGCCGACATGGCGTACCTGATCGGCGATGCGGCGTTCGTGGGCGATACGCTCTTCATGCCGGACGTGGGCACGGCGCGCTGCGATTTTCCCGGTGGCGACGCGCATCTGCTGTACCAGTCGATCCGGCGCCTGCTGAGCCTGCCTGACGACACGCGGCTTTTCATGTGCCACGACTATCCGCCCGCAGGCCGCGAGGCCACCTGGCAAACCACCGTGGCCGACCAGCGCCGCGGCAACATCCACGTGCGCGACGGCATTACCGAAGACGAATTCGTCGCCATGCGCACGCGGCGCGATGCGACGCTGTCGATGCCCACGCTGATCCTGCCGGCGATCCAGGTGAATATCCGCGCCGGTCATTTTCCGCCGCCCGAGGACAACGGCGTGCGCTATCTCAAGATTCCCGTCAACGCGCTCTGACGCCCGGCCGCGGCGCACTTGCGCCGCGCGGCCTTATCCCGCAAGATCGCCCGATCGCAGCCACCCGATCCGACGTATCCATGTTTGCCGAAGCCGAAGCCGACCCCACTCTGTCCAAAGACGAATTCAAGGCGCTCGAAGCGCGGCTGCGGGTCGCGCTGCTCAATGCGCAGTACGAGCGGCTGCGGCAGGCCGACAAGACGCTGCTTATCGTCGTGGCTGGCATCGACGGCGCCGGCAAGGGCGCCACGATCAACCTGCTGAACGAATGGATGGATCCACGTCACATCCGCACGCTGGCCTACGGCCCGCGCGAAGGCGACGAGCTCGAGCGCCCGCCGTTGTGGCGCTACTGGCGCGACCTGCCGCCCAAGGGCAGCACGGGCATCGTGTTCGGTTCCTGGTATGTGCCGCTGTTGATCGAAGCCGTGCGCAAGAAGCCCAACGCGGACGCAATCGAGGCGCACTCGGCCGCCATCATGCGCTTTGAGACCATGCTGGCCGCCGAAGGCGTGCAGATCGTCAAACTGTGGTTTCACCTGTCCGCCAAGGCACAGAAGACGCGGGCGCAGCGCCTCCTGGCCAACCCCGATACGGCCTGGCAGGTCAGCCCGGTCGACATGAAGGTCAACAAGCGGTTCGACCGCATCCGGGCCGGCGCCCACGTCGTCCTCAACCACACCGACTGCGGCCATGCGCCGTGGGTGGTGATCCCCAGCGCCGATGAAAACATGCGCGCCGCCCGCACCGCCGAGGCGGTGCTCGGCGCCCTGCGCCGGCGCGGCGTGCCGCGCCTGC
Source organism: Achromobacter sp. (assembly GCF_032113835.1). Taxonomy (GTDB): domain Bacteria; phylum Pseudomonadota; class Gammaproteobacteria; order Burkholderiales; family Burkholderiaceae_B; genus Achromobacter. Next base: position 50,913 of record NZ_DAMCTG010000021.1, on the reverse strand, counting down.
CGCCCGCTTTTGTGGCGCATTCCAGCAAGACTCGCATCGTGGACAGACTGGGCAAGCTGGACTACGACGCCAAGGTGGACAAGGAAGACTACGAATCCGAACTCGGCCTGCTGCAAGGCCGGCTAGCGCGCGCCGCCCGCTCCGACAAGTTCAGGAATCGCTCGTTGATCCTGGTGTTCGAAGGCCAGGACGCCGCAGGCAAGGGTGGCGCCATCCGCCGCGTCACGCACGCGCTGGACATCCGGCAGGTCGACATCACCCCCATATCCGCCCCCACGACAGAGGAACTGGCCCGGCCTTATCTGTGGCGCTTCTGGCGCTGCATTCCGAGCCACGGCCGCATCGGCATCTTCGACCGCTCGTGGTACGGCCGCGTGCTCGTCGAGCGCGTCGAAAAGCTGACACCGCCCGCCCGGTGGCGCCGCGCGTACGCCGAAATCAACGACTTCGAGGAACAGCTTGCCGCCAGCGGCGCGCTGGTGCTGAAGTTCTGGCTGGCCGTCACGCCCGACGAGCAGCTCAAGCGTTTCCGCGAACGCGAGAAATCGCCGTTCAAGAATTTCAAGATCACGCCCGACGACTGGCGCAACCGCGACAAGTGGAACGAATACGCGGCGGCGGCCAACGAGATGATGACGCGGACCGACGTGGCCCACGCGCCGTGGCATCTGGTGTCGGCCAACGACAAGCGTTACGCTCGCCTGCAGGTGCTGCGGCATATCGTCGACGCCATGGAAACCCAACTCTGAAGACCCCCAGGAGGCCTTGCGCCATGAGTACCGCAGAAATCCGTTCCATCGTCGCCGCCGACTTCGACGCCTGGTTGCCGCTGTGGAAGGGCTACCAGGACTTCTACCGCGTCAGCATCGACGACGCCGTCACCCGCAACACCTGGGCGCGCTTTCTGGACCCCGCCGAGCCCATGCACGCGGCGCTGGCCTATGAAAGCGGCCGCGCCGTCGGCATGGTGCACTGGATCTTCCATCGTTCCACCTGGACCGCCGGCGACTACTGCTACCTGCAGGATCTCTATGTGGACCAGGACACGCGCGGCACGGGCGCGGGCCGCAAGCTGATCGAACACGTCTACGCCGAAGCCGCCGCGGCCAACTGCGCCCGCGTCTATTGGCTCACGCACGAAACCAACGCGACCGCCATGCAGCTCTACGACCGCATTGCCGACCGTTCCGGCTTCATCCAGTACCGCAAGGTGATGGCTTGAGCGCGCGCGATCCCAACTGTCCGCTGTGCCAGGAAGACGGCGGGACGCTGCTGTGGCGCGGACCGCACCTGCGCATCATCGAGGTCGACGATGCCGACTATCCGGGCTTCACGCGCGTGATCTGGAACGGCCACCTGGCCGAGATGACCAGCCTGTCGACGCACGGTCGCGACCTGCTGATGCGGGCGGTGTATGTGGTGGAGGAAACGCAGCAGGCGATTCTGACGCCGGACAAGATCAACCTGGCGTCGCTGGGCAACATGGTGCCGCACCTGCATTGGCATGTGATCCCGCGCTGGCGCGGCGACCGGCATTTTCCGGATCCGATCTGGGCGGCGCCACGCATCGCGCGGGGCGCCGAGCCCGATTCCTGGAAGGACCGGCAGGAGCAGGTGCAAGCCCTGCTGCCCCGCTACCGGGACCGGCTGGCCGAAGCCATGAACGCGTTGTTATGGCACTGAATCGCGGGATGTCTCGGAGGCCGGCCCACGCCGTTCTCCCAGCCAGCGCACGTAAGCCGCTTCGACCAGTTGCGCCGCGCGGCCGACGCTGAAAAGTCCCTGGCCGCGAATGAGATCACGCCCCGCCTCGCCCATGCGGCGGCGGCGTTCCGGATCGCCCAGCAGGCTTTCCAGCGCGGCGGCCAACGCCGCGGGGTCCTGCGGCGGCACCAGCAAACCGGTGACCCCGGCCTGCATGGTTTCGGGCACGCCGCCCACGTCGGTGCCGATCACGGGCACGCCCATGGCGGCGGCCTCGACGAACGCGGTGCCAAAGGCTTCACGGTGGGTTGGCAGGGCGAATACGTCGAACGCCTGCAACACGTTGCCGATGTCGTTCCGCCGGCCCAGAAAGTGCACGCGGGATTCGATGCCCAGCGCCGCCACCTGCGCCTTCAGGCGCTCGAACACCGGCATGCCGTCCCCGGCGAGCACCAGATGGGCCTGGGGAAACGCAGTCAGGACGCGGTGAAAGGCGTCGATCAGGTCCGCATGGCCCTTTTCCGCGCGCATGACCGCCACGCAACCCACCACGAGCGCGTCGTCAGGCAGACCGAGTTCTTGCCGGACACTGCGCTGGCTGTCGTATTCGGGTACCACGATCGGGGAGTGGACGATGGCGATGGACGAGGGCGACGCGCCACGATCCAGCAATTGGCGGTGCACGTGTTTGCTCACGGCGATGACGCGGTGCGCCAGCCAGGTGTAGGCGTACAGCGAATTGATCGGCTTGGCCAGGTGACGGGTGCGCACGATGAGCGGCGTGCCCGCAAGGCGCGCGCCCATCGCGGCGCGAACCGTGTCGCTGCGGCTGTGCGTATTGACGACGTCGAAACGGCCGCGCGCCGCCACGCGTCGCACGAACGCCACGGCGCGCATGAAATTGAGCGCCCCGCCCATCTTCACCGTGTGCACGGTAAACCCCGCGTCGCGCAGCCGCTGCGCCAGCTCGGCGTGCGGCTGGCAGACGGCTTCAAGGTGATGGCCGCGCTCGCGCATGGCAACCATCTCTTTGAAGATGCAGAATTCCTGGCCCCCGAAGGCCGTGGCGGCTTCCGTGTGCAGGATGCGCAGGCGGCGGCCCGTCCCGGGCTGGCTAGCGGACTGATCGGCGGAATTCAGCATGGGCGGCGGTGCAGACAAGAAGACGCACCTTGCGCAATGCCTTTACGGCGGCAAAGGATGGCGGCGATGCCGGGCAAGGGAAGCAGGACTGAAGAATGGCGTGACGGCATGACGGCGAGGGGCGCCAGGCGGCCTGGCGAAGCCACGACAGGATCGTGGGTTCAAAAAAAGCCGACGAAGTCGGCCTGCAATAGGGTTGTTACATAGAGATTAAGAGAATGTAATCCAGAACCCGTCGGCGCGACAAGCTTGTCGACGGACTACTTAGTGTGCATAAAGCGCAGATAGCGCAGCTTCCCCCGACGTTGAGCGCTGTTCGCTGGAATATCGGCGCATATTCTATCCGTTCAGCTACTATTCAGGTTCGCGCTGCGAAACCAGAGTGTCGTCCATGCGGCACACTTCTCGTTGCGCCTGAGCCTGTGCGCGACATCAAGCCGCCGGCGCGCACGGATCCTGCGCGCGCCAGGGGTGCAGTAGACTGGCCGCACACTCAGTCGCAGGAGCCGGCATGAAATCGTCCAGCATCGTCGTGCAGCGTGTCTATGAAGGCACCGGTCCGGAAGGTCACTACCTTGCCCTGGTGGACCGCATGTGGCCGCGCGGGCTGCGCCGCGCAGACCTGGGCCTGGACGAATGGGCCCGCGATATCGCCCCCAGCGCCGAACTGTGCAAGTGGTTCAGCCACATTGAGGACCGCTGGGACGACTTCCGCGCCAAGTATCTGGCTGAACTTGCCACGCCAGAACAGCAGGCGCGCATGGCGGCTTTACTGGAAGCCGCGGGCGACCGTCCCCTCACCCTGCTCTTTGGGGCGCGCAATACCGAGCACAACCAGGCAGTGGTGCTGCGCGACGCGCTTTTCGACTACGCCCGTCATCACCGCAAGCGCGCGGCCTGATCAAACCGGCCCCCATTCCGCGATCCGCCTGCGCTCTCGCCTTATCACCCTTATGCCCCGCTGATGGCGCGCATCCCCGCGCGCCAAAGCCTTGCCCCAGAGGAATCCCATGTCTTTCAGCTCCGACGCCTGGACCCGCAACGCCGCGCTCTATGAAAAAACGCGCGACATGCCGTTCAACCGCGAACTGGCCAGCGGCCAGCTTGCCGAGGACGCGTTCAAGCACTACATGATCCAGGACGCGCACTATCTGGTGGCGTTCGGACGGGCGCTCGCCATCGCCGCCGCCAAGGCCGACGATGCCGACGGCGTGGTGCAGTTTGCCGAGGCCGCCAAGGGCGCCGTCGTCGCCGAGCGCAGCCTGCATGCGGGCTTCATGCAGCAGTTCGGCATCGACACCGCCACCTTCGAAGCCACGCCGCTGACGCCGGCGAGCCATCACTACACCAGCTATTTGATCGCCACCGCCTGGAGCGCGCCCTATCCCGTAGTCCTGGCGGCCCTGCTGCCCTGCTTCTGGATCTACGCCGAGATCGGACGCGACATCCACGCGCGCGCCGTGCGGCCCAATCCGTATGCGGCGTGGATCGACACCTACGCCGGCGACGATTTCCACGCGCTGGTCCGCGCCGTGATCGCCAGCGTGGACCGCACGGCGGAAACGGCTTCGCCGCAGACGCTGGCCGCGATGCACCAGGCGTACACCCATGCCGCACAGCTCGAATGGATGTTCTGGGATTCGGCGCATCGGCAATCCGGATGGCCGGTCTGAACGCGCTGACGGTCCGATCCGGCTGATGGGCCGGTGTGCCAAAATCGCGCCCATGCCGATCGACAACCGCCTTACGCCCAACGCCCTGGCCGCCCAGGCCGCGCAACTGCCCGCCGCCTGGCAGGCCGCCCTGTCCGCCGACCCCGCTGTCGCCGCCGCGCTGGCCGCCGCCACCGCGCATGTGGAAGCGCGCCTCGCGCAAGGCGCCGTGGTGTATCCCGCCACACCCTTTCGTGCGCTGCATGGCCTGGCGCCGTCGGACGTGCGCGTCGTGATCCTGGGCCAGGATCCCTACCACGGTCCCGGTCAGGCGCAAGGCCTGGCGTTTTCGGTGCCTGACGACTGCAAGCGTCCGCCCAGCCTGCGCAACATCTTCAACGAAATTGCGCGCGACTACCCGGACCTGAGCGTCCCGGCAGGCAACGACCTGAGCCCCTGGGCCGACCAAGGCGTGCTGCTGCTCAACACGGCGCTCACGGTCGAAGACGGCCAGCCCGCCTCGCACGCCAAGCGCGGCTGGGAAACGGTGACGGGTGCCCTGATCGCGCACGTTGCGCGCGACCCCTCGCCGAAGGTCTTCATGCTGTGGGGCGCCCACGCGCAGGCCAAGCGTCTGTTGCTTCCGCCCGACAGTGGCCACCTTGTCCTGATGTCCAATCATCCGTCTCCGCTGTCCGCCCGGCGCCCGCCCGTGCCGTTCCTCGGATGCGGCCATTTCCGGGCCACCAACACCTGGCTGCAAAACCAAGGGAAAAACCCTATTGATTGGGGGCTGGACAAAAAAATAATTCCATTGCAGAGCGAATTCAGGTTATGATCGCCGCACTGCACAAAACGAGTTCGGCATTTACCGCCTTGATTTAGCGGAATTTTTTGCAGACTGCCGGGAAGCCTATCCCCGGCCTCATGCCGAACTATCATCGATTCCTGACCCCTTTCCTTTCGCCCTGCGTTCCATCAGTACAAGAGAACGCGCCACGCGCATGGTTGATCCGGTCGGCACGATGCTCCATCAACCGTCGCCTGGATCCGGCCGCCTAATCCCCTGGCCCGACCAAGCACTGCGTCGCATTGATTGCGGCAAGGGAAAGTAATGTCTTTCGATACCCTGGGTCTCGCGCCCGCCCTTTTGTCGGCCGTTCAAGAAGCTGGCTTCACCACCCCCACCTCCGTTCAAGCCGCCGCCATTCCGCAAGCATTGGCCGGCCATGATCTGATGGTGTCCTCGCAGACCGGCAGCGGCAAGACCGCCGCCTTCATGCTGCCCGCCCTGCACCGTATCGCCCAGATGCCCGCCAACAAGGGCGTCGGCGTGCAAGTGCTGGTGCTGACCCCGACCCGCGAACTGGCCCTGCAAGTCACGGAAGCCACCGGCACCTACGGCCGCAAGCTGGCCGACCTGCGCACCGCGACCGTCGTGGGCGGCATGCCCTACGGCGCGCAACTGAAGGCGCTGTCGCGCCGCGTTGACGTGCTGGTCGCCACCCCCGGCCGCCTGATCGACCACCTGCAATCCGGCCGCGTCAAGCTGAACACCGTGCACACGCTGGTGCTGGACGAAGCCGACCGCATGCTGGACATGGGCTTCATTGAAGATATCGAGACCATCGTCGAGCGTCTGCCTGAAGACCGCCAGACGCTGCTGTTCTCGGCCACGCTGGACGGCACCGTCGCCAAGCTGGCCTCGCGCATGATGCGCGAGCCGCAGCGCATCGAGATCGCCGGCGCCAAGGAAAAGCACACCAACATCACGCAAAGCCTGCTGTACGCGGACGATGCCAGCCACAAGATGCAACTGCTGGATCACGTGCTGCGCGACGCCTCGCTGGATCAGGCCATCGTCTTCACGTCGACCAAGCGCGGCGCGGACGACCTGGCCGACCGCCTGGCCGACCAAGGCTTTGCCGCCGCCGCCCTGCACGGCGACATGAACCAGCGCCAACGCACCCGCACGCTGTCGCAACTGCAGCGCGGCCAGCTGCGCATCCTGGTCGCCACCGACGTGGCCGCCCGTGGCATCGACGTGCAAGGCATCAGCCACGCCGTCAACTTCGACCTGCCGATGCAGGCCGAAGACTACGTGCACCGCATCGGCCGCACGGGCCGCGCCGGCCGCAACGGTCTGGCCTTCACGCTGGCGACGCACTCCGAGCGCCACAAGGTCCGCCGCATCGAGCACTACATCGGCCAGTCCATCACCCCTGAAGTGATCGCCGGCCTGGAACCGAAGCGCACCCCGCGTCCGTCCACGGGCGGCGGCGGTGGTGGCAAGCCGTATGGCAAGCCTTTCGGCAAGCGTCCCGGCGGTTTCGGCGGCTCGCGCCATTCGGGCGGCTATGCCGGCAACCGCGACGGCGCACCGCGTGATGGCGCGCCCCGTGAAGGCCGTTCGTTCGGCGGCCCGCGTGGCGAGTTCAAGCCGCGCGACGGCGGCTACCAAGGCAACCGTTCGTTCGAAGATCGTCCGTTTGGCGACCGCCCGCAGCGTTCCTTCGGCGACCGTCCCAGCTTCGGTGATCGTCCCCAGCGCGAAGGCGGCTACCAGGGCAACCGTCCCTTCGGCGACCGCCCCCAGCGTGAAGGCGGCTTCCGTGGCGGCGACCGCGATTCGCGTCCCAGCTTCGGCGACCGTCCCAGCTATGGCGACCGTCCGCAGCGCGATGCCCGCCCGTTCAGCGAGCGCGCCCCGCGTGAAGGCGGCTTCCGTGGTGGCGACCGCGATGCGCGTCCCAGCTTTGGCGACCGTCCCAGCTTCGGTGACCGTCCGCAGCGCGAAGGCGGCTTCCGCGGCGGTGACCGTCCCGAAGGCGGTTTCCGTGGCAAGCCCTCGTTCGACAAGCGTCCTGGCGCCCCCGCCAAGCGCTTCGGCAAGTCGAACGATCGCCGCGGCTGATCCTCGCGTCTGATTCGAAAAGCCCCGCGGCCATGCCTCGGGGTTTTTTTTATGTCGGCGCGGTTTCGCTTCTGAACCCGGTGTCAGACACCCCGCAGCACCTTATCTCATTGACGGTCGATTCTTAGGGGTGTCAGACACCTGACCGATTCTTAGGGATGTCAGACACCTGATCGATTCTTAGGGATGTCTGACACCTGGCCGATTCTTAGGGGTGTCTGACACCTGGCCGCGTTGCCGCAAATCTAGGTGTCTGACACCCTACGGAGACGCCGTCCATGCTGCCTCGGCGCAGCATGGGTGTCTGACACCGTCGAGAAATGCATGGCGCCGGTTCCGACAAAATTCTCCCGCCAGTTCAGGGCGGAGGCTTTTTTGGGACAATGCCGTTTTGCCCACGTTTCCTGCGCCCATGCAACGCCCCGCTCCCGCCAATCTCCCCCCGCTTTCCCCCGCCGCGCTCGAACACAGCGGCGCCGCTGCCGCGCATCTGCGCGCCGCGATTGCGTCCAACGGCGGCTGGCTGCCGTTCGATCACTGGATGGCGGAAGCCCTGTATGCCCCCGGGCTGGGCTATTACGCGGCGGGCAACGTCAAGCTGGCCGATGCGGACGACGGCGGCAAGACGCCGGCCGGCGACTTCGTGACCGCGCCACAGCTCACGCCGCTGTTTGCGCGCACGCTCGCGCGCCAGGCAGCCGAAGTGCTGCGCCAGACGGACACGCACACCGTGCTGGAGTTCGGCGCCGGCACCGGCGCGCTGGCCGAAGGCGTGCTGCGCGAACTGGATTCGCTGGGCCTGGCCGGCACGCGCTACCTGATCCTGGAGGTGTCGGCGGACCTGCGCGCCCGCCAGGCTGAAAGGCTGGCCGCCTTCGGCGACCGGGTGCAATGGTTGGATGCGCTGCCCAACGCATTTTCGGGCTGCGTGTTGGCCAACGAGGTGCTGGACGCGATGCCGGTGTCGCTTTTTGCCTGGAGCGATGCGGGTCAGGTGCAGGAACGCGGCGTGGCCGTGGATGCGGACGGCGGATTCACGTGGGAAGATCGGCCGGCGCCGGCGGCCCTGGCTGCCGCCGTTGCGGCTCGCATGCCCGCGCTGCCGGGCTATGTGTCTGAAATCAATCTGCAGGGCGAGGCGTGGATCGCGGCGATGGGCAACTGGCTCGAGCGCGGCGCGGCTTTGCTGGTGGACTACGGCTTTCCGCGCAGCGAGTACTACCATCCCCAGCGCGCCGGCGGCACGCTGATGTGTCACCTGCGCCACCATGCGCATGGCGACCCCTTCACCGCGCCGGGCCTGCAGGACATCACCGCGCACGTGGATTTCACCGCGATGGCGGAAGCCGCACTTGAGGCTGGGATGCAGGTGCTGGGCTACACGTCGCAGGCCCGCTTTCTGATGAACGCCGGATTGATGGATCTGCTGGCCGGGCTGGACCCGTCCGATGCCCAGGCCTACGCGCAAGCCGTGGCGCCCGTGCAGAAGCTGCTGTCGGAGGCCGAGATGGGCGAGTTGTTCAAGGTGCTGGCCATCGGCCGCGGCATGACGGCGCCGTTGTCCGGGTTCTCGCGCGGCGACCGGCTGGGCAAGCTGTAAGCGACGAAGAGCGAGCAATTGCGCTGAGCAGCTGCGACGCGTATCTGTAGCAAGCAGCTGCGGCGAGGAACTGCAGCAAGCGGCTGCGATGGGAAACTGCGGCAAGCGCCGCAACGGCCGGCCGGATCAGCCCGCCTGCAGATCCACCAATCGCGCCAGTCGCGCCTGACGCACGCTTTCCTTGATGCGCGCCGGCTCGCCCGCGCACGCCTTGGCGATGGCGCCCGCGTCCACGCCGCGCACCGCCGCCACCCGTTCCTGCCAGGCGGGCATATCCACCGCGCGCAACACGGCCGCGGCATCCAGCAGTTCAAAGAAGCGTTCAGGCTTGCGCAGGGCGTCGGCGCGCTCCATCAGCACAAGTTGCGCATTGGCGCCGTCCGGGCCGTCCGGCATGGCGTCCAGCGCGTCCAATGCATCGAGCACGTCCGGCAGCAGGCGCGCATAGTCGTTGCATTCGGTCGGCACGCGCATCCGGCGGCCCAGCGCCTCGCGCTCGGGCGTCAGGCGGCACATCAGGGCGTAGCGGCTGGTCAGCGGCAGCCCCTGCTCCGCGGCGCGATCCACCTGCGGGCCGACTTCCTCCACCCCCTGCAATTCGGGCATCACGCGCGCCAGCGCGCCAGATTCGGCAAGCACGCCCAGCATGCGCGACGGCGTTTTCGCCATCAGGCCGCGCGACAGTTCCTTCCAGACACGCTCGGCCACCAGCGCATCGGCCTCGCCGGCCGCCACCATGCGGCGGCACAGTTCCATCGTTTCCGGCGCCACGCTGAAATCGCCAAAGCGCGCCGCAAAGCGGCCCAGCCGCAGGATGCGCACGGGATCTTCCTCGAACGCCTCGCCCACATGCCGGAAGACGCGGGCGCGCAGGTCTTGCTCGCCGTTCAGCGGGTCCACGAGCTTGCCGTCTTCGTCCTGCGCAATCGCGTTGACCGTGAGGTCGCGGCGGCGCAGGTCTTCTTCCAGCGTGACGTCGGTGCCCGTATAAAAGGTGAAGCCCTTGTAGCCGCGCCCGGACTTGCGTTCGGTGCGCGCCAGCGCATATTCCTCTTTCGTGCGCGGATGCAGAAAGACGGGGAAATCGCCCCCGACCGGAATGAAGCCGCGGCGCGTCATGTCTTCGGGGGTGGCCCCCACGACGACCCAATCGTGATCCCCAGGCCGCAGGCCCAGCAGCGCATCGCGCACGGCGCCGCCGACGATATAGGCGCGCAGGCCGTCGGTGGCCGGATCGCGCGTCATTGCGCCGCGGCGGTTTCAGTGCCCGCCGGCACGATGTTGCCCAGGCGTTCCTTCAGCGATTGCGGCTGACCGGTGAACATCGCCGCGTAGTACGTGGCGTTGGACATCACGTTCTTGACGTACGTGCGCGTTTCGGTGAACGGAATGGTCTCGGCAAAGATGGCGCCTTCGACCGGATGCGTGAACGTCGAGCGCCAGTTGCGGGGCCGGCCGGGCCCGGCGTTGTAGCCCGCGCTGGCCAGCATCTGCGAACCGTTCAGGTCGCGCAGCACGATGTTCAGGTAGTTGGTGCCCAGTTCGGTGTTGGTGTCGAAATCGTTGACGCTGCCCGGCGTGAAGTCGCTCATGCCGATCTTGCCGGCGACCCACTTGGCCGTGGCGGGCATGAGCTGCATCAGGCCCGACGCGCCCACGTGCGAACGCGCATCCATGATGAAGCGCGATTCCTGGCGGATCAGCCCGTACACCCACGCCGGATCCAGCGCGATGGCGTTGGCCTTGGCAGTGACGCGGCCCTCGAACGGCGCGATGAAGCGCTGGCTGAAGTCGAATTCCTTCTCGGTGCGGTCCGACGTGTTGACCACGCGGTCGTAGATGTTCTCGGCGCGGGCCAGTTCGGCGGCGGCCATGAGCTGGCGGTCGTTCATGCCGCGCAGCGTGAAGTTCCATTCCGGCACGGCCTCGGCACGCCAGCCCAGGCGGAACAGCAGCACGGCGCGCTGCAGGCCGGGATTGGCGCGGGCCGCGGCGATCTCGCGGTCGCTGATGGGCGCCGGACGCGGCGGCACGTTGATGCGCCGGCCCAGTTCTTCGGCCGCGAGCTGGCCGTAGAAATCGAAGCGGTCGGCGATGCTGGCATAGGCGGCCTGGGCCTTTTCCTTGTGGCCCTGCGCGGCTTGGCCGCGGGCCTTCCAGTACACCCACGCGGTCTCGGCCTGCTGCGAGGCCGGCATCTCGTCGATGGATTCGATGACCCACTTCCAGTCGATCTTGGGCTGGCGCAGCGCCGCGCGCACCTTCCAGGCGGCGTTGTATTCCGTCATGCGGATGTGGCCGGCCTCGCGGTACCAGTCGTTGGCCCGGCTGTCCAAGCCCAGCGCGGCGGCCAGCGCGTACTGCCCCCGCACCCAGGCCAGGTTCTGCTTGGACATCGACTTGGCCCATTCGCGGCGCAGATAGGAATCGGCGACGCTGACATCGGAACGCGCCAGGCGGGCCAGCGCGATCGTGACCAGTTCCTTTTCGTTGCGGCCCACCGGCATGCGGTCCTGCCGCGTGAGCCACTTCATGGGGTCCTTCATCAGGACGTCGTAGGTTTTCACGTCGCGCGGTTCGAACATGTACTGCACGAACTTGCGCGCGTCGGTGGTCTTGTTGGCCTCGATGGCGTCCCGCAACTGGGGTTCGAGCTGCTCCCAGCCCAGGATGCCGTCGGCCACGAGCTGGTCGTACAACGCCCAGCACGCGCTGCCGGGCGCGAAGACGGCCATGGCCTGCGCGGCGGTGGCGCGCTGCCCGGTCATGTGCTTGCCGTCCAGGATCGCGCACTCGATCTGCGCGTTGCTGTTCTTCACGGGCGCCAGCTTGCGCACGGTTTCGAAGTCGCCGCTGCGGGCGGCGGCCAGCAGCCAGTCGCCGCGCAGGCGGTCGGCCAGATAGGCGTCGCCATTGCTGTTGATGAACTGCTGCAGGGCCGCGACGGGCCGGCCCGAGGCGGGCGGCGTCCAGAGCTGGTAGCGCAGCAGCCAGTACTCGGGGTACATGCCCAGCGGATCGCCCTTGGCTTGCGGCACAAGCACACCCAGGACGGACCACTGCTTGCGGCTCATCGCCTCGCGGGCGGCGACCACGGCGGCCAGCGCGGGGGTTTCGGCGGTGGGCGGCAGGCCCGCCAGCGCCACGGGCGGCACCGCGATCATCGGCTGGGCGGCCTGCACGGCGGGCTGGGGCTGAGGATTGACGGCGGCGCTGCGCTGCTGCGCATCGACGGGCGCACAGGCTGCGGTGACCAGCGCCACCAGCGGGAGAAAGCGGACCAACCCGCGGTGCAGCCCGGAGCGGGCGCCGGCGGCTTGCGACGAGGATTTCTGATACCGTGGGGGCTGCTGGGCGCCTGTCTCTCGACGCACCCGCATGCTGAGCCTACGCAAGTTCGTCTTCAGCATGTTTGCCTTCATCTTCAACCCCCCGGTTACAGCCACAGCATGACTACGCAAAATACTCAAGAGGATACCGCAGTCCAGGAGCGCACGCGATTGCGAAAATTGCGCGCCGATCTGCCGGAAGACCAGCGCAGCCGAGGCGCTTTGCTCATGCGCGCACGCCTGTTCACGTGGCTGAACGTGGCCCGCGACCAGGCCGTGCAGGCGGGCAATCCGGCCCCCACGACCGTCGCCGCGTTCTGGCCCATGGCCGACGAGCCCGATCTGCGCCCCCTGCTGACGCAATGGACCGAGGCCGGCATGACCGTCGCCCTGCCCGTGGTGCGCGAGCGCAATGCGCCGCTGGCGTTCCTGCCCTGGACACCCGAGGCCGAGCTGCGCGCCGGCCCCTATGGCATCCAGGAGCCCGTGGCCGGCCCCGAACTGCTGCCCGACGTGGTCCTGGTGCCCACCCTCGGTTACACCGAACAGGGCGACCGCCTGGGCTATGGCGGCGGCTATTACGATCGCACGCTGGCCGCCCTGCGCGAACGCGGCCACGCCTTCACCGCCATCGGTATCGCCTGGAGCAGCGGCGAGCTGGATCCGGGATACGTCCCCGCCGCACACGATGTCCGGCTGGACGCGGTGCTGACCCAGGACGGCTGGGTGCCGCATGCGCCGCTCGAGGAAGGCAGGACGGGCGGATCGGTGCTGCATTCGTATCGGATGAACTGACGCACCAGCCTGACGCACCGGCAGCTTCGCCAGCGCGCACCAGCGTGGTGCGCCCGCCACCACCTCCGCGCCCGCCGCGGCGCGGCCTGTCCCCGATTGCCCCGTCGTCCGCCGTGGGGATGGCAATTCCCCCGTCTCCAGCGCATATTGACTCCAAAGCGGCCGCATCCGGCAAAGCTGGCATGCGGGTTGCTTGTAGATATACACATCTGCACCGGAGGAGCCATGAAGGACCGACCCGCCCGTCCATCCGCCTATGACGAAATGCGCGATGGCGAGAACCGCATTCGCGCCCACTACCAGGCGTTCGAGCGCTGGCACAACGAGCAGTCGGACGAGGCCATGTCCGTGCGCCGGCTCGAGGCCGACCTGAGCTTTCGCCGCGTCGGCATCACGTTCTCGGTCGCGGGCGACGCCGCCGGCACCGAACGCCTCATCCCTTTCGACCTGATCCCCCGCATCATCCCCGCCGACGAATGGCGGCTCCTGGAAGCGGGCCTGAAGCAGCGCGTGCGCGCGCTGAACCTGTTCATCCGCGACATCTACCACGGTCACGACATCGTGCGCGCCGGCATCGTGCCGGCCGAGCAGGTCTTCCTGAACGCGCAGTACCGCCCCGAGATGCAGGACGTCGACGTGGCCGAGGACATCTACTGCCATATCGCCGGCGTGGACATCGTGCGGGCGGGCGCGGGCGAGTTCTATGTGCTGGAGGACAACCTGCGCGTGCCGTCGGGCGTGTCGTACATGCTGGAAAACCGCAAGATGTCGATGCGGCTCATGCCCGATGCCTTCGGCCGCATCAAGGTCGAACCGGTGGCTCACTACCCCGACCTGCTGCTGGACAACCTGCGCGAGGTCGCGCCGCATGGCGGCGACGATCCCACCGTGGTGGTGCTGACGCCGGGCATGTACAACTCGGCGTACTTCGAGCACGCGTTCCTGGCGCAGCAGATGGGCGTGGAACTGGTCGAAGGCCAGGACCTGTTCGTCGAGCAGAACAACGTCTACATGCGCACCACGCGCGGACCGCGCAAAGTGGACGTGATCTACCGCCGGCTGGACGACGATTTTCTGGACCCGCTGGCGTTTCGCGCCGATTCCGCGCTGGGCGTGCCGGGCCTGCTGTCGGTGTACCGCGCCGGCCGCGTCACGCTGGCCAACGCCATCGGCACCGGCATCGCCGACGACAAGTCCACGTATCTGTACGTGCCCGACATGATCCGCTTCTATCTGAACGAAGAACCCATCCTGTCGAACGTGCCCACCTGGCGCTGCGGCCGGCCGGACGAGCTGTCCCATGTGCTGGCCAACATGCACGAGCTGGTGGTCAAGGAAGTGCACGGCGCGGGCGGCTACGGCATGCTCGTCGGGCCGTCGGCCTCGCGCGCCGAGGTCGAGGCGTTCCGGGACCGCGTGCGCGCCAACCCCGCCAACTACATCGCGCAGCCCACGCTGGCGCTGTCGACCACGCCCACCTACGTGGAATCCGGCGTCGCACCACGCCACGTGGATCTGCGTCCGTACGTGCTGTGCGGCAAGGAGATCCGCACCGTGCCGGGCGGGCTGTGCCGCGTGGCGCTGACCGAGGGGTCGCTGGTGGTCAACAGCAGCCAGGGCGGCGGCACGAAGGACACCTGGGTGCTGGAGGACTGACCATGCTGAGCCGAACCGCCGACAACCTGTTCTGGATGTGCCGCTACACCGAGCGCGCCGAAAACACCGCCCGAATGCTGGACGTGAACCTGCAGATGTCGCTGCTGCCGCAGGACACGCGCACGCGCGAAGGCTCGTGGCTGGGCGTGCTGCGCATTTCCGAGCTGCAGGGCCTGTATCAAAGCAAGTACGCCTCCATCTCGCCGCACGACGTGCTGCAGTACATGGTGCGCGACCCGGCGAATTCCTCGTCGATCTATTCCTGCATGCGCGCCGCCCGCGAGAACGCGCGCGCCGTACGCGGCAGCCTGACGACCGAAGTCTGGGAAACCTACAACACCACCTGGCTCGAACTGCTCAAGCACCTGCACACCGGGCTGCTGGAGCGCAATCCGGGCGAGTTCTTCGAATGGGTGAAATTCCGCTCGCATCTGGCGCGTGGCGTCACGATCGCCACCATGCTGGAAGACGAGGCGCTGTACTTCATGCGCATCGGCATGCACCTGGAGCGCGCCGACAACACCGCGCGCATGCTGGACGTGAAATTCCACGAACGCGGCGGCGCGGGCGCGCAGGACGGCCGCGTTGAACCGGCCGGCACGGCCGCCGTGCAAAGCGAGTTTTACCGCTGGTCGGCGCTGCTCAGTTCCGTGTCCGGCCTGGAGATCTACCGCAAGGTGTACCGTGATGTCATCACGCCCGACCGCGTGGCCGAGCTGCTGATCCTGCATGGCGACATGCCGCGATCGCTGCTCGCCTCGATGCGGGCGGTGGCGGGCGACCTGGCGCGCGTCTCGAATCAGCGTTCGACCGAAACCGAACGGCGCGCGGGCATGCTGTGTGCTGAGCTGCAGTACGGGCGCGTCGAAGACATTCTGACGAGCGGACTGCACCGCTACCTGGACCGCTTCCTGGACCGCATCAACGACCTGGGCAACCGGATCAGCCAGGACTTCCTGGTGCCGCTGTCGGCCTAACACGGAGCAGGCAATGAAGCAGATCATCACGCACGTCACGCATTACCGCTACACGGCGCCGGTCAACTACAGCATCCAGACCCTGCGCCTGACGCCGCGCGACGACGAGCACCAGCGCGTGCTGCGCTGGCACATCGAGGCCCCGGGCGAACTGGACAAGCAGGTCGACGCCTACGGCAACATCACCCACACCCTGACGCTGAACCGGCCGCACAGCGACATCGAGCTGCGCGTTTCCGGCCAGGTGCTGGTGGCGCCGCTGACGCGCGGCGTGCTGGGCGGCGAAGACAGCCGCCTGCCGGTGCATGCGTATTGCGTACCCACGCGGTTGACGCAGGCGGATGAAACGATTCTGGCCTTTGCGCGCTCGGTGCTGCCGAACGGGTTGTCGACCTCGGACGACATCCTGAACCTGGCCGCGGCGATCCACGCCCGCGTGGCCTACGTGCCCGGCACCACGGACGTCACGACCGCCGCCGATCAGGTGCTGGCCCTGGGCCTCGGCGTGTGCCAGGACCACGCCCATCTGTTCCTGGCGTGCGTGCGCGGCCTCGCCGTGCCGGCGCGGTACGTCAGCGGTTACCTGTACACCACCGCCGAGCATGCGGCCAGCCACGCGTGGGCCGATGTGTGGCTGCCCGACGTGGGCTGGACCAGCGTGGACATCACCAACAACCAGTTCGCCTCGGAGTGCCATTGCCGGCTGGCGGTGGGCCGGGACTACGACTCGGCCTCGCCCGTGCGCGGCGTGCGCACGGGTGGCGGCGAGGAATCGATGGAAATCAGCGTCCAGGTCCAGACCGGCGCGCAGCAGTAAGCCCGCAGCAGTAGGCAGTTACATCCGCCCCGCCGCGCCGCAATACAATGCGTGGTGGTTTTTCCCTCTTTCCGATCATGACCTATTGCGTAGCCGCCCGCCTCGACGCCGGCCTGGTGTTTCTCTCCGACTCCCGCACCAACGCGGGCGTCGACCAGATCAGCGTCTTTCGCAAGATGACCGTTTTCGAACTGCCGGGCGAGCGCGTCATGGTCCTGATGACCTCCGGCAATCTGGCGGTAAGCCAGGCCGTGCTGAACGTGCTGACCCGCCAGCGCGAGGAAGGCGCCGACACCCTCTGGAACGCACCCGACATGTTCGCGGCCACGCGGCTGGTGGGCGCGGCGGTGCGCGAGGTCTACCGCAGCGAGGCCGCGGCCCTGCACGAGCAGGGCGTGGATTTCAACGTCAGCATGATCTTCGGCGGCCAGATCGGCACTGAGCAATGCCGCCTGTTCCAGGTGTATTCGGCGGGCAACTTCATCGAGGCCGGCCAGGAATGCCCGTATTTCCAGATCGGCGAGGCCAAGTACGGCAAGCCCATCCTGGACCGCGTGCTGCAGCCCGACACCTCGCTGGACGAAGCCGCCAAGTGCGCGCTTATCTCCATGGATTCCACGCTGCGCTCGAATATCTCGGTGGGCGTGCCGCTGGACCTCTTGGTGTACACCGCCAATTCGTTGCGCGTGACGCACTTTGCCAGCATCGACGAGCACAACGAGTACTTCCGCATGATCCGCGGCTCCTGGGGCGAACGCCTGCGCCAGGTCTTCGCGGAGATCCCGGATCCGTCGTGGACCAACCCCGACGCGCCCGGCTCGCTGGTGCCGCCCTCGCGCGTGCACCAGCCGCTGCGCATGGAGCCCGTCAACACCGCCCACGCCCCCTACGCAACGCCGCAGGTGCTGGCCGAAGACCCGGGCAAGGACCAGCCCAACTGAGGCGCCTCCGACCGCGCGGAGCCGCCCCATTCGTTAGCGCCCCATTCGTCAGCGCCCCACCCGTCAGCGCCGCTCGAACTTAGGCGCGCGCTTTTCTTCAAATGCCTTGCGGCCTTCCTTGGCGTCGGCGGTGGCAAAGCAGATCGCCTGCAGATCGCGCTCGTATTCCACGGCCTTCTCCAGCGGCATCGACAGCGCGGCGCGCAGATTGACGCGTGCCGTCTCGGCCGCAATCGGCGCGCGCGAGGCGATGGTGGCGGCGAGCGCCTGCGCGCGCTCGCGCAACTGCTCCTGCGGGACCACCTCGCTCACCAGGCCCCAGGCCAGCGCCTGCTCCGCGCGGATGGGATCGCCGGTCAGCACCATCAGCGCGGCGTTGCTCGGGCCGATCGCATGGACAAGCTGCGCCGTCATGCCGCCCCCACCGATCCAGCCCAGCTTGATCTCGGGCGCGCCCAGCCGCGCGTTGTCGGAGGCGATGCGGATATCGCAGGCCAATGCCATCTCCAGGCCGCCGCCGAAGGTATAGCCGTTGATCGCCGCCACCGTGGGCTTCTTCAACATGCGCACGCAATCGCAGTAGTCGAGCCGATTGCGGAAATCCCAAGGCGTCGCGTAGCGGTCGAGCTCGGTGATGTCCGAGCCGGCGCAGAAGGCCTTGGGCCCCGCGCCGGTCAGGATCACCGCGCGCACCTGCGCGTCGGCATTGCATTGCTCCACCGCCGCGATCAGCAGGTCCGCCATCTCGGGCGTCATCGCGTTCAGCTTCTCGGGACGGTTGAGTTCGATGATGGCGACATGGCCATCGATACTGAGATTGACGAGTGCGCTCACGTCGACATCCTTATGCTGCGGGGTGCTTGGGGGTGGCGGCCAGGCTGGCCTCGAAACGCTCGGTCAGGCCGCGCGCCAATGTGTGTGAGGACGCGCGGGCCGCGACGCCGTCACGCAGAAACTGCGAGGCTTCGCTCTGGAAGGCGATGTAGCCATCGTGACGCGGCCGGATCGACGCGGCTTCAAGCGTGCGGGCCGTGTTGGCATAGAAGTTGCCGCTCGCCGCATTCACGTTTTCATCGGTCCAGCTGCCGCGATGGCTGGGCTGTCCCTCGTGCTGCGGAATGAAGCGGCTTTGCGTCTCGGCGGCCAGCAGCCACAACAGATGCGCGCGCAATTCCGGCCCCACGATGCAACGCCGAGATATCGCAATGCCGGTGCCCCCGAGGATTGAGCCGGGCCGGCCGGCATCGGCCTGGGGCGCGTCGCGGAACGTAAGCGGATTGGCGACTGCGGCCGTCGCGTAGTTCACGTAGCCATAGACCAGCGGGCAGAGCGTGATGTCATCGCGCGAGCTCATGTGGCCGAGCAGCGCGATCGGGTTGTACGCCAGGGCTTGCGCGGGCGTGCGTCGTGCCAATTCGATGAGCACGTCGCACGCGCCGGCGAGCGTCGCCTCGTCGTGCCAGGCGCCGTGCGGCCGCAGGTCGGCATCAGGCGCAATGGCGGCGGCGATCGACAGCAGCGACAAAAACGGATGCGGACCGCCCCAGCTGAGCGCGACCGAACCGCTGCGTTGCGACAGCGTCAGCACCTCGTGCCAGGTGCGCGGCACAGGGCCGTCGAGTCGATCAGCGCGCGTGGCCATCACCTGCGTGGCGGCGTCCAGCGGCAGCGCCCATTGGCGATCGGCCATTCGATAGCTGTCGTACGACAGCCCGATGCTGTCACGTGCGATCCGCGCCAGTTCGTCGGGCGCGAACACCGTGTCCAGCGCCTGCAGGCAATCGTGCGCCAGCGCTTCGCCCAGATGCGGGTGATCCAGCACCACCAGGTCGTAGCGCGCGCAGAGTTCGGCAATGGGCGCCGACTCGAAGCCTTCGAGCGATTGCTTGTCCCAGTGCACCAGCGGCGTGTGGGCGGTCGCCGCGTGCAGGGCATTGAAGCCGCGCGGGTGATCCCATGTCAGGCCGCGATACGGCAGCGCGCGCTCGCTCATTCCGAAGCCCCGCGCAGCACCGCGCCCGAGGCCGCATGCGCGGCGATCTCGTTATCGCTGAAGCCAAAATCGCGCAGCACTTCGTCGGTGTGCTGACCGGTGAGCGGCGCGCCGCGCACCACCTGGCTCGGCGTTTTGGAAAAGCGGATCGGGAAGCCCGGCGTCTTGATCCGGCCTTCGGTCGGATGGTCATACTCGACAAACGTGCCGTTGTGCGCGATCTGCGGATCGTCGACCAGATCGGCGTACCCATACACGGGGCTGCACCAGATGCCGGCGGCATCCAGCTTGGCGAACCAGTCGGCGGTCGAGGCTTTTGCCAACGTGTCGCGCACCAGCGCGTAGATCTCGTCGCGCTTTTCCCAACCGTCGCGCTCGGTGTACGCCGCCAGGCGCGGCTCTTCGGTCACGCGCGCCAGCACGTTCATGTCGGGCATGGCCAGCGCCAGATAACCGTCGGTCGTCGCGAAGGTGCCATAGGGCGCGCGGATATATACGTGGGCATGCGGCTCGGCACTGCGCACCTGCGGTTTGTGCCCCACGGTGTACACCGAAAGCTCCTGCATCTGGATCGTGGTGATCGCATCCAGCATGTTGACCTCGACCTTCTGGCCTTCGCCGGTGCGCTCGCGGTGCAGCAGCGCGGCCAGCACGCCTTCGAAGGCGCAATACGCGGTGACGGCGTCGACCACATACTGGCCCGCCGCGCGGGGCGCTTCGCCCGCCCGGCCCGACGACAGCATCGCGCCCGACATCGCCTGCAACAGCAGATCCTGCCCGGGGCGCGTGGCATACGGGCCGTCTTCGCCGAAGCCCGACATCGATACATAAATAAGACGGGGATTCAGGGCCGACAGGGTCTCGTAGTCCACCCCCAGGCGGCCGGCGACACCCGGCCGGTAGTTCTGGATGAACACATCGGCCTGCGCCGCGAGCTTCTGGATGATCTCCTTGCCGCCGGCGCTCTTCAGATCGATCGCGAGCGAGCGCTTGTTGCGGTTCAGCGAAAGGAACGACACGTTGATCTTGTTGCCCGTGATGCCGCCGGCGGGCGCGTGCCGCTGCCATTCGCCGGTGGGCGGCTCGATCTTGATGACGTCGGCGCCTAGGTCGCCCAGGCGCTGCGCCGCGAACGGCCCCGCCATGGCGATGGAGCAGTCCAGAACCTTGTAGCCAGAAAGAATGCTCATTGCTTCTACCTTTGCGTGGCGCCGATGCGCCTCAATGCATGACCCAGCCGCCGTCCACCGCCAGCGTCTGTCCGGAAATGAAACCCGCCTCGTCCGAGGCAAGGAACAAGATGGCCGCGGCGATGTCGCCGGCGTGCCCGCGGCGCTTCACCGACTGGCGTTCGAGCACCATGCGGTTGTAGCCCACGGGATCGGGATGGATCTTCTCGGCGTCGGTCGGAAACGCGCCCGGCGAAATGGCGTTGACCGTGATGCCCCACTTGCCGAATTCGCGGGCGAAGGCGCGCGTTGCGCCCACCATCGCGCCCTTGGACTGCACATAGGGCAGCAGGTTTTCCCAACCGCCCGACAGCGTGATCGACGAGATGTTGATCACGCGGCCCCACTGCTGTTCGCGCATGCCCGGCAGCGCCGCACGCACGATCTGCACGGCCGCCTCCACATTGACACGGTGCACGCGCGCCAGCTCGGCATCGCTGTATTCCTCGAACGGGCGCGAGGGATAGATTGCCGCGTTGTTGATGACCACATCGATCGTGCCCTCGGCGGTCAGCCGCTCAAGGTGCGATTGCAGCGCGCTGGCGTCGGCAAGGTCGGCCTGCAGGATCTCAAGCTGGCCGGCGAACTGCGCCGGCACCGTGCTGCGCAAGCGATCGATATGCCCGGGGTGGTTATCGAGCGCGATCACGCCGGCGCCCGCTTCCAGCAGCGCAATCGTGGTTTCCACGCCAAAGCCGCCCGCCGCGCCCGTGTACAGAATGCGGCGGCCCTGCAAGGAGAAGCGCGCGCTCATTTGCGCCCCGCGATGGGCGCAAAGCGCCCCGATAGCGGCGGATAGTCGGCCTCGGGCTGCACCGCGATCGCACGGATGCGGGCTTCGCAGGCAGCGATGTCGGCAGCCGAACCCAGCACACTGAACGTGGTGTCGTAGCAGCGCTCGTCGCCATGCTCGAGCCAGATGAGCTCATTGCGTTCGCGCGCCGCGCCCTGGCCCAGCACATGGTTGGTGGAGGGTTCGATGCCCATCGCGTATTGGCCCGACTGCAGGTTCTGCCATTGGTACTGGCAGGGGAATTGATGCTTGTAGGTGCTGACCTGCATGCCCAGACCCAGCGCATCGTTCACCAGGGCCACCGGCACGCTGCCGTCGGCCGCGGCCGCCATCTCGTGCTGCCACACCTGCTCATGAAAGCCCTGCTGCGGCGCCGGCATGCGGCGGTAGCCCACGCCCTGCTTGCGGTAGTCCTGCTCGTGCGCGGCCCACACCACATCGCGGATCGGCGCCAGATAGCGTGAATCGACGTCCAGCACCGGATAGCCCAGGTTGATGTGATAGCAGAGCATGTGCGGCGTGCGGTAGAAGCCGCGATTCACGACACGGTCCGACAGCTTGATGTCGTTGGTGCCCACCTCGATCTCGATGCGGCGGTGCAGCTCGAGGTGCTCGCCGAACACGGTGCCCTGGCTCACCACGCCTTCGGCCCACAGCACGCAGCGATCGCCGTCCCAGCGTTCGCCATAACCGGTCAGCCGCGCGGGAATGGTGCCGACGCGGCCATGGATGGATTGCTTGGCCGTCTTGCGGGGGCCGTACACGTAGTTGTCGGCGGGCGCGTCGTACATGAACAGGATGTGGTCCAGCCCGCAGGTGATCATGAGGCCCGAGAACGAGCGCATCCAGCCCAGTCCGCCCTCGCCTTCGTAGTCATGCAGGCCGGGATGGCGAAAGCCCGACGGCGATTGCCATCCCATGGCCATACCGCGATATTCGCAGTCGGCGATGTCCATCGCGCGATCCACCAGCGCCGTGAAACGCAGGCCTGTGCCGCTGCGGAACTCCAGCATGCGGATGCCGCGTTCCAGCCCGTCGTCCAGCGTCATCAGGCGTACGCCGGCAAACTGCGCAAGCTGTCCGGTGCGCGCCTCTACGTCGCGGCGCGTCATCCAGGTCCCGTAAATGTCAGGCATGAGTTCTCCCTGGCGGATGCGCGGGCGCGCGTCCACCGGTGTCGGTGTTCGGAATCGTGTTCGAGCGGCGCGCCGCGGGCCTGGTTCGAGGATGGCCTCGCGGCGCGCCGGTACTGCTTGCGGCGCCGGCCTACAGACCGTTCACGCGCAGCCGCTCGTCAAGGAAGGCCTTGGCGCGCGGCACGTCGTCTTCGGTCAGGTGTTCGATGATGATGGGAATGTTGGGGTGCTTCTTCGCCAGGCGCTGCAGGTACAGGTCGTAGTTGAGCGCGCCCAGGCCCGGCGCCGGCAATTCGATCTCGCCCACG
This sequence comes from Achromobacter sp., assembly GCF_032113835.1. Taxonomy (GTDB): domain Bacteria; phylum Pseudomonadota; class Gammaproteobacteria; order Burkholderiales; family Burkholderiaceae_B; genus Achromobacter. The sequence continues at coordinate 27,926 of NZ_DAMCTG010000021.1, read as the reverse complement.
CCACGGAAGGTATGGCTCTCAGCCGCGCCCTCGTCACCGATGTCGCTGTGCTTTTCCGACTTGTCATCGCCCGAACGCTTCACGTCCTTGGCATGCGCGATGCAGATCTTGTCGGAGAGCGCGTCGAACACCTGATTGAGCGTGCGGTCCATGTGGTCGATGTTGTGCGCTTCGAAGAAGTTCGTCGGATCCATCAGCAGGCCCAGTCCCGGGTGATCCACCTCGGCGAACATGCGCAGCGTTTCCTCGACCGATCCCACCACGTTGTTCACGTAGGTCTCCAGCAGGAACACCGCGCCATGGTCATAGGCATGTTGCGACAGCTCGCCGATCACCGCGCGGCACTGGTCCCAGCCTTCCTCGGTCTTGTTCTTGGGGTGATGCACCCAGTCGCTTTCGGTGTCGAACGTGCCGGTTTCCGAGATCACGTAAGGCGAACCCAGCTGGCGCGCGTGCGTGAGGATCTCCTTGAGATAACCGTTGCGGCGTTGGCGCTCGGCGGGATCGGGATGCACGATATTGGTATAGGCCGAGATGCAGGACACCGGCAGGTTGTAGTGGCGGAAGGTGTCGCGGATCTGCGTGCATTTCTGCGCGGTCAGCTGCCCCGGGCCCAGCTCCATGTCCTTGAAATGCAGGTCCAGCTGCACGGTGTTGAAGCCGTGCGAGCGGATCACCTTGGCGGTGCGCTCCAGCTCATAGGGAAAGTAGCCCGAGAAGATTCCGGTCTGGATCATGAGGGTTGTCTCCGTCTGTTTTTTCTGTCTGGTTATTCGACAGCCGGCAGCCGTACTGTGCGGCCTTCGGCGATGGACGTGTACGCGGCCTCGACCAGCGCCATCGTGCGTACGTTGTCGGTCACGCTCAACGCAGGCTCGGTGCCGCTGGCCAGCGCGTACTGCAACTGTTCCATCACGCCGATGAAGGCATGCGGAAACCACATCGTGTCCCACGTGGGCGTCACCCAACGCCCGTCGGTGTGGCCCTCGGCCGCGCGCGAGGCGTAGCTCAAGGTCGACGGCTCGCCGGTGGGCCAGCCGATGGTGCCGCGCGCGACGCCTTCGGTGCCTTCCACGCGCCAGCGGATGTGCTGGTCGTCGGGGTATCCCTCGGCCCGCGGACCCGACCACACGTCTTCCAGCGACAGCGCGAGCAGGCCGTTGCCAAAACGCAGCATGGTGGTCACCAGCCCATCCTGATGCGCGAACTCGGTGCGCGGATCGGGGCGCGTGATGCTGGTGATCTCGGTGGGCTCGCCAAACAGATAACGCAGCGCATCGAGGTGATGCACGCTCATGTTCGAGAGCGTCAGGCGGTCATAGCCACGCAGGAAGTCCTGCCAGTGCGGGATCGCGTGCATGTCGATCTGCGCGAACACCGGCGTGCCCAGCACGCCCTGGTCGAGCAGCTGCTTGAGCGTGCGCATCGACTGGTCGTAGCGCATGTTCTGGTTCACCGACAGGATCTTGCCGGCGGCCCGCGCCTCGTCGCGCAGGGCGCGGGCTTCTTCCAGCGACAGTGCAAGAGGCTTCTGCGCCAGCACGCCGCGCACGTGCGGGGCGCGCAATGCGGCGCGGATCAGCGCAGGCTGCTGGTCGGGCGGATACGCAATGTCCACGATCTCGATCTGCGGATCGGCGATCAGGGCCAGGGGATCGTCATGTACCCGCGGAATGCCGTAGCGTTCGGCGACCGCGGCCGCTTTGCTGCGGGTACGCGATGCGATCGCCGCCACCGTGAAGCCGGCCTGCTGGTAGGCCGCCAGGTGGCACTCGGCCATGATCATGCCGGCGCCGATGCAGCCGATGCGAAAGCGCCGTTCCCGAACGGGCGGGTCGGGCACCAGGGTAGGGTTCGACATGTGCTCCTCCTGCCGGCCTGGTATGCACTGTCGACTGCCTGGCATCCTGCCGTGCTGTGTTTGATGTATTGAGCCGCGATAATCACATCAAAACAATCAGGGGTAAAGACGGCTGCCGCTCATAGGGCCGTCGAGTTACCTTTTTGATCTCGAATGATTGCAAATGATGGCTTATGATGGCCGCGCTGCCATCGTCCTGATGGTGTATCGAGAGCCTGATCCCGCATGCGCCCCACCATTTCCCTCATTGCCCGTGAAGCCGGCATGTCCACCGCTACCGTGGACCGGGTTCTGAACGACCGCGACGGCGTGCGTGGCAAGACACGCGACCGCGTGCTGGCGATTGCCAATCGCCTGGGCTACTTCGTCCCGGGCGCCGAGGCCGCCAGTCAGGACGTGCGGGTCGATTTCGTCTTGCCCGCCGGCACCAACAGCTTCATGACCGCGTTGGGCCGGCACCTGCTCGAAGAAGCCGCCGCCCGCCCCGACGTGCAGGCCCGCCTGCATCTGATCGAGGGATTCGACGCCAACAAGCTCGCGAAAAAGCTCTACGAACTGCGCGAGCAGACGCAGGCGGTTGGCCTGGTCGGGCTGGACCATCCCCAGGTACGCGACGCCATCATGGCGCTGCGAGACAGCGGCGTGCATGTGAGCACCCTGGTGTCGGACATACCGATCTCGGCGCGCCTGGGGTACGTGGGCATCGACAACCGCGCCGCGGGCCGCCTTGCCGCGCTGTTGCTGGGCCGGTTTCTGCCGCAGCACACCGAACGCAAGGTCGCGGTGTTCGTGGGGTCATTGGCCTATCGCGGCCACGAAGAGCGCGAGATGGGCTTTCGCTCGCTGCTGAGCGAAGAGTTTCCGCACCTGCGCATCGCCCACACGCTCGAGATCGGCGACGACCGCGACCGCGCCTTTGCCGTCACGCAGGATCTGCTGCGCAAAGACCCGCCGCACGCGATCTACAACATCGGCGCGGGCAATCAGGGCATCGCGCGGGCGCTGAAGGAGGCGCGGCCGGCGGAGGCATGGCCGAACGAGGTTCGAGCGAACAAGGCGGCCTCAGCCCCTCGGATCGTCTACGTCGGCCACGATCTCACCGAAGCCACGCGCCGTCTGTTGCTCGATCGCACCATGGACGCCGTGATCGACCAGAACCCGCGTGTCGAGGCACGCGAGATCGTCAAGCTGCTGGTGGCGGCGGTGAAGGGCGCACCCGAACCCAGCTACCTGCCGCGGCTGCAGGTGATCTTCCGGGAAAACATTCCGGAGCCGTGATGCGTTACAGGCACGCTTTTTAGCGCTTCTGCGGGCAAGTCCGCGTAAACCCTCCTTTCCGCGCGCCGAAGCCCGGCTTGCGAATCCACGAATTCCCAACCTCGCCCTTGTCGCGCCACACTGCCGATGCCTGCCCGCCATGCGCGGCATCGCGGGCCGAAGAGACTACAAGGAGCGAGACATGTCCCACCCATACGCGCGCGCCCTCAAGCGCGCAGCCTGGCCCATGGTGGCTCTGTCCTGCCTGGCCTTTGGCAACGCCGGCGCGCAGGGAACCTACCCGAATCACCCGATTTCACTGGTGGTGCCGTTTGCCGCAGGCGGTCCCACCGACGTCGTGGCCCGCAGCCTGGGCGCCTCGATGGCCAAGACGCTGGGACAGAGCATCGTCATCGAAAACCGCACCGGCGCCGGCGGCACGCTGGCCTCGCAGTACGTGGCGCGTGCCGCGCCCGATGGCTACACCTTTCTCATCCACCACAACGGCATGGCCACGGCGCCCGCGCTCTACCGCAAGCTGTCGTTCAATCCGCTGACCGACTTCGCCTATGTCGGCCAGGTCGCCGACGTGCCGATGACCCTGCTGGGCCGCAAGGACCTGCCGGCCGACGGCATGGCCAACTTCATTAAGTACGCCAAGGAAAACGGCAACAAGATCAACCTGGCCAACGCCGGCCTGGGCGCCGTGTCGCAGCTGTGCGGCATGCTGCTGCAGGAGTCGCTGGGCGTGCAGTTCACGACGGTCCCCTACGCCGGCACCGCACCGGCCATGACCGCGCTGCTGGGCGGACAGGTGGACGTCCTGTGCGACCAGACCACGCAAACCATCCCGCAGATCAAGGCCGAACGCGTCAAGCTGTACGGCGTCACCACGCTTGACCGCATCAAGACGCTGCCCAACGCGCCCACGCTGAAGGAAGGCGGCCTGAAGGACTTCGAGGTCAAGGTGTGGCACGGCGTCTACGCGCCGAAGGGCACCCCGCCCGAGGCGATCGACAAGTTCAACGCCGCGCTGCGCGCCGCGCTGAAGGACCCCGTCTTCACGCAGAAGATGGCCGAATTGGGCGCCGAGATCGTGCCCGAAGCGAAGCAGACGCCCGAGGGTCTGCAGACGTGGCTGAAGTCTGAGGTCGACAAGTGGGGCGGCGTGATTCGCAAGGCGGGCGTGTACGCGGATTGATGCTTGCCACGGCGTCCCCAGTGCGCCAACGTAAGCCATGGCTAGCCCGATTTATGCCGGCGCAAGAGTGCTGGCATAAATCGGGCTTTGCTCAAATCAACATGGAATCGGTTGGGGACACGCCCCGCTCCATCACTAGAGTTGAGCCTGGCGCGGGTGTCCAGACTCATGACGCCATCGCGTGCGAGTGGTTTTACGGCTGAATGCGGTCGCCCCTGCCAAGGGCCGGCTACTGGGCTTCTTCAAAGCCACACAACTCGTCAATGTCTTTTGGGAACTGCGCGTACGGCACGTTGTATTGAACAAAGGCCTCCACGCTGTCCGGGATAGCATTGATCAATAGCCAGCCAAGCCAAAGCGGGATAGTGATCGGCGCTTTCAACATGCCGTAGGGCTTGGCGAGTGTGCGGCGCAAACCTGCGAGCCAGTCTCGGTACGGTTGGAGGGCTTTCTGTTTGCGGCTTAGTCGAGGAGGCAACGGTGCAGGTTCAGGCAAGCCTTCGGGACCGTGGGTCATAAAGGCCTGAAGATAGGCCCACAACGCCTTGGCCGATCGGTCGCCGACCGCTACTCCAATGTTCCCACATGCCACACAGATCTCGGTGGGTGGAGTCATGGCTAAATCCACGCCGAACAGGTACAGCGGATGTCTGGACGTATTGATGGTGCCCGAAAATATCGGAATGTAGCCGGCCAGAGCCTCGATGTGAGCCCAATCGATAACGTGAAGTCGTTTATCTCTGGGAAAGACGTAATACAGCTTCTGGGTACGCCGATTAATTCGAACATAAGCGCCACGGGTTCGATGCGCTCCGCTGGCAAAGTAAATCAGTGTCGTGACTGCAGGCAATGCGGGTGCGGCCATGATAATCGAAAGGTAGTTTTCGAGATTCGAATTCTCCTCGTTCAGAATGGCCAGCATCAAGATGACCCCCGCTATCGCTACCACCACACCGAGCCCGATATGTCTGGCGGCCCCACTTTGCGTAAAATTTGCGTACGTTTCGAGCTCGACACATCGTTCATTGACGCGCCTAACCCCGTCCGGCTGAGGATGCGCTCCCGTTGGCCGGTGGTGGTACAGAGGCGTACCGCCGAACCGGAGACTTCTTGGCAGGCGTTTGGTGTCAGACATTACTTTGGCCTCTGAACCGGTTCGAGTAAGGCTGAACTGATCGGGTCAGACAGCCATCCGCCCGATGAGAACTGCAACGGCTTTGGCGCGTTCGGTTGCCGCAACGCTATGTCAGGGCGCGAATCAGGGTCCGGGAAATAGAGATACTCGAGTTCCACCTTGGCATCTTCGTGCATTTGGATTGACCAGCCGCATTCACTTCCTCTAGCGCCCAAGCGCGTAACCAGGCACTCATGGCGGTAATCGACGGGGATTGTGCCGGGAGCGTACGCGATCGGCCCTTCTACCGGAGCAAGCCGGCTTCCGTTTAAGGTGAAAGCCAATTTTGTCTGGAATTTTTCTCCCGGGATGTCGTTGGTTTCAGGCAATTGGCAGCTGATGCGAAGCTGGCCTACGGCGTAGCCAGATGCCTTATCCCACTCCGCCGAGAATCGTGGTCGGTAGAGCAAACCATGGACTGCGTCCAGTTCCTCTTGATTGGAGTAACGTGGGCTGTTGACGCCCCAGGCGCTATGTTTGAGCCATATTTCAACGGGTCCATGCGCCGTCATAATTACTCCAACCGACAACGCCAAGCCACCGACAACCGCTCCAGCGGCGACAAGAGCCCAACCCCAAGGGGTAAGCCCGAGAACCAGAATAGGCGCACCTGTTGCAACGGAAGCGGCTGCCGCCACTCCCCCAGCCGCCATGGCAAGTGCCAGCGTTCCCGCTGCGAGCGCTGAGCCAAATAATAATTTTCCTTGTTCCGGATTACTCTCGCCAAATGCCTTGATCGCTCTGACTACATCTGCTAAGGCCGCAATGCCTGCTCCCGCAGCGCCGAAAACGGCGACGCCCAATTTGGCAGCAATAATCCTCGCACTATTTGCCAAAAGAACGTTTCCGCGCCTTTCAAAAATAACTACCGCAATGGCAGAGCGGCTTTCGATTCCAGCCCCAATCAAAGTATATAAAGCACCTATCAGCGATATAGCATCCGCGGCCTTTGAAGTAGACGAATTCAGCGACACCAACGAATCCCTCATCCCCTTGATTGCTAGAAGCCCGCCTAGCCCTGTAAATAGATGCCCGCCGGGACCCTGAACACGATTCAGCATATTTACAAACGGATTTCCTTTCATCTGAACAGGCCTAGGCGGCGGCAACGGTGACCCGTTTGCTATTGCGGTGTCGATCTCGCGGTACGTGGTTTCACCAACCTTCACCCAGTCATAGACTGACGTCCTATTACCCGAATCTGCATGATTAATCTTCGGAGCTGGCATCTTCCACCCACGCAAGTCGTCTTTCCCAAGTGTTTGATACCCTTGGAGCTCATAAGCGGCTCGCTGCAAATCCCCCTGGCCGATGTCATAGCGGACAATGGTGAAGCCGGCCCTGACCTCCATCACATGCCGCAGACGTGGCATCAGTACATCTGCTACTTTGGTTTCCGGCACCGCCTGCAGCAGCCCGACTAGCGCGTTGGAGGCCGCAGTTAGTTTGTGCTCCTCCAGAAATTTGTCCATAACGCTGAAAAGATTCTTGGCAATCTCACCCGAGCTCGACTTCAGACGGCCAAGAAGCAGTTCGCTGCCATTTGCAAGCGCGAGCCAATAAGGGCTTTTGTCGACGGGCAAACTGATCAGATCGTTCAAAACCTGTATTCCATCTTTGGAATGCACCAGCCCGCCAATGCACTGAAGAACCGCGTTCTCGTAGTCATGTGCGTTGTGAATCACGCTGCGGTCAAAGCAGTGCAGCGCTTTGCCCAATAGCCGCGACGGATCGATAAGGCGAACCCACGCAAGCGAGTCCATTACCGCTGCTGCAATAGTGCTGTCGAACGCTTTGATTTCCTTGGCATAAACGCCGGGAAATAACATTGCGCCGGCGTAATTCACCAGGTTCTGTTGTTTTGCAAGCGTATAAGCCAAGTCCGGGTTTTTTCCCGCCTGTTTCTTCATTCCCTCGAAGTAATCGCGGATGAACGTTGCGCTTTGCAGCTTGTGCGCGTTTTGGCCCGCATATTCCGTCTTTAACGCCACGGCACGGGTAATTAGGTAATGAAGCTCGCTGGCAATCCCAATCGGATCCTGCAATGCCACCACCAGAGGCGTGAAATCCTTACGTGGCAGCAAGGCGATATACATATTGCCCAGTATGTTGTGGTGGTTTGGAGCCTCTTCTGGGAACTGGATTTCGCTCCACACAAAAGGCTTGGGCGCCCCGTGTCCCGATGGCGAGACGAGTTCGGGCGCCGCCTGACCCAGCAGCGTCGCGTCGAAGATGTGTTCCTGATAGGGATTGCCGGCAGGCCTGCATTGCGTGCTCAACGCATCGCGAAGATCGCCCTCATTGGTCTCGATGGCCCAGAGCGTGCGGTGGGACAGCAGCGTGTCACTGACCAGGATGTGTACGGTTTCGGCAGTATTCGCATCTGGCGCGAAAAGATATGTCTGGGCGCCTACCGTATCGGGCCGGCTTAACCGGCCCGGCGTTGCATCCTGATCGTCGGCATCGCTCCACCAGATGCGAGCGAACTTGACGTCTTCGGTGACTTGGTAGTGTTGCGTCCACATGCGTCCATGCTCGAAGTAGCAGAGATAGACGTAGGTGCCCGGGCGCAACGTGCGCAAACCGTACGCTTTGCCCGCGGTGAGCGGGGGGTAGCCCGCCGTGTTCAGACGAGGAAACACTTCCCCATCCCACGCGTAATCGGCAATGCCATAGCGCAGCGGATATAGGGGAACGCCGCGTTCGCAGGGCGGTGGGGAGATGGCTTTTCCCAGGCGTTTCTCGTTCGGGCGGATGGAGCCCAGTGCCTTTTTGAAGTTCACGTGACGGGTTTCCTCGACTACGCCGAAAGCGCCGAGAGTCGTGCTTCGGCATCCACCAATCGCTGCTTTCCGGGAATGAGCCGTTCGATCAGGAGTTCCCGAAGCACGCTATCGTTCGCGAAAAAATCTTGGGGGTACCGAAATCGCAGATCGACGTAGTGGCGAACGTCACGCTCCAGCGTGAGCGCAAGCTGATCCGCAGCTTCACGGACGAACAGGCCAGTGCGCCGCCACAAGTCCGGTTCATTCTCGGGGTCGTCGTACGCGGGCGTTTGTCGGCGAATACTGCGCACGCAGTCGCGCACGAACCACGCAAGGCTGGCCTGATCGAGTGAAATCTCGTCGGCTTTTGTCAGGACGATGGGCTCGTCCAGCGCGGGTGCGGCCTGTCCCTGTACGGGAGAGTCCGCAACCAGCCATTCGCCCTGATGCTCGTTGCCCGCATACCAGATGACGCATCGGATGGGGCCGAACAGCCTGGACAGGGACTGCGCCGTCAAGCCTTCGCAGACCTCTTCAAGCGCCCGTGCGCCATTAAGGCTGAACCTGATGGGAAATCCGTCTGTGCCTACCAGTTGATGCAACTGTTGGAGGTGAGCGACGAGGGGATCGATATCGTCTGCGGCCACCAGGATGATTCCTGCTTGTTGGCGAAGCCAATGTTCGACGGCGTAGGTGAACAAGGCCTCGTCGAGCGGCGCCAGCAGGGGGCCGTGGCGATAGCCCGGATTTCGGTACTCCCGAGGCGTGTCGCGCCAGACCCAGCGGTACTCGAATCCACGCTTGATTTGCAGAAGGTCGTTCTCGAGCGTGTCGCTGTGCGCGCCGTCCAGAAGAATCCAGGCGCGGGCTCTCGGTTCAAGCGAGACCCAATCGGGGCATTGCGATGCCTTCACCACCCGACGCCTCCATCGAGACGCCTCGGCCATCAATTCTGTCGCTGCACCCGCCATGTGAGTGTCACTCGTCAAATGAACGAAAAGTCGTTCAATCTACGGCGGGGCCGTCCCCTTGGACATATGAATAGTTCGAAAGCTCAGAAGAGCGGGTCTGATTTGTCAAAGAGTTTGGACCGGCTAACGAATCGCCGTTCATCTGCGACGTTGCCAATGGGCGGTTTCACAGAAAGAAAAATCCCCACTCAGCGTATCGCTTCGTGGGGATCGGATGACTATCTCATGAAGACCGTGGGAATCGCCGGCCTTTTGCCATAGCGGCGGGCGGCAAGCCTGCAGCCGCGCGCAGCGGACCGCTTACACCGTCAGTTCCTTCCAGATCGCCAGCGGCGCTTCGGAACTGTTCAGCGTGTAGAAGTGCACGCCCGGCGCGCCGTTGTCCAGCAGCGTCTGGCACAGCTCGGTCACGACGTCCGCACCAAAGGCGCGGATGGAGGCCTTGTCGTCGCCGAACTCGGCCAGACGAAGGCGGATCCAGCGCGGCACTTCGGCGCCGCACATTTCCGAGAACCGCAGGAGCTGCGTGTGGTTCGTGATGGGCATGATGCCCGGCACGATCGGCACGTTCACGCCCTTGGCGCGGGCGCGGTCGACGAAGTCGAAATAGGCGTCGGCGTTGAAGAAATACTGCGTGATGGCGGCATCGGCGCCGGCCTTCACCTTGGTCACGAAATGGTCCAGGTCGGCCGAGGGATTGGCAGCCTGGGGGTGCATTTCGGGATAGGCGGCCACTTCGATGTGGAACCAGTCGCCGGTTTCCTCGCGGATGAACGACACCAGTTCGTTGGCGTAGCGCAGCTCGCCCGCGTCGCCGCCCATGCCCGACGGCAGGTCGCCGCGCAGGGCCACCACGCGCCGCACGCCTTCGCTCTTGTAGGCCTGCAGGATGTCGCGCAGATCCTGGCGCGACGATCCCACGCACGACAGGTGGGGCGCCGCATCGCAGCCCAGATTGCGCAGCGTGCGCACGGCATCGGCCGTGCCCGCGCGCGTGGAACCGCCCGCGCCGAACGTCACGCTGACGTACTTGGGCTGAATGGCCAGCATCTGCTTGGCCGCGCGCACCAGACGCTCCTGGCCGGCGAGGTCACGCGGGGGAAAGAATTCCAGACTGAAAGCAGGAGAGTTCGATTCGGACATATCAGTATTTTTATGGCGCCATGCGCCGCATTCAGCAGGTGCCCCACCCGCGGGGTGCCGCGGATCCGGGCTCCGCCGGTCCGCAGGCACGCCCCTGGGGGAAGCGCGCAGCGCTCGGGGGCCCCCCCTACGGGATCAGCTTGGTCAGGAGGCCGGAGATGATGCTGTACAGGATGGCGCCGCCCACGGCCCACCAGAACCCGTTGACCTGGAAGCCCTTGAGCACGGAGCCCACGAACCAGAACAACAAGGCGTTGATGACGATGAGGAAGAGCCCAAGGGTAACGATCGTGATGGGCAGCGTCAGCAGCACCAGGACCGGCTTGACCAGCATGTTCACCAGGCCCAGCACCAGCGCGGCGATCAGCGCCGAACCGAAACTGGCCACCGTGATGCCGGGCAGCAGGTAGGCAACGGCCAGCAAGGCCACTGCGTTCAGGATCCAGACGAGTATCAGTGTCACCATGTTCGAACTCCTGTATTGACGCTCCGCGGACCCGTCGGCGCCGGGCGGCGACGGGCGTGATCCGCGGACCAGAAAACCCGCGCCGACATGGCGCGGAATTTTCCTATTGTGCTACATCCATCAATAGCGGTAGTGATTGGGCTTGTAGGGGCCTTCGACCGGCACGCTGATGTAGTCGGCCTGGTCCTGACGCAGCGTCGTGAGCTTGACGCCCAGCTTCTTCAGGTGCAGGCGGGCGACCTTCTCGTCCAGGTGCTTGGGCAGCACGTAGACTTCGCCGGACTTGTAGGCTTCGTTGCGCGTGAACAGTTCGATCTGGGCGATCGTCTGGTTGGCGAACGAGGACGACATCACGAACGAGGGGTGGCCGGTGGCGCAGCCCAGGTTCACGAGACGGCCCTGCGCCAGCAGGATGATGCGCTTGCCGTCCGGGAAGATGACGTGGTCGACTTGCGGCTTGATCTCTTCCCACTTGCAATCGGCCAGGCCGGCGACGTCGATTTCGTTGTCGAAGTGGCCGATGTTGCAGACGATGGCCTGGTCCTTCATCGCGTTCATGTGTTCGCGCGTGATGACCTGGTAGTTGCCGGTGGCAGTGACGAAGATGTCGCCGTGAGCGGCGGCTTCTTCCATCGTCACGACCTTGAAGCCTTCCATGGCGGCCTGCAGGGCGCAGATCGGGTCGATTTCGGTGACCCACACTTGCGCGCGCAGCGCGACCAGCGCCTGGGCGCAACCCTTGCCCACATCGCCGTAGCCGGCCACGACGGCGATCTTGCCGGCGACCATGACGTCGGTGGCGCGCTTGATGCCGTCAACCAGCGATTCGCGGCAGCCGTACAGGTTGTCGAACTTGGACTTGGTGACCGAGTCGTTGACGTTGATGGCGGCAAAGGCCAGCTCGCCCTTCTGCGACATCTGGTACAGGCGATGCACGCCCGTGGTGGTTTCTTCGGTCACGCCCTTGATCAGCGCCAGGCGGGTCGAGTACCACTTCGGATCGCGCTTCAGCGTTTCCTTGATGGCGGCGAACAGGATGCGCTCTTCGTCGCTGCCCGGGTTGGCCAGGACCGAGATGTCCTTTTCAGCCTTGGTGCCCAGGTGCAGCATCAACGTGGCGTCGCCGCCGTCGTCGAGGATCATGTTGGCGTTTTGGCCATTGGGCCATTCGAAGATCTTGTGGGTGTACTGCCAGTACTCTTCCAGCGTCTCGCCCTTGACGGCGAAGACCGGGGTGCCGGACGCGGCGATGGCGGCGGCGGCGTGGTCCTGCGTGGAGAAGATGTTGCACGAGGCCCAGCGCACTTCGGCGCCCAGCGCCACCAGCGTTTCGATCAGCACGCCGGTCTGGATGGTCATGTGCAGGCTGCCGGCGATGCGCGCGCCCTTGAGGGGCTGCGACGCGGCGAATTCCTCGCGGATGGCCATCAGGCCGGGCATTTCGGTTTCGGCGATGGCGAGTTCGCGGCGGCCCCAGCCGGCCAGCGACATGTCGGCGACGAGGTAGTCGGAAAAGGATTTATCAGTCACAGCGTTCATGGTGTGTAGGCTCCACGTGAAATACGAACGGCGCACGATATGGCCGGACAACGCGAATACACCACGACAGTCGAGTGCTCGCCTTTCCCGCCATACGCGACAAAGGTGAGCGCCGTTGCTGTAGCGACGCGCAAGGCGCGGCGCTTGAACAAGGATTCCTGAGCCTGGCGAGCCGGGGTCCGCATGGGTAAGACACATGGGGGACCGCAGGGTCGTCGCAACGCTCCTCAGGATTGCCGGGCATTGTACAAGGTTGGCGCGCCGCACGGCTAGAAAATCCGGGCGGCGCGTCTGATTCAGGTTGTGGCCGCCCAGTCGTTGGCCGCCCCACGCGAATCGCCCTGAGTCAGCGGCACCAGTGCGTCCAGCAGATCCGAGGCGACCGAATCCCAGCTGCGGGTCAGCGCCTGCGCCCGCACCACGTCGCGGTGCAGCGGCAGCGCGGCCAGGCAGGCGCGCTTGAGGTCGTCGTCCAGCCGGCCCGTGACGCCCTCCTCGACCACGGCAAGCGGCGCTTCACTGCGAAAGGCCGCCACCGGGGTTCCGCAGGCCATCGCCTCCAGCATCACCAGCCCGAACGTGTCGGTCAGGCTGGGAAACACGAACACGTCGGCGGCCGCGTAAAAGCCCGGCAGCGCGCCGTCCTGCTGCATGCCCAGGAAGATCGCGTCCGGAAAGCGCTTCTTCAACCGCGCCTCGTCCGGTCCCGCGCCCACCACCACCTTGCTGCCCGGCAAATCCAGGGACAGGAAGGCATCCAGGTTCTTTTCCTTGGCCACGCGGCCCACGCTCAGCCAGACGGGCCGAGGCAGATCCTGAAACGCCTGGCTGGCCGACGGCTGGAACTTGCGTGGATCGACCCCGCGCGACCAGACGCGCAGATTCGCCAGGCCCCGCTGCACGAGGATGTCGCGCACCGTGGGCGTGGGCACCAGCACGCATTGCGACGGCCGGTGGAACCAGCGCAGGTAGCGCCACGGCAGCGCGGCGGGGATGCCCATGCGCGCCTGCAGGTAGTCCGGGAACATGGTGTGAAACGACGTGGTGAAGCGCCAGCCCCGCTGCAGCGCCATGCGCCGGGCGGCCAGGCCCAGCGGGCCTTCCGTGGCGATGTGCAACGCGTCGGGGATGGTGTCGCCCAGGATGCGGCGCAGTTGCCGGCCGGGTTGCAGGCACAGCCGCAGATCGGGTTCGGAGGGCGCGGGGATGGTTCGGCTGCCCTCGGGACTGACCACGATCAGCTCGTGGCCCCAGTCGCTGAGGATCTGCCGCATGGTCGACCAGGTGCGGACGACGCCGTTGACTTGCGGATGCCAGGCATCCGTGACGAGAACGATGCGCATGATGGAGCCGGAAGTGGGCAATGGCGCTATTCAGCCTGCGCCATGTGACAGGCCCAAGACGGGGACGCAAGCGCGTCCGTGCGCAGCGGCGTCAGTTGTTGCGCCGCGGATACCCTTGCGACTTGATGCGGATCCAGACTTCGCGCTTTTCTTCTTCCGTCATGAACACCCAGTTGGCGACTTCCATGGCGGTGCGCCCGCACCCGCGGCAGATGTCGTCGAACAGCGTGGAGCACACCGCCACGCAGGGTGAATCCGACATCTTGAAGGCGCGTTGCGCATCCTCGGCGTCGGGCAATTCGGAAAGATCGGCGAAGTAACGATTCATGGGCCGAAGGTTAACACCAGGGGTGCGTCCCTTTTTGGATAGCCCTATCGCCTGCCGAGGCTTGATTGACAGCGGGCGCGGCCCGCTTGTTCAACGCCAGCCGAAGAATGCTTGCGCTTCGGCCAGCACCGCATCCGGCGTTTCCTCGGCCAGATAATGCGCGCCGGGCAGCGGGCCGCCGGTCACGTCGTCGGCCACCGCACGCCACAGCGCCAGCACGTCGAAATTGCGGCCCACGGCGCCGCGTTCGCCCCACATCGCGCGCACCGGCATACGCAGGCGCTCGCCGGCGGCGCGGCCGGCCTTGTCGTGGTCCAGGTCGATCGTGGCGGACGCTCGGTAGTCCTCGCACAGGCCGGTGGCCCAACCCGGTTGGCGCGCGGCGCGTTCGTATTCGGCCATGGCCTCGGCGGAAAAATGCGCCAATCCGCCCGGCCGCCCGCCCATTACGGACCGCAGGTAGAAGATGGGGTCATGCTCGATCATCGTTTCCGGCACGGGCGCCGGCTGGATCAGCCAGAACCAGTGGAAATAGGCCTGCGCAAACGCGCGCGTCGTGCCTTCGTACATATCCAGCGTGGGCGCGATGTCCAGCAGCATCATCCGGCTTACGGCCTCGGGGTGGTCCAGCGCCAGCCGGTGCGCGACGCGCGCGCCGCGGTCATGCGCCAGGATCTCGAAATGCTCGTGGCCCAGTCCGCGCATCAGCGCCACCATGTCCGCCGCCATGACACGTTTGGAGTGCGCGGCGTGGTCCGCGCTGCCGGCCGGCTTGCCGCTGTCGCCGTAGCCGCGCAGATCGGCGGCCACGCAGGTGCGATGGCGCGTCAGTTCGGGCCAGACGCGGTGCCAGATGGCGTGGGTCTGCGGATGGCCGTGCAACAGCAGCAGGGGCGGACCCGAGCCGTCGATGCGGGCGGCGATCTCCACGCCGTTGGCCGGAAAGCGCCGCACCGGCAGGTCGAAAAAGGCGGTCATCTGCGTCATCTCCTTTCGTTGTCCCGCGCGTCGCGCGCTAGGCGGCGTCCAGCCGGTCGCGCACCTGACGCGCCACGTCCTTCATCCACGGAAAGCGCGCCCAATGGGCGGCTTCGAAGCGCTCGACCTCGGGCAGTTGCTGCAGCGTCGCGCCCACCATGTCCTGCCCCTGCGCGAACATCTGCCGATGCCGCGCCGGCAGGTCAAAGTGTGCGGTCCAGCCGTCGGCCGCGCGCACCTGCCCGGCCATCACGTCGATGCCGACACGGTTGGCGCCGGGCGCCGTCGTATTGGACACCTTCGCGAGCAAGGCGTCGACCTCGGCGGGCGGCAACGTCACCAGCAACAGGCCGTTGTTGAGCGCGTTGAAGTAGAAGATCTCGCCGAAGCTGGACGCGATGACCGCCCGGATGCCGAACTGCTGCAAGCCCCAGACGGCGTGCTCGCGGCTGGAACCGCAGCCAAAATTGGGGCCGGCCACCAGGATGGATGTCCCCGCGTACGCCGGCTGGTTCAGCACACAGTCCGGCCGCGGCGCGCCCGCTTCGTCAAAACGCAGGTCGTACAGCAGGCCCTTGTCCAGCCCGGCCTTGTCGATGATGCGCAAGAACTGCTTGGGCATGATCTGGTCGGTGTCCAGGTTGGAATACGGCAGCGGCGCGGCCACGCCTTCGGTCATGGCATTCATTTGGCATCCCTCCAGGTGCGCACGTCGACGATACGGCCGGCCAGCGCAGCGGCCGCGGCCATCGCGGGACTCATCAGGTGCGTGCGCCCTGCCCGCCCCTGCCGTCCCTCGAAATTGCGGTTCGTGGTGGACGCGCAGCGCTCGCCGGGGCGCAGCACGTCGTCGTTCATGGCCAGGCACATCGAGCAGCCGGGCTGACGCCATTCAAAGCCCGCCGCGATCAAGTCGGCGGCCAGCCCTTCGGCTTCGGCTTGCGCGCGCACCGCGCCGGAGCCCGGCACCACCATCGCGCGCACCCCCGCCGCCACCTTTTTGCCGCGCGCCAGATCCGCCACGACACGCAGATCCTCGATGCGGCCGTTGGTACAGGAACCGATGAAGACGCGGTCGATCGGCACCCCCGCGATGGGCGCGCCCGCGGCCAGGCCGATGTAGTCCATGGCCTTTTCCAGCGCCAGCCGGGCCAGCGCGTCGGGCTCGTCCCGCGGATCCGGCACGGCGCCATCAACCGGCATCGCCTGATCGGGACTCGTGCCCCAGGTCACAAACGGCGCGATGCGTCCCGCGTCGAACGCGTGTTCCACATCGAAGCGCGCGTCGCCGTCCGAGCGCAGCGTGGCCCACCAGGCGCGCGCCTCGTCCAGCAGCGCGCCGCGCAGTTGCGGCGCGTGCGCCGTGACGTACGCGTCGGTGACGGCATCAGGCGCGATCAGCGCGGCGCGCGCGCCGGCTTCGACCGTCATGTTGCACAGGGTCATGCGCGCTTCGGCCGACAGCGCGGCCACCGCCTCGCCGCAGAACTCCACCGCATGCCCGCGCGCGCCCTGCGCGCCGATGCGATGCACGACGTAGATCACCAGATCCTTGGCCGACACGTGCGCCGGCAGCACGCCGTCGATGCGGATCCGCATGTTGCGCGCCACGCGGTACACCAGCGTCTGCGTCGCCAGAATGTGTTCGACTTCGCTAGTGCCGATGCCAAAGCCCAGGGCGCCCAGCGCGCCGTACGTGGTGGTGTGGCTGTCGCCGCACAGCACCACCATGCCGGGCAGGATCATGCCGTGCTCCGGCGCGATGACGTGTTCGATGCCCTGCAGCGGATCGGTGGTGTCAAAGAGCGCGATGCGCTGTTCGTCGCAATTGCGCTTCAGGTTCAACGCCTGCCGCGACGAGGCATCGTCCGCAATCACGCGCAGCGCGGGCGGCACGTTGTGTGTGGGGATGATGTGGTCCACCACCGCCATCTGCTGCCCGGGGCGCAACACGTCGCGGCCCCGCGCGGCCAGGCCGCTGAAGGCCTGCGGGCTGGTGTACTCGTTCATGATGTGCAGGTCGACGTAGAGCAGCACGTGCTCGGCATCGATCCGGGCCACCTCATGGCTGGCCACCAGTTTGTCGTATAGCGTCATGCCGGGCATGTCAGTGCTTCCTTGCTTGAAAGAGACGCCCGCGGCGCGCGCGGGCGGGTATTGCTTGCGTTTCCGCCGTTCAGTTCGCCTGGATTCCGGCTTCCTTGACGATGCCGGACCAGCGCGCCATCTCGGCGGCCACCATGGCGTCTGTCTTGTCCGGTGCGGTGATCAGGGGCTCAAACCCTTCCCTCTGCATGCGTTGCGTCAGCGCGTCCGAGCGCAGCGCCTGCGCCAGCTTCGCGTTCAGCGTGTCGATCACCGGTTGCGGCGTGCCGGCCGGTGCGCTGACGACGAACCACGTATTGAATTCGTAGCCCGGCAGGCCCGACTCGGCGATGGTCGGCACGTCGGGCAACAGCGGCGAACGCGTCGTGCCGGTCACCCCCAGAGCGCGCAGCTTCTTGCCGTCGACCTGCGGCTTGGCCGCGGACAACACCGGAAAGCTCATCTGCACCTGCCCGCTGATCGTGTCCAGCATCGCGGGGCCGCCGCCCTTGTACGGCACGTGCAGGATCTGCGTCTTGGACACGGACTTGAACAGCTCCGCGGCCATGTGGAACGTGCTGCCGGTGCCGGCCGAGCCAAAGCTCAGGTCGTTGGCGGGACGGGCGCGCACATACGCGAGCAGCTCGCTCACCGACGCCACGGGCAGGTTGTTGGTGACCGTCAGCACATGCTGCGACGTGCCCACCGTGCCGACCGAGCGCAGGTCCTTCGCGGTATCGAAGGGCATGGTCTTGAAGAGCGCCGGATTGATCGCCAGCGACATGGTGTTGATGCCCAGCGTGTAGCCGTTGGGCTCGGCGCGCGCCACGGCCGTCATGCCGATGTTGCCGGACGCGCCGGCGCGGTTTTCCACGATCACGCTCTGCCCCAGTTCCTTCGCCCAGGCATCGGCGATCAGGCGGGCCGCGATGTCCACGCTGCCGCCCGGCGCGAACGGCACGATCAGCGTCACCGCGCGTTCGGGAAAGGCGTTGCTGGCCCCGGCGGCATGGGCCCAACAGGATGCGGCAACGGCCGCGCACAATGCGCCGGCCAATCTGGCTATCTTCATTTCGGGTCTCCTCGTGTGGCCGCGTGGCGCGGCTCTGTATCGGTGAACCCAGTGTATAGGCCGGTTTCGTTCTTATAATTTGCTGAATTTATAAATCTTTATTAAATCCAATTTATAAATAGCCATGGACGCGCTCTCCGATCTCGCCTTCTTTTCGCTGGTGGTCAAGCACGGCAACCTCTCGGCCACGGCGCGGGAACTGGGGCTGACGCCGCCCGCGGTCAGCACCCGGCTGGCCAAGCTGGAGCAGCGCCTGGGCGTTCGGCTCCTGAACCGCACCACGCGCCGCGTCAGCGTCACGCAGGAAGGCGAGCTGTACCTGGCCGAGGGCACGCGCATCCTGGCCGACCTGCAGGCGCTGGAACGCTCGGTGTCCAGCGCCCGTGCCCAACCGCAGGGACTGCTGCGCCTGAATGCCACGTTCGGTTTCGGACGCGCCCACATCGTGCCCGCCGTCTCGGACTTCTGCCGCCAGTATTCCGACGTGGAAGTGCAGATGCGCCTGACCGACCGGCCGCTCAATCTGATCGAGGAAGGCTTTGACGTGGCGGTGCGCTTCGGCGACCTGCCGGACGCGCGGCTGACGGCGCGCCGGATCGCCTCGAACCGGCGCCTGCTGTGCGCGTCGCCGCGCTACCTGGAGATTCATGGCGAGCCGCGCGCGCCCGGCGACCTGCAGCGCCACCGCTGCATCGTCGTGCGGGAGAACGACGTGGCCTACGGCACCTGGCGGCTGGAATCCGGCGCGCGTGCGGAAACCGTCAAGGTGCGCGGCACGGTCAGTTCGAACGACGGCCAGAGCGCGCTGGAATGGGCGCTGGACGGCCACGGCATCGTCATGCGGTCCGAATGGGAAACCGCGGCGCACCTGCGCGCGGGCCGGTTGCGCGAAGTGCTGTCCGACTGGAGCACGCCGCCTGCGGACATCCACGCGCTGTACCCGGAGCGGCTGAACCTGCCGGCCAAGACGCTGGCGTTCGTGGATTTCCTGTCGCGGCGCTTCGCGCGCCGCCTGCGGGCGCCCGGCTCGGATGCCGCCGTGTGGTGAGGCCTCAGATGTGAGGCCTCAGATCTCGTCGATGGGCGTGCTGGCTGGCGCGTTCTTTTCCGCGTCGATGGCGTAGCGATCCCGCGTCCGCACGTAGAAGCTGGCGCCAAACCGGCCCACCGGAAAGTAATCCTGCAGGCGCACGCGCCACGTCTCCGTATCGATCAAGCCATCGCGCGCATGCAGCCAGCGCACCTGGCCGATGAAGATCTGGCGGCTGGCGGTCTCCATGGTTTCAAACAACGTGCATTCGAACGCGACGGGCGCCTGCACGATGCGCGGCGGCGCGACGCGGTGGCTGGGCGCGGCGTCCAGGCCCGCGTGCGCCAACTCGCTGACATCCGATGGCAGGCGGTCGCCGCAGCGGTGCATTTTTTCAGCCATGGCCTCGTCGGTCAGGTGCACGACGAACTCGCGATCGCGCGCGATGTTGACCGCGGTGTCCTTCAGCCCGCCGTCTTCCAGGCGGTTGATGCTGACCATCACGATGGGCGGATCCTCGCCCAGCATGTTGAACATGCTGAACGGCGCGGCGTTGACCACGCCGGTTTCGGACAGCGTGGTGATCAGCGCGATCGGCCGGGGCACGATCAGGCTGGCCATCAGCTTGTAGCGCTGATACTCGGTGATAGCGTCGAAGTCGATTTCCATGTCAGGCCAGTCCCAGCATCTGGGCAAGGGTTTGCGCGGGCTGCGGGCGCTCAAGGCTGATGCGCCGCTCCAGATCCGCAAGGTGGTTGTCGTTGGTTTGCACGGCTTCGGCCACGTCGCCACGTTCCAGCATGTCGACGATCAAGACGTGTTCGCCGTGTTCGCACGCGGCATTGCCGGGCGGCTCGTACAGCGCCACGATGAGCGAGCAGCGCGACACCAGTTCGGCCAGGTAGCCGTGCAGGATGGTGTTGCCGGACAATTCGCCCAGCCGCACGTGAAACGCGCTGGCCTGCCGCGCCCAGGCCGGTTGTCCGGCGCGGTGCAGCAGCGCGTGCTCGTCACGCAATTGCTTGCGCAGCGACGCGTAATCGGCGCGCGTCGCGCGGGCCGCAGCCAGCGGCAATAGCGCCGCCTCCAGCGCGCGGCGCGCCTGGAAGATCTGCCGGGTGTCTTCCGGCGTCGGTTCGGCCACCACCGCGCCGCGATTGTGGTGCAAGTCCACGACGTGCTCGTGCGCCAGCCGCTGCAAGGCCCTGCGCGCCACCGACCGCGACACGCCGAACAGGTCGCAGATCGCGGCCTCGGGCAGCTTGGTGCCCGGCGTGAGGCGCTGGCTCATCACGCTTTCGTAGACCGCTTCGCAGATGCGGCGCTCCATGTCGGCGTCGGGGATGGCGGGCTTGGCGGTCTTGGACCGAGCGGTGGCGGGACTGCGGGACTTGGCGGCGCTTTTGGTGGACATGCGAAGCTCGGTTCAACAAGAAAAACAACATAACGTAGGCGGATGGGTTCGACGGCCCGTTAATCGATCACGCCCGGCGGCAGGCCGTCCACATGCCGGCAGATCTCGCCCGGCGTGGTGAACCAGATCTCGCCACGGTCGCGGGCGGCGGCCAGCGGCGCCAGCGCGCGCCGCAGGTGACGCAGCCGGTAAGGCTGGCCGACGATGTAGGGATGCAGCGCAATGCCCATGACCAGCGGCTGGCGTACCGCCTGCGCGCGCATCTCCTCGAACTGGTCAAGGATCATATCGGCAAAATCGCGCGCGTCCATCTTGCGGCCCATGATCATCGGAATGTCGTTGAGCTCCTGCGGGTACGGAATCGCCCACAGGTCGCCCCCGCGCGTGCGCATGCGCATGGGTTGATCGTCGTGGCACCAGTTCAGCGTGTACCGGTAGCCGGCCTCGGCCAGCAGGTCGGGCGTGGCGTGGCTTTCCGAAATCCACGGCGACAGCCAGCCGGCCGGCTCGCTGCCCGCGTGCCGCAGGATGCGGTCGCGGCAGTGCGCCAGCAGCGCGCGTTCCTCGGCTTCAGGCAGGCCGCCCTGCCGGTGCGCGTTGCTGTAGCCGTGTCCGATGAGCTCATCGCCGCGCGCCAGGAAGGCATCCACCAGATCCGGGCAATGCTCGTAGAGCGCGGTGTTGATCAGCACGCCGGCAGGCAGGCGCAGTTCGTCAAACAATTCCAGGCAGCGCCAGGCGCCCACGCGGTTGCCGTATTCGCGCCAGGCGTAGTTCAGGACGTCGGGGTGGGGCGACGCCGGGCCGAGTTCCGCGCCCAGTCCTTCTCCGAACGCGAAGTGCTCGATGTTGAAGCCCAGGTACACGGCCAGGCGCGCGCCGTTCGGCCACGCGTAGTCGGCCCGCCCGGCGATGGCGCGATACGGAAACCGGCCGTGGCAGGCAAGGGGTTGCGGCGTCCAGGCGGCGTCGCCGTCACGCCCCGGTTTAGTGCTTGGAAGCGAAGATGGATTCATTTTGGTGCAAATCCTGAAGCATGATTGTGAACAAAATCGCAGATGTTTTGGCGACAAAATCCGGCGATCGGTGCGTACATATCCGATCTACTTCCCCTACGCCCCGCAGCGGCAGGGCGAAGACGGCATGCGGCAGGTTGCGGGGATCAGGTGGCATGGATCTTGCATAAGGGAACGAAGCAGCACTTAACCCCATGCAAGATTCATTCCACTTTTTCAGGAGTGTCCCGATGACCCCGACCCGTCGTTCCTTCATGCGCCATGCGGCTGCCGCCGCCCTTTTCGCCGCGGGCCTCATCTCGCAGCCGGCGCTGGCAGCGGACCCGATCAAGATCGGCCTGATCACCGCGTTGTCCGGGGAGTCGGCGCGCGCCGGCGAAGCGCTGACGCGCGGTATCACGGTCGCCATCGAGGAGATCAACGCGCGGGGCGGCCTGTTGGATGGCCGCCAGGTCGTGCTGGTGCGGCGCGACGACGAAGGCAATCCCGCCAAGGGCATGGCCGCCGCGCGCGAGCTGATCTTCAAGGAAAAGGTTGCCGTGCTGTTTGGCGGGCTGGACACGCCCGTGTCCATGGCCATCGTGCCGATCGTCAACCAGGAAAAGGTGCCGTTCATGGGCCCGTGGGCCGCCGGCACCGCCATCACGCAGAACAAGGGCAATCCCAACTTCGTGTTCCGCGTGTCGGCGATGGACGAGATCGTCGACAGCGCGATGGTGCAGTACGCACAGAAGACGTTCCAGAGCGCCAAGCCCGGCATGATCCTGGTGAACAACCCCTGGGGCGAATCCAACGAGAAAGGCCTGAACGCGGCGCTGGCCACCGCCAAGATCACGCCCGCCGGCGTCGAGAAATTCCAGCCCAACGACCTGGACATCGTGCCGCAACTGAGCCGGCTGAAGGCCGCGGGCGCCGACACGCTGTTCCTGGTCGGCAACGTGGGCCCGTCCGCGCAGGTGGTGAAGTCGCTGGACCGCATGGGCTGGAAGGTGCCTATCGTGTCGCACTGGGGTCCGGCCGGCGGCCGCTTCACGGAACTGGCCGGCCCCAACGCCAAGAACGTGCACTTCGTGCAGACCTACAGCTTCTTCGGCAAGCAGGGACCGGTGGGCGACAAGGTGATGCAGGCGCTCAAGACCAAGTATTCCGACATCAAGGGACCGCAGGACATCACGCCGGCAGTCGGCGTGGCCAACGCGTACGACGGCATGCAGCTCGCGGCGCTGGCCATCGCACAGGCCGGCTCGACCGATGGCGACGCGGTGCGCCAGGGCTTCTACAAGATCGGCAAGTACGAAGGCCTGATCAAGACGTATGAGCAGCCCTTCACGCCGGCCTCGCACGACGCGCTGCGCGAGGACGACTACGTGTGGACGCAGTTCATCGACAACCGCATCCTGCCCGTCAAGGGCGCACAGTAAAGCGGCCGGACGCCGCGGGAGACGCGCATGTTGTTGATGTCCGCCATCGTCAGCGGCCTGGGACTGGGAAGCATGTACGGGCTGATGGCCCTGGGCTTTTACCTGACCTACGCCGTGTCCGGCACGGTGAACTTCGCCCAGGGCAGTTCCATGATGCTGGGCGCCGTGCTGACCTACACGTTTGCCCAGACGCTGGGCTGGCCGCTGGCCGTGGCGCTGCTGTTTGCGCTGGCGCTGTGTGCGCTCTACGGCCTGGTCGTGGAGCGGCTGGCGGTGCGGCCGTTTGCCAGCCGCGGCTCCAATGCGTGGCTCATGTCCACGGTGGCGCTGGGCATCGTGCTGGACAACGTGGTCATGTTCACGTTCGGCAAGGAGCCGCGCAGCCTGCCCTCTCCGCTGGCGCAATCGCCGCTGGAGATCGGCGGGCTGGGCCTGGGCATCTATCCGCTGCAACTGCTGATTCCCGTGGTCGGCCTGGCGCTGGCGGCCGCGCTGCACACGCTGTCGCGCCGCACGCGCTGGGGCGTCGCGCTGCTTGCCGTCGTGCAGAACCCGAACGCCGCGCGGCTGATGGGTATTCCCGTGCGCCACGCCATCATGGCCGCCTTCGCCGTGTCCACGCTGTTCGCGGGCGTGGCCGGCGCGCTGGTCGCGCCGCTCTTTAACGTGACGGCGGACATGGGCACGCTGTTCGGATTGAAAGCCTACGTGGTCGCCATCCTGGGCGGCATCACCAGCGCGTGGGGCGTGATGATCGCGGGCCTGCTGTTTGGCGTGGTCGAAGCGCTGATCACCGTGGCGCTGGGCTCCGGGTATACGCAGATCATCAGCTTCACGCTGGTGATCGTCATGTTGGCCGTGCTGCCCAATGGCCTGTTCGGGCGCGCCGATGTGAGGAAGGTCTGATGAACAAGCAATCCCCGATGCGCTGGCTGCCGCCGGCGCTGTACGCCCTGCTGGCCGCGGCGGCCCTGGTGCTGGCCGCCACCGTCAACGGCTACTACGTCTTCGTGCTGGGCAACGTGGCGCTACTGGCGCTGGCCGGCATCGGCCTGAACGTGCTGCTGGGCCTGACGGGCCAGATGTCGTTCGGCCACGCGGGCTTTTACGCCATCGGCGCGTACACGGTCGCGATCCTGACCGGCCAGGCCGAATGGAGCTTCTGGCTGGCGTGGCCGGCCGCCGCGCTGGTGTGCGGCGCGTTCGGCCTGCTGCTTGCCGTGCCCGCGCTGCGCGTGAAAGGCCCGTATCTGGCGATGATCACCATCGCCTTCGGCTTCATCGTGGAACATGCGCTGATCGAGGGCGGCTCGGTCACGGGCGGGCAGAACGGCCTGATGGGCATCGTGCAGCCGGCCCTCGGCAGCCTGGGCGGCGACCGAGGCGTGGCCATGCTGGCCATCGTGGCGGTGTTTGCGGCGCTGATCGGCTATGCGCTGCTGTCACGAGGCGCGTGGGGCGCGGCCATGCGCGCGGTCAAGGACAGCGAGACGGCCAGCGAATCCATCGGCATCAATCCGCTGGTGGTCAAAGCGGTGGCCTTCATGGTGTCGGCCGCGGTGGTCGGCCTGGCGGGCGGGCTATACGCGCCGCTCACGGGCATGATCACGCCGCACAACTTCAACTTCATGCAGTCCATCCTGTTCGTGCTGGCGGTGACCATCGGCGGCGCCGGCTCGCTGGCCGGGCCGCTGCTGGGCGCGGTGGTGGTGGGCCTGCTGCCGGAAGTGCTGTCCAGCCTGGAGGAATACCGCCTGCTGTTCTTCGGCGCCTTCCTGCTGGTGGTGCTGTGGGCCGCGCCGGAAGGCGCCGCCGGGCTGCTGGCGCGCTGGCGGCGGCGCACGCAGACGCAAGGGCTTGCGCCACGCCACGGCGCGTTGCCTGCCACCGCGCGCACGCGCCGCACGCTGCAGGCCGACGCGCTCACGATGACCTTCGGCGGCGTGCGCGCCGTGCAGGCCGTGTCGTTCACGGTGCCGCCCGGTGCGGTGACGGCGCTGATCGGCCCCAACGGCGCGGGCAAGTCCACGGTCATCAACATGCTGAGCGGCTATTACCAGCCGACCAGCGGCCGCGTGGCGCTGGGCGATGCGCCGCTGGCCGCGCTGCCCGCGCATCGCGTGGCGCGCAGCGGCATTGCACGCACCTACCAAACCTCGCAGCTCTTCGACACATTGAGCGTCGAGGACAACGTCGCGCTGGGCATGCTGCGCGGCCGCCTGGGCGGGCTGCTGGCGTCGCGCCGGTATCTGGCGCCCGACGTGCGCGAACGCGCGCGCGCCCTGCTGGCGTTCTGCGGCTACGAAGGCGCGCTGAACATCGCGGCGGCCGACCTGCCGCACGTGGACCGGCGGCTGGTCGAGATTGCGCGCGCGCTGGCCACCGATGCCGACGTGCTGCTGATGGACGAGCCCGCGGCCGGGCTGTCGCGCGAAGACAAGACGCGGCTTGCCGGGCTGCTGCGGCGCATTGCCGAGGCGGGCGCGGGCGTGCTGCTGGTCGAGCACGACATGACGCTGGTGATGGGCGTGTCCGACCACATCGTGGCGATCGACGCCGGACGCGAGCTGGCGCAAGGCAGCGTTGCCGAGATCCAGCAATCACCCGAAGTGCGGCAGGCCTATCTGGGCGACGAGGCGGCGCGCCGGGCGCCCGCCGCGCGGCGCAGACCGGCGGGCGAGGCGCTGCCGCCCGAGGTCCTGGGCGTGGGCAATCTGACAACCGGCTACGGCGCCAATCCCGTGCTGCACGGCATCGACCTGCAGGTCAGGCAAGGCGAGATGGTGGCACTGCTGGGCGCGAACGGCGCGGGCAAGTCCACGCTGATGCGCACGCTGGCCGGGTTGCACCGGCCCGCGCAGGGCGGCATGCACCTGCAGGGTCAGGAACTGCACGGCTTGGCTGCCGACCGCATCGTGGCGCGCGGCCTGGTGCTGGTGCCGGAAGGACGTCAGGTGTTTCCGGGACTGAGCGTGCTGGACAACATCCGCCTGGGCGCCTTCCTGCATCCGCAGGACCGCGAGGCGCGTGTCGAGGAAATGCTGACGCGCTTTCCGCGGCTGCGCGAACGGCTGCACCAGCGCGCGGGGCTGCTGTCGGGCGGTGAACAACAGATGCTGGCGATCGCGCGAGGCCTGATGGCCAAGCCGGTGATCCTGCTGCTGGACGAGCCGTCGCTGGGCCTCGCGCCCAAGATCATCGACGAGCTGTTCGACGCGCTGGACCGGCTGCGCAAGGAGTCGATGACCATCCTGCTGGTGGACCAGATGGCGGCGCTGGCGCTGTCGCTGGCCGACCGCGCTTACGTGCTGGAATCGGGCCGGGTTGCCGCGCACGGGGCCGCGGAAGACATCGCGAAGGACGGCGCGCTGGCGCGCGCGTATCTCGGGGCATAGCGGAAGAGAAGCACCTGGGCGGCCGCCTGGAAGTGCGGCCGCGGAAAGGCGGCCCCCGTGGGCATCACGCGGCGTCCGCCCCCAGCCGCGCGCCGGCCCGCACGATGCCGCAACGCTTGTGCGCGCGCATCACCACGCCGACCTCGCTGTTCAGCACGCCGTCCAGCTCGCCCAGCCGCCGCGTCACCACATCCCACAGATGCAGGCTGTCGCGGCACAGCACGTGCCAGAAAAGCTGCGACGCGCCGCTGGTGCCGAACAGGCAGCGGGTATTGGGGTCCAGCGCCAGATGTGCGGCCAGCGCGTCCACCGTTTGCGGGCGCACCTGCACCGAGATCACCGCTTCCACCGGAAAGCCGACCAGCGCCGGCTCGACTTCCACGCGAAAACTCAGCGCACGGCGCTCCACCAGGTTCTGCAGCAGGCGATGCGCGGTGGGTTCGCTGACGCCGGACCGTTCGGCCAGCTCAGCCAGGCTGGCGCGGCCATCGCGCATCAGGTGCGCGACCATGCGCTGCTCGGGTTCGGTCAGCGCTGCGGGCGGCGAAAGCAGCGGCGCGTCCGCATCGCCGCCGGGCTGCGGCTGGATGCGCCACTGGCCCGCGCGCCGGAAAGGCCGCAGCACCAGGCGCGCCTCCACGTGCTCCACCCCATCGATGGACGGCAGCACACGCGTCACCACGTCCGGCATGTCGGCCGCGTCGGCCAACGTCAGCTCGGCCATCAGGTCGGCGGAACCGGCCAGCGTCACGACGAGCTGACTGATGTCCAGCCGCGCGAGTTGGTCAGCCACGTCCGGCACCCGGCCCGACCGGCAGCGCACCCAGGCGTGCAGCACCACACCGCGTCCGGTCGCCAGCGGGTCCGGTTCCGCGATGACGCGCAGCGCGTCCGCGTCCATCAGGCGCTTGATGCGCCGCGCGACGGTTCGCTCGGCGATGCCCGTCGCCGCGCCCAGTTCGCGCCAGGACGCGCGAGGCTGCGCCTGCAGCGCGACGACGCACGCGAGATCCGTGTCGTCCAACGCGGCGCTTAGGGAATTACCCTTACTTGACGTGTCCATATCCATTAATCTAACGTTCGCGCATTGATAAAAATACAAAATTTATTGGTTCATTTGACCAAAAAACAAAACACAAATTGAGGACGTCATGAGCAGTACATCCGCAACCTTGCGCGCGGCGCAAGGCGCAAGCGCCCCGCCCGTTTCGCGCGGCCGCACGATTCTGGCCGGTAGTGTAGGCAATGCGGTGGAATGGTTCGATTGGACCATCTACGCGTCGTTCGCCATCTTCTTTTCCAGCCAGTTCTTCCCGCCCGGCAACGAAACCACCGCCCTGCTCGCCACGTTCGGCATCTTTGCAGTGGGCTTTTTCATGCGCCCGGTCGGCGGATGGGTGCTGGGCATCTTCTCCGACCGCTATGGCCGCAAGGCCGCGCTGGGCCTGACGATCCTGATGATGGCGG
>NZ_DAMCTG010000020.1:0-69788 GCF_032113835.1 Achromobacter sp. | reverse complement strand
TCCATGATCTTTAGTCCTCATGATATGCCTCGCCCACAAAATCACGGATAGGCCCGCCGATCGCCACAGGAACCACAACCGACGCCCGACACTCCCGCCGGTCGCCACAAGACCCGCAACCAACGCCCGACACTCCCGCCAGGCGCCACAACACCCGCAACCAACGCCCGACGTTCCAGCCGGGCATCACAAGAACCGCAACCGACGCCTGGCGAAAACCGACACGCCGGGCGGCTGAAAACCTCACATCCGCAGCCCATCACCCTCAACAGCCACCACATCATCCCCACCCAACGCCTGATAAACCGTCACCTGATTCACCAACCGGTTCAGCATATTCTCATCGCTGGCCACCTCGGCCACCCGCCGCTTCTCCTGCGCATCCAGCCAGTCCCGCAGCGGCACCGCCCCCGCCCGATATCTCACTTCATACAGCCGCTCAGCCTCCCGAGCCGCCCGCAACGACAAATCCAGCTGCTCCGCCCGCACCGCCAACTGCGTCCGATTCGACAACGCATTCTCCACATCCGCCATCGCCTGATAAAGCGCCTGCCGGAACGTCACCACCCGCTCTTCAAAATCCGTCTTCGAGATCCGGATATTGAGCTGCATCTGATTCCACTGCAGAAACGGCAACGTCAACCCCGCCCCCAACGTCCCGATCGGATTCTTCAACACATCCGACAACGTCGGGCTAGAAGTGCCCAGCGCCCCCGTCAACGTCACCGGCGGATAAAAGCTCGCCCGCGTCGCGTCAACGGTAGCCAGCGACTCCCGCAACCGCATCTCGGCCGCCCGCAGATCCGGCCGACGCCCCAGCAACTCCGCCGGCACCCCCGCCCGCGCCTCCGGCAACGCGCTCGACGGCAACCGCATCGGATCCGCCGTAATGCGATCCGGCGGCCCGTCGAACAGAATCGTCAACGCATTGATGTACTCAACCCGCTGCTGCACCAGCAACGCATGCGCCGCCTGCTGGCTCGCAACTGTCTGCTCTGCCTCGGAAAGCTCCAACGCCGACGCCCCGCCCGCCGCATACTGCACCCGCACCAGTTCCTGCGTGCGTCGCGCGTAGGCAATGCTCTCGTCACTGCTTGCAATCCGCTGGTTGATGAACGCCGTCTGCCAATACAACGTCGCCGTCGTCCCCACCAGCGTCAGCGCCGCGCTCTGGCGGTCCTGCTCCGTCGCCAGCGCCTCCCACTGCGCCGCGTCCCGCTGACGCGCCAGCTTGCCCCACAGGTCCACCTGATAACTCACCGTCAGCTCAGCCGAATTGGCCCGCGTGATCGCACGGTCCCCATACAGATTGCGCACCCGCGACACGTTCGCGTCCCCGCCAAACTGCGGCATCAACTGATCGTCCGCCAACCCCGCCTGATACTGCGCCCGCCGCACGCGAATCGCCGCAGCCGCCAGATCGTTGTTGCGCGCCAGCGCCGTCTCCACCAGCCCGTTCAGCGCCGGATCATCGAAATTGCGCCACCAATCGCCTCCGTCCGCCAACGACGCCTGCGCACCCGCATCAGCACCGGCCCCCGCATAAGTCCAGGACGCCGGCACACTCACCGCCGGCCGCTCGTAATCCGTACGCAGCAGACCGCAACCGCCCAGCGCCAGCAACAGCGCCACGCCCAACGGTTTGCACAAAAGAGAAACTGCTTTCATCTTCCTCATTCCCGGGCCAACGCCTCGACGGGATCCAGGCGCGCCGCGTTGCGCGCCGGCAGATAGCCAAAAATCACACCGATCAGCGTCGAGCACGTAAACGCCGCCACCATCGATGCCGTGGAATAGATCATCTGGAACGAGCCGCCCGTCGCCTTGCTGACCAGCACCCCCAATCCCAGCGACAACAGGATGCCCACCGCGCCGCCGATCAGGCACACCAGCACCGCCTCGATCAGGAACTGCTGCATGATGTCGCTGCGCCGCGCGCCCACCGCCATCCGCACCCCGATCTCGCGCGTGCGCTCGGTCACCGACACCAGCATGATGTTCATCACCCCGATGCCGCCCACCATCAGCGAAATCAGCGCGATCAGCGACACCAGCAGCGTCATGGTTGCCGTCGTGCGCTCGATCGTCTTGCGCACCGCATCCGTGTTGAACACGAAAAAGTCCTTCACCACGTGCCGGCGCGTCAACACCCGCACGATGGCCTGCTCCGCCGCGGCCGGCGGCGTCGCGTCATTCACGCGCACCGTGATGCTCTTCAGGTGCTGCTGCCCCAGCACCCGCGACAGCGCCGTCGTATAGGGAATCCACACGTTCAGCGAATCATTGCTGCCGAACACCGTGTCCTTCTTCTGCGTCACCCCGATCACGCGCGCCGGCATCGACCCCAGGAAAATCACCTGCCCGATCGGCTCCGTGTGCGATCCGAACAGCGCACGCCGCGTGCCCTCGTCGATCACCACTTCCTGCGCGCGGCGCGCCACGCTCGTCTCGTCAAAGAACTTGCCCTCGGCCAGCTTGATCGCGCGCACCCGGAAGTATTGATCGCCCACACCCTGGATCGACCCATTCACCGACACGTTCCGATAACGCAGCGTATTGCTCGTGCCCACTTCCGGCGTCACGCTGTCCACATAGGACTCGCGCGCCAACGCCTCCGCGTCGGCCGCCACCAGCGTGCGGATGTTCACCGCCTTCTCGTCGCCGAAATCCTTGCCCGGGAAGACCTCAACCGTGTTCGTGCCGATCGCGCTGATGTCTTCCAGGATCTTGCGCCGGGAACCTTCGCCCAGCGCCACCACCGACACCACCGCCGCAATGCCGATGATGATGCCCAGCATCGTCAGCGACGTGCGCAACCGGTGCGCGTTCATCGCCAGCAGCGCCATGCGCAGCGCCTCGCCGCAGCGGTCCAGATACGCCTGCCAGGCCGGCCGCTGGGCCATCGCCGGCGCCTCGTCCAACGCCGTCTGATGGCGCGGCGCGTCTGGGTTGCGCTTGTCCGCGACGATCTCGCCGTCGCTGATCTCGATGATGCGCTGCGCGTGGCGCGCCACGTTCATATCGTGCGTGACGATGATGATCGTGTGCCCCGCGGCGTTCAGCTCTTCCAGGATGCGCAGCACTTCCTGGCCCGTATGCGTGTCCAGCGCGCCGGTCGGCTCGTCGGCCAGGATGATGTCGCCGCCGTTCATCAGCGCCCGCGCGATACTCACCCGCTGCTGCTGACCGCCGGACAACTGGCCGGGCCGGTGTTCGGACCGATCCGCCAGGCCCAGCCGCGCCAGCAAGGCCGAGGCCCGCTCCAGCCGCGCCTCGCGGCGCTTGCCCGCGTAGACGGCCGGGACCTCGACGTTGCCCTGCGCGCTCAAATCCGCCAACAGGTGATAGCGCTGGAAGATGAACCCGAAGTGCTCCCGGCGCAGCTCCGCCAGCTCGTCCGGATCCAGCTCGCCCGTGCTGCGGCCGTCGACCTTGTAGTCGCCGCGCGTGGGCCGGTCCAGGCAACCCAGGATGTTCATCAGCGTCGACTTGCCCGAGCCGGACGCGCCCACGATCGCGACCATCTCGCCCGCCTCGATCGTGAGGTTGACGTCCTTCAGGACCGCAATCGTCTGGTCGCCCGCCGGAAACTCGCGGCGCACGCCCGACAGGGAGATGAGCGGACCGCTCATGTCAGGCTCCCGGCTTGGCGGCGGCCGGCGACGAATCCGCCGACACGACGCGTTCGCCCACCTCCAGGCCTTCCAGCACCTGCGCCTGCACATTGTTGTTCATGCCGATGCGGACCTGGCGCGTCTCGGTCTTGTTGCCTTCCCCCACGACGCGCACTTCGTAGCGCCCGTCAGGGCCGCGTTTGCCCAGCGCCGATGCCGGCACCACCACCGCGTTCTTCGCCTCGCCCAGCACGATGAAGACCTGCGCCGTCATCGAGATACGCAGCTTCTCGTCCGGATTCGGCACGTCAAAGAGGCCGTTGTAATAGACCGCCGCACTGGTGGAGCTGCTGGTCGAGGACGTCAGCGACGACGTCGCGTCATCCTTCTGGATGGAATCCGGGGCCGGTTCCACCGCGCGCAGCGTGGCGCGGTAGCGCTCGTCCGGTTCGCCCAGGATGGTGAAGTAGACCGGCAGGCCGGCCTTGACCCGCGTCACGTCGGCTTCGGAGATCTGCGCCTTGATCGTCATGGTGTCCACCTGGGCCACCTTGATGATGGTGGGCGCGCTCTGGATGGAGTTGACCGTCTGGCCTTCCTTGGTCACCACCGCCACCACCATGCCGTCGATCGGCGAGACGATGCGCGTGTAGCCCAGGTTGACCCGGGCCGTGTCCACCTGGATCTCCGCCTGCGCGATTTGCGCGTCCAGCGACGCGATCTCGGCGCGGGTCACGGCCAGCGTGGCCTCGGCGGTTTCATAGGCCTCGCGCGAGCTGGCGTCGGCCGCCAGCATCATGCGCTGGCGCTTGAACGCCAGTTCGGCCTGCTTCAGCGTGGCGACCTTGGCCGCCCGCTCGGCGCGCCGCGTCTGCAGCGCCGCTTCGGCGTTGCGCAGCTCGTTCTGCTGGGTCAGGTCGTCGATTTCGGCGACAAGCTGCCCCTTCTTGACGCGATCGCCCAGTTCCACTTTCAGGGACTTGAGCTGGCCCGTGGCCTGCGCGCCGACGCTGACGCGTTCGATGGCGTCGATGGTGCCGCTGGCCAGGACGCTGTCTTCCAGGTCCGCGCGGGACACCTCGGCCACGGCGAAGGTGGGCGGCGGCGGCGCCGAGAAGAACGCGGCGCGCGCACCAAAAACGAGAAGCAGGAGGATGGCGGCTATCAGGACGTAGCGCTTGAACTTGCTGCGGGACTTTTTCATTGAACCTGGACGATGGGGACGGCAAGGCGCCACGTGCGGCGCCGGTAATGCTGCAAACAAACGGTGAAATTCGAAGGCAGATTGCACCGCGCGGACGTGTTCCGTTGCGTGAACGATACAACGATCCCAAGACTGTTGCGGAACCCTTTTACCCCACCTGCCGCGAACGTGCCGTCATCTTGCCGAATAAGCGCGAGACTTGTCCGGTAGAGACCGTTAACTTCGCAATGTGACTAGTCACTGTCCGCTGCAGCGCAAAAACCGCTCGCCTCGACATAGCGAGATGTTACGAACAGAATGAATGCAGTTAAGCCGTGTCTACCTCCAACAGATCCCCCTCCTCGCCATCCAGTTCCCCGGAATTTTCCGGGGCGGTGCTTTTGTGCCTGCTGGCAATGATGAATCACGTGGCGCTGACCGGGGGACGGATCACCGTTTCCCTGACGGCGCTGCAGATGGGGCTGTCCACGTTCACCGTTGGCACGCTGGTCGCGGTGTTTGCCGTCCTGCCGATGCTGTTTTCGGTGCGGGCGGGACGGTGGGTGGACCGGGTCGGCATCGTCCGTCCGCTGGTCATCGGCACTACATTGGTTGCCTTCGGCACGCTACTCCCCTCTATTTCACAAACCCAGTCCGCACTGTTGGTGGCGTCCTGCTGCATCGGCATCGGCTTCATGCTGCATCAGGTCGCCACGCAGGATCTGCTGGGACACGCCGAACCCGAGAAGCGGCTGCGCAATTTCTCGTTCATGTCATTGGCCCTGGCCGGTTCGGGATTTTCCGGCCCCCTGATCGCGGGTCTGGCCATCGACCACCTGGGCACGCGCACCGCGTTTGGCCTCCTCGCCGTCGGCCCCCTGCTTTCAGGGATCGGTCTTTACGCACTGCGGCATCAGTTGAAGGCCGTCGACGCCGCCGTTACCGGCGTGCGAGAGGCCCAGCGCCGCCGGGTGACGGAATTGCTGGCCGTTCCCGCCCTGCGTCGCGTCCTGATGGTGAACACCATCCTGTCCGGCGCGTGGGATACCCATCTGTTCGTCGTGCCTATCTTCGGCGTGGCGATCGGCCTGTCCGCCACTACCATCGGCGTCATTCTTGCCTCGTTTGCGGCGGCAACTTTCGTTATCCGGCTGGCTTTGCCGCTGATCCAGCGCCGCGTGCGGTCGTGGACCCTGGTGCGTGTGGCCATGGCCACGGCAGCCATCGACTTTGTGCTTTACCCGCTGTTCACCGACGTTACCGTCCTGATCGTGCTGTCTTTCATCCTGGGACTGGCGCTGGGCTGTTGCCAGCCCAGCATGCTGTCCCTGCTGCACCAATACTCGCCGCCGGGCCGCGCCGCCGAGGCCGTCGGCCTGCGCATGGCGCTGATCAACGGTTCGCAGGTCTCCCTGCCGTTGACCTTCGGCGCGCTGGGTGCGGTAATTGGCGTTGCCCCGCTTTTCTGGGCCTATTCCGTGGCGCTGATGGCCGGGGGCTGGGCCAATCGAAATCCTCCGCACGAGCCTGAACGGAAAACGTAGTTGTGAACAAGCAGTCCTCCCCCTCTGACATCTCCGGCGCGTCCTTGCCCTTCCGGCTCTGGACGGCAGAAGAACGCCAAGCCTCGCTCGAGGACGCGCTCAAACATTGGCAGTCCGGGGACGACGTGTGGGTATTCGGGTACGGATCCCTCATCTGGCGGCCGGATTTCGACTTCCAGGAACGGCGATTGGCCACACTGCGCGGCCACCATCGGGCGCTGTGCCTGTGGTCGCGGGTGAACCGGGGTACGCCCGAATGCCCGGGCCTGGTGTTCGGACTGGACCGGGGCGGCTCCTGCCGGGGCGTGGTCTACCGCTTGGCCGGCGACCAGGTCCCCAATTACTTTCCCGCCCTCTGGGAACGCGAGATGTCCACCGGCGCCTACCTGCCCCGCTGGATCAACTGCGCGACGGACGAAGGGGTCGTCCGCGCGCTGGTCTTCATCATGAACCGCAGCAATCCGGCCTATATCCGCGCCCTGCCCGAGCCGGAACTGCTGGAGATCGTGCGCCGCGCGGCGGGACGCTACGGCCCATGCACGGACTATGTGGTGCAGACCGCCCAGGCCTTGCGCTCCGCCGGCATCCACGACGCCCGGCTCGACGCGATCGCCCGCCGGCTGGAACTGGACGGCCACCCGCTGCCCGAAGGTCCCTGACGCCAAGCGGGCGGGCAGGCTCGGCGAACTTGTCCGGGGCCTGCGCGGGGTCAATGAGGGGCCGGTCTTCCAGGCGGTATAAACTCCCTGTTATCAACGCTGAACCCCTAAGACCATGTCCGTCTCTGATCTGCGTCAAAGCTACGAAAAGAATGTGCTCCTGGAAAACCAGGCCGCCCGCTCCCCGTTCGAGCAATTCACCCGATGGTTCGACGAGGCCCTCGCGGCCAAGGTGCCCGAACCCAACGCCATGACCCTGGCGACGGTGGATGCCAGCGGCCAGCCCAGCGCCCGCATCGTCCTCATCAAGGGCTTTGACGAACAGGGCTTCACGTTCTTCACCAATTACGAATCGCGCAAGGGCCTGGACCTGCTGGCCGAACCGCGCGCCAGCCTGCTGTTCTTCTGGCAGCCGCTGGAGCGCCAGATCCGCATCGAGGGCGTGGTGGAAAAGGTGGCCGCCGAAGAGTCGGATGCCTACTATCACAGCCGCCCGACCGGATCGCGCATCGGCGCCTGGGCGTCGCGCCAGAGCCAGCCCATCACCCGTGAAGAGCTGGAAGCCCGCGAAAAGGAATTCCGCGAACGTTTCGGTGAACAGCCGCCGCGTCCGCCGCACTGGGGCGGCTATCGCCTGAAGCCCACCGCCTTTGAATTCTGGCAAGGCCGGCCGTCCCGCCTGCACGACCGCCTGCGCTATGTCGCGGACGGCGCGGACTGGAAGATCGAACGCCTGTCCCCCTGATACGGGCGCCCCGACGCGGGGCGTCCCCACGCCGGGCGCCTCGCGCGCCCGACCGAACCGTCTATTGCATGTCCGCCTCCTCCCCTGATTTCGACTCCGTCTTCTTTCGCACCGCATTGGGCCGCTACGCCACCGGCGTGACAGTCGTGACGACCGCCGGCCTGGACGGTGCTCCCATCGGCCTGACAGTCAGCTCGTTCAATTCGGTCTCGCTGAATCCGCCGCTGGTGCTGTGGAGCCTGTCGCTGGGCTCCTCGTCGCTGGACGCTTTCGAACAGTGCGAGCGCTACGTCGTGAACGTGCTGAGCGCGGACCAGATTGCGCTGGCGCGGCGCTTCGCGACCGGCAAGACGCCGGACCGCTATGCCGGGCTGCAGGTGCACTACGCGCCGGGCGGCACCCCGATGCTGGACGGCCACTGCGCCGCCTGGTTCGAATGCCGCAACCGCAGCCGCTATGTCGAGGGAGATCACGTCATCATGGTCGGAGAAGTTGAACGTTGCGGTCATAGCGGCGAGCCGCCGCTGGTGTTTCACGCCGGCGGATTCGACCTGACGCCGGCCGGCACGCGCGCCGAGAAGGCCAAATCATGAGCGTCGACGTCGATTGCGTCGTCATCGGCGCCGGCGTGGTCGGGCTGGCGATTGCCCGCGCGCTGGCCCAGTCCGGCCGCGAAGTGCTGATGGCCGAGGCCACCGAGGCCATCGGCACCGGCACCAGCTCGCGCAACTCCGAAGTCATCCACGCCGGCATCTATTACCCCGCCGGCAGTCTGAAGGCGCGGCTCTGCGTGCGCGGCAAGCATCTGCTGTACGCGTACTGCGCCGAGCGCGGCGTGCCGCACAAACGGCTGGGCAAGCTCATCGTCGCCACCAGCCCCGAGCAGGCCACGCAACTGGAAGGCATCGCCCAGCGCGCCCGCGCCAACGGCGTGGACGACCTGCAATACATCTCCGGCGTAGAAGCCATGCGCCTGGAGCCCGCGCTGCAATGCACCGCGGCACTCGTGTCGCCGTCCACCGGCATCGTCGACAGCCACGCGCTGATGCTGTCGTTCCAGGGCGACGCCGAGAACGCCGGCGCCCAGTGCGTCTTCCATACGCCGCTCGTGTCGGGTCGTGTGCGGCCCGAAGGCGGCTTTGAGCTGCAGTTCGGCGGCGATGACGCCATGCAGCTGACCTGCAACGTGCTGATCAACTCGGCCGGACTGCAGGCGCCGGCCCTGGCGCGGCGCATCGAAGGCGTGCCGCCTGCCAGCATCCCCACCGATTACCTGTGCAAAGGCAGCTATTTCACGCTGTCCGGCCGCGCGCCGTTCACGCGGCTGATCTACCCCGTGCCCCAGCATGCCGGCCTGGGCGTGCACCTGACGCTGGACATGGGCGGCCAGGCCAAGTTCGGTCCCGACACCGAATGGGTCGGCACCGAGGACTACACGCTGGACCCGTCCCGCGCCGAGGTGTTCTATGAAGCCGTCCGCAGCTACTGGCCGGCCTTGCCGGACGACGCGCTGGCGCCCGGCTACACGGGCATCCGGCCCAAGATCTCGGGCCCGCACGAGCCGGCCGCGGACTTCGTCATCGCCGGTCCCGCCGTGCACGGCGTACCCGGCCTGGTGAACCTGTTCGGCATCGAATCCCCCGGGCTGACCTCCAGCCTGGCCCTGGCGGAAGAAACCCTGGCGCGCCTGTCCGCCTGATCCCCGCCCGCTCCCCTCTTTCTTATTCAGCCATTTCCACCATGCAGCACAACGACTACATCCTGACCCTGTCCTGCCCCGATCGCACCGGCATCGTCTACCGCGTCAGCGGCCTGTTGTTCGAACTGGGTTGCAACATCCTGGATTCGCAGCAGTTCGGCGACGAAGAGACCGGCCGCTTCTTTTTGCGCGTGCACTTCGACCTGCCGGTCGGCGCCTCCGCCGACGACCTGCGTGCCCGCCTGGACGCGATGTCCGCCGACTACGGCATGGAGCTCAAGCTGCACGACGCGCGCCGCAAGGAACGCCTGCTGATCATGGTCAGCAAGCAGGGCCACTGCCTGAACGACCTGCTGTTCCGCGTGCATAGCGGCCATCTGCATGCCGAAGTGGCCGCCATCGTCTCCAATCACAACGATTACGCCGGCCTGGCCGCCACCTACAACATTCCGTTCCACCACCTGCCTGTCACGCCCGACACCAAGCTGGAACAGGAAAAGCAGGTGCTCAAGATCGTCGACGAGGCGAACATCGACCTGGTCGTGCTGGCCCGCTATATGCAGATCCTTTCCGCCGACATGTGCCGCGCCCTGACCGGCCGCGCGATCAACATCCACCACAGCTTCCTGCCCAGCTTCAAGGGCGCGCGCCCCTATCACCAGGCGCATGCGCGCGGCGTGAAGATCATTGGCGCCACGGCCCACTACGTGACCTCGGACCTGGACGAAGGCCCGATCATCGACCAGGACATCGAGCGCGTCGACCACACGATGACCGCGCAGGACCTGACCCAGGTGGGCAGCGACATCGAATCCCTGGTGCTGTCGCGCGCCGTGCGTAGCCACGTCGAACACCGCATCCTGCTGAACCGCAACAAGACCGTCGTGTTCCGCTGATCCTCACGCCTTAGACGGGACCGCGGCGGGCGGTTGCAACGGCGGAAACGCCTGCGCCACCAGCGCCACCGCGCGCTCCTGCAAGGGCGAGCGCGCCGCTTCGGGCCAGATCACCTGGCTGATCGAGCGCGCCTCGTGTTCAAACGCAATGAACCGCGTGCCCGCCAGCCCGCTGCGCGACAGGCACGCCGGCACGATCGACACCCCCAACCCCTGCGACACCAGCGACGCCACGCTCAGCCAGTGGCGCACCTCGTGCCGGATCGCCGGCATGAAGCCGGCCGACACGCACATGGCCAGCACGGTTTCGTAATAGCTGGGCGAGGCCGCCCGCGCGAAGAAGACGAAATCATCCTGCGCCAGTTCCGCCAGTTGCAGCGATGTGCGCTGCGCCAGCGGATGCCCGTCCGGCAGGCACACGACGAACGGCTCGGCCATCAGGTCGCGCGCCTGCACGCCGTCCGGCACCGGATTGGCGTGGATGAAGCCCAGATCCTGCTCGCCGCGCCGCACGGCCTCGATCTGGTCGTGCGAGTTCAGTTCGGTCAGCACGTGCTCCACGTCGGGCAGCTCCGTGCGCATGGCGCTCAGCAGCGCGGGCAGCCCCCGGTACAGCATGGACCCCACGAAACCGATGCGCAGCCGGCCGCGCAGGCCCGCGTCCACCTGGCGCACCAGCGTGCGGACCTCTTCGGCCTGGCGCAGCAGGATCAGGGCCTCGTGGTACAGCGCCTGGCCGGCGCCGGTCAGCTCGACATGCCGGCTGGTGCGGGCCAAGAGGCGCGCGCCGATGTTCTCTTCCAGCTGGCGGATCGCGTAGCTGAGCGGCGGCTGGGAAATGTGCAGGCGCGCCGCCGCCCGGCTGAAATGGCGCTCCTCCGCCAC
The DNA here is from genome assembly GCF_032113835.1 of Achromobacter sp. Classification (GTDB taxonomy): domain Bacteria; phylum Pseudomonadota; class Gammaproteobacteria; order Burkholderiales; family Burkholderiaceae_B; genus Achromobacter. The sequence goes on along the minus strand of NZ_DAMCTG010000020.1, from coordinate 58,563 downwards.
GGCGATGAAGTAGCGCAGCAGCCGGGGCTCCAGGTCCATATGTCCCTCCTTAAGGCATATCTATATTTTTTTTGGATTGATCTACATCAAAACAGTATTTGAATAGATAAATCAAGGCCCGCACCATAGGACATCTCCCCCGTCTCGACCCGGATGCCGCCATGGATACCCCCGTTTTGCCCGTTGCCGCCACCGCCACGCCCGTCCCGGATTCCCGTGGGCTGAACCTGTTCGACGCCGATCCGTATGCCGAAGCGCTGAGCCGCCGCTACCTGCCGCCAGCCCTGCACGCGCATCTGCTGCCGCATCTGAGCCGGCTGGGCGAACTGGCGGGTGGCGTGATGGACGAGCTGGCGTCCGTGGCCGACAAGCACCCGCCCACCCTGTCCGTGCGCAGCCGCGCCGGCACGGACGAGTCCCGCATCGACAAGCATCCGGCCTACGTAGAACTGGAACGCCTGGCCTACAGCGAATTCGGCCTGGCCGCGCTGTCCCACCGGGGCGGCGTGCTCGGCTGGCCCGAGCCCATGCCTGCGGCCGCCAAGTACGCGCTCAGCCATCTCTTCGTGCAAGCGGAGTTCGGGCTGTGCTGCCCGGTCAGCATGACGGACTCGCTGGCGCGCACGCTGCGCAAGTTCGGCGACCCGGCCCTGGTCGAACGCGTGCTGCCGCAGGTGACGTCGCAGGATTTCGACACGCTGCGCCAGGGCGCCATGTTCATGACCGAACAAGGCGCCGGCTCGGATGTCAGCGCCACGGAAGTCACAGCCGAGGCCCAGGACGACGGCACGTGGCGCATTCACGGCGACAAGTGGTTCTGCTCGAACCCGGACGCCGGCTTTGCGATGGTGCTGGCCCGCAGCGAAACGGATCCCGGCCTGAAGGGCGTGTCGCTGTTTCTGCTGCCGCGCGATCTGGCGGACGGCACGCACAACCACTACCGCATCCTGCGCCTGAAGGACAAGCTGGGCACGCGCTCCATGGCCAGCGGCGAGATCCGCCTGGAAGGCGCGGTGGCGTGGCTGGTGGGCGAACGCGGCCGCGGCTTCAAGCACATGGCCGACATGATCAACAACTCGCGCCTGTCCAACGGCATGCGCGCCGCGGGCCTGATGCGCCGCGCCGTCACCGAGGCCGTCTACGTGTCGCAGCACCGCCGCGCCTTCGGCAAGCGGCTCGTCGACATGCCGCTCATGCAACGCCAGCTCGTCAAGATGATCGTGTGGGCCGAACAGGCGCGCAGCGTGATGTTCCAGACGGCGCGCGCGCTGGCCGATGCCGATCAGGGCGCCGCGGACCCCGCGCTGGCGCGCATCCTGACGCCGCTGATCAAGTTCCGCGCCTGCCGCGACGCGCGCAAGGTCACCGGCGACGCGATGGAAGTGCGCGGCGGCTGCGGCTACATCGAGGAATTCACCGAACCCCGCCTGGTCCGCGACGCGCATCTGGGGTCCATCTGGGAAGGCACCAGCAACATCGTCGCGCTGGACGTGCTGCGCGCCATCAAGAAAGAAAACTCCCTGCCCGCGCTGCGCAGCCATATCGACCGCCTGCTGGCCGACGGCGCGCCCTGCCCGCCCGAACTGGCCGATCTGCAAGCCAGCGCCCTGGACAAGACCTATGCGCTGGCGGAACACGCCGCGCAGGGCGACCATGCGCAACTGGCGCGCCAGGCCGCATCGCTGCTGTATCACGCGGTGTCCATGGCCGCGTTGCGCTGGGAAGCCACCGGCACGGGCCTGGAAAGCCGCGCGCGGCTGGCCGACCAGGTGCTGCTGCACCGCCTGGCGCCGCGCGATCCCTATGCCATTCCGCCTGACGAAAGCGCTGCCTGCAAGGCCATCCTGCAGTACGCGCTGTAACCCCGTCAGACACCCCGCAGCAACCCGACGCCGGCGGCACAGCCGGCGCGCCATCCACTGGAGACACGCATGAAACGCTATTTCGCCCCACTGTTCCTGGCGGCCGCCACGGCCGTCGTAGCGGCCACGCCGGCCGTTGCCGCAGACGCCTACCCCACTGCGCGACCGGTCACGCTCATCGTGCCCTTCCCGCCCGGCGGCCCCACCGACGCGCTGGCGCGCCGCCTGGCCGAAAAGCTGCGCGAGCCGCTCAAGCAGAACGTCATCGTCGAAAACCGCAGCGGCGCGGGCGGCAACATCGGCTCTGAATACGTGGCGTCCGCCAAGCCCGACGGCTACACCATCCTGTTCGGCACGTCCGGCCCGCTGGCCATCAACGTCAGCCTGTACAAGAAGCAGAACTACAACCCCGAGACCAGCTTCGCGCCCATCATCCGCATCGGCCACCTGCCCAACATCCTGGTCGTGAACCCCTCGGTGCCTGCCAACAACATGCAGGAGCTGATCGCCTACGCGCAGAAGAATCCGGACAAGCTGAGCTACGCCTCGTCCGGCAACGGCGCGTCGTCGCATCTGGCCGGCATCCTGTTCAACCGCATGGCCGGCACCAAGATCATGCACATCCCGTACAAGGGCACGGGCCCGGCGCTGAACGACCTGCTGGGCGGCCAGGTGTCGATGTCGTTCACCGACATCCTGACCGCGCTGCCGTACATCAAGACAGGCAAGCTGCGCGCCATCGGCCTGGCCAGCGCGCAGCGTTCCGACGCGCTGCCCGAGCTGCCGACGCTGTCCGAGCAGGGGCTGAAGGGCTATGACGTCAGCGTCTTCTTCGGCATCGTCGCGCCCAAGGACACGCCGGCCGACGTGGTGAACACGCTGAACCAGGCCTTCAAGACGGCGCTGTCCGATCCCGTGATCGAGCAGACGCTGCGCATGCAGGGCATCGTCGAAGCGCAGGACAAGACGCCGCAGGGCCTGTCCACCTTCATCACCACCGAAGTCCCCAAGTGGCGCGAGCTGATCCAGAGCGCCAATGTTTCCATCGACTGACGCGAAGAATTCCATGGCTCACACCCTACCCAATGCCGGCGCCCTCGCGGGCTGCAAGGTGATCGATCTGTCACGCGTGCTGGGCGGTCCGTACTGCACGCAGATCCTGGCCGACCACGGCGCCGACGTGCTGAAGATCGAGCCGCCGGGCGGCGACGAGACGCGCGGCTGGGGTCCGCCCTTTCTGGGCGAGACGGCCTCGTACTTTGTCGGCGTGAACCGCAACAAGGACGGCATGACGCTGGACCTGTCGCAGCCTGCCGGCCAGGAACTGCTGCGCCACCTGCTGGCCGACGCCGACGTGCTGGTCGAAAACTTCAAGCCTGGCACGCTGGAAAAGTGGGGCCTGGGCTACGAAGACCTGAAGGCGGCGTTTCCCGCGCTGATCCATTGCCGCGTCAGCGGGTTCGGTTCGGACGGCCCGCTGGGCGGGTTGCCCGGCTACGACGCCTGCGCGCAGGCGATGTGCGGGCTGATGAGCGTGAACGGTGACGCGGACGGCGAAGCGACCCGCGTGGGCCTGCCCGTCGTGGACATGGTGACGGGGCTGAACGCGGCGGTGGCAATCCTGCTAGCGCTCAACGAGCGCACGCGCAGCGGGCTGGGCCAGTTCCTGGACATCACGCTGTATGACTGCGCGCTGTCGCTGCTGCACCCGCATGCGCCCAATTATTTCTACAGCGGCAAGGTGCCGCAGCGCAGCGGCAACGCGCACCCGAACATCGCGCCGTACGAAACCTTGCCGACCGCCAGCGGGCCGATCTTCCTGGCCGTGGGCAACAACCGCCAGTTTGCGATGCTGGCGCAGACGCTCGATGCGCCGGCGCTGGCCGAGGACTCACGCTACGCCACGAACGCGGACCGGTTGCGCCATCGTCAGGCCCTGCGCGACGATCTCACCGCGCTGCTGGCCCGCCACGAGGCCGCCGCGCTTGCGGACCGGCTGCTGCGCGCCGGCGTACCCGCCGCCGCCGTGCAGACGGTGGACCAGGCGCTGGCGCATCCGCATACGCGGCACCGCGGCATGGTGCTGGAACAGGGCGATTACAAGGGCGTGGGCTCACCCATCAAGCTGTCGCGCACGCCTGCGACGCTGCGCAAGCTGCCGCCGGACCTGGCGCCGCCGGCTGGGCAGGAGTGAGCCCGCGTTGATGACCCGCCCGGCGCCCGCCGGGCTTTTTTTTGAGGCAGCGTTTCTACTTGGCCGGGTGTCAGACACCCTCGCGGCGCCTTATCAGCTTGGCGATCGTTTCTGGCGGGTGTCAGACACCTCAGATCACCGGCTCGAGTGAGCCGCGGCGCCCAGGTGTCTGACACCCCCGAAACCGCTGTCACAGGCTGACGGCCTCTTTCCCGGGTGTCTGACACCGTCCCAAGTAAGTCGCCATCCGCGCGAGCAACAACTTAGACATTTGGTTTCAGCAAGCCGCCCGATTGCCGCCGTAGACTTTTTTTGCTTCTTGCGTCGCATCTGCACGCTTTCCCGAGCCACATAAAAGGCGAGCCACATAAGAGGAAATAAAAGACTATGGCCACGACAGACTCACAAGACCACGGCCAGCTGAAACGGGTGATGGGCCCGAAGCTGCTGCTGCTATTCATTGTTGGCGACATCCTGGGCACCGGCGTCTACGCGCTGACAGGGCAAGTGGCCGCCGAAGTCGGCGGCGCGGCATGGCTGCCGTTCCTGGTCGCCTTCGGCGTGGCGCTGCTGACCGCGCTGTCCTACCTGGAACTGGTCACCAAGTACCCGCGCGCCGCAGGCGCCGCGCTCTACGTCCACAAGGCCTTCGGCCTGCATTTCCTGACGTTCATCGTCTGCTTCACCGTCATGTGCTCAGGCCTGACGTCGGCGGCGACCGCCTCGCAGGCCTTTGCCGCAAACCTGTTCGCCGCCATGGGCATCGAGGCCGAGAAGCGCTGGATCACGATCGGCGCGCTGGGCTTCATGCTGCTGGTCATGCTGGTGAACCTGCGCGGCGCAGCCGAAAGCGTGCGGGCCAACGTCGTGCTCACGCTGATCGAGCTGTCGGGCCTCTTGATGGTCATCGTGCTGGGCTTTTACGCCATCTCCGGCGGCCAGGCGGACTTTTCGCGCGTCGTCGCATTCGACACGCCCGAGGACAAGAGCGTGTTCCTGGCGGTGACCTCCGCAACGGCGCTGGCGTTCTTCGCCATGGTCGGTTTCGAGGACTCGGTCAACATGGCCGAGGAAACGCACGATCCCAGCCGCATCTTTCCGAAAGTCATGCTGACCGGCCTGGGCATCACGGCGGTCATCTACGTGCTGGTGTCGATCTGCGCCGTCGCGCTGGTGCCGGTGGGCGAGCTTGCCAAGAGCAGCACGCCGCTGGTGCTGGTGGTCAAGCGCGCCGCGCCCGGCCTGCCGGTGGAATACATCATGCCGATCATCTCGATGTTCGCCGTGGCGAACTCGGCGCTGATCAACATGATGATGGCCAGCCGCCTGCTGTACGGCATGTCGCGCCAGGGCGTGCTGCCGTCCTTCCTGGCCCACGTACACCGCAAGAACCAGACGCCGTGGACGGCCATCCTGTTCACGACGGCCCTGGCCTTCGGCCTGATCATCCTGGTCGCCTTGGCCGATTCGCAGGCGATCCGCGCGCTGGGCGGCACCACCGCGTTGCTGCTGCTGGGCGTGTTCGCGTTCGTGAACGTCGCGGTGCTGGTGCTGCGGCGCGACAAGGTCGAACACAAGCACTTCTCCATCAACCGCATCGTCCCGTGGCTGGGCGCCGCGGCCTGCCTGTTCCTCGTGACGCCGTTGACGGGCCGTGACGTGATCCAGTATCAGGTCGCCGGCTGGCTTCTGCTGCTGGGTGTCGTGATGTGGTTCGTGACCTGGCTGGCGCGGCGCCGCGAGGCCAAGATGGAACTGGACCCATCGGCGCTGGAGTGACGAGGAGGCGCCTCGGCGGGGCGCCCCAACCGCGCGTCACGGCAGCGCGTCACGGCCGAGCGTCTCAGTCGAGGGCGTCCCGGCCGGGCTTGACGCCGCAGCGCGGCCTCAGCCGCCCACCGCCAGCCCCTCGCGGCGCGGGTCCGCGCCGCCTTGCAGGCCCTTCGCATCGATGACGATGCCGTGGATGCCGCTGGGAAACTCGGTGATGCGCACCGGGTGTCCCATGCGCTCCAGTTCCGGCGCCAGCGCTTCCAGCGCCGTGCCCTTCTCCAATTCGGTTTCCTTGTTGCGGCTGCCCATGTTGGGCAGGTCGATCGCCGCCTGGATGTCCAGATTCCAGTCCAGCACGCCCACGAGCGTCTTGGCGACGTAGTTGATGATGGCACTGCCGCCGGGCGAACCCACCAGCACGTAAGGCTTGCCGTCCCGCAGCACCATCATCGGCGCCATCGAGCTGCGCGGCCGCTTGCCCGGCTCGATGCGGTTGGCGACGAGCCGGCCTTCGGGATCCTTGAACGACGACGAAAAGTCGGTCATCTCGTTGTTCAGCAAAAAGCCCCGCACGAAGATCTTGCTGCCGAATTCGCTTTCGATGGTGGTCGTCATGGTCAGCGCGTTGCCTTGCGCGTCGACGGCAACCAGGTGGCTGGTGGACGGCAGTTCCAGCGCGTTGTCCTTGCCCAGCGACAGCAGCTTGCCCTCGGGGTCGCCCGGCAGCGCGACCTTCATGCTTCGGTCCGGCTGGATCAGCGCGCCGCGCGCACGCAGGTAGGCCGGGTCCAGCAAGGCGCGCACCGGCACGCGCACGAAGTCGGGGTCCGCCACGTAGAAATCGCGGTCGGCGAAGGCCAGCCGGCCGGCTTCCGAAAAATAATGCACCGCCTGCGCCGTGCCGGGCGCGTAGCGGCTCAGCGGAAACTGCTCCAGCTCGCCCAGCATCTGCAGGACGGCGATGGGCCCGCTGCTGGGCGGACCCATGCCGCAGAGCTGATAGCCCCGATACGCGCCGCACACCGGATCGCGCGGCTTGGCGCGATAGTCCGCAAGATCCGCAAGGGTAAGGTCGCCCGGCTTCTCATGCTTCTGCACCGCCGCCACGATGTCGCGCGCGATGTCGCCCTGGTAGAACGCGTCGGCGCCCTGCTCGGCGACCGCGCGCAGCGTGCGCGCGAAGTCCGGGTTCTTCAGGATGTGGCCCACGGGCCAGGGCGCGCCATCAGGCGCATAGAAATACGCGGCCGCCGCGGCCTGCTGCGGCAGCGCCTTGTTGCCGGCCAGCAGCGAATTCAGGCGCGGCGACACCGCAAAGCCGCCTTCCGCCAGCTCGATGGCCGGCTGGAACAGATCGGCCCAGGGCAGCTTGCCGTGCGACTTGTGCGCCATTTCCAGACCGCGCAGGAGGCCGGGCACCGCCACCGACATGCCGTTGTTGACGGCCTGCGCAAAGGGCAGCGGCTTGCCTTCGGCATCCAGGAAGCGGTCGGGCCGCGCGGCCGCGGGCGCGGTCTCGCGGCTGTCGATGGTGCGGATCTGGCCGTCCGCCGCGGAATACAGCACCATGAACGCGCCCCCGCCGATGCCCGACGATTGCGGCTCGACCAGGTTCAGCACAAGCTGCGTGGCAATGGCGGCGTCCACCACGCTGCCGCCGCGCCGCAGCATGGCTTCGCCCGCGCGGCTGGCCAGCGGGTTGGCGGACACCATCATGAAATGCGGCGCGCGCACCAGCTGGCGCGCCTGGACGCCGCTGGCGGCTTCCGGATTGATGTCTTCGGCCGCGGGCGGCGTGCGCGCCCAGCTGGCGGAAACGAACGGCAGGCCGGCTATCGCGGCGGCGAGCAGCAGGGCGGCGTGGCGGCGTAGGCGCATGGAAGGCTCCGGTGATCGCCGGACACCCGGCTGGCGTCCATGATAGTCAAAGGGCCGCGCCGCTGTCGCGGTTCAGCCGCTGCCGGTGCGCGCCATCCGGCTTAGAATCGCGGTTTCGGATTCCCCCCGTCTGCGCCATGCGCCTGCGCCACATCGAGATATTCGAAGCGATCCGCCGAACCGGATCCCTGACCGAAGCCGCCGCCGCGCTGCACATTTCGCAGCCCGCCGCCAGCAAGCTGCTGGCGCATGCCGAGAGCCAGCTGGGCTTCAAGCTGTTTGACCGCGTGAAGGGCCGGTTGGTCGCCACGCGTGAGGCCGAGATCCTCACGCCCGAGATCGCGCGCCTGAGCCAGGACCTGAACAGCGTGCGCAGGCTGGCGACCAACCTGCGCGACCGGCCCCACGGCCATCTGCGCCTGGGCTGCGCGCCGGCGTTGGGACTTGGGCTGTTGCCGGGCGTCGTGCGCGACAGCCGCAAAGCGCAGCCCGGCATCACCTTCGACATCCACACGCACCACAGCGCCGAACTCGTGCAAGGGCTGCTGACGCGCGAGCTGGATCTGGCGATCACGTTCGACACGAATGACTATCCCGGCCTGACGCGCATGGGGCTGGGGCACACGGAACTCGTGCACCTGAGCCGCAAGCCCGGGAATGGGCCGCTAAGACTGTCGGAATTGTCTGAAATCGCGGACGCCACCGCATCCGGCGACACGCTCATCGTGCTGGACGCGGGCGACGCGTCCGGCGCCCTGCTGCAACTGGCGCTGGATGCGCAGGGCCTGGCGCCGCAGGTCGCCATCCAGGTGCAGACGCATTACGTGGCTTGCGCGCTGGTCGATGCGGGCTGCGGCGACGCCATCGTCGACGCCATCACCGCGCGTGCCATGCTGCGTCCGGGCATGACCCTGCGCCGTCTGGAACCGGCGCTGCGCGTGCCGATCAGCATCATGACGCGCAACCAGGATCCGCTGTCGGCGCTGCACCGCGACCTGATCGAACGCCTGCGCGCGGCCTGCGCCGCGCTGCTGGAAGGGCTGGACGCGCCCGCCTGACAAGCCGCGCACAGCCCGCAAAGCACAACGGGCGCCCGAAGGCGCCCGCTGTTGTGTCGATCGGGGCAGACCAAGCCGCCCCGTGCAGCATCAGTCCAGCTTGATGTTCTGCTTCTTCACGACGTCCTGGGCCCAGTTGAACTGTTCCTGGATTTCCTTGGCGAACTCTTCCGGCGTGTTGCCCGACGGCGCCGAGCCTTGCTCGTCCAGCGCCTTGATGACCTTCGGGTCCTTCAGGGCCACGACGGCGGCATCACGCAGCTTGTTCACGACTTCCATCGGCGTGCCCTTGGGCGCCAGGAGGCCGTACCAGACGGGCTGGTTCAGGACCGGGAAGCCGGCGTCCTTGAAGGTCGGCACGCCCTTCATCGTACCGATCTGCTCGGGCCACGCGATGGCCATGGCGTTCAGCTTGCCCGCCTGGATCTGCGGCATCGAGGACGGCAGGTTGTCGAACAGGATTTCGATCTGGCCGCCGACGGCATCAGCCAGCGCCGGGCCCGAACCCTTGTAGGGCACGTGCACGATGTCGGTGCCGGTGGCCATCTTGAACGATTCGCCCATCAGGTGAAGCACGCCGCAGGTGCCCGAGCTGCCGTACGAGTACTTGCCCGGGTTCTTCTTCAGTTCTTCGATGAAGCCCTTGAAGTCCTTGGCGGGGAACTTGGGGTTCACGGCCACGACGTTGGCGGTGTTGGCGAAGTTGGTGACCGGCTGGAAGTCCTTGATCGGATCGTACGGCAGGTCCTTCGGACGGCAGGCGGGGTTCACGGCCATCGTGGAGACGGTGGCGATGGACAGCGTGTAGCCGTCGGCCGGCGCCCGCGCGGCTTCGGACGCACCGATGGCGCCGCCGGCGCCGCCCTTGTTTTCAACGACCATCGGCTGGCCGAGTTCCTGGCTCATGCGCTGCGTCACGAGGCGCGCGATGATGTCCGTGGAACCGCCAGGCGCGAACGGAACGATCACGCGGATGGCCTTGCTGGGGTACTTGTCTGCGGCGTGCGCGACCGAAACGCCCAGCGTGCCGGCGGCACCGGTAGCAAGGGCGATGGCCACTGCCAGGGAGCGGACCTTATTCATAGTTGTGTTTCCTCCAAGATTGCGAGCCCGTGTGTAGACGGACCGTTGTGTGTTGTGCCCGCCTGTAGACGGACCAGCAGATAACGGTGCGGGCGCATTGCTTGTGCGCAGCGTGTCTACGCCGCATTTATAGGTTGCTTGTGGCACACGCGCCCGCCAGAATGACGGAGAATAGCAGCAAATGCTTACACCCGCATAGCGCGCCCGACGCCTCCCGGCGCCCGACGAAAAACCACGCCTCCATGTCTGTAGCACTCCTGGTTCTCCCCGATTTCATGCTGGTCGCGCTGGGTTGGGCGCTACGACACAAATTGGGTTTTTCACGCGAGTTCTTTGCCGGCACGGAACGCCTCGTCTACTTCGTGCTGTTCCCCGCGCTGCTGTTCCAATCGATCCTGCGTACGCCCATCACGGCGGGCAACGCGGCGCTGCTGCTGCAGGCCACCGCGGCGGTCATTGCCGCCGGCGTGGCGATGGCTTGGCTGGCGGGCCTGGCGTTGCGGCCTTCGTCGCTGGGTCTCGCCTCCTCCGCGCAATGCGGGTACCGCTTCAACACCTATATCGGCCTGGCGCTGTCGGCCAGCCTGGCGGGCGCGCAGGGTCAGACCGTCATGGCGCTGATCGTCGGCTTCGCGGTGCCCATGGCCAACGTCGCCGCCGTCTACGGCCTGGCGCGCCACAGCGGCGGCAATCTGCTGCGCGAGCTCGCGCGCAATCCGCTGGTGATTTCCACGCTGCTGGGCCTGGCATGCAATCTGGCGGGATTGCAGCTTCCGGGCCCCGTGGACACGGTGCTCGCGCGCCTGGGCGCGGCGGCGCTCGCGCTTGGCATCATCTGCGTCGGCGCCAGCCTGGCCTGGGAAGGCGGCAAGGGCTATGGGTCACTGATCGCGTGGATGCTGGCGGTCAAGCTGGTCGCGCTGCCCGCGGTCGCGCTGCTGGTGGCGCACCTGCTCGATCTGCCCCCGCTCGAAGCGCGCATGCTGCTGCTGTTCGCGGCGCTGCCCACGGCGTCGGCCGCGTATGTGCTGGCGATGCGCATGGGCGGCGACGGCCGCATGGTCGCCGTGCTGATCTCGCTGGGCACGTTGTTTTCGGCGGTCACGATCCCGGTGTGGCTGCTGCTGGCTGGCCGCGGCTAGCCTTCGCGCAAGAAAAATGGCCGCCCTGGCAAGGGCGGCCATCTTCATGACGTAGGTAACGCGGGGCGGCTTACGACGGCTTGTGCGCGTTCGTCATCGAGCCCGGCACGACCCATTCGGCAAACTGCGCTTCGGTCACAAACCCCAGGGCCAGCGCCGATTCCTTCAGCGACAGGCCTTCCTTGTGCGCCTTCTTGGCGATCTGCGCGGCCTTGTCGTAGCCGATGTGCGGATTCAGCGCGGTCACCAGCATCAGCGAACGATCCACCAGTTCAGCGATGCGCTCGTGGTTGGGCTCGATGCCCGCGGCGCAATGCTGGTCGAAGCTGGCCATGCCGTCCGTGAGCAAACGCACCGATTGCAGGAAGTTGTGGATCACCAGCGGCTTGTAGACGTTCAGTTCGAAGTTGCCGCTGGCGCCGCCGATGTTGATGGCCACGTCGTTGCCCAGGACCTGCGCGGCCAGCATCGTGATGGCTTCGCACTGCGTCGGGTTGACCTTGCCCGGCATGATCGAGCTGCCCGGCTCGTTCTCGGGAATGCTGATCTCGCCCAGGCCCGAACGCGGACCGCTCGACAGCCAGCGCACGTCGTTGGCGATCTTCATGAGGCCCGCCGCCAGCGACTTAAGAGCGCCATGGGCAAACAGCAGCGCTTCGTGCGATGCGAGCGCCTGGAATTTGTTGGGCGCCGAGACAAACGCCGTGCCGGTGGCATGGGCCAGATCGGCCGACACCTTGGCGCTGAATTGCGGGTGCGCATTCAGGCCCGTGCCGACCGCGGTGCCGCCGATGGCAAGCTGGTGCAGGCCCGGCAGCGTGGCGCGGATCTGCTGTTCGGCCAGATCCAGCTGCGCGACGTAGCCGGACAGTTCCTGGCCCAGCGTCAGCGGCGTGGCGTCCTGCAGGTGGGTGCGGCCGATCTTGACGATGTCGTAGAACTTGGCGCTCTTGGCCGCCAGCGTGGCGCGCAGCGCCTTCAGCGACGGCAGCAGGCGGTGTTCGACTTCCACGGCGGCCGCCACGTGCATCGCGGTCGGGAAGGTGTCGTTCGACGACTGCCCACGGTTGACGTGGTCGTTCGGGTGCACCTTGCGCTCTTCGCCGCGCACGCCGCCCAGCAGTTCCGAGGCGCGGTTGGCCAGCACCTCGTTCATGTTCATGTTGCTTTGCGTGCCCGAACCGGTCTGCCAGACGGACAGCGGAAACTCGTTGGGCCACTTGCCCGCGACCACCTCGTCGGCGGCGCGCATGATCGCATCGGCGATCTTGGGATCCAGCTCGCCCAGGTCGGCGTTGACCTTTGCCGCCGAGCGCTTGAGCCGCGCCATCGCATTGACCAGCGGCTCCGGCATCTTCTCGGTGGAAATCGCGAAGAAATGCAGGGAGCGCTGCGTCTGGGCGCCCCACAGGTGGTCTTCCGGCACCTCGATGGGGCCAAACGTGTCTTTTTCGATGCGGGTCTTCATGGCGCGTACAACTCCGTGGCGGCGTCAGTCGCGGGCGGCGGAAAGCCGTGAGTCGCGACATTATTGAGAATAGCAATCGTTATAGGTTAGCAGAAACCCGCATTCCTATAATTGCTCCCATCTGTGCTCCGATCCTCGTTTTTTACCACTGCTCCCGCGCCATGTCCGCCCCCCTCGCCACCCTGACTCTGCACCTGCCCGACGAAGCCGCCACCGAGGCGCTGGCACGCCAGCTTGCCCCCATGGTGACCGGCGCCAAAACCGGCCTGCCAGGCGCATGTATCCACCTTCGAGGGGACCTCGGGGCAGGAAAGACGGCCTTCTCCAGGGCATTGTTGCGGGAAAGCGGCATCACAGGCCGAATCAAGAGCCCAAGCTACGCGCTGCTTGAATCCTATAAAGTTTCTAACTTATACTTCTATCACCTTGATTTTTATAGATTTAGTGATTCGCGCGAATGGTTGGACGCAGGATTCCGGGATTTACTGCGTGACGAAGCAGTCGTTTTGATCGAATGGCCGGAGCGGGCGGAGGGTCTTTTGCCCCCGCCCGACCTGCTGATCTGCCTGGACTATGCAGGCGACGGACGTGACGCCAGCCTGACCGCGTACACCGCTCGAGGACAAACATGGTTGAACGCGATTGTCCCCCCGCCCCTGAAGGCGCCCTCCCCTCGGCAGGCGCCACCCGCCGACGCCTGATCAGCGTCGCCGCCACCTTGCTCGTCCTGCCGGTCGTGCCTCGGCTGGCGCAGGCTGCAACGATCCTGGCCGTCCGCACCTGGCCGGCCGACGAATACACCCGGGTCACGCTGGAACTCGACAGCGAGCTCAAGGCCGAACAATTCACCCTCGAAAATCCCCACCGTCTGGTGGTCGATATCGAGGGACTGACCATCAGCGCCGCGTTGAACGATCTGGTCTCCAAGGTCCGGCCTGACGATCCCTACATCCAGAGCCTGCGCGTCGCGCAGAATCGCCCGAACGTGGTGCGGCTGGTGTTCGACCTGAAGCAGCCCGTGGCGCCGCAGGTGTTCACGCTCAAGCCGGTGGCCGATTACCAGTACCGTCTGGTGCTCGACCTGTATCCCAAGATCGCGCAGGATCCGCTGATCGCGATCCTGAACAAGTCCAGCGGTCCCGACGTGGACGATCCGCTGGCGCGCATCCTCGAAGACATCCAGCGCAACCCGGTGACCCGCGCGGATCCGCCCGAGCCGCCGCGCGTGCGCGGCCAGCAGCCGGCGCCCGCCCTGCCCACCCCGCCCAAGCCCCCCGCCACGGCCAGCCGCGGCAAGCCGCGCATGCTGACCATCGCGCTGGATCCGGGCCACGGCGGCGAAGACCCGGGCGCCATCGGCAAATCCGGGCTGCGCGAAAAAGACGTGGTCCTGCGCATCGCGCGGCGCCTGAAGGCGCTGATCGACAGCCAGCCCTACATGCGCGCCTACCTGACGCGCGACGACGATTACTTCGTGCCCCTGCACGTGCGCGTGCAGAAGGCGCGCCGCGTGCATGCGGACCTGTTCATCTCGATTCACGCGGACGCCTGGGTCAAGCCCACGGCCAATGGCTCGTCGGTGTTCGCGCTGTCCCAGCGCGGCGCCACCAGCGCGCAGGCCCGGTGGATGGCCGACAAGGAAAACGCGGCCGACCTGATCGGCGGCGTGAACCTGGGCAGCCACGACCGACAGGTCGCGAAGGTGCTGCTGGACCTGTCCACCACGGCCCAGATCAATGACTCGCTCAAGGTCGGCAACGCCTTCCTGGACGAAATCAAGAAGATCAACCGCCTGCACAAGAACAGCGTCGAACAGGCCGGCTTTGCCGTGCTGAAAGCGCCCGACATCCCGTCGGTGCTGGTCGAAACCGCCTTCATCAGCAATCCGCAGGAAGAGGCGCTGCTGCGCAGTTCCTCGCACCAGGACAAGCTGGCGCAGGCCATGATGACTGGCATCCAGCGCTACTTCACGGCCAATCCGCCGCTCGCCCGTTTGGGCGACCTGAGCTAGGCGGGTTTCGGCCCCGCGTCCAGGCCCAGTCCCGGGTCCACGAAAAAAGGCTATGCACCTTCCGGCGCATAGCCTTTTTTGTTCGAGCGGGCGCGGACGCTATTGCGTGCGGCGCGCGCGCACCAGCTTGAGGACGGCCGCGGCCACCACCGGCACGACGGCCGCCGCCAGCCCAATCAGCACGATGGTGTTCAGGTGATCGCGGACGATCGGGATGTTGCCGAAGAAGTAACCCGCCGCCACCAGGCTGATCACCCACAGCAGCGCGCCCGTGATGTTGAACAGCTGGAAGCGCGCCATCGACATCTCGGCCACGCCCGCCACGAAGGGCGCAAAAGTGCGCACCACCGGGATGAAGCGCGACATGACGATGGTCTTGCCGCCGTGCTTTTCGTAGAACGCGTGCGTGCGCATCAGCGCGCCGCGGTCCAGGAAGCGCAGGTTCATCGAGAACACCCGCGGTCCGATGTAACGGCCGATGGCGTAGTTCAGCGAGTTGCCGGTCACGGCGGCGACGATGAGCAGCACCGACATCAGGACCGGGTCGATATGCCCCGTCGCCCCGAAGGCCCCGGCGATGAACAGCAGCGAGTCGCCCGGCAGGAAGGGCATCACGACCAGCCCCGTCTCCGCGAAGACGATGAGAAACAGCACCAGATACACCCACACGCCGTACTGCTCGACCCAAAGGCCAAGCGTCTGGTCGATGTGAAGCACCATATTGAAAAACTCAAGCATTGAAGCGGCCCCGATATCCGATGGGAATTTGTCAGCGACTATAGCCGACCGGGGCATGACGCTAAAATCGTCCGCACTGCTACATAAGATCTGGGCCTCATGACCGAACGTCGTTCCATCCTTGCGCTTCCCGACCTGCTGATCAGCCAGATCGCCGCTGGCGAGGTCATCGAGCGCCCCGCGTCCGTGCTCAAGGAAATCCTTGAAAACGCCATCGACGCGGGCGGGCGCGCCATCGAGGTCCGCCTTGAAGGCGGCGGCATCCGGCGCATCGCCGTTACGGACGATGGCGGCGGCATCCCCCCCGAAGAGCTGCCGCTGGCGCTGGCCCGCCACGCCACCAGCAAGATCCGCTCGCTGAACGAGCTGGAATCGGTGGCCTCGATGGGGTTCCGCGGCGAAGCGCTGGCGTCCATCGCTTCGGTGGCCCAGGTGTCCATCATTTCCCGCACCCGCGACGGCGACCACGCCTGGCAGATCGAGGCGGGCAGCATGCAGGTCGGCCCCGCGTCCGGCCCGCCCGGCACCACGGTGGACGTGCGCCAGCTGTTTGACGCCGTGCCGGCCCGCCGCAAGTTCCTGCGCTCCGAAGCCACCGAATTCGGCCATTGCGTCGACGCCATGGAGCGCATCGCGCTGGCGCACCCGCAGATCGCCTTCCGTCTGTTCCACCATGACCGCGCGCAGCGCCAGTGGCTGCCGGCGGACCCGCCGCAGCGCATCCGCGACGTGCTGGGCGCCGAATTCGCCGAGCACGGGCTGCTGCTGTCGCATTCGGTCGGCACGGTCAGCCTTGCCGGCATGATTACCCGCCCGACCGCCGCCCGCGCCCGCGCCGACCGCCAGTACCTCTATGTGAATGGCCGCTACGTGCGGGACCGCACCGTCAGCCATGCGCTGCGCGCCGCCTATGCCGACGTGCTGCACGGCGACCGCCAGCCCGCGTACGTGCTGTTCCTGGACATCGACCCCGCCGCCGTAGATGTGAACGTCCACCCGGCCAAACACGAGGTCCGTTTCCGCGACAGCGGCGCCGTGCACCGCTTTGTCTCGCACGCGGTCAGCCAGACGCTGGCCCAGATGGGCGGCTCGTCAGCCGTTGCGCCTGCGGGACACGCTGAAGACGCCGAATTTGAAACCGTGGCGCGCCCGGCTGGCGAAGCTGCCTCGACCGATTCCGCCACACCGGCTTACCCCCCGGCGACACCGTCCGCGACGGAATCCCCGCGCCCGGGCTATGGCGGCATGAACGGCGGAATGAACGGCGCCACGGCCGGCGGTTCGAATGCCGGCGCATATCCTGGCGCAAGCAGCGGCAACGGCAACGGCGCCGCCTACGGCCTGCGCCCCTCGCCCGCCGCCCAGCGCCCGCACACCCAGGTTCCGTTCCGCCTGCACGCCGAACCGGCCGGCATTCCCGCCGCCGACTGGCAATCGCTCTATCGCCCGCTGACCGACGACACCGCGGCCCGCACCGCACCCCTGCGTGAAGCAGCACCGGCGCCCGCCCCGCTGCCCGCCGACGAAGAACACCCGCTGGGCATGGCGGTGGCGCAACTGCACGGCGTCTACATCCTGGCGCAGAACCGCCGCGGCATGGTGCTGGTGGACATGCACGCCGCCCACGAACGCGTGGTCTACGAACAGCTCAAGCAGGCCCTGGACGCGCGCAGCCTGCCGCGCCAGGACCTGCTGGTGCCCGTGGTGTTCCACGCCCAGGAAAAGGACGTGGCGCTGATCGAGGAGTTCGAGGAACAACTGAACGACCTGGGCTTCGAGATGCGCCCGTCCGGCCCCACCTCGATCGCCGTGCGATCGGTGCCGGCCATCCTGGCCCGTGGCGACATCGAAACCCTGGCCCGTGCCGTGCTGCGCGACCTGGGCGCCGTCGGTGTCTCGCGACTGCTCACCGAACAGCGCAACGAACTGCTCTCGACCATGGCCTGCCACGGGTCCGTCCGCGCCAACCGCAAGCTCACGCTTGAAGAGATGAACGGCTTGCTGCGCCAGATGGAAACCACGGAACGGGCCGACCAGTGCAATCACGGGCGGCCCACCTGGGTGCAGTGGTCCATGTCGGACCTGGACAAGCTTTTTCTGCGCGGACAATAGCTTGCCGTCTTCACGATCCCCCGCATCGCTCCCGGTCATCTGCCTGGCCGGCCCCACCGCGGCCGGCAAGAGCGCGTCCACGCTGGCGCTCGCCGAACGCTGGCCGCTCGAGATCGTCAACGTGGATTCGGCCACGATCTACCGTGGCATGGACATCGGCACCGCCAAGCCCTCGGCGGACGAGCAGGCCCGCGTGCCGCAGCATCTGCTGGACATCCTGGACCCCGCGCAGTCGTACTCGGCCGCGGAATTCCGCGCCGATGCGCTGCGCCTGATCGGCGAGATCCGCGCGCGCGGCCGCATTCCCCTGCTGGCGGGCGGCACGATGATGTACTACAAGGCGCTGCGCGACGGCCTGGACGACCTGCCGCAGGCCGATCCGGCCCTGCGCGCCGAACTGGAAGCGCGCGCCGCCCGCCTGGGCTGGCCCGCGCTGCACGCCGAGCTGGCGGTGCTGGACCCCATCACCGCCGCGCGCCTGGCGCCCAACGACAGCCAGCGCATCCAGCGCGCATTGGAAATCTGCCAGCTGTCCGGCCAGCCCATGTCGGCGCTGCTGCAGCGGGCCGAGCGCAAACCGGACGACGACGCCAACCGCTACCTGACCATCAGCCTGGAACCCTCGGACCGCGCCGCGCTGCACGCGCGCATCGAACAACGCTTTGACGCCATGCTGCGGCAAGGCCTGCTCGACGAGGTGCGCGGCCTGCACGCGCGCGCCGATCTGCATCCGGGTTTGCCGTCGGTGCGCTGCGTCGGCTACCGGCAGATGTGGGCGCACCTGGACGGCGAAATCGACCTGGAAACCGCCCGCGAACAGGGCATCGCCGCGACGCGGCAGCTTGCCAAGCGCCAGATCACCTGGTTGCGCGCCCAACCCGAGCGCGTGATCGTGGACTGCCTGGCGGCCGACGCCGTCGCGCAGACGATCGACGCGGTGGCGGTGGCGCTGGCGGATTGACGGGCTTACGGGCTGACGGGCTGCGGCGCTCGCGGCATGCATGTCTGACACCCCTACGAGACCGGCTTCCTGCATTCAAAGGTGTCTGACACCCCCTGAGACGGCATCGCAGGGGGAAGTCGTTCTCGTTGGGGTGTCAGACACCTTTGAATGCCGCCCAGACGTGCTCACACGACACAAAAAAATGACCGCCTCACGGCGGTCATCTTCATTGCAGCACTATCGCCGCGGCGTCACACCACGAAGGTCTGCGCCATGCCGGCTTCCCGGGGTACGATCTCGCCCAGCTTGCTGACGGTCTCGCCCTGCTCGCGCAGCGTGGCGGCAATGGCGTCGGCCTGGGCCGGGTCGACCACCAGCACCATGCCGATGCCGCAGTTGAAGACGCGGTACATCTCGGTGTCCTCGACGCCGCCCTGCTCCTGCAGCCACTGGAACAGCTTGGGCATTTCCCAGGCGTCGCGGTGCAGCTTGGCAGCCAGGCCGTCCTGCAGGATGCGCGGCACGTTGTCCAGCAGGCCGCCGCCCGTGATGTGGGCCAGGCCCTTGATCGCCGTGCCGTGCTTGGCCAGCGCGGCCAGGACCTGCTTGACGTAGATGCGGGTCGGGGCCATGACCACGTCGACCATCTTCTGGCCGTGGAAGTCGTCGTCCGGCTTGGCGCCGGCGCGCTCCAGGATCTTGCGCAGCAGCGAGTAGCCGTTGGAGTGCGCGCCGCTGGAGGCCAGGCCCAGGACCACGTCGCCCGCCTTGATGGACTTGCCGTCGATGATCTTGGACTTTTCCACCGCGCCCACCGCGAAGCCGGCCAGATCGTATTCGCCGTCCGGGTACATGCCCGGCATTTCGGCGGTTTCGCCGCCGATCAGCGCGCAGCCCGACAATTCGCAGCCCTTGGCAATGCCGCCCACCACTGCCGCCGCCGTGTCCACCGACAGCTTGCCGCAGCCGAAGTAGTCCAGGAAGAACAGCGGCTCGGCGCCCTGCACCAGGATGTCGTTGACGCTCATGGCGACCAGGTCGATGCCGACC
Source organism: Achromobacter sp. (assembly GCF_032113835.1). GTDB lineage: Bacteria > Pseudomonadota > Gammaproteobacteria > Burkholderiales > Burkholderiaceae_B > Achromobacter. The sequence continues at coordinate 39,251 of NZ_DAMCTG010000020.1, read as the reverse complement.
GTGTCATGGCGGTTCCAGTCGAAGGCCAGGCGCAGCTTGGTGCCCACGCCGTCGGTGCCGGACACCAGCACCGGCTCCTTATACGTCTTGGGCACTTCGAACAGGCCGCCAAAGCCGCCGATACCGGCCAGCACCCCGGGGCGCATGGTGCGCGCGGCAAGGGGTTTGATTCGGTCGACCAGGGCGTCGCCTGCGTCGATGTCGACACCGGCGTCGCGGTAGGTCAGGGGGGCTTTAGGTTGGTTCGTCATGAGAAATGCCGTGGGGTATGTAACAATTGCTGGGATTTTGGTGGAACGCCCTGCATTTTACGATGACGCGGGCGCAGACAGGCATGCGGGGCGCAAACCCACGCCAGGCCAAGCGTTCCGACGCGACATCAGCGCCTCAGGTGGTTTAAAGTGTAGGGTTGGCCGGTATTGATTTTGCCAGTTTCTCCTTGGCCCTTGTATCACCGATTTTTCCTGGCTTTTTCCTGACTTTTTATGGCGCTCCGAATTGGCTTTTCCGGTGTCCCCGAAAATGGCAATTCAAGCGCCCCTGAAAAGCCCGATCGCTAACTCTCATGAACCGCCAGCTGCTGCTCGACGTTCTCCCCGCGCCAGCGCCATCGCTGAACAACTACATCGCCGGCCCCAACGGAGAAGCGGTGGCGGCCGTGCGTGCGCTCAAGCCCGGACGGGCCCTGTACATCTGGGGCGCCGCCGGCTGCGGCCGCACCCACCTCTTGCGCGCGCTGACCGCCCGGCCCGATGCCGTCTACGTCGATCCGGCCAACGGCGAAAACATGCTGCGCCGCCTGGCCGAGGCCGATTCCAAATCGCCCATGCCCAAATTCGTGGCGGTCGACGACGTGCACCGCATGGACGACAGCCGCCAGGCCGCCCTGTTTGCGCTGTACAACCGGTGGCGCGAATCCGCCGCCACGCAGCGGGCGTTTGCGCTGGCGCTGGCCGGCGACCGCGCGCCGCTGTCGATGCCGCTGCGCGAAGACCTGCGCACGCGCCTGGGCTGGGATCTGGTGTTCCGCCTGGACCCGCTGTCCGACGCCGACAAGCTGGCCGCGCTGTCCGCGCAGGCCGCCGAACGCGGGCTGCACCTGGCGCCCGAAATCATCAACTGGATGCTCACGCACCACGAGCGCGACATCCGCAAGCTTGCCGCATTGCTCGACGCGCTGGACCGTTATTCACTGGCCACCGGCCGCCCCATCACCCTCCCCCTGCTGCGCGCCATGCTCGCAGATCCTGATTCACAACGCACATGACCACCCGACGTCTCGCCCTGTTCGACCTGGATCACACCTTGCTGCCGCTCGACAGCGACTACCAATGGGCCGACTATCTGGCGCGCACAGGCCGCGCGGGCGATCCCGTCGAAGCCCGCCGCCTGAATGACGATCTGATGGACCGCTACAATCGCGGCGAACTCACGGCCGAACAGGCCGCCGAATTCATGCTGGGCCTTCTGGCCGCGCATTCGCCGTACGACCTGGCCGCCTGGCACGAAACCTTCATGGGCGAGGTCATCCGCCCGTCCATCACGCCGGCTGCCCGCGACCTCGTCGACAGCCACCTCGAAGCCGGCGATCTCTGCGCCATCGTCACGGCCACCAACAGCTTCGTCACCGCCCCGATCGCCCGCGCCTTCGGCGTGCCCCACCTGGTCGCGACCGATGCCGAGTACCTGCGCGGCCGCTACACCGGCCGCATCCTGGGCACGCCCAGTTTCAAGGAAGGCAAGGTCGTGCGCGTCAACGACTGGCTGTCCGGCATGGGCCTGGGGCTTGCAGATTTCTCCGAATCGTTTTTCTATAGCGATTCGGTCAATGATGTGCCGCTGCTCGAAAAAGTGACCCGTCCGATTGCCGCCAACCCCAGCCCCACCCTGCGCGCCATTGCGCAGGAACGCGGCTGGCAAGTGATCGACCTGTTCGACCACATGGAAGATTCGAAGTCCTAAATGATCACTGAAACCATAAGAAAATTCGTCGGCCGGCTCTTCGCGCCGACACCCAAGGGGCCGTTGCGCATTGCGCGCGACAAGCACGGCATCGACCGCCGCAACGTGTCGCGCCACGCCATCAAGGTGTGCGAGGTGCTGCGCCAGCACGGCTACGAAGCCTATATCGTCGGCGGCGCGGTGCGCGACCTGATCGTCGGACTTGAGCCCAAGGACTTCGACGTGGCCACCAACGCCACGCCCGAACAGATCCGCCCGCTGTTCCGCCGCGCGCGCATCATCGGCCGCCGCTTCCAGCTGGTGCACGTCGTGTTCGGCCAGGAGATCATCGAGACCTCCACCTTCCGCGCGCCCGCCTCGGAAGACCAGGAGACCGACGAGCACGGCCGCATCCTGCGCGACAACGTGTTCGGTTCGCAGGAAGAAGACGCCAAGCGCCGCGACTTCACCATGAACGCGCTGTACTACGACCCGCACAACGAGGAAGTCATCGACTACCACGACGGCGTGGCCGACCTGAAAAAGCGCCAGATCCGCATCATCGGCGACCCCGTCAAGCGCTACCGCGAAGACCCGGTCCGCATGCTGCGCGCGGTGCGCTTTGCCGCCAAGCTGAACGGCACGATCGACCCGGCCACGCGCCAGCCCATCAGCACGATGGCCGACCTCATCGAAAACGTGCCGGCCTCGCGCCTGTTCGACGAGATGCTCAAGCTGCTGACCTGCGGCCATGCCATGGACTGCCTGCGCCAGTTGCGTGCCGACGGCCTGCACAACGGCCTCTTGCCGCTCTTGGACGTCGTGCTCGAGCAACCCGGCGGCGAACACTTCGTGGAACTGGCGCTGGAACGCACCGACGCGCGCGTGCGCGCCGGCAAGACCATCAGCCCCAGCTTCCTGTTTGCCGCGCTGCTGTGGCAGCAGGTGGACGTGCGCTGGAAACAGCTGCGCGCCCAGGGCGAGCACACCATCCCCGCGCTGTCGACGGCGGCGGATTCGGTGCTGGACGAACAGACTGAGAAGCTCGCCATCCAGCGCCGCTTCTCGTCCGACATGCGCGAAATCTGGTTCATGCAGCCGCGTTTCGAGCGCCGCATGGGCAAGACCATCTACCGCATGATCGAGCAACCGCGCTTCCGCGCCGCCTGCGACTTCCTGCAGCTGCGCGCCGCCGCCGGCGAGTTCGACAGCGTGCTGGCGCAGTGGTGGATGGATCTAGCCAACGCCGACGACGCCACCCGCGCCGACATGATCGAAGAAATCTCGCGCCAGCCGCGCGAAGCCGCCGATGCGGCCACGGGTACGGCCTCCCCCGCGCGCCGGCGCCGCCGTCCGCGCCGCAGCGGACCGCGCAGCGCGCCCGCCAGCGAGTAACCCCATGCCGCAGCCGTCCGTGCGCGCCTACGTCGGTCTGGGCGCCAACCTGGGCGACAGCGCGGCCACCCTGCGCCAGGTCCTGGCGCAGTTGCAGGCCACCCCCGGCGTCACCGGGGTGACGGCCTCGCCGTTCTACCGCAGCGCGCCGGTGGAGGCCACCGGCCCCGACTTCATCAACGCCGTGGCGGCCGTGGACACCGTCCTCGCGCCGCTGGCATTGCTGGACGTCCTGCAGGCGCTCGAAAACGAACACGGCCGCCTGCGCCCCTACCGCAATGCCCCCCGCACGCTCGATCTGGATCTGCTGCTGCACGGCGATGCGCGGCTGGACGACGCGCGGCTGATCCTGCCGCATCCTCGCCTGCATTTGCGCGCCTTCGTGCTGCTGCCGCTGCGCGATCTCGCGCCCAGCCTGTCCGTGCAAGGTCAGCCGCTCGACGCCTGGATCGGCGAGATCCACGACCAGTCGATCGAACGCATCGCGCCCTGAGCGCGGGTTCAGCGATGCGGCGCAACGCGCGCCTGTTCGCGTGGCGCATGACGCGCCCGTTCAATCACGCGGCACATTGCGCGCCGCGTGCGGCATCACGCCTTCGGCGTAAACGCCATCATCGCCCGCTCGACGTCTTCCACGCCCGGCAGCCCCGCCTCGTTCCCCAGATGCTGGATCTTGTGCGCGGAGGCCGCCCGCGCAAACGTGAAGTGCTCGATCCAGGGTTGTTCCGGCCGCGTCAGGTAGGACCAAACATAGGCGCCGTGGAACACGTCGCCCGCGCCCGACGTGTCGACGATGCGCGCGGCCGGCACGTCCAGTGAAGGCAGCGTGTCGACGCGCCCCGTCTCGTCGTACCACAGCATGCCGCGCTCGCCGAGCGTCACCGCGCCGATGCGGCAGCCGCGCGCCTTCAGCAGGTCCAGCAGCCCTTCGGGTGACAGGCCAAGCTGTTCGCACATGCGCTCGGCGCACACGGCCACGTCGATATGGCGCAGCAATTCGTCGGTGTTCTCGCGCATGCCGCCCCCGTCCAGCGAGGTCAGCACGCCGGCCTGGCGGCACGCGCGCGCGTAATGCAGGGCGGCATCGGGCTGATGGCCGTCCAGGTGCAGGGCGCGATAGCCGCCGATGTCCAGCCGCGGAAAGTCGTTCAGGTAGCTCGCGTCGCGCGCGCGGACGATGGCGCGCTTGCCGTGATTGGGCATGATGAACGACAGCGAGGAGCGCCGCACCTGGCGCGCGTGCAGCGTGACACCATGCGCGGCGGCCATGTCCGAGTACATGTGGCCCAGCCAGTCGGGCGCCAGCGAGCAGATCAGATCGGGCGGCAATCCCAGCCGCGCGCAGGCAAATGCCGCCGTGACCGCATTGCCGCCGAACGAGACCGCGTAGTCGCGCGCCACGCTTTTCTGGTCGCCCGTGGGCCATTCGTCGGCCAGCACGGTGACGTCGATGTAGGTATGTCCGATGAAGAGCGCCTCGCCCATGGGCCCGCCTTGTCAGGTTGTATGCGCGGGGCGCCTCGGCGCACGGTCTGGACGAGGCGCCGGCGCGGGATTCAGCCGCGCGCGGATTCGCCCGCCTGCGCCAGCACCAGCCGCGCCCGTGCAATGACGGGCGCGTCGACCATCTTGCCATCCAGCATGAACGTGCCTGCGGCCGTGTCGCGGTGCGCGGCGATGACGCGCCGCGCCCAGTCGAGTTCCTGCTGGGCCGGCACGAAGGCGGCGTGGATGACGGGAACTTGCGTGGGATGGATGCACAGCATGCCGCCAAAGCCCATCTGCTGCGCACGGCCGGCTGCCGCGGCCAGACCGGCCTGATCCTGCACACCGGGAAAGACGCCGTCCAACGCAGGCGCCAGGCCCGCGGCTCGGGTATGCAGCAGCACCTGCACCCGGGCGTGGTCCAGCACGGTTTCCGCGCCCGGCGTGTCGGGCGTCAGGCCCAGGTCCAGGCCGTAATCCAGGCTGCCGAACGCCAGCCGCGCGACGCCGGGCGTGGCGGCGATCTCGCCGGCGTTCAGAATGCCCTGCGCGGTTTCAAGAATGGGAATCACGGGACAGCCGGTCTGGGCCGCATGCCGCACCTGCATCATGCTTTCGGCCTTGGGCAGCAGGATGCCCGCCACGCCGGCCCTGCCGCGGCAGGCCTTCAGATCGTCGTCGTGCCAGGAGGTGGACGCGTCGTTGATGCGCACCCAGAGCCGGGCCTCGCGATTCAAGCCCAGGAAATCGCACAAGGCTTCGCGGGCCGACGCCTTGGCCAGGTGCTCCACGGCGTCTTCCAGGTCCACGATGACGGCGTCCGCGCCCGCAGCCAGCGCTTTGGGGATGCGTTCGGGCCGCGAGGCCGGCACAAACAGGGCGCTACGAACGACGGGATGCGTCACACAACCTCCGAGGCATGGAACTGCGCCACCTGATCCGGCGCGTATCCCAGAGATGCTAGCACCGCATCGGTGTTTTGGCCCACTGCGGGCACCGCCCCCATGTGCGCCGTGAACGCGTTGCTGGTGGCGGGCGGCAGCAGCGCCGGCAGCATGCCGGCGGGGCTGTCGACCTCGCTCCAGCGCTGGCGCGCCTGCAATTGCGGATGCGCCCATACACCGGCCATGTCGTTGACGCGCGCGTTGGCGATCTGCGCGTCTTCCAGGCGTTGCGTCACCTGCTCGATGGACAGGTCGGCAAACGCCGCCACGATGAGCGCGCGCAGCGCGTCGCGGTTGGCGGTGCGCAGCGAATTGGAGATGAAGCGCGGGTCTTCGGCCAGTTCGGCCTGGCGCAGCACCTGGGCGCAGAAGACGCGCCATTCGCGCTCGTTCTGCAGGCCCAGCATGATGGTCGAACCGCCGCCCACGGGGAACGGGCCGTACGGATAGATGGACGCATGCGCCGCGCCCGCGCGCACGGGCGGCGCCGCGCCGTCGAAGGCGTAGTACATGGGGAAACCCATCCACTCGACCATGCTCTCCAGCATGGACACGTCCAGGCGGCTGCCCACGCCTGTGCGCTGACGCAGCAACAACGCGTTCAGGATGGCCGAATAGGCGTACATGCCGGCGGCGATGTCCGCGATGGAACACCCCGCCTTGACCGGATCGTCCTTCGTGCCGGTGACCGACAGGAAGCCGCTTTCGCTCTGGATGAGCAGGTCATAGGCCTTCTTGTCCTGGTAGGGACCGCCCTCGCCGTAGCCCGAGATGTCGCAGACGATGAGGCGGGGGTATTTCTGGTGCAGGGCTTCGAACGACAGCCCCAGGCGCGCCGCGGCGCCGGGCGCCAGGTTCTGCACCAGCACGTCGGCCGATTCCAGCAGACGGTCCATGATGCCGCCGGCTTCGTCGCGCTTCAGGTCCAGCGTCAGGCTTTCCTTGGAGCGGTTGGTCCAGACGAAGTGCGAGGACAGGCCCCGCACGCGCTCGTCGTAGCCGCGGGCGAAGTCGCCGGTCCCGGGGCGTTCGATCTTGATGACGCGCGCGCCCATGTCCGCCAGCTGGCGGGTGCAGAAAGGCGCGGCGATGGCGTGTTCCAGGCTGACGACGGTGATGCCGTCCAGCGGGCGGGAGGCCTGCATGTTCATTCGGTGAACCTCAATTCGGCTTGGTGGGCCAGCGTGCCGTCCTGCTCGGCCCAGAGCTGGGCGACGCCCGGCTCGGACAGGCGGCCGGCGACCTGGAAGGGCGTGGGGGAAATCAGCGGACGCAGGCCGCGGTAGGCAAGATGCGTGAGGCGGGCCTTGGGATGGGCCCGCACGAAGGCGGCGACCATCTCGGTGGCGATGAGCGGTCCGTGGACCACCAGGCCGGGATAGCCTTCGACGCCGGTGACGTAGGGATGGTCGTAGTGGATGCGGTGGCCATTGAACGTGACGGCCGAATAGCGGAACAGCAGCACCGGCGTGGGATCGACGGTGTCGCTCCATTGCGCCTGCGGCGCGGGCTCGCTACCCGAGAGCTTGGGCGGCGTGGGCTGGCGGTACACGATGTCCTGTTCTTCCAGGATGGCCACTTCGCCCGACTGCCGGTATTCATGCTGCACGGTCACGAACAGCAGGGAGCCGGTGCGGCCGGTCTTTTCCTTGACCTCGGCCACGGTGGACACGCGCTCGGCCGGCACGCCGACCTTGAGCGGCTGGCGGAATTCGACCCGGCCGCCCGCCCACATGCGGTTGCGGTCCTGCGCGGGCGGCAGGAACCCGCCGCGCGAAGGGTGCCCATCCGTCCCCAATCCGTCCATGCCGACCGTGGAAATGAAGAATGCCCATTGCCACAATGGCGGCAGATCGTCGCCCTCGGCCGGCACCGGACCGCCCAGGGTGGCGGCGATACGCGCGGCGTGGCCGGGATCCATGGCGTCCGCCTTGCGCTCGCCGCTGCCGATCCACGCGGCCGGATCTGTAGATGTCATGCCGAGTTCCTCTGGTGGTGTTTTTACAGCCTGAAGCATGCCCGCAAGCCGACGGGCGTGTGAATTCGTTTTTCCTCAAGGCGGGGTTTGCTGCGCCTGAATCGGCCATCCGCGCCGGCGCCTGCCGCCGTAATATATGGCCCATGCACTTCGACCTTGCCGACCTCCGACTGTTCATCCACATCGCCGAATCCCCCAGCCTGACGCAGGCGGCCAAGCGGGCGCATCTGTCCCTGGCCGCGGTCAGCGTGCGGATCAAGGCGCTGGAAAACCAGCTCAATACCCGACTGCTCTACCGCGACAGCCGCGGCGTGGAAATCACGCCTGCCGGACAGAAACTGCTGCAGCACGCGCGCGTCATCATGCGGCAGGTGGATCACCTGAAGCACGACTTCCAGGAACAGGCGGATGGCGACGCCGGCCATATCCGGATCTTTGCCAACACCACCGCCGTGACGGAATTCATGCCGGACATCCTGGCGCAGTTCCTGTCCGGGCACCCCGGCGTCACGGTGGATCTGCAGGAACGCCTGACGCGCGACATCGTGCGCGGCGTGCTGGACGGCACCACCGACCTGGGCATCGTCGCGGGGCCGGTGGATGCGCCCGAGCTGCAGACCATCCACTTCAGCACCGACCGGCTGGTGCTGGTGGTGCCCAACGGCCATCCGCTGCAGGATCAGGACAAGGTCAAGCTGGCGGACGCCGTGCGCTACCCGTTCATCACCATGCACGAAGGCTCCACGCTGGTGGCCTTTCTGCGCGATCAGCTGGAACGCGTCGGCCAGCGCCTGCCGCAGCGCATCCAGCTCTACAGCTTCGATTCGATCTGCCGCATGGTGCAGGCGGGCGTGGGCGTCGGCGTGATTCCCGACTCGGCCGCGCGCCGCTACGGGGCGGACACCAAGCTGCAGGTCGTCGAGCTGGACGAACCGTGGGTGGTGCGCGAGCGCAAGCTGCTGGTGCGCGACATCGACGCCCTGCCCGGCTGCGCGCGCGAGCTCATCGACCAGATCCAGACGCCGCAAGCGCCCTGACGCTGCGGCGCGTCATTTGCCCATGAACGCCGGCGGGCGCTTTTCCGCGAAGGCGCGCATGCCTTCCAGGTAATCGTCGGTGTAGCCCAATTCGCGCTGCAGGCTGCATTCCAGATCGAACTGCTGCGCCAGCGTGTTGCCGCTGGACGCCTGCAACGCCGCCTTGGTGGCCGCGTAGGCGCGCGTCGGGCCGGCGGCCAGCGTATCGGTCACCTGGGCGATCGTGTCCGCCAGCGCCGCGTCGGGCACCACCCGCCAGATCAGGCCCCACGCTTGCGCCTGCTCGGCCGTCACCGATTCCCCGAACAGCGCCGCGCCCATCGCGCGCGCCGATCCGACCAGGCGCGGCAGGAACCACGTTCCGCCCGCATCGGGCAACAGGCCGATCTTGCTGAACGCCTGCACGAAGCGCGCCGATTCCACCGCAAACACCACGTCGCACGCCAGCACCAGACTCGCGCCCGCGCCGGCCGCAACGCCGTTCATGATGCACACCACGGGCACCGGCAACGCGCGCAGGCGGTTGATGAGCGGCCGGTAGCACTTCTCCAGCATGAGGCTCAGATCGCGGCGCGAACCATCCTCGGCGGGTTTGCGTTCGCCCAGGTCCTGACCGGCGCAGAACCCGCGCCCCGCCCCGGTGATCACGAGCCCGCGCAGGTTCTCATGCCCTTCCAGCAGGTCCAGCGCGCGCGCCAGTTCGCCGTGCATGACCTCGGTGAAGCTGTTCATGCGCTCGGGCCGGTTCAGCGTGATGACGCCCACGCCGCGCTCCAGCGTGAACCGGATCTGCGTGAAGGCCGGCAGGTGCGTGAAGTCCTCTACGCGTGCGCTCATGCCAATTCCTCCAGGACGGCCAGTTGCTCGGCCGTATCGCCCATCAATTGATCCACGACGGTCAGGCGCTTGAAGTAGTCGCCGACCTCCAGTTCGTCCGTCATGCCCATGCCGCCATGCAATTGAACGGCCAGCTGCGCCACCAGACGCCCGGCGCGCGCGGCCTCCAGCTTGGCCGACGCGATCATGCGGCGCCGCTGCGCCGCGTCGGATTCGGTCAATGCCGCCACCGCCACGTAGGCCATCGACAGCGCCAGCTCCTTGGCCACCAGCATCTCGGCCAGGCGGTGCTGCAGCGCCTGGAAGGACGCCAGCGGCTGGCCGAACTGCTTGCGGGTCTTCAGGTATTCCACCGTGATTTCCAGCAGGCGCTCCATTGCGCCCGCTGCGTGCGCGCACAGCGCCGCCGTGCCCCATTGCAACGCCTGCGCCAGCGCATGGCCGGCCGCATCGCCCGCTGCCAGCAGCGCCTCTACGGGCAGCGTCACCGCATCGAAATCCAGCCGCGCGCAGCGCGCGCCGTCCAGCGTGGGCGTGTCCGTCATGCGCACGCCGGCCGCATCGGCCGGCACCGCCAACAGAACGGTCTGGCCGTCGCCGCCGCGCGCGCTGACGAACCACGCATCCGCGGCCGCGCCGTGCCAGACCAGGTGCTTGGCGCCGTCCAGCCGCCAGCCTTCGGCGGTCTGCGCGGCGCGGCAATCCTGCGGATCTGCCGCATAACGCCGGCCGGGCTCTTGCCATGCCACGCTGACGATGGCCTCGCCCGAGGCAACGGCCGGCAGCCAGCGGCCGCGTGCCGTCTCGCCGCAGGCGTCCACCAGCGCCGCGCCCATCACCGCGCTCGGGATAACCGGCTCGGACACCAGCCCGCGCCCCAGCTCGACGTGCACAGGCAGCAGGCTGGCGGGCACTTCGCCGAAGCCGCCGTGGTCCTGCGAAATGGTCAGCCCCAGCACGCCCAGCTCGGCCAACGCGTTCCAGGCCTGCCGATCCAGCGTGCCCGCGGCCTGGCGGGCGCGCCGCTGAGGAAAGGTCCATGCCTGGTCGACCAGGCGGCGCAGGCTGTCGGCCAGCATGCGCTGTTCTTCCGTGTAGATGAAATCCATGCGTCGTGTTCCTGTCGGGGTTGCGCGGCGGGCCTACACGCCCAGCACGAGGCGGGCGATGATGCCCTTCTGCACTTCGGTCGTGCCGCCGTAGATCGAGGTCTTGCGCATATCGGCATAGCCGGCGCCCGCGGCGGCGGCCATCTCGGGACCGGGGCCGTGGAAATCGTTGCCGGCCACCAGCCAGTCAGGGTCGTAGGGCCAGGCGTCCGGCCCCGCCACTTCCATCTGCAGCATCGCGAGGTCCTGCTGGATCTCCGACCCGCGGATCTTCAGCACCGAAGCCTCCGGCCCGGGCGTGCCGTCGTTGCTCGCGGCCACGCGCAGCAACAGCATCTCCAGCGCCATGATGTCGACCTCGATGCGCGAGATACGGTCGCGCATCCGGCTGTCCTGCAGCAGCGGCCGCCCGCGCGATTGCGCGCGCGCCGCCATGTCCTTCAGGATGCCCAGCTCGCGGTGGCAATGGCCCAGACCCGCGATGCCGGTGCGCTCGTGGCCAAGCAGGTATTTGGCGTAGGTCCAGCCCTGGTTTTCCTCGCCGACTAGGTTGGCGGCCGGCACGCGCACGTCTTCCAGCCAGACCTCGTTGACGTCATGGCCGCCGTCCAGCGTGCGGATCGGACGCACCGTGACGCCCGGCGCGCGCATGTCGAGCAGCAGCATCGAGATGCCGCGCTGCGCGCGCGCATCGGGATCGGTGCGCACCAGGCAGAACATCCAGTCCGCGTACTGGGCGAGCGTCGTCCAGGTCTTCTGGCCGTTGACCACATAGTCGTCGCCGTCGCGCACGGCGCGGGTTTTGAGGGACGCCAGGTCGGAACCGGAACCGGGCTCCGAATAGCCCTGGCACCACCAGTCCTCCACGCGGATCATGCGCGGCAGCAGGCGGGCCTTCTGCTCCGCGCTGCCGTATTTCATCAGCACGGGGCCGATCATGGACAGGCCAAACGGCAGCAGCCGCGGCGCGCCCGCCTTGAAGCCTTCCACTTCGAAGATCAGGCGCTGCAAGGCGTTCCACCCGGTGCCGCCATGTTCGACCGGCCAGTTGGGTGCGCCCCAGCCCCGGTCGGCCAGGATGTTGTGCCACCGCACGTAGTCGTCGCGTTCCAGCCGCTGGTGCCGCAGCACCTTGGCGCGGATGTCTTCCGGCAGCTTCTCGGCGGCGAAGGCGCGCACGGCTTCGCGGAATTGGCGCTCTTCTGGCGTCCAGGTCAGGTTCATGGTCCACCTCCTTTGCCCGGTATCTAGCCACGGCGCGCACGGCCGGACAATCTGCCTCTCCCGAAGACGGGCTTCGCGTTGCGTGTAGGGCGCGCGGTCCACTACGGATTGGCAAAAGTCCTGCTTCAGCAATGAAGAATGGCCGAAGCCGTTGGCAGTGCCGAAACTAGGGCCTGTTCAGATTCACGCTTCAGATTCACGCTTCAATCAATGGAATCCCACCGCACCATGACTGCTCCCGATCAGACGGATGGCGTGTCGCAAGGCGTCGAGGCGCAATACCGCCAGGCGCTCGACGAAGGCCGTTTCCTCATCCAGCGCTGCGGCGGTTGCGACCGCGCCGTGTTCTATCCCCGCATGATCTGCCCGCACTGCGGCGCGGACAAACTTGCCTTCGCGGCGCCCGACGGCCGCGGCACGGTGTATTCCACCACCGTCGTGCGGCGCAAGCCTGATGCCGGCGGCGACTACAACGTGGCGCTGATCGACCTGCAGGAAGGCGTGCGGCTGATGAGCCGCGTCGACGGCGTGGCGCCGGACGCCGTGCGCATCGGCATGGGCGTGCGCGCGCAGGTGATCCAGCAGGACGGCCGCGGGCTGGTCGTCTTCGTTCCCAATAAGGAGGCGGCATGACGCTGAACGATTTGCGCGGCGCCGTGGCGGTGGCCGGCGTGGGCCACGCGGGCCTCGGACAGGCCGCGGGCTTTACCGAAATGGAAATCCTGGTTCAGGCGGCGCAGCGCGCCGTGGCGGACGCGGGCCTGACGATGCGCGACATCGACGGCATCTGCACCGCCAGCGTGGCCGCGCCGATGTGGGCCATGCCGGTGATCGAACACCTGGGCATCCGCCCGACGTTCATCGACAGCACCATGCTGGGCGGCTCGAGCTTCGTGGCGCATCTGATGCCGGCGCTGCACGCGCTGGCGTCAGGCCAGTGCAATGCCGTGCTGGTCTGCTACGGCAGCACGCAGCGCACGTCCACGCTCAGCCGCGCCGAGGTCGGGCGCGTGCGCAAGCAGTTCGATCCGCAGCCTTATGAAGCACCCTACGATCCGCTCAACCCGCTGTCCTCGTATGCGCTGGCGGCCGCCCGGCACATGCACCAGTACGGCACCCGCCGCGAAGATCTGGCGCGGGTGGCGTTGGCGGCCAACCAGTGGGCGCAGCTCAATCCGGAAGCGCAACTGCGCGAGCCCGCGACGCTTGATCAGATTCTGTCCGCGCGCATGGTGTCCGACCCCTTGAGCGTGCGCGACTGCTGCCTGGTCACCGACGGCGCGGGCGCCTACGTGCTGGTGCGCGCCGACCGCGCGCGCGACCTGCCGCGTCCGCCTGTCTATGTGCTGGGCAACGCGACGGCGGTGTGGAACCGGCAGATTTCTTCGATGGAAGACCTGACAGTCACCGCCGCGTCCGAGTCCGGCCGCCGCGCCTTCGCGATGGCGGGCCTTGCCCCCAAGGACATCGACGTCGTCGAGCTCTACGACGCCTTCACCATCAACACGCTGCTGTTCCTGGAAGACCTGGGCTTCTGCGCCAAGGGCGAAAGCAAGGAGTTCATCGCGGACGGCGGCATTGCGCCCGGGGGCCGGCTGCCGGTCAACACCAACGGCGGCGGGCTGTGCTGCGTGCATCCCGGCATGTATGGCGTCTTCATCATGATCGAGGCGGTGCGCCAGCTTCGCGGCGAATGCGGCGAACGGCAGGTTTCGGACGCGCAGCTTGCGCTGGTGCATGGCAATGGCGGTACCCTGTCCAGCCAATCGACCGCCATCCTGGGCACCCAGGCAACTCTTTGATCCTGACGTATCAACCCATGTCTCACGCAGAACCCATCACCCGCATCCACGACATCCTGGCGCTGCAGGCGCGCCGGCAGCCCGACGCCATCTGCCTGTACGAGGAAGGCGGCGGCACGGTGACCTACGGCCAGTTGTGGCAACGGGTGCAGGACACGGCGCAGTGGCTGCGCGGCCAGGGCGTGCAGCCCGGCCATCGCGTGATGATGGTGGGCGAGAACTGCACGGCGATGCTGGCCGCGCTGTTCGGCTGCGGAGTGGCGGGCGCATGGCCCGTGGGCGTGAACGCGCGCCTGTCCGGCCGCGAAATCGACAACATCCGGCAGCACGCACAACCCGAGCTGGTGCTGTTCACGAGCGGCGTGTCGACGGCGGCTGCCGCGCATGCCGCAGCGGCTGGCGCGGTTGAAGCGGACGCCGCCGTCTGGGGACCGGGCATCGCCCCCGCGCGCGCGGCCGAGCCCACGCACGCTGAAACCGGCGAGCTGGCCGGCGAGGTCGCCACGGTGATCTACACGTCCGGCACGACGGGCGCGCCCAAGGGCGTGATGGTGCCGCATCGCGGGCTGATCCATTTTGCGCGGGTGTCGGCGGCGTCGCGCCGGCTGACGCCGCACGATATTGGCTACGCGGCGCTGCCGATGTCGCACATCTTCGGCATCGCGACGGTGCTGATGGCCACGCTGCACGCGGGCGCCAGCCTGGTGCTGCGCAGCCGCTTCGATCCGGACGATGTGTTCAAGGCGCTGGCGCATCCCGGCGTCAGCATCCTGCAGGGCGTGCCGACGATGTTCAGCCGCCTGATGGCGGTGGCGCCGCCGCGCGCGGACCTGCGCGCGCCGGCCCTGCGCTACCTGTACACGGGCGGCGCGGCGCTGGATCCGACGCAGAAGCGCGATGCCGAACGCTACTTCGGCGTGCCGATGCACCATGGCTACGGGATCACTGAATATGCCGGTTCCATGTTCATCACCGACATCGACGCGCCACGCGACGATTGCTCGGCGGGCCATGCGGTGGACGGCGTGGAGCTGCGTGTCGGCAGCCCGGACGCGGTCCCGGCGCCTGGCACGCGCGGCGACCTGCTGATCCGTGGTCCCGGCGTGATGCTGGGCTACTACCGCAATCCGGAACAGACGGCGCAGGCGCTGCTGCCGGGCGGCTGGCTCAACACGGGCGACATCGGCTACGTGGACGACACGGGCGCGCTGTTCATCTCAGGGCGGTCGAAGGACCTGATCATCCGGTCTGGCTTCAACGTCTACCCGATCGAGGTCGAGTCGGTGATCAATGCCTTTCCCGGCGTGCGCCTGTCCGCCGTGGTGGGACGCGACACCGAAGATCACAACGAAGAGGTCATCGCCTTCGTCGAGCCCCTGCCGGGCGCGACGGTCGATACCCATCTGCTGATGCTGCACCTGCGCGCCCAGCTTGCCCCGTACAAGCGGCCGGCGCGGATCATTCCCATCGAGACGATTCCCACCACCGTCAGCGGCAAGATCCTGAAGCAGCCGCTGAAAGAAAGGCTGGCGTAGGCGCGGACAGTTGTTCCGCTCTGACGACCGGCCACCTATGCACAAGGAGACAAGAGCGTGAACATCAAGACCCTGATCGCCGCGGCCTCGGCCGTGGCCGCGCTGGCTGGCGCGCAAACCGCCTCGGCGCAGACGTATCCCGACCGCCCCATCCGCCTGCTCGTGGGCTACGCGCCGGGCGGCCCGGTGGACACGACGGCCCGCGTCTTTGCGAAGTATCTCGGCGACAAGCTGGGACAGACCGTGGTGGTGGAGAACCGGGCAGGCGCGAGCGGCATGATCGCGTCGGACGCGACCGCCAAGGCGACGCCGGACGGCTACATGCTGGGCTTTGCCGCCAGCCCGACGCTGACGATGTCGCCGCTGGTCCAGCGCAGCACGCTGTTCGATCCGCGCAAGGATTTCTCGTTGATCGGCCTGGTGGTGGACTACGCGAACGTGCTGTTGATCGGACCGCAGATTCCGGCGAAGAATGTGGGCGAACTGGTTACCTATGCGCGGGAGCATCCGGAGGCGGTGTCGTTCGGGTCGGCGGGGATCGGGGCGTCGAACCATCTCTCGGCTGAATTGCTGAAGAAGCAGAGCCAGGCGTCGATGCTGCACGTGCCGTATCGCGGCAATTCGCCGGCGATGATGGACGTGGTGAGCGGCAAGGTGACATTCATGTTCGACATCACGAGCACGGCGATTCCATTCGTGAAGAGCGGCAAGGCGCGCGCGCTGGCGGTGACGTCGAAGACGCGCAATCCGGAGCTGCCGGACGTGCCGACGATGATGGAGGCCGGGATGAAGGATTACGAGGTGGTGGGCTGGTATGCGCTGGTGGGGCCGAAGAAGCTGCCCGATGCGGTGACGGCGCGGCTGACCCGGGCGCTGTCGGAGGTGTCGAAGGATCCGGCTTTCCGCCAGGCAATGACGGAAGGCGGGTACACGATCAACGCGGGCGATTCGAAAGCGCTGCAGGCGCGAATCGACCGTGAGTACGCGTTGTGGTCGGACGTGATCCAGACCGCGAATATTCAGGCCAATTGATTTACCCCGGAGCATGACGATGAATTCCCCGTCCGCATTGCGAGACCAGATCCGCCTGCCTGTGATCGGCGCCCCGATGTTTCTGGTGTCGGGACCGCAACTGGTGGTCGCGCAGTGCGCGGCGGGAATCATCGGAACGTTTCCGTCGCTGAACGCGCGGCCGCAGGAGCAGTTGCATGAGTGGATCACGCGGATCGAGGACGGGCTGGCGGCGCGGCGGCTTGCGGCGCCGGCCGAGAAGGTGGCGCCGTATGGGGTGAACCTGATCGTGCATCCTAGCAATCCGCGCTGGCAGGGGGACCTTGCGATCTGCGCGGAACGCCGGGTGCCGCTGCTGATTACGTCGCTGCACGCGCCGGAGGCGGTGGTGAAGGCGGCGCATTCGTATGGGGGGCTGGTTTATCACGATGTGACGAACGTGCGGCATGCGAAGCGGGCGCTGGATGCGGGGGCCGATGGGTTGATCCTGGTTGCCGCGGGGGCTGGAGGACATGCGGGGCAGATGAATCCGATTGCGCTGGTGAACGAGATTCGGGCGTTCTACGACGGGCCGTTGGCGTTGTCGGGGTGCATCAGCCATGGGAAGGATATTTTGGCTGCGCAGGTTTTGGGATGCGATTTTGCTTATATGGGGACTCGGTTTATTGCGACTCGGGAGTCGTTGGCTGGGGATGCTTATCGGGAGATGGTGTTGGCGGCGCAGGCTGGGGATGTGACTTATACGGCTTATTTTTCTGGGGTGCCGGCGAATTATTTGTCTGAGAGCATTTTGGCGGCGGGGCTGGATCCGGTTGTGCTCGGAAGCAATGGGGTGGCGGGGCCGGCGAATATGGATAAGTCGTCGCGGCCGAAGGCTTGGAAGGATGTTTGGAGTGCTGGGCAGGGGGTGGGGGCTGTGCAGGAGGTGTTGGCTGTTGCTGAACTGGTAGCGCAGTTGGAGGGGGAGTATTTCGGGGCTATTGCGGCTTTGTCGCGGAGGGGTTGAGTTCTTATGACGCCCTGGCGGCGGAGGGGGCTGGTTCTTAAGACGCCCGGCGCGTCGTCGGCCTGGGGCGCGCGGGGCTACGATTGCGGTCCGGAGCCTTCGCTCCGGACTGCCCCGTCGTCATCGTCGTTGTCGCCTTCGGCGACTGCCTTCCGATTCCCTCGGGCGCATCTACACGCCCCGCGCACCCCAGGCCGCCGCCACACCGGGCTCGGGTGGTTTCAGCTTGGCGGGCGCTTTGGCGAGTTGAGTTCTTGAGGTTCTTGCCTGCGCTTGTGCGGGCTTCGAGCGTCTTGCGGGGCCCGCGTCCGGTTGGCCGCGCGGGCGGCCTCCGGGCGCTTACGCGGTGTCTTGCGTTCGCGGATGACGCTTCGCGCTTGCGGTCGGCGGAGTGCTTGCGGTGCAGCAGGGTGTCAGACACCGCGTACTAGCGCAGGCGTCGCAATATGCACAGGTGTCTGACACCCTTGGGGCACATCCGCAGCATGACGGCAATCTCCGCAGGGTGTCAGACACCGCGTACTAACGCAGTCGTCGCAATATGCCCAGGTGTCTGACACCCTTGAGGCACGTCCGCCGCATGACGTCAGTCTCCGCAGGGTGTCAGACACCGTCTCCTAGATGACGGCAACACCGGTAAACTGCGCGGTCATGCGGCGCCGGTCGGCGGCCGGACTTGTTCATCCTCTGGAGAGCTTCACACCATGATCCGTTATCTGGTCCTTTCGGCTTCGCTGGCGATGGCTGGCAGCGTAGCAGCCGCCCCGTCGTTCAATTGCGCCAAGGCCTCCACGCCGGTTGAGAAGTCCCTTTGCGGCAATTCGCGGCTGGGGGATCAGGATGCTGCCATTGCGAAGCAATTCAAGATCGTGCGCGATGAACTGGATGCGGAGGCGGCCAAGGCGTTGGTTGCCGATCAGAAGTATTTTCTGGGCGTGCGCGACAGAGCGTATGCAGAGCCCTACGTGCAGAGCACGCCTTTCGAGGCGCTTACCGACAATATGCGTTACCGCCTGGAGTTCCTGAAGGCGATCAATCCCAAGCCGGCCGACGGATTTGTCGGCAAGTGGAGGAACATCGAAGGCGAGATCGAGATCACGCGGAATTCGCGTGGCGAGTTGCTGGTGGCGGCGAATTCGGCGCGGCCGTATAGCGGGAACTGGGTTTGCGATTTGAGTGGCCGGGCCGCCGTGTCGGGCGACACGCTGACGGTGACCTATCAGGATGGAACGCCCTGGACGCTGACGCTCAAGCGCCGTGGCGCGGTGCTGGTGACGCTTGAGACGCCGCCTGCCGGAGCGAAGAATGAAGGCTTCGGCCCGCCGTTTTGCGGCATGAACGGCAGTTTGGCCGGCAACTGGTTCGCGGTGCGCTGATCGCCATCGCGTTGCCGCGCGAGTGACCTGATGCACGATTGCGCACTAAGTCAGGTCACTCCCAGGTTGATATCGGCACTGCTGACCAGCCCAGTTCACGCGGATCTTCACGATCCTGACCGGATCACTCCAGCTTGATGTTCGCGGTTTTGATGAGATCGCGCCACTTCGCGATTTCGTCGCGCACGAATTTTCCGAATTCCTCGGGCGAGCCCGGCTTGGGTTCCGCACCGGCGGCGATCATTGCCTTTGCGGTGCTGTCGTTCGACAGGACCTTCACCATGTCCGCGTTGATGCGCTTGACGATGTCGGGCGGCGTGCCCTTGGGCGCCATGACGCCGCTCCACGAGTACGCCTCGTAGCCAGGCAGGCCGGATTCCGCGATGGTGGGGATGTCGGGCACCATGCTGGACCTCGTGGGGTTGCCGACGCCCAGTGCGCGGATCTTGCCGCCTTTGAGGTGGGGGACGGCGGAGGGGCCGTCTGCGAACATGACTTGCACCTGGCCGCCCAGCAGGTCCTGCATGGCGGGCGCGCTGCCGCGGTAGGGGACGTGCTGGATGCGCACGCCGGCCATCGCGTTGAAGAGTTCGCCTGCAAGGTGTGTGCCGCCGCCGGTGCCGGACGAACTGAATGACAGTTTGCCGGGGTTCTGTTTGGCGTAGGCGATGAGTTCGCTGACGGTGTTGACGGGCAGCGATGCGTTGACGACGAGGACGATGGGAAATACCGCGGCCATGCCTACTGGCACGAAGTCGGTGGTGATGTCGTAGCTGAGGTTGTCGCGCAGGCTGGGCAGCACGGCGTGGTGGATGGAGGCGAAGAAGAAGTTGTAGCCGTCGGGCTCTGCTTTCGCTGCGAACTGGGCGCCGACGATGCCGCCGGCGCCGGATTTGTTGTCGACGACGGTGGGCACGGACCAGAGCTGGCCGAGGGGCTGCGTCGTGAAGCGCGCGGTGGTGTCGACCGGTCCCCCGGCGGGAAACGGGACGATGAATGTCACGGCGTGGCCCGGCCAGGTGGCGGCGCGGGCCCAGGATGGAAGCATGGCGGCGGCGCAGGCTGCGCCCAGCCCCGCGAGGACGCGGCGGCGGTCTTGATGGATCACGGCAGTCTCCTGAGTCTTGTTCTGTTCACGGCTGGACATGGTGCTGCCGCCCGCCGCGTTTTTTATTATTTGCCGAATGCCGGAGAAGTCCGCTACGTATTTGCAAAAGCCCCTCTTTCGCGGGGGCTGAAAGATGGGCCGTGCGCGCGGCACGCCCCAGTGTGACGGCCGTACAGCGCATGGCTTAGGGCGTATGACGTCAGGACAAACCCGGCCCTATTGCCCGCGCGCGGCGCGCTGCACGTGGCCGATGAAGCATTCGGCGAAGCTGGGCAGGTCGCGGCCGCGTTGGCGGCAAAGCAGTCGATCGCGCAGCGCCCAGGGGTCGTCGAGCTTGAGCACGTGCAGGAAGTCCGGGCGGCTGTAGCGCGCCGCGCAGGCGCGCGGCACGACGGCGATACCCGCGCCGGCCTCGACCATGCGGCATACGGCTTCGAAGCTGCCCACGTGCACGCGCTGGCAGATGCGCTTGCCCAGGCCGCTGGCGATGTCTTCGAGAAAGGTTTGAATCGCGCTGTCCGGGTGAATGCCGACGAACTGGTACGCGTCCACGAGGTCCGCGAAATGCGCAGTCTTCTGCGCGGCGAGCGGGTGGTCAAGCGACGTGACCACGGTGAGTTCGTCGCGGAACAGGGGCGTGACATCCAGGCCCTCTACGTCGATGTTGCCCGCGACAAGGCCCAGATCCCCCGCGCCGGCACGGATGGCGATGACGATGTCGCCGGAGATTTTTTCCTCGAGCTCGACGTCGACGTCCGGGTTTTCCGCCAGGAACGTGGACAGCGCATCGGCCAGGAAGGAATTGGTGGCGGTGGTGTTGGCCAACAGGCGCAGCCGCCCCTTCAGGCCGCTGGCGTAGGGCTGCAGATCGGCGTTCAGGCATTCGAGCTGGCGGAAGACGGCGTTGGCGTGCTTGAGCAGCACCTCGCCTGCCGGCGTCAACGCTACGCCCGTGGCCATGCGCACTAGCAGGCGGGCCTTGAATGCCTCTTCCATGTGCTTGACCCGCGCGCTTGCCGCCGGCAAGGACAGGAAAGTGCGTTCCGCAGCACGGGTCAGATTGAGTGTTTCGCCTACGTTCAAGAACAAACGCAGGTCCGTCAGATCATGTCTCATGTTCCACCACGCAGAAGGGGGGCATTTCTAATTTTGAATTCTTCGAATGCCGGGTCGAATCTACCATGAGGCCATGCCCATGAACCAGACGGTTGATGCGGAACTGTTTTCCACACACGGCGTGCGCGCCGCAGCACAGGAGTCAGAAGCAATGAGCGGCTTGGTATCCGGAAAGGTAGTGATCGTGACGGGCGCGGGCGGAGGCATCGGCCGCAGCGTGGCGCTGGCAATGGCCGAGGCGGGCGCGAAGGTCGTGGTGAACGACATCGGCGTGTCGCTGACCGGCGAAGGCGGCGCGGACGGTCCCGCGCAGGCGGTCGTGAAAGAAATTGTGGAGGCCGGCGGCCAAGCCGTCGCCAACACCGACAGCGTGGCCGCGTACGACAGCGCCAGCCGCGTCGTGCAGACGGCGATTGACGCGTTCGGCCGCGTCGACGCCGTGATCAACAACGCAGGAAACTTGCGCGACCGGGTTTTCCACAAGATGAGCGAAGAGGAATGGCGCCAGGTGATCGACGTGCACCTGAACGGCTCGTTCTACATGAGCCGCGCGGCAGCGCCCTATTTTCGCGAACAGGAATCGGGCGCCTTCGTGCACATGACGTCCACGTCGGGGCTGATCGGCAACTTCGGCCAGGCCAATTACGCGGCGGCCAAACTGGGCATCGTCGCGTTGTCCAAGTCGATTGCGCTGGACATGGCGCGCTACAACGTGCGGTCCAACTGCATCGCGCCGTTCGCCTGGAGCCGCATGACAAGTTCCATTCCGGCTGAGACCGACGAAGAAAAGGCGCGCGTGGAGAAACTGAAGAAGATGGAAGCCGGCAAGGTGGCGCCCATGGCGGTGTTCCTGGCCAGCGACGCGGCCAGCGAGATCACCGCGCAGATCTTCGCCGTGCGCGCCAACGAGATCATGCTGATGAGCCAGCCTCGCCCGCTGCGCACGGTGCATCACAGCGAAGGCTGGACGCCGGAGCGCATCGCCGAGATCGCCGCGCCCGCGATGCGCAAGCACTTCTACGCGTTGGAGCGTTCGCCCGACGTGATCGACTGGGATCCCATCTGAGGCCGCCACATGCCGTTGGACTATGCAACCGTGAAGGACTGGCGCTTTGACGATGTGCGCCAGCGCTATGAACAGAAGGACACCATGCTGTATGCCCTGGGCATCGGCCTGGGGCAGGATCCCGAGGACACGGGCCAGTTGCGCTACGTGTACGAAAAGAACCTGCGCGCGTTCCCGACGATGAGCGTGATCCTCGGCTATCCGGGCTTCTGGGTCAGCGACCCGCGCTCGACGGTGGACTGGGTGAAAGTGGTGCACGGCGAGCAGCGGCTGACGCTGCACGCGCCGTTGCCGGTGTCGGGTGTCGTCACCGGCAGGACGCGCAACACGCACGTCATCGACAAGGGCGCGGACAAGGGCGCCATCATCGTCAGCGAACGCACGCTGCACGACGAGGACGGCACGTGCCTGGCCACGCTGCACCAAAGCACGTTCTGCCGCGGCGACGGCGGTTTCGGCGAGGGCGACGCCAGCCCCGAGGCCTTGCCCGCCGCGCCCGATGGCGATCCGGAACTGCGCTGCGAGTTGCGCATTCCGTCCAGCGCGGCGCTGCTGTATCGGCTGAACGCCGACCGCAATCCGCTGCACGCAGACCCCGACGTCGCGCGTCAGGCGGGTTATCCCCGCCCCATCCTGCATGGCTTGTGCTCGTACGGCGTGGCCGCGCATGCCATCGTCAAGACCTTCTGCGACTACGACGCCGCGCGGCTCACCAGCCTGAACACGCGCTTCTCGGCGCCCGTCTATCCGGGCGAGACGCTGCAATGCGACATGTGGCGCATGCCGGATGGCCAGATCCGCTTCATTGCCCGCGCGAAAGAGCGCGGCATCGTGGTCATGAGCCACGGCACCGCGACGGTGCAATCATGACGCGCCCGCCTCCGCTTGACGGCATCCGTGTGCTTGACCTGTCGCGCATCCTGGCCGGTCCGTGGTGCACGCAGAACCTGGCCGACCTGGGCGCCGACGTCATCAAGATCGAACGCCCGCGCGTCGGCGACGACACCCGCGCGTGGGGACCGCCCTTTCTGAAGGACGGCGATGGCCAGGACACCAACGAATCGGCGTATTACCTCAGCGCCAACCGCAACAAGCGTTCGGTCGAGGCCGACATGGCCACGCCGGAAGGCGCGGCGCTGATCCGGGAACTGGCCGCGGTCAGCGACATTCTTGTCGAGAACTTCAAGGTGGGCGGACTGGCCAAGTACGGGCTGGACTATCAGAGCCTGAAAGCCATCAACCCGCGCCTCATCTATTGCTCGGTCACCGGCTTTGGCCAGGACGGCCCGTTTGCGCAGCGCCCCGGCTACGACTTCATGATCCAGGGCATGGGCGGGCTGATGAGCATCACGGGCGAGCGCGACGACCTGCCGGGCGGCGGGCCACAGAAGGCGGGCGTGGCCGTGACCGACATCGTTACCGGCATGTACGCGACCGTGGCGGTGCTGGCGGCCTTGCAGGAGCGTCATCGCAGCGGCCAGGGCCAGCATCTGGACATCGCGCTGCTGGACAGCCACGTGGCGCTGCTGGCGAACCAGAACTCCAACTATTTCAACTCGGGCGTGGCGCCCACCCGCGCCGGCAACGCGCATCAGAACGTGGTGCCTTATCAGGTGTTTGCCGCCAGCGACGGCCACCTGATCGTGGCCACGGGC
Organism: Achromobacter sp.; assembly: GCF_032113835.1. GTDB lineage: Bacteria > Pseudomonadota > Gammaproteobacteria > Burkholderiales > Burkholderiaceae_B > Achromobacter. The sequence goes on along the minus strand of NZ_DAMCTG010000020.1, from coordinate 15,626 downwards.
AACGAATCGCAGTATCGCGCGTACTGCCGCGCCATCGGCGTGCCGGAACTGGGCGACGATCCGCGCTTTGCGACCAACCGGCTGCGCGTCACCAACCGCGTGGAACTGATCGGCATCCTGACGGACATCATGCGCGAAGGACGGCGTGATGACTGGATTGCCAAGCTGGAGGCGGTGGGCGTGCCGTGCGGGCCGATCAACAATATCGCCCAGGCGTTTGCGCACCCGCAGGCGCAGGCGCGGCAGCTGCGTCGCGATATGCCACATCCGGCCGGCGGCGTGGCGCCCGTGACGGCCAGTCCGCTGCGGTTTTCGGATTCGCCCGTCGTGTACCGCCGCGCCCCGCCGCTGCTGGGCGAGCACACCGAGGAAGTGCTGCGCGACGTGCTGGGCAAGTCGGTGGAGGCAATTGCGGCGTTTCGGAAGTAGGCAGGCTGCGAAGGATGGCGCGGCAGGAAACTGCGGCGTCCCCCCCGGCAGCCGCGCTGCTCAGTGCATGCCGTCCAGCAGCCAGTGGCGCGTGTTGAACCAGCCCCGGAACACGCGGGCGCCCTGTGGACCGGCGTCGTGCTGCGGCAGGCGCTGACCGCCGGCCGCCACGTGCAGGCCGCGAATCACGGGTTCGAAGCGATCGCGAAACGCCCTGCTCTGCGCCCGGAAATGCGCATCCATGGCGGCGATCGTCGCGCCCTGCTCCGCCTGCGGCATCATCGACAGAAAGAACAGCACTTGCCGCCAGGCGTAGGCGGTGTTGCGGGTCATCCGCACACACGCATGCCAATCGTGGATCTTCATTTGATGGCGCGAGCAGATCCATTCGAAACCGGCCATCGCCATGCGGCCGTACTGGTCACGCAACCTGCCATCCAACCCTGCGTCTTTCACCAGCACCGCAAGATTCTGCGTGGTCAGGATCTGCTGCTGCTCGATCACCATGCCGTTGGCGCCCACCTGGCCGAAGCCGGGCTGCACGCCGGCGCGCGCGCTGCACAGCCGGCCGAACGCGTCGGCCTCGGCGTCGTCGCCGCGTGATTTGCGCGGCAACGGCAGCGCCAGCACCTGGCTGGCGTCGATATCGAAATAGCGGGTGTACAGGCAGTCGCCTAGCAGCGCCGCCGCGCATTGCGCAGCCTCCTGGAACTTGCGTCCGAATCGCCCCATGAAGATGTCCGCCGCCACCTCATCCACCAGCGGCAGCGTCCATTGCGCGCGCTCGGCAAGCGCATGCAGTTCCTGCAGCAGCTTGTTCGGCACGGGCGCATGCGGAAATGACGCCAGCGCCAGTTCCGCGATTTCCGTCAGCGCGGCCCGGGCGGCGTCGCCGTCTTGCCGCGCCGGGTGCCGCAGCGCTTCCAGAGCCGCGATCCAGGGCAACCGGTCGAACGAGGCCTGCCGTTCAAGATTGACCAGGAGCAGCGAGCGGCGCCGGCGGAACGCGCGATAACAAGCGCTGTAAAGCGCGCGCAATGCGGCATCGTCAAAGCCCCCGCTTTGCAGGCCCGACGTGACCTGCGGCGTCAGCGTCGCCAGGAAGTCCGACGAGGTGATCAGCTCTCGCGCCACCAGGCCGGCAAGCGTACCGCTCTGGCAGCGCTGCGCGCGCCGCGCGATGGGCGCCGGCACCTGCACGCCCGGCGGCAATTGGAGCGTTGCGGCTTCGGTCGGGCTCAACGGCGCCAGCACCGGGGCCAGGTCGCGCACGCCGGCCGCCTGCGGATGATTCTGCAAGCGGGCGGCCACCAGGCGCGCGATCTCATGGAATCCGACAGCGGAAACATCCTCGCGCTGACGTTGGCGCTGGGCCTCGTGCTCCGCAGACCCGGGCTCGCCATGCGCGGCCAAGAAATCGCCAACGATGCGGCGTATACGGCCGACCTGCCTGCCGGTAAGGCCGGCGGCGTCCTGTGCGCATTGCGCCAGCAGGTCGAAGAGCTCGCGTTTGTGACGATGCCTGCGCGACGTGCCGGCCGGCAACTGGCCGCCGTCCTGGGCCGCATTGATCTCGTTCGTCAGCGCCTGGGCGCGTTGAAGCCAATCCTGCGGATAACGCCGGCACGGCCAATCGTCCTCGACCGTTTCAAGGAACAGCGCGACGGCGCGGTCGTAAATGGGCAGCAGGTTCTGGACGGCCACGCGCTGCGCCGCGATGCGCGGCTGCGCAGGCAGGCTCGACAGACGGGCGGCAACGTCGCCCGCCGTGCTGACATGGATGTCGGCGCCCGACGCCTCATCGGCCGGGCCGGGCGCGGGAAAGAAGCGCAGCCGGTCGAAGAACGGCGCGACCACCGCGACCAGTTCCCGCGCCGCATCGGCAAGGCCCTGACCCAGCAGCCACACCACCACCGCCAGGACAGCTTCTTCCGGCACCTCGATGCGATAGTCGTCGCGCGCCAGGCGGTCCTGCAGATGCGCGACGCCGGCCTCGCTGAGAAACCAGGCGTTGAGATCGCGCCGTTCGCTGCCCGGCGTGATGCCGGAAAGCGTCGCCGCCAATTCACGCTCGTAGGGCGTCAGCGCTCCACCGGCAAGCAGATCCCCTGTGGCAAAGCCGCCGGTGGCGACGTCCAGCGTCACCCAATCGGGAATGCCGGGCAGCGGCGTGGCGGAGCCATAGTTGGCCGAACCGTCCAGCGCATGCGCCAGCACCTGGCGCCAGCGTTCAACGCGCGCGGCCGCGCGCTCGCGCACGGCGGGGTCCGGGTGGGTCTCGTGGGTCAGGAAGGCTTTGGCGAGCATGGCGGCGGCATAGCCGCTACCCGCCCCGTGCGCATCCGGCGCGTCATCCATGATGCGTCGCTTAGAAAAGGGAAAGGGATCCGGGAGCTGGATTCGAACCAGCGCCTATCCGGACTGGAGCCGAATGTTCTGCCGCTGAACTATCCCGGAACGACGGACGGAGTATATACATCGCTTGCGCAGCGCGCCCGTCAAAAAAACCCATCAAAAAAAATTGGCCGCTGACATCAGCGGCCAATTCAGACTTCATGCAGTCAATGCGTTCAGGCAACCGCAACCGGGATCTTGCCGATCTTGGCCTGCCATTCCTTCGGGCCGGTCGTGTGGACCGAGGTGCCCTGGGCGTCGACCGCCACGGTCACCGGCATGTCCTTCACGTCGAACTCATAGATGGCTTCCATGCCCAGGTCCGCAAAGCCCAGCACCTTGGCGCCGCGAATGGCCTTGGACACCAGGTAGGCAGCGCCGCCGACGGCCATCAGGTAGGCCGAGCCGTGCTTCTTGATGGCTTCGATGGCGACCGGGCCGCGTTCGGACTTGCCGATCATCGAGATCAGGCCCGTCTTCTCCAGCATCATGTCCGTGAACTTGTCCATGCGCGTGGCGGTGGTGGGGCCGGCGGGGCCGACCACTTCATCGCCCACCGGATCCACCGGACCCACGTAATAGATGACGCGGTTGGTGAAGTCCACGGGCAGCGGCTCGCCCTTGGCCAGCATGTCCTGGATGCGCTTGTGCGCGGCGTCGCGGCCGGTGAGCATCTTGCCCGACAGCAGCAGGGTCTGGCCCGGCTTCCAGCTGGCGACTTCTTCCTTGGTCAGCGTGTTCAGATCGACCTGCTTGGACTTGTTGTAGTCCGGCGCCCAGTGCACTTCGGGCCATTCGGACAACGACGGCGGATCCAGGCGCGCGGGGCCCGAGCCGTCCAGCTCGAAGTGCGCGTGGCGCGTGGCCGCACAGTTCGGGATCATGGCGACGGGCTTGGAGGCCGCGTGCGTCGGGAAGGTGCTGATCTTGACGTCCAGCACGGTCGTCAGGCCGCCCAGGCCCTGGGCGCCGATGCCCAGCGCGTTGACCTTTTCGTAGAGCTCGATGCGCAGCTCTTCCAGCTTGTTCTGCGGGCCGCGGGCCAGCAGCTCGTACATGTCGATGTCTTCCATCAGCGACTGCTTGGCCATCAGCATGGCCTTTTCAGCCGTGCCGCCGACGCCGATGCCCAGCATGCCGGGTGGGCACCAGCCGGCGCCCATCGACGGGACGGTCTTGAGCACCCAGTCCACCAGCGAATCGCTGGGGTTCAGCATGGCGAACTTGGTCTTGTTCTCGGAACCACCACCCTTCGAGGCGATCTGCACGTCGACCTTGTCACCCTGGACAAGCTCGACGTGCAGGATACAGGGCGTGTTGTCGCGCGTGTTCTTGCGCGCAAACAGCGGGTCGTCCAGCACGGAGGCGCGCAGCGGATTGTCCGGGTTCAGATAGCCGCGGCGCACGCCTTCGTCACAGAGCTCCTGCAGGGTGCGCTTGGTGTCGAAGCGCACGCTCATGCCGATCTTCAGGAAGACGTTGACGATGCCGGTGTCCTGGCACAGCGGACGCTTGCCCTCGGCGCACATGCGCGAGTTGGTCAGGATCTGCGCCATCGCGTCGCGCGCGGCCGGGCTTTCCTCGCGCTCGTAGGCGCGCGCCAGGTGGCGGATGTAATCGACGGGGTGGTAATAGCTGATGAACTGGATGCCATCGGCTATCGACTGGATCAAGTCTTCTTCTTTAATGATGACGGACATGGCGATTTGCAGGTCTGGAGGGGGGAAACGTGAAAACGCGGCCGGCGAGCGGCCGCGAGGTGAGATTATTTGGCGCCCTATTTTCCTTGCCACACGGGCTTGCGCTTCTCGGCGAAGGCGGTGGCGCCTTCCTTCGCGTCAGCGGACGTGAAGATGTGCGCGATCAGCGGGCGCTGGCGGTCGAACATGCCTTCCTGGTCCCAGTCGCCGCCTTGCGCGACGATGCTCTTGGCGGTCTGGACGGCCAGCGGGCCGTTTTCGACAATGGCGCGGGCAAGTTCCAGCGCGCCGGCCAGGGCGCCGCCCGGCTCGGTCAGGCGGTTGACCAGGCCAAAGGCGTGGGCGCGTTCGGCGCTCAGCATTTCGCCGGTCAGGATGACTTCCATGGCGATGTGGTACGGCAGGCGGCGCGGCAGGCGCAACAGGCCGCCGGCGCCGGCCACCAGGCCGCGCTTGACTTCGGGCAGGCCGAACTTGGCGTTGCTGGCGGCCACGATCAGGTCGGAGGCCAGCGCCATTTCGCAACCGCCGGCCAGGGCGTAGCCCTCGACCGCGGCGATCAGCGGCTTCTTGGGCGGGCGTTCGTTCAGGCCGGCAAAACCGCGGCCTTCGACGTAGGGACGCTGGCCGGACGCGGCGAATGCCTTGAGATCCATGCCCGACGAGAACGTGCCGCCGCCACCCGTCAGGATGCCGATGCGCACGTCGTCACGGCTGTCCAGCTGGTCCAGCGCGGCGGCCATGGCCACGGCGGTTTCCAGGTTGATGGCGTTCTTGGCCTCGGGACGGTTGATCGTGATGATCTGGATGCCGTCGGTGACTTCCACCGTGATCAGGTCAGACATGGGACTGCTCCTTTTTCGCGAAATTCTCGGAATCGAGTTCCGGGTTTTATATAAGACTCAGGCTCAACCCGGAATCATACGACCATTGGTTTACGGGCGCAGGCAAAGGCCGGCGCGTGTCCACCAGGGGCACATTCGGGGACGCGCTCCGGGGCCAGATGTAACCGGCAAGCCCCCGCCCGGCACCGCTCAGGCGCGGGCCAGTTAAAATGCCGGGTTTCCCACGCGCGGGGCAGTTTTTGCCCGGCGGCCGAATTCCAAGAATCCTATGCTCACCTTTCAGCAAATCATCCTTACGCTCCAGGAATACTGGGACAAGCAGGGTTGCGCCCTGCTGCAGCCCTACGACATGGAAGTCGGCGCCGGCACCTCGCACACGGCCACGTTCCTGCGCGCCATCGGCCCGGAACCCTGGCGCGCCGCCTATGTGCAGCCCTCGCGCCGCCCGAAGGATGGCCGCTATGGCGAAAACCCCAATCGCCTGCAGCACTACTACCAGTACCAGGTCGTGCTCAAGCCCGCGCCCCCGGAAATCCTGGATCTGTACATCGGTTCGCTGAAGGCGCTGGGCATCGATCCCACGCAGCACGACATCCGCTTCGTCGAGGACGACTGGGAAAACCCCACGCTCGGCGCCTGGGGCCTGGGGTGGGAAGTCTGGCTGAACGGCATGGAAGTGACGCAGTTCACGTACTTCCAGCAGGTCGGCGGCCTGGACTGCACGCCCACCACCGGTGAAATCACCTACGGCCTGGAACGCCTGGCCATGTACCTGCAGGACGTGCAAAGCGTGTACGACCTGGTCTGGACCGAAGGCGCCAACGGCAACCGCGTGCTGTACCGCGACGTGTTCCACCAGAACGAAGTCGAGCAATCCACCTACAACTTCGAACACTCGTCGGCCGAGATGCTGTTTGCGCATTTCAACGACTACGAAGCCGAAGCCAAGCGCCTGATGGAGGTGCCGCTGGCGCTGCCGGCCTACGAGGCCGCGCTGAAAGCCGCGCACACCTTCAACATGCTGGACGCGCGCGGCGCGATCAGCGTGACCGAACGCGCCGCCTACATCGGCCGCATCCGCAACCTGTCGCGCACGGTCGCGCAGGCCTACTACGATTCCCGCGAACGACTGGGCTTTCCCATGCTGGGCCGCGACAAGGCCGCCGGGGAGGCTGCATAAATGACGACGAACATCCGCCCGCTGCTGGTCGAACTGCTGACCGAAGAACTCCCGCCCAAGGCCCTGCAGAAACTGGGCCAGGCCTTTGCCGAAGGCGTGCGCGCCACGCTGGACCGCCATGGCCTGCTGGCCGAAGGCTGCGCCGTCACGCCGTATTCGACGCCGCGCCGCCTGGCCGTCCACCTGTCCGCCGTGCTGGCGCAGGCGCCCGACCAGGCCTATGCCGAAAAGCTGATGCCCGTGAAGATCGGCCTGACCGAAGACGGCAAGGCCACGCCTGCACTGCAAAAGAAGCTGGCCGCCAAGGGCCTTGAAAACATCGACCTCGCCACGCTGGACCGTGAATCCGACGGCAAGCAGGACTACCTGGTGGCGCGCGGCACGGCCGCGGGTGCGCAACTGGCCGCCGGCCTGCAGGAAGGCATCGAAGCCGCCATCGACGGCCTGCCCATCCCCAAGGTCATGCGCTACCAATTGGCCGACGGCATCTCCACCGTCAAGTTCGTGCGCCCGGCGCATGGCCTGATCGCGCTGTTCGGCGCTGACGTGGTGCCGGTCTCGGCGCTGGGTCTGGCCGCCGGCCGCGAAACACTCGGCCACCGCTTCATGAGCGAAGGCGCCGTTGTCATCGCCGATGCCGACGCGTACGTTGCCGCACTGGCGGAAAAGGGCCATGTCGTGGCGTCGTTCGAGGCGCGCCGCGACGAAATCCAGCGCCAGTTGCAGGACGAGGCGACCCGCCTGTCCGCCACGCTGGGCGATGACCCCGAAGTGGCCGCGTTGCTGGACGAAGTGACCGCGCTGGTCGAACACCCCACCGTCTACGTGGGCCAGTTCGAAGAGCAATTCCTGCAGGTTCCGCAGGAATGCCTGATCCTGACAATGCGGCTGAACCAGAAATACTTCCCGCTGTTCGACCCGGCCACCGGCCGTCTCACGCACCGCTTCCTGATCGTGAGCAACATGCGCACGGACAACCCGGTGAACATCGTCGAAGGCAACCAGCGCGTGGTGCGTCCGCGCCTGGCCGACGCGCAGTTCTTCTTTGAAACCGACCGCAAGACGCCGCTGGCCGCGCGTGTCGAGCAACTGGGCTCCATCGTCTACCACAACAAGCTGGGCACCCAGCTCGAACGCGTGGAACGCGTGCGCGCCATCGCCCGCGGCATCGCCGGCGAACTGGGCGGCGACGTGTCCGCCGCCGACCGCGCCGCCATGCTGGCCAAGGCCGACCTCGGTTCGAACATGGTCGGCGAATTCCCCGAGCTGCAAGGCATCATGGGCGCGTACTACGCCGCCGGCGACGGCGAACCCGCCAGCGTCGTCGAAGCCCTGCGCACGCAATACCGCAACCGCTACGACGCGCCGGTCACGCAGGACACCCTGACCGCCGCCACCCTGTTCATCGCCGAACGCGTCGAAACGCTGGTCGGCATCTGGGCGATCGGTCTGGCCCCCACCGGCGAACGCGACCCCTTCGGCCTGCGCCGCGCCGCGCTGGGCCTGATCAGCGCCTTCGAACAACTGGCCGCGGGCGGCTGGCTGAAGATCAGCCAGGACGGTCCGCTGACGCTGGACAGCCTGCTGGAACTGGCCGCCGGCACGTTCCCGGCGGGCAAGATTCCGGGCGACACGCTGGCCGAGGTCCGCACCTTCATTTTTGAGCGCTATCGCAACCAGCTCATCAACGACTTCGACCGCAACGCCGTCGAGGCCGTGATCGCGCTGACCCCGCCGCTGCACCAGGTGGCCGAGCGCGTGCGCGCCGCCGCTGCGTTCGCGCAGCTGCCCGAGGCCGCCAGCCTGGCCGCCGCCAACAAGCGCATCGGCAACCTGCTCAAGAAGGCCGAGGGCGAGATCGGCGCGGTGAACGACGCCGCGCTGGTGGAACCGGCCGAAAAGGCCCTGGCCACCGCCGTGGCCGCCTTGCGTCCCAAGGCCGAGGCGCAGCTTGCCGCCGGTGACTTCGCCGGCAGCCTGTCCACGCTGGCCCAGGCCCGCGAACCGGTCGACGCGTTCTTTGCGGACGTCATGGTCATGGCCGAAGACCCGGCCGTGCGCGCCAACCGGCTGGCCCTGCTGGCCCAGCTGCATGGCCTGATGAACCAGGTCGCCGACATCTCCAGGCTCGCCCAGTGAAGCTCATCATTCTCGACCGCGACGGCGTCATCAATCAGGACAGCGACGCCTTCGTCAAAACGCCCGACGAGTGGATCGCGCTGCCGGGCAGCCTGCAGGCCATCGCGCGCCTCACGCAGGCCGGCTGGAAAGTGGTGGTTGCCACCAATCAGTCCGGTCTCGCACGCGGCCTGTTCGACATGGACACGCTGACGGCCATCCACACCAAGATGCGGCGCGAGCTCGCCGCCGTGGGCGGCAGCGTCGACGCGATCTTCATGTGCCCGCACGGCCCCGACGACGATTGCAGCTGCCGCAAGCCGCGTCCCGGCATGTTCGAGCAGATCGGACACCGCTACGACATCGACCTGACCGGCGTGCCGGCGGTGGGCGATTCGCTGCGCGACCTGCAGGCGTCTTCGGCCGCCGGGTGCTCGCCCTGGCTGGTGCTGACGGGCAATGGCGCCAAGACCCAGGCCAAGGGTGGACTGCCGGACAACACGCGCGTCTGCAATGATCTGTCGGCCGTGGCCGACGCCCTGCTGCAGGACGCGTGACCCGATGGCCCGCCTTCGTTCCTTCCTGTATTTCGTGTTCCTGGCCGTCACGGTCATTCCGTACGCCTTCGCCTGCGTCCTGTGGGCGCCGCTGCCGCTGCACTGGCGCTACAAGCTGACGGTCGGCTGGCCTCGGCTGGCGATCTGGGGCGCCAAGGTCTTCTGCGGCATCCGCTGGCAGGTCAAGGGTTGGGAAAACCTGCCCGACGGCCCGGCGGTGCTGCTGTCCAAGCACCAGTCTGCCTGGGAAACCCTGTTCTTCCCGGCCTACATGCCGCGCGAGGTCTGCTTCGTCTACAAGAAAGAGCTGCACATGGTGCCGTTCTTCGGCTGGGGCCTGGCGCTCCTGCGCATGATCGCCATTGACCGCGCCAAGGGCCGCGACGCGTTCGAACAAGTGGTCAAACAAGGCCAGACCCGTTTGAACGAAGGCCGCTGGCCGCTGCTGTTTCCCGAAGGCACGCGCGTGCCGCCCGGTCAGGCCGGACGCTTCAAGATGGGCGGCGCGCTGCTCGCGTCGCGCACCGGCGCCGTGGTCATTCCCGTGGCGCACAATGCCGGCGAATGCTGGCGCCGCAACGCCTTCGTCAAGTATCCCGGCATGGTCACCCTGTCGATCGGTCCCGCGATAGAATCCAAGGGTCTTACCCCCGAAGAACTGAACCAGAAGGTTCAAGCATGGATCGAAGGGGAAATGCGGCGTCTCAACCCTGAAAGGTATGCCCAGCACTGATCAGCTAGAACTCCTGTTCGGTACGCAGGAAGACGACGCGCCCGCGGGCGCGTCGCCGCTGATCGCTGTGCCGACGCCGACGGCCGCCCCGCGGGCGCCGTCCGCCGGGCCCCAGACTCACAGTCCCGACCTTCACCGTCCCGACACCCCCCAGCCCGTCACGCCCGCCAACCTGTTTCCCGACGCCGCCAAGGCGCCCGCCGCCGGCGAGCCGCTGCTGACGCTGTCGCCCAACGCGGCCTCGCGCGTGCCCACGCCCTGCCCTGACCCGTTGCCGCCCGGCGCGCGCTGGCGCGAGGTGCCCACCGAACAGCAACCCATCGGCTTCGTGCTGCTGCGTTCACGGCGGCGCAGCATCGGCTTCGTCATCACCGACGACGGCCTGCGCGTCACCGCGCCCAACTGGGTGACGCTGACGCAGATCGACGACGCGGTGCGCGAAAAATCCCGCTGGATCCTGACCAAGCTGCGTGAATGGCATGCCCGCAAGCAGCAACTGGCCATGGCCCACACCCGCTGGCAGGCGGGCGGCGAACTCCCGTATCTGGGCCGCCGCATCCTCATCGGGGTGGGTGGCGACAGCCGCCAGGCCAATCTGTCCGGCGACGCTGATGCGCCGCAGGATGGCGACACGCTTTGGCTGGCGCTGCCGTCCAACGCCGACCAGAGCCGCATCCGCGATGCGGCGCAAGCCTGGCTGCAACAGCGCGCGGGCGCCTGGTTCGGCACCCGGCTGGCGCACTTCCTGCAGATCAGCGGACTGAAGATCAGCCGCTGGCGGCTGTCGTCGGCCGCGACCCGCTGGGGTTCCTGCACCAGCGACGGCAACATCATGCTGAACTGGCGCCTGATCCATTTCGCCCCGGCCATCATCGATTACGTCATCGCGCACGAGCTTGCCCATTTGCGCGAGATGAACCACAGTCAGGACTTCTGGCGTGAAGTGGGCCAGATCCTGCCGGACTTCGAAGACGCCAAGAACATCCTGCGGCGTCACGATCCCGCTTCGCTGCCTCAGTTCTGAGGCGCCGAAGCACACCAGCGTCTCAGCGATCCCAAGGAGAATCGAAATGCTGCTGCTGATTCCGGGCCCGGTCACGACCGATGCGCGGGTGAAGGCCGCCATCGCGCAGGACTACGCGCCCTGGGACAACGATTTCCGAACCCTGTACCGGCAGGTCTGCGACGGCGTGCTGGCCATCGCGCAGGCCGGCGCGGACGAGCACGTGGCCCTCGCCCTGCCCGGCTGCGGCCATTTTGCCGTCGAAGCCGCAATCCGCACTTTCGTGCCGCCCGGCGGCCGCGTGCTGGCGCCGTCCACCGGCGCCTATGCGGCCCGACTGCAGAAGCTGGCCGGCGAGGCTGGCCGCGTCGCCGTGCCGCTCGCGGTGGGCACGACCGAGCGCGTGGATCCGCAAGCGGTTGCCGATGCGCTGGAACGCGACCCGACGATCACGCACCTGGCGCTGGTCTACAGCGAAACCGGCAGCGGCATCTGCCACGACGTGCCGCATCTGGCGCGCATCGCCCATGCGCTGGGACGCCGCGTGATCGTGGACGCGGTGTCCGCCTTTGGCGCCCTGCCGCTTGAATTGCGCGCCCTGCCCGCAGTCGATGCCGTGGTGCTGACCGCCAACAAATGCCTGGAAGGCCTGCCCGGCGCGGCCTTCGTCGTCGCGCGCCGCGACAGCCTGGATGCCGCGCGCGGCAACGCCGGAAGCTGGTCGCTCGACCTGGCGGACATCTACCAGCACACGCTGGCGCCCAACGCCGGCCCCCGTTTCACGCCGGCCGCGCCCACGCTTGCCGCGCTGGCCGTGGCGCTGGAGCTTTTTCGCCAGGAAGGCCGCGAGGCCCGGTTGGCGCGTTACACCGCCAACATGCGCACGCTCTATGATGGCGTGATCGATCTTGGCTTGACCCCGTACCTGCCGCCCGAGCTGCAAGGCCCCATCGTCGTCAACGTCCGCGCGCCGGATGCCCCGACCTGGCACCTGCAGCTCTTCGTGGACGCGCTCAAGCAGCGCGGGTATGTGATCAGCAACTTCACCAACACCGAAGAACCCACGTTCCGGGTCGGCTGCATCGGCGCCTTTGGCGCCGGCCAGATGCGGCAGGCGGTCGACGCCATGGGCGCCGCGCTGCGCGACATCGGAATCTCCCGGGACCACGCCGGCAATGCCCGGCTGTTCCCCCAACCCCTCATCGCTTAAGGAAATCTCCCATGCGTCTGCTCCACACCATGCTGCGCGTCGGCAACCTCGACAAGTCCATCGACTTCTACACCAACGTGCTGGGCATGCGCCTCTTGCGCCGCAACGACTACCCGGACGGCAAGTTCACGCTGGCCTTCGTGGGCTACCAGGACGAGGTTGACGGCGCCGTCATCGAACTGACCCACAACTGGGACACCGACAAGTACGACCTGGGCAACGGCTATGGCCACATCGCCCTGGAAGTCGACAACGCCTACGAAGCCTGTGACAAGGTCAAGGAACGCGGCGGCAAGGTCACCCGCGAAGCCGGCCCCATGAAGCACGGCAAGACGGTCATCGCCTTCGTGGAAGATCCCGACGGCTACAAGATCGAGTTCATCCAGAAGAAAGACCGCCAGGACTGATCCGGACGCCAGCCATGATCCATCCCATCCTGAAAATGGGCGACCCGCGGCTGCTGCGCGTGGCGCCGCCGGTCGATCGTTTCGACACCCCTGAACTGCACGCCCTGATCGACGACATGTTCGAGACCATGGCGGCCGCGCAGGGCGTGGGCCTGGCCGCGCCGCAGATCGGCGTGGACCTGCAACTGGTGATCTTCGGTTTCGATCGCAACGACCGCTATCCGGACGCGCCGCCGGTGCCGCAGACGATCCTGTGCAATCCGGTCATCACGCCGCTGTCGGACGAAATGGAAGACGGCTGGGAAGGCTGCCTGTCGGTGCCAGGCCTGCGCGGCCTGGTGCCGCGCTACCGCCACATCCGCTACAGCGGCCGCGATCCGTACGGCCAGCTGATCGAACGGGAAGCCGAGGGTTTTCACGCGCGCGTCGTCCAGCACGAGTGCGACCACCTGATCGGGCGACTGTATCCGTCCCGGATCCAGGATTTCACGAAGTTCGGCTTCACTGAAATCCTGTTCCCGGGCATGGACCCGAACCAGGACGACTAGGGCGTTTCGGCGGGTTTTGCCGCAGCGGGGGGCTCGTCCTCCTGCTGTTGCGGTTGCTGCGGCGGTTCCGGCTGCAGCTCCTGCTCCTGCCCCCGGACAGGCGCCCCTTCGCCCCGCGGCGTCAGCGCCTCCGGCGCAAAATCATCCACCTGCAATACCTTCAGCACCGTCGCTTCGGCGGCTTCGAGCTGCGCCGCCTGCGCGTCCGTGATCGCGCCGCGCCGATGGGCCTCGCGCCAGTCGCGCACGTTGGACTGGCGCAGCCGGTCGCGGATCGGCTGCACCGAGTCGGCCAGCGCAAAGGCGCGGGTCAACAGGCCCAGCGGGTCCTCGCCGGGCTCGCGCTGCAGATCGGCCGCCAGGCGCACGTGCGTGGGCGACGGCTTGAGCAGCAGCTCGGCGCATTCGCGCGTGAGCGCATCGTCCGGCCCCTTGGCCAGCCGCAACGGCAGGATGGCCGCGCGCAAGCCCCATGACAGCGCCTTGACCGGCAGGTTGCGCAGCACCTGGTCCATGCTTTTCTCGATGGTGGCGCAACCCTGCGCCATGCACCAATGCACCAGCGGCAGGTCGTCGTGTTTGCGGCCTTCGTCTTCCCAGCGCTTGAGCACCGCGGACAGCAGATAGAGTTCGGACAGAATGTCGCCCAGCCGCGCGGAGATCATCTCGCGCCGCTTCAGACCGCCGCCCAGTTGGGCCAGCGTGGCGTCCGCCAGCAGCGCAAAGCCTGACGAATAGCGGCTCAACCGGCGGTAATGGCCGGCCACGGGCCCCGATGCCGGCGCGGGCGCCAGCATGCCGCCCGTCCAGGCGCGGCCGATCGCGCGCAGCGTGTTCATGCCGGCGTGGCGCAGGTGGCGCCAAAAGACATCGTGAAAAACCTCGATGCCGCGTTCCTCGTCCGGATTGCCCAGCGCCAGGATCTCAGGCATCAGGTAGGGATGCGCGCGGATGGCGCCCTGCCCGAAGATGATCAGATTGCGCGTGAGGATGTTGGCGCCCTCGACCGTGATGGCGATGGGCACGGCGCGATACAGCGAGCCGAGGTAATTGCTGGGCCCGTCCATGACGGCGCGGCCCGCATGCACGTCCATCGCGTCGTTCACCGACGTGCGCATGCGCTCGGTGGCGTGGTATTTCATGATGCCGGACACGACCGCGGGCTTGACGCCCTGGTTGAGCGCGGCGCAGGTCAGGCGGCGCGCGGCCTCGACCAGATACGCGTTGCCGGCCAGGCTGGCCAGCCGCTCCTGCACGCCCTCAAATTTGCCGATCGGAATGCCGAACTGTTCGCGCACCCGCGCGTACATGCCGGTGGTGTGCGCGCACATCGCCGCTGCGGCGGCCGACAGCGACGGCAGCGAAATGCCGCGCCCGGCGGCCAGCGCGCTCATCAGCATCTGCCAGCCCTGCCCGGCGCGCTCCACGCCGCCGATCAGCGCATCCAACGGCACGAAAACGTCACGGCCCGAGTTGGGGCCGTTCTGAAAGACCTGCATCGCAGGCAGGTGGCGGCGGCCGATCTCGACGCCGGGCGCATCCGTGGGAACCAGCGCCACGGAGATGCCGATGTCCTTGGCGCCGCCCAGGATGCCGTCGGGGTCGGACATCTTGAACGCCAGCCCCAGCACCGTGGCCACCGGCCCCAGCGTGATGTAGCGCTTGTGCCAATTGAGCCGGATGCCGATGAGCTCGCGGCCGTCGACGACCTGGCGGCACACGATGCCGGTGTCGACCATCGAAGCCGCGTCCGATCCGGCTTCGGGACTGGTCAGGCCGAAGCACGGGACTTCACGGCCATCGGCCAGCCGCGGCAGCCAGTAATCGCGTTGCGCCTGCGTGCCGAACTGCATCAGCAGCTCGCCCGGCCCCAGCGAATTCGGCACCATGACCGTGACGCCGGCGGTGATGGAATAGGCGGAAATGCGGCGCACCACCTCGGAGTGCGCATAAGGCGAAAAGCCCAGGCCGCCATGACGCCGCGGAATGATCATGCCGAAGAAGCGCCGCGCCTTCAGGAACTCCCAGACCTGCGGCGGCAGGTCGCGGCGGTTCCAGGAGATGTCCCATTCGTCCAGCATGCCGCAGAGTTCGCGCACGGGGCCGTCGAGGAAGCGTTGCTCGTCGGGCGTCAGCGTGGCGGGCGGCACGGCCAGGAGCTTGCGCCAGTCGGGGTTGCCCGTGAACAGGTCGGCGTCCCACCAGCTGTCGCCGGCTTCGATGGCTTCGCGTTCGGTGGCCGACATGGCCGGCATGGCATTGCGGGCCCAGCGGTATGCGGGTTCCGAAATGCGGCGCCGGCGCCAGGCGTTGAAATCCATGGGTCCCCCTGTTGTTCGCTACAAGACGTATCGGGGCAAGGTACCAGAATTGGCGCCGCGCGGCCAAGCTGCGGCTTACCGACTCTGCGACAATGAGCGTCGCCGCGCAGATGCGCAATCAACCGCTGTCCGGGCACGTCCGCATGCTGAACAAACTCTGGCTTGGCTTCTTCCTTACCGC
>NZ_DAMCTG010000019.1:0-71303 GCF_032113835.1 Achromobacter sp. | reverse complement strand
CCTGTCGGCCTACCGCGGCGATATCGTGCTGGCCCGCGCCGCGCGCGAACAGAACGTCCCGGCAATTCTCAGCGGCACGTCGCTGATCCCGCTCGAAGCCGTCATTGAAGAGGCTCCCGGCACGTGGTTCCAGGCCTATCTTCCCGGCGATCCCGCAAAGATCGACGCGCTCATCGAACGGGCGCGGCGCGCCGGCTACGAGACGCTGGTGCTGACCGTCGACATCCCCGTGTCCGCCAATCGCGAAAACAATGTGCGCACCGGCTTTTCCACGCCGCTCAAGCCCAGCCTGCGGCTGGCCCTGGAGGGCATCACCCGGCCGCGCTGGCTGGCCGGCACGTTCCTGCGCACGCTGCTCGCCCACGGCATGCCCCACTTCGAGAATTCCTTCGCCACGCGCGGCGCGCCCATCGTGTCGTCGACGGTGCTGCGCGACTTCACGGCGCGCGACCATCTGAATTGGGAGCACGTGGCGCGCATCCGCCGCCAGTGGCCCGGCGCCCTCATCATCAAGGGGATCCTGCATCCGCGCGACGCGGCAATGGCGCGCCAGCATGGCGCCGACGGCATCATCGTTTCCAACCACGGGGCGCGCCAGCTCGACGGCGCCATCTCGCCGCTGCTCGCCCTGCCCGGCGTCGTCGCCCAGGCCGGCGCGATGACGGTGATGATGGACAGCGGCGTGCGGCGCGGCGGCGATGTGCTCAAGGCGCTGGCCCTGGGCGCGCGCTGCGTGTTCGTGGGGCGGCCCTTCAACTACGCCGCGGCCGTCGGCGGCCAGCAAGGCGTGGCGCATGCCATCGGACTGCTGCGCGCCGAGGTCGACCGCAACATGGCCATGCTGGGCATCAACCGCCTTGACGAGATGGACGCCAGCCTGATCTGCCGGGAAGGCGAGCTGCCGGTCTGATGGCGCCGGCGAGGCATAGAATGGCGGTTCCCTGATTACCTGTGCGTCCGCTGCGGCGCGCCCGCCTACCGCCGTGTCCCTGCGCCAATCCTCATTCTTCCTGCGCTTCCTGACCCTGGGCGCCCTCGCCCACGTGTACGTCGGCGCCCGCCTTATCCCCGACCTGCTGCTTGGCGGTGAAGGCACTGCCGCCGCCATCCTCTTCCTGATGCTTTCATGCGTGCTGATCCCGATGGGCATGCTGGCGCGCTCCTCCGTCAATCCGCCTTGGGGCGACCGCATCGCCTGGGTCGGCCTGCTGGCCATGGGGTTGTTCTCGTCGCTTTTCGTGCTGACCGTGCTGCGCGACGCGCTCATGCTGCTTCTGTGGTTGGGCAATCTGGCGGCTGGCGCGGATCTGCCGTGGCTCGCGCTGCGCCGCGCCAGCGCGTGGACGGTCATCGGGCTTGCCCTGGCCGGCACGCTGGCGGGCTTCTACAACGCCCGCCGCCGCGCGCGCGTGGTGGACGTGGACGTGCCGATCGCCGGCCTGCCGCAAGACCTGGACGGCTTCACCATCGTGCAGATCAGCGACATCCACGTCGGCCCGACCATCAAGCGCCGCTACGTGCAGGCCATTGTCGACGCGGTCAACGAACAGCTGCCCGACATGATCGCCATCACCGGCGACGTGGTGGACGGCAGCGTGGAGCAGCTTTCCGCGCAGGCCCGTCCACTGGGCGATCTGCGCGCGCCGTTCGGCGTGTATCTGGTCACCGGCAACCATGAATACTATTCGGGCGCGGGCCCCTGGATTGCGGAGTTCCGCCGGCTGGGCCTGCGCGTCCTCTTGAACGAACATGCCGTGATCCATCCGTCGGGCCTGCCCGTGGTGGTGGCTGGCGTCACGGACTTCAGCGCCGGGGCCTTTGATCCGCAGCAGCGCAGCAACCCAAAGGCGGCCCTGGCCGGCGCGCCCGCCGACGCCTTTCCGCGCATTCTGCTCGCCCACCAGCCGCGCAGCGCGGCCGCGGCGGAACCGGTGGGCTACACGCTGCAGCTCTCCGGCCATACGCATGGCGGGCAATTCTTTCCGTGGGGATTCTTCGTGCGGTTCCAGCAGCCGTTTACGGCGGGGCTGCATCGGCTGGGACAGATGTGGGTCTACACGAGCCGCGGCACCGGCTACTGGGGGCCGCCGAAACGGTTGTGGGCGCCGTCGGAAATCACGCGGCTGCGGCTGCGCGCGGCCCCTGCCCGCTGAAATACGGGATGCCGTTCCAGCGGCCGGCAATCAAGCCGCTTCGGGCAGCGGCCCGCGCTCCAGATAGCTCGTCAGGGCTATGTCGCTGGTCGTGTTGGAGATGCCTTCGATCTGATGGATGCGCGCCAGGAGCAGTTCCAGCGCCTGCGTGTCGCGCACGCGCACCTTCAGCAGCATGGCGCTCTTGCCGGTGATGGTGTGGATCTCCTCGACCTCGTTCAGCTCGGCCAAGCCCAGCACCTGCTGGGTGATGGTCCAGTTGATCGTGTCCACATGCACGAAGGCCAGCAGTGGCCGGCCCATTTTTGCGCCGTCTAGCTTGGCGGCGATGCCCTTGATGAGCCCGTCGCGCTTGAGCCGCTTGACCCGCTCGTGCACCGCTGGCGCCGACAGGTTGAGCTGCTTGCCCAGCTCCGCATAGCTGGGCGTGGCGTCATCGGCCAGCAGCGTCAAGAGTTTCCGGTCGCGGTCATCGAGGTCAGACATTGGAATCAGGTTCGGCACGCATCGCGGCCGCCCTTTTATGAAATAAGGGTTTGTCGGGGCAAACCCTGATTTTATTCCGATTGCCGTCCCGATGACGCCTTACCAGGGAAAGGAAATGAGGTCGCCGTACAGGCGCTTGAGCGTGGCCTTCACTTCGGGCGAGTTCTGATAGATGGCAATGAACTTCAAGAGGCGCGGATCCTGCGCCTTCTCGGGCTTGGCCACCCAGCGGATGGCGTAGCGCCGGATGCTGTCCGGATCGGTATTGTCGAAGGCCAGGCCGTCCTTTTCGTTCAGGCCCGCCTGCTTGGCGAACGTCGTGTAGGTGACCGACGCCGTCACGTCATCGAATGTGCGCGCCGACTGCGAGCCTTCGATCTGGACGAATTTGAGCTTCTTGGGATTGGTCACCACGTCCTGCAGGGTGGCCTGATGGGCGACGCCGGGCTTCAACGTGATGAGGCCCATCGTCTGCAAGAGCAGCAAGGCGCGGCCGGTGTTGACCGGGTCGTTCGGCACCGCGATGGTCGCGCCCTCCGGCACCGGGTCACCCTTCTTCAGCTTCTTGGAAAACAGCCCGATGGTGGTCGAATAGCCGTATGCAATGGGCTGCAGATTGGCGCCGCGCCGCTGGTTGAAGAGTTCAAGAAACGGCGCGTGCTGGAAGAAGTTGGCGTCCACCGAGCCGTCGGCCACGGCAATGTTGGGCAGCACCCAGTCATTGAATTCCACCAGCTTGACGTCCAATCCCTGCTGCTTGGCCTGGGCGATCGCCAGTTCGGTGGCCTCGTTGGCCACGCTGGCGATCACGCCGATGCGCAGGGGCTGTTCCTGCGCCGCCGCCGGCGCAATCACCGCCAGTCCCAGCGCTGCCACCGCGGCCCCGCGCGTCAGTTTCTTAAGCAATTGGTGCACAAGCATATCGCCTTCCACAGATTCGGAACGCCGAACGACGGTCCGGCACAGGCGCTATTGTGCAGCACCCGGCGCGCCGGCCACGGAAAGGCCTTTGTCATGCAATGGCAATGCCAAGCCGCGCCGACGGCGCTAAGATGGCCCCAATACGCCCTTGGGAGACGCGCATGAGTGCCGTGATGACCCCCCAGCCCGGCGCGCAGTCCGCCGCCAGCCGCCGCGACCACATCGAAGACCAGTTGGGCGCGCACAACTACCACCCCCTGGACGTCGTGCTGGCGCGCGGCAGCGGCGTCTGGGTCTATGACGTGGACGGGCGCAAGTACCTGGACTGCCTGGCAGCCTATTCCGCCGTCAACCAGGGCCATTGCCACCCGCGCATCCTGGCGGCCATGACCGAGCAGGCGCAAAAACTCACGCTCACCTCGCGCGCGTTCCGCCATGACCAGATGGCGGGCTTCTACGAAGACCTGGCGCGTCTGACCGGCGCCCACAAGATCCTGCCCATGAACAGCGGCGCCGAAGCCGTGGAGACGGCCATCAAGGCCGTGCGCAAGTGGGGCTACGAGGTGCGCGGTGTGCCAGAAGGCCAGGCCGAGATCATCGTCTGCGCCAACAATTTCCATGGG
Source organism: Achromobacter sp. (assembly GCF_032113835.1). GTDB lineage: Bacteria > Pseudomonadota > Gammaproteobacteria > Burkholderiales > Burkholderiaceae_B > Achromobacter. The sequence continues at coordinate 67,120 of NZ_DAMCTG010000019.1, read as the reverse complement.
CGCACGCTGGGCATCGTGGGCTTTTCGACCGACCCCGACGCCTACGGCCATTACGGCCCGTTCGCGCCCGGCTTCAAGGTCGTGCCTTTTGGCGACTTCGAGGCCTTCGATGCCGCCATTACCGACCGCACGGTTGCGTTCCTGGTCGAACCCATCCAGGGCGAAGCGGGCGTCGTGCTGCCCCCGCCCGGGTACTTCAGCCGCGTGCGCCAGCGCTGCACGGAGCGCGGCATCACGCTGATCCTGGACGAAATCCAGACCGGACTGGGGCGCACGGGCAAGCTGCTGGCCGAGGAGCACGAAGGCATCGAAGCCGACGTTACGTTGATCGGCAAGGCGCTGTCCGGCGGCTTCTATCCGGTATCCGCCGTGCTGTCCAACGCCGACGTGCTGGGCGTATTCCAGCCCGGGCAGCACGGCAGCACCTTCGGCGGCAATCCGCTGGCGTGCGCCATCGCGCGGGCCGCGCTGCGCGTGCTGACCGAGGAAGGCATGATCGAGAACGCGGCCGCCGTGGGCGCGCATTTTCTCGAACGCCTGCGCACCCTGCCCGGCCCGGTGCGCGAGGTGCGCGGGCGCGGCCTGATGCTGGCCGTGGAGCTTGAGCCGGACGCCGGCGGCGCCCGCCTCTGGTGCGAACGCCTCCAGGCGCGAGGCTTGCTGGTCAAGGACACCCATGGCCACACCTTGCGCCTATCGCCTCCCCTGATCGTCACGCGGGACGAGGTGGACTGGGCGTGCGATCAATTGGCGGCGGTGCTTTCCGCCGCGTGATCCCACGCCCCGCGACCTGAACACTGCAATACGGAGCATGCGAATTGACGAACACGATGACGAACACCCCCGCCCTGCCCACCCAAGTCACCCTGATCGGCGCACCGACCGACATCGGCGCTGGCGCGCGCGGCGCGTCGATGGGGCCAGAAGCGCTCCGCGTCGCGGACCTGGGGCCGGTCATCGAAGCACAGGGCTTTCAGGTCCGCGACCGCGGCAACCTGTACGGCCCCGCCAATCCCTGGCTGCCGCCCGTGGACGGCTATCGCCACCTGGAGGAAGTGACGGCGTGGAATCAGGCGGTGCACGATGCCGTGTACGAAGAACTGGCCGAAGGCCGCCTGCCCGTCCTGCTGGGCGGTGACCACAGCCTGGGCATCGGCTCGGTCAGCGCCGTCGCGCGCCACTGCCGCGCCACCGGCAAAAAGCTGCGTGTGCTGTGGCTGGACGCGCACGCCGACTTCAACACCCATCTGCTCACGCCCACCGGCAACTTGCACGGCATGCCCGTCGCCTGCCTGTGCGGCAACGGCCCCGCGCCGCTGACCGGCATGTCGGGCGAGTTTCCGGACATCGAGCCGTCCTGCGTGCGCCAGATCGGCATCCGCAGCGTCGACCCCGGCGAAAAGCGCCTGCTGCACGACGCCGGCCTTGAAGTCTTCGACATGCGGTATCTGGACGAGATGGGCATGCGCGCCACCATGCAGGCCGCCCTGGCCGGGCTGGGCGCCGGCACGCACCTGCACGTGAGTTTCGACGTGGACTTCCTGGACCCGGAGATCGCGCCGGGCGTGGGCACCACGGTGATGGGCGGCCCCACCTATCGCGAGGCCCAGCTCTGCATGGAGATGATTGCCGACACCGGCCTCATGCGTTCACTGGACGTGGTGGAACTGAATCCGGCGCTCGACGTGCGCAACCGGACGGCGGAGCTGGCGGTGGATTTGATCGAGAGCTTGTTCGGGAAGTCCACGCTGGTGCGCCGCGGGCCCTGATATCGCCGAGCGCTCATCCCTCGCGATCGCGCCGGATCGCCTCGGCCGCGTCGCGCAAGTGCATCAGGTTTTCCTCGCGCTGCGCCCACACCCGCGGCGTCGGACCCGCCGCGCATAGCGCGTACCATTCGCCGCCCAGATCCAGCGCAACGGCCAACCCCGTAAGGTCCGCGACGCTTTCCCCCACGTTCGAGGCCCAACCCCGCTCGGCAGCCTTCGCCACGTCGGCCAGCAGCTCATCGCGGGTCGTCAGCGTGCTATCCGTGTAGCGCGTGTATTGCGCCGCCGCCAGCACGTGATCGCGCTCAGCCGCCGGCAGGCGCGCCAGGATGGCCTTGGCGACCGAACTGGTGTGAAGCGGCCGCCGTTCGCCCGCCCGCGCCGCGTAGTGGACGGGCTGGGTCGACTCGGCCACATCCAGAAACACCACGGCGCCATCCTGGATCTTGCCCAGCATCACGGTCTCGTCGACGGCATCGCGCAGCGCCAGCAAACGCGGCCGCACCACATCCAGCCACGGGTCGCCCGCCAGGATCTGCGCCGCCAGCCCGTGCAGCTTGCCGGTGGGGTAATACCCCGCGCGGCGCCGGACTTCGTACAGATATCCCCGGGCCACCAGCGTGCGCACCAGCGCCAGACAGCTCGACATGGGCGCACCCAGCCCCTGCGCCAGTTCGGTCAGCGGCATGGGCCGTTTCGTCTGCGCAAACAGCTCCAGCAACTCGAGCGTGCGAGCGACAAGTTTGACTTCCACGGCGTCGGCCCTCCTTCGTGGCAATGCGTTTTCGGCACCCGGACTAGGGTGTTCCACCGTGTTGACTTTTCATGTGCAGGTACCTAAATTCTTGCACAGGAATTTGCATTCACCAATGTGAAAGAGATTTCAGCCGGCTGGAGCACCGGCGCCGCCTTCCCGAGTTGTCGCGTCATCCATAACGTTCAATAAAACGGTCCGATTCAGGGCTGGGAGACAGAAGATGCGTATCAAACCCGTGTTGGCGGCTCTGGCCGCCACCCTGGCCGCCTGCGCGGCCCAAGCCCAGTCCGACGTCGTGCGGCTGGGCGTGTCCAACGACCGTTCCGGCATTTATTCCGACCTTGGCGGCCTCGGGTCCGAGACCGCCGTGCGCATGGCCGTGGAGGATTTCGGCGGCAAGGTGGCCGGCAAGACCGTGGAGGTCGTCGGCGCGGACAACCAGAACAAGGCCGACGTGGCGTCCGCCCTGGTCCGCCGCTGGTTCGACACCCAGAATCTGGTCGCGGTGGTGGACGGCGGCGCCAGCTCGGCCGGGCTGGCAGCCCAGGGCGTGGCGCGCGAAAAAGGCGGCACCGCCCTCATCAGCGGCGGCTTTGCCGGCGACTTCAGCGGCAAGCAATGCAGCAACCTCAGCACGCAGTGGGCGCCGGACACCTACGCGCTGGCCAATGCCGTGGTCAAGAGCGTCGTCGAAAGCGGCGGCAAGAGCTGGTACTTCATCACCACCGACTACGTTTTCGGCAAATCGCTGGAAAGCAACGCGTCACGCTTCGTCGAAGGCGCGGGCGGCAAGGTCGTGGGCAGCACGCGCCACCCGCTGGGCGCGATGGACTTTGCGTCGTTCCTCATCCAGGCCCAGTCTTCCAAGGCCGACGTCGTGGGCCTGGCCAGCGCCGGCGGCGACCTGGTCAACCTCATCAAGCAGGCGCAGGAGTTCGGCCTTGCGGGCGGCAAGCAGCGGATGCTGACCTTCCTGACCTTCATCAACGACGTCCACGCAATGGGTCTGCCCGTCGCGCAGGGGCTGACGTTCCCCACCGGCTTCTACTGGGACGCCGACGAGGACACCCGCGCCTGGACGCAGCGCTGGCAAAAGAAGATGGGCGTCACGCGCGCGCCGTCCATCGTCCAGGCCCTGAGCTACGTGGCCACCACGCATTACCTGCAGGCCGCGCAGGCCGCCGGCACCTTCGACGCCGCGGTGGTCAACCAGAAGATGCGCGAATTGCCCATCACGACCAAACTGATCAAGAATGCCCGGGTGCGCCCCGAAGATGGCCGCGTCATCATGGACCTGTACCTGGTCGAGGTGAAAAAGCCCGCCGAGTCCAAGCATCCGAACGATTACTACCGCATCCTGTCCACGGTGCCCGGCGAAAAGGTCTTCGTGTCGCTCGCCGACAGCGAATGCCCGCTGGTCAAGAAATAGGTCGCGCCGGATCCCGGTCCGGCCGCAGGGTGAAGGCAAATACACAAAGGAGACAACCATGAAGTGCTATTGCGTCGTCAATTTCCGCGAACCGCTGCAGGAAATGGACCAGCCCACCCCCACGCCGCAAGGGTCGCAGGTGTTGCTGAAGGTCCGCGCGGCCGGCGTGTGCCACAGCGATATCCACTTGTGGGAAGGCGGCTACGACCTGGGCCAGGGCCGCACCCTGTCGCTCAAGGACCGGGGCGTGTCGCTGCCCCTGACCATGGGGCATGAAACGGTCGGCGCCGTCGTGGCGGCCGGCCCCGACGCGCAGGGCCTGGCCACCGACCGCAATTACCTTGTCTATCCGTGGATCGGCTGCGGCAAGTGCCCGTCTTGCATGGCCGGCATGGAAAACCACTGCACCGCGCCGGCCTGCCTGGGCGTGCACCGCGCCGGCGGCTACGCGGACCATATCGTCGTGCCGCATCCGCGCTACCTCATCGACATCGGCGACCTGGACCCGGCGCAGATCGCCCCCTACGCCTGCTCGGGGCTGACCACCTATTCCGCGCTGAAGAAGATCGGCGCCGACGTCTACCGCGAGCATCCCGTGGTGATCTTCGGCGCGGGCGGCCTGGGACTGATGAGCCTGACGCTCATCAAGGCGCTGGGCGGCGCGGGCGCCATCGTCGTCGACATCGATCCGGCCAAACGCCAGGCAGCGCTGGACGCAGGCGCGCTGGCGGCCATCGACGGCGCAGCGCCCGACGCCGCGCAGCAGATCATCAAGGCCGCCGGCGGCAAGCCGGTGCAAGCCGCGATCGACCTGGTGGGCGCGCCGGCCACCACCTCGTTGGCGTTCGATTTCCTGACCAAGGGCGGCAAGCTCATCATCGTGGGCCTGTTCGGCGGCGGGTCCAACTGGCCCATCGCCTTGATCCCGATGAAGGCGATGTCCATCATCGGCAGCTACGTGGGCAACCTGACCGAACTGAAGGAGCTGATGGAACTGGTGCGGGCGGGCAAGGTGCCGCCGATGCCGGTCCACCGCCACGCGCTGGCCGAGGCGGACAGCGTGCTGGCCTCGCTGCGCGAAGGCAAGGTCGTGGGCCGGGCTGTGCTGACGGTGGACTGAGGCGTTCCCGGCAATCGCGGCAGGACGCGCCCGGCTGCGGGCGCGTTTTTTTGGACGCCTGCCTGCTTTGAACGGCTACGCGGGCCGCAGCCGCGGATCGTAGATGAAGCGTTCGCGCCGCACCACCACGATGTTCTCGGCGTCCGGATGCGCCGGATTGATGAGGAAATTGCAATCCGGCACGCCGCGATAAGGCACGATGGCGCTGGGCAGTTCCAGCAGCGCCGACACGCCCGACGCCGCCCAGTTGTCGCCCACGGCCTGCGAAGCCTCGGCAAACGGCACCGCGTCCCAGAATGGATAGTCGTCCTGCAACTGCGCCAGCGACAGCGACTGGCGCGCTTCGAAGATGCTGTCAGGTACGGCCAGCTCGATCAGGTAGCGGTTGGCGTGCTCGGACGCGCGCGCGGCAAAATGCACCACCGTTTCCAGCACCGCCAGCGCCACGCTGGCCGAGGCGTACACCACCGGCGTGCCGGGACTGTTGTAGCGCCCGCCCACCGCCGCCGCCCCGGCGCCGGAAAGATCGTCCGCCCGGTACTTGCCCGCCGTGGTGCCAATGCGCCAGAGCGAAACATAATCGGTCATGCGTAGACGCCCGCGGCGGCGCGGGCAAGCGTGTCTTCGACAATGCGGCTGCTGGCGTCCGACGTCAGAAGCGACAGCGGCTTGACGTTGCCCAGCGCCGGCACGGGCGTGTTCAGCCACAGCACCGCTTCCTCGTCGCTGCCCAGCACCTGGCGGGCGACGCGCACGACCCGGGCGACGCGGGCAAGACGGTCGGATTCGCCCAGCGGCAGCGCCTGGCCTTCGCGCGTCCAGCGCGACAGCGACGCCGCCTTGACCTCGGTGATCGCCATGATCTCCGACTTGGGCACCTGCAGGTAATCAGCGGCATCGTCGACCATCTGCGCGGGCAGGCCGCGATGCACGTCCCGGGCGATATCAGTCAGGGGACTGTCGATCAGGCCGCGAAAAAGCTGCCGGGGGCGCGGCGGGCGCTTGGTGGAGGCGCCGCGCTTGGCGGGAGATTTGTCTGTCAGGGCGATGGTCATGATCTGCTCCGGACGCCGCGCGGACGAGCCGCAAGCCTTGGAAATCGGCAAGGGCTTCTGGCGGCTGTGTTTCAGGCGGCTGTGCTTCTGGCGGCTGTGCTTCTGGCGGCTGTGCTTCTGGCGGCTGTGCTTCTGGCGGCCGTATTACCAAATTGAATTTATAATATCCCATTTGGAAATCAACGCACAAGGCGGCGCGTGCCGTGCCGATGGCGCGCGGCTATCACCCTTGCCCCCCGATCCCGTCGTGCCCCCCCTCGTTATGCACCATCTTTGGGCCTATCATAGGCGGCGGTAAAAACAGGCGGCGGCAAAATTTCCCCTCGCATTTCTCTCAAGGACAAGCAATGACGGACCGGCAGCTCACGATACTCGCGGCGATCAATCTCATGGTGGCGGTGGGCGCCGGGGCGTTCGGCGCGCACGGGCTCAAGCGCATCCTGACGCCCGAGATGCTGGCGGTGTGGCAGACCGGCGTGATGTACCACCTGGTCCACGCGCTGGGCATCTTCATCATCGCGCTGCTGGGCGCCCGTTTCGGCTCGCCGCTGCTGTCTGCCGCGGGCGTCGTGATGTTCGTCGGCATCGTGCTGTTTTCGGGCAGCCTGTACCTGCTGACGCTGACCGGCACGCGTTGGTTGGGCGCGGTCACGCCGTTCGGCGGAACGGCCTTCCTGGCCGCGTGGGCGATGGTCGCCATCGCCGCCTACCGCGCGCAAAACTGACACCCTTCCCGTTCTTCCCCCACCGGCGGCAGGAACCGCCGCCCTTGCAGGTTTCAGATGTCCCCAAGCACCGCATTACCCGCCGTCCGAGAACATTCCGCCGCTGCAGGCATCGCCTGCGTGGCGGGCGGCATCTTCTTTCTGACGCTCAGCGACGCCAACGCCAAATGGCTGGGCGCCAGCTACAACCCGCTGCAGATCCTCTTCCTGCGCGCGCTGATCGCGCTGCCTTTCGTGACCGCGCTCGCGCTGTGTCTGGGCGGGCGCCGCGTGCTGCGCACGACGCATCCCGGCCTGCACCTGACGCGCGGCGCCATCAACGTGGTCTCGGCCTGTTGCTTCTATCTGGGATTGCAGGCGCTGCCGCTGGCCGAGGCCACCGCCATCGCGTTCGCCGCGCCGCTGTTCGTCACCGCGCTGTCGGTGCTGATCCTGAAGGAACGCGTCGACGGCAAGCGCTGGCTGGCCGTGCTGGCGGGCTTTGCCGGCGTGCTGATCGTGGTGCGCCCGGGCACGCAGGCCTTCCAGGCCGCCACCCTGCTGCCGCTGACCACCGCCCTGCTCTACGCGGTCATGATGATCACGGCGCGCGGCATCAACCGCGCCGAAGGCATGCTGACCACCACCTTCTACATCGTGCTGGGCCAGCTGGTCTGCAGCGCGATCGGACTGCCGTGGGTGTGGCGCGCGCCGGCCATGGAAGACCTGCCTTATTTCGGTGGCGTCGCGCTGTTCAGCACGCTGGGGCTGGCGCTCATCACGCAGGGATTCCGTATCGGCCCGGCATCCGTGGTCGCGCCATTCGACTACACGGGCCTGGTCTGGGCCACGATTCTGGGATGGATTTTCTGGCGCGAGGCGCCCGACGCCTATGCGTACCTGGGCGCCGTGTTCATTGCAGGCAGCGGCGTGTACATCGCCGTGCGCGAGGCGCGAGGCAAATCGCGCCGGCGTGCTGCAACCTGACGCTGCTTGCCCTGCCGCCCGCGCTATTCGGTGGGCGGCGGAAAGTGCCGCTGCAGCACGCGGGCCACGTTCGGTTCCAACGCGGCTTCGCGCGCGACCGCGGTCAATGCCGGACACATCGCACTGAACCACGACGGCCCCGGGCGCCAATGCGTCATGACCGTCACATACAGGTCCAGCGCCGAAAAGCGCCGCCCCAGCATGTGCGGCGCGCCGGCCTGGCGTTCCAGTTCCTGCCAAAGCTCGGCGCGGCGCGTGTGGACGCGTTCGCGCAGCAGGTCCACCGCATCGCCCGGCGTCGTCCACTGCGCGGGATCGTCGCCGTACGTGAAGGTCGGGTAGACCGCCGCCACGATCCGCACCAGCAGGTTCAGAAAGCGCGCCCGTTCCGGCTTGTCCGGCGCGGGCGCAAGACCGGCCTGCGGCGCCAGGTCGTTCAGGTGCAGGATCATCGCGGCGCTTTCGGTCATGACCTCACCGTCGGGCAGGATGAGCGTGGGCACCTGCCCCAGCGGATTCAGATGCAGGAGCCGGTCCCGCTCGGGGCCGGGCTTCAGATACGGCACGTCCGTCAGGACGTGCGGCACATTGGCCAGCACCAACGCCATCTCGACGATGGCGGAGCCGCAGCCCGCGGACCCGATGAGTTCATAGGTCTTCATGACGGTCACCCTCCTGTTTCGGCCGGCGCCACCCGCAGCAGTTCGCCTGGGGAAGCGTCCGTCAGCACATACACATAACCGTCCGGCCCCTGCCGCACGTCGCGGATCCGGCGCTTGCGGTCGACCAGCAGCCATTCCTTCTCGACCACGCGATCTCCGTCGACCGTCAGGCGGATCAGGTTCTGGTTGCCCAGCGCGCCGATGAAGAGCGAATTGCGCCAGGCCGGAAAGCGATCGGCGTCATAGAACGCCATGCCACTGATGGCGGGCGATTTCGCCCACCAGTAGACCGGCGGCTCCATGCTCGGCAGCGTCTCGCCCTTGGCTTCCGGAATCTTCAGGCCCGAATAGTTGATGCCGTAGGTCGCCAGCGGCCAGCCATAGTTCTTGCCCGGCTGCACCACGTTGATCTCGTCGCCGCCGCGCGGCCCGTGTTCGTTTTCCCACAACGCGCCGGTCCAGGGGTTGAGCGCCATGCCCTGCGGATTGCGATGGCCATACGACCAGATCTCGGGGCGCGCGCCCGCCTTGCTCACGAAGGGGTTGTCGTCAGGCAGGCCGCCGTCGGTCTTGAGCCGCACGACCTTGCCCTGCAGCTTGTCCAGGTCCTGCGCGGTTGGCCGCTGGTTGTTCTCGCCCAGCGCGATGTAGAGGTAGCCCTTGCCGTCAAACACCAGGCGCGATCCGAAATGCAGCCCGGACGACAGCTTGGGTTCCTGGCGGAAGATGACCTTGAAGTCTTCCAGTCCGCTGGCATCGTCGGCCAGCCGGCCGCGTCCGACTGCCGTGCCGCTCTTGTCGCCGTCCGACTCCGCATAGGACAGGTACACGTAGCGGTCGGTCGCAAAGTCCGGCGACAGCGCCACGTCGAGCAGACCGCCTTGGCCGCGCGCGGCCACCTTGGGCACGCCGGTCAGCGGCTTGGACAACCCGCCGGGCGTACGCAACAGCCGCAGATTCCCAGGACGTTCGGTGATCAGGATGCCGCCGTCGGGCAGAAACGCCATGGACCAGGGATGGTCCAGGCCGCCCACAACAGGCATCACGCGCGCAGGCGCCGAGGGCGGTTCCTGCGCGGCTTGCGCGATCGCGGGGGCGGCGGCGCAGGTCAGGGTCAAGGACAAGAGAAAGGGAATGGCGCGCGTGCTCGCGGCGGTGCGTGACTGCATGGACATCTCCGGCGGCGACAGATTGAAAAGCGGGCGCGGAAGGCATGACAGAGAGACGCGGGACCACTCGCGAATGGCATACCCGGTTGGCGTACCATAGCGCCCACGGACGGGAGCTCTCCCGTTCTTCCTTCCAGGAGTCTCCGACAGATGAAACTGTACTACATGCCCGGCGCGTGCTCGCTCGCTTCCCACATCGTGCTCGAGTGGATCGGCAAGCCGTACGAAACGCACAAACTCAGCCGCGAGGCGCTCAAGGAGCCCGAGTTTCTGCGGATCAACCCGATGGGCGCCGTGCCTGCGCTGACCGATGGCGACTGGACCCTGACGCAGAACGTATCCATCCTGGAGTACCTGGCTGAACAGGCGCCCGAAAGCACGCTGCTGGGCGATGGCTCCGCCCGTTCGCGCGCCGAAGTGCGCCGTTGGGTCGGCTTCATCAATTCCGACGTCCACAAGACGTTCTCGCTGCTCTTCGGCGCGCAGCGCTACCTGAAGGACGAAGGCGCACAGAAGGAACTGGCCGCGTCGGCGTCGGGGCTGCTGACCAAGCTGTTCGCCCAACTGGACGCGCAGCTGGCAGGCCAGGCCTATCTGGCGGGCGCCGCGCCCTCGGTCGCCGATGCCTACCTGTTCGTCGTGCTGCGCTGGGCGCACGCCAAGGAAGTGGACCTGACCGGCCTGTCCAACCTGTCCGCGTTCTTCGAGCGCATGCAGGCCAACGCCGGCGTCAAGGCGGCGATGCAGGCCGAAGGGCTGTAACGGTCTGAACTGCCCCGCTGGCGCCCTGGCGTTCTACGCCGGCGTCACGCCGGGCAGCGCTTCGCTCTCCAGGATTTTCTTGACCGCAGCCAGGAAGCGCCGCGCCAGCAGGGGCGGCGCACTCAGGTTGGAATGGGTCGCCCATATCTCGACGCTGGCCTCGGGCTGGATCGGGCGCAGCGCCATGTGCGCGGCCTGGTCCGGCGTGACGCACCAGGCATCCACCAGCGCCGGGCCAAGCCCCTGCTGCACGAAGGAACAGGCGGTCACCGGCGAATGCACCTCGATGGCCGCCGCACAGTGCGGGCCTTCGCCGAAGAACGGCTGCAGCGCGCGGCCCAGCGGCGTATCGCGCGGGTAGCCGATCCACGCCGCCGACGAAAAGTCTTCCGGCCGCACCGCGTCGTGACCGGCAAGCGGATGCCCGGGCGGCAGCACGCACACCACCGGCACCCGCGCCAACCGCACCGATGTCAGGTTCGGATGATCCGGCGGCTGCATGGAAATGCCGATGTCCGCCTGTCCCGACAGAAAGTACGCCGCCAGCTCGTCAAATGTCACGCTGCGGTAATCGACGCGCGCGCCCGCATTGCGTCCGCGGAACCGCTCGAGCGCCATGGGAATCAGTCGCTGCCCGAAACTGGCGCTTGCCACGATCTTGAGCATGCCCGCGCCGGACTGTCCCAGACTGGCGGCCAGGTCGTTCACGCGCTGGATGCCGCCGTACACCTGCTCGACCTCGGCATACAGGCGCCGCGCCTCGGCCGTGGGCGACAGCCGGCTCTTGACGCGCTCGAACAGCCGGTAGCCCAGGCGGTTCTCCGTCAGGGCCAGGACCCGGCTCACCGCCGGCTGCGACACGTGCAGCATGCGCCCCGCCCCGCTGATCGAGCCGGCCATCATGATGGCGCGGAACACCTCGATCTGGCGCAGGTTCAGCGGCCGCCCGGCGCTCGGCCCGACCTCGTCGGCATACGCATCGGCTTCCATTTCTTCCCCTTTTCCAATAACGGGGGATTATAGGTTTGAGACATTTTTCGATGACGCAGTGCCGCATGGCCGGGTGTAATCTGCCCGCTCCACAAAACAAAACCAGGGGAAATCCACCATGAGCAGCACGCTCCTTCGCAGTCTTTCCATGGCGGCGCTCAGCGTCGCCTTCGCCGGCGCCGCCTCGGCCGCCGGCTATCCCGACAAGCCGATCACCTTCGTAGTGCCGTCCGCCGCCGGCGGCTCGCCCGACGTGCTGTCGCGCCTGATCACCACGCAGATCGCCCGCGACACCGGCGCCACGATGGTCGTCGAAAACCGCCCCGGCGCCGCCGGCAACATCGGCATCGCGCTGATCAAGCGCGCCGCGCCGGACGGCTACACGGTCGGTTACGGCAACATCAACACGCTGGCGGTCAACCGCTCGCTGTTCAAGCGCCTGCCGTACGACGTCGACAAGGACCTGACGCCGGTCGCCCACATGTTCGACCTGTACAACGTCCTGATCGTCCCGGCCGAATCGCCCGTCAACAGCGTGCAGGAACTGATCGACCGCGCCCGCAAGGAGCCCGGCCGCCTGTCCTATGGCGCCTCGGGCGTCGGCACCACCGGTCACATGGGCGGCGAGCTCTTCAAGAGCATGGCCAAGCTGGACGTGATGTTCATCCCCTACAACGGTGGCCCCGCCGCCATCCAGGATCTGCTGGGCGGCCGCCTGGACTACCTGTTCGTCAACACCTCCGAGGCCGCGCCGCTCGTCAAGAGCGGCAAGGTCCGCGCCATTGGCGTCAGCAGCCTGAAGCGCCTGTCGCTGATGCCCGACGTGCCCACGCTGGACGAGTCCGGCCTGAAAGGCTACGAAACCGTCGCCTGGGGCGGCGTGGTCGCCCCCAAGGGTACGCCTGACGACGTCGTGGCCACGTTGAACGCCGCCATCCAGAAGGCGTTGCAAGCGCCGGAAGTGCGCCAGGGCCTGGCGACGCTGGGCGCCGAACCGGCCACCGGCTCCCCGGCGGACTTCAAGCAGCTGATCGATCGCGAAACCGCCAAGTGGCAGCAGATCATCGACACCGCCGGCATCGAAAAACTCGACTGAGCATTCTTCATGACGGCAGACACCTTGCAGGCTGACTTCATCGTCGCGGGCGCCACGCTCATCGACGGCTCGGGCGGGGCCGCCACCCAGGGCGACCTGGCCGTGCGCGGCGGACGCATCGCGGCGGTGGGCAGCTTTGCCCATCCCGCGGGCGTGCCGGTCATCGACGGCCGGGGCCAAGTCCTGGCCCCCGGCTTCATCGATTCGCACACCCACGACGACGGCTACCTGCTGGCGCATCCCGACATGCTGCCCAAGGTGTCGCAAGGCATCACCACGGTCGTCACCGGCAACTGCGGCATCAGCCTGGCGCCCATGGCGCGCACGCAGATCCCGCAGCCGCTCGACCTGCTGGGTCCGCCGGCGCTGTTCCGCTTTGGCACCTTCCGCGCCTGGATGGACGCTCTGCGCGACACGCCGGCCGCCGTCAACGTGATTCCGCTGGTGGGCCACACCACTTTGCGCGTCGCCGTCATGGACGACACCTCGCGCGCGGCCAACGACGCGGAACGGGCCGCCATGCGCGACCTGATGCAGGAAGCGCTGGACGCCGGCGCGTTCGGCGTCTCCACCGGCACCTTCTATCCGCCGGCCAGCGCCGCGCCCACGGACGAGATCATCGACGTGTGCCAGCCGCTGCGCGGCCGCGCCGGCATCTACGCCACTCACCTGCGCGACGAGGCCGACGACATCGTGCCCGCCATGGAAGAGGCGCTGCGCATCGGCCGCGAAACCGAATCCCGTGTGGTGTTCTCGCATCACAAGCTAGCGGGCGAACGCAATCACGGCCGCACCCGCGAGACGCTGGACCTCATCAGCCGCGCCGCGGCCGCGCAGCCGGTCTGCCTGGACTGCCATCCCTATCCGGCCACCTCGACCATGCTGCGGCTGGACCGCGCTCGGCTCGCCAGCCGCACGATGATCACCTGGTCCACGGGCTACCCCGAGGCCACGGGCCGCGATTTCAGCGACGTGATGGCCGAACTGGGCCTGGACGACGAAGCCGCGGTTGCCCGGCTGGCCCCGGCAGGCGCCATCTATTTCCTGATGGACCCGGCCGACGTCAAACGCATATTCGCCCATCCGCTGACCATGGTCGGCTCGGACGGCCTGCCCTTCGACCCGCATCCGCACCCCCGTCAATGGGGTACGTTCACCAATGTGCTGCGCACCATGGTGCGCGAGCAGAACCTGCTGTCGCTCGAGTCCGCCATCCACAAGATGACTGGATTGGCAGCTGGCCAGTACGGCGTCGCCCGGCGCGGCCTGCTCCGGGAGGGGTATCATGCTGACCTGGTGCTGTTCGATCCCGCCACCGTCACCGACGTGGCCACTTTTTCAGCGCCCATTCAGGCAAGCCGGGGCATCCACGCCGTGTGGGTCAACGGCAGGCAGGTCTGGGACGGGGAACGAACGGGCGCCGAACGCCCGGGCCATGTCCTGACGCCCGGTGATGCATGAGCACGGAGTACATAAAGTGAAGACGTTTTCCCAGGGCTGCTACCTGGGTGTATTGGGCGGAATGGGACCCATGGCCGGCGCGGCCTTCGCCCTCCGCCTGGCGGCGCTGACGCCCGCCACGGTTGACCAGCAACACATCCCCACCCTGCTGCGCAACGATCCCCGCATTCCCGACCGGTCCAGCGCCTACATGGCGGGCGGCGAAAGTCCCCTGCCCCACATGGTCGGCGGCGTGCGCTTCCTGGAACAGGCCGGCGCCCAGCTCATCGCCATTCCGTGCAACACCGCTCACTTGTGGTTCGACGAGATCGCCGCCTCCACGCAATTGCCGGTGCTGCACATCATTGAAGCGGTCATCGAAGACCTGCGTCGCCTTGGCCTGCCCAGCGGCCGCATCGGCTTGATGGGCACCGCCGCCACGCTCAAGCTCGGCCTTTACCAGCGCCACCTCGAAGCCCAGGGCTACGAGTGCATCGTGCCTGATGACGACGAAGTCGAACGCTTCTGCATGGGCTCGATCCGCGCGGTCAAAGGCAACCAGCTCGAAGACGCCTTCTCGCCCGCCGCCGAATGCATCGCCCGCCTGAAAGCCCGCGGCGCCGACGCCGTCGTGCTGGGCTGCACGGAACTGCCCCTGGCCGTCCCCCACGCCCTGCGCCCCAGCCTGGGCGTGACCCTCACCGACTCCATCGACGCCCTCGCCCGCGCCGCCATCGCGCACTACCAGGCCGACCAGCCCGCGGAACGCATCGCCGCGTAAGGCGCATGCATTGCACGAGGTGTCTGACACCCAGGCAAGACGACCTCGGGTTAGCCGCAGTGCTTCAAGGGTGTCAGACACCGGCCGCTGACAGAGGCGCCGCTGCACGAGGTGTCTGACACCCAGGCGAGACGACCTCGGGCTAGCCGCAGTGCTTCAAGGGTGTCAGACACCGGCCAGCAGCAATCTCCCCCGCCAAAACAAAAAAAGGGCGCATCTTCCGATGCGCCCACTTCCTTCGCGGGGAAGAGGTCAACCGCCCAGGTACGCCTTGCGGACCTTGTCGTTGACCAGCAGGTTGGCGCCGGTGTCCTGCAGGACCACGCGGCCGTTTTCCAGCACGTAGCCGCGGTCTGCCACGCCCAGCGCCTTGTTGGCATTCTGCTCGACCAGGAACACGGTCACGCCCTGCTCGCGGATCTCGCGGATGATGTCGAAAATCTGGGCGATCACCAGCGGGGCCAGGCCCAGCGTCGGCTCGTCCAGCAGCAACAGGCGCGGCCGGGTCATCAGCGCGCGGCCGATGGCCAGCATCTGCTGCTCGCCGCCCGACATCAGCCCGGCGCGCTGGCTGGCGCGCTCCTTCAAGCGCGGGAACAGCCCGTAGACGTGGTCAATCCCCGCCTCGATCTCGTCGCGCTTGGAAAAGAAGCCGCCCATCATCAGGTTCTCGGCGACCGTCAGGTCCTTGAACACGCGCCGGCCTTCAGGCGAAATGGCGATGCCACTGCGCATGATGTGGTGCGTGTCCTTGTTCGTGATGTCTTCGCCTTCGAACGTGATCTTGCCTTCGCGCGCACGCGGATTGCCGCAGACCGTCATCAGCAGCGTCGTCTTGCCCGCGCCGTTCGCGCCAATCAGCGTGACGATCTCGCCCTGGTTGACGTCCACGGACACGCCGTTCAGCGCCTGGATCGCGCCATAGTACGTGTGTATGTTTTCCAGCTTCAGCATCATTCCTCCCCCAGGTACGCCTTGATGACGCGCTCGTCGTTGCGCACCTGCTCGGGGGTGCCGGTCGTGATGGGCTTGCCGTGTTCCATGACCAGAATGCGGTCCGAAATGCCCATGATCAGGCTCATGTCGTGCTCGATCAGCAGCACGGCCACGCCGAATTCGCGGCGAAGCTGGTCGATGAGCGATTGCAGATCGCGCTTTTCCTGAGGATTCAGGCCGGCCGCGGGCTCGTCCAGCATCAGCAGGCGCGGCTTGGTGATCATGCAGCGCGCGATCTCCAGGCGCCGCTGGTGGCCATAGGCCAGATTGCCGGCTTCGCGGTTGGCGAACTCGCGCAGGCCCATGAAATCCAGCCACTGCGCCGCGCGCGACAGCGCCTCGGATTCGGACTGGCGGTAGCCCTTTGTCTTGAGCAGGCCGGGCAGCAGGCGCGATTCCACTTGCGTATGCTGCGCGACCAGCAGGTTTTCCAGCACCGTCAGCTGCTTGAACAGGCGCACATTCTGGAACGTGCGCACCAGCCCGTGGCGCGCCACCTTGTGGCTGGCAAGACCCGTGATGGGCTTGCCGTCCATGACGATCTCGCCTGCGGTCGGCGCGTAGAAGCCGCCCACGCAGTTGAACACGGTGGTCTTGCCGGCCCCGTTCGGGCCGATGATGGCAAAGACCTCGTCGGACATGACCTCGAAACCCACGCTGTCGACGGCCAGCAGGCCGCCGAACCGCATGGTCAGGCCGGATACTTTCAGCAATGCCTCGCTCATTTAGCCAGCTCCACGTGGGGACGCTTCATGGGCAACAACCCCTGCGGACGCCACATCATCATCAACACCATCACCAGACCGAACATCAGCATCCGGTACTCGGCGAACTCGCGCGCCAGTTCGGGCAGCACGGTCAGCAGGATGGCAGCGAGGATCACACCCACCTGCGAACCCATGCCGCCCAGCACCACGATGGCCAGGATCAGCGCGGACTCGATGAACGTGAAGGACTCCGGATTCACCATGCCCTGGCGCGCCGCGAAGAACGCGCCGCCAAAGCCGGCGAACATGGCGCCCAGCGTGAACGCGGACAGCTTGATGCGCGTGGGATTCAGGCCCAGCGAACGGCAGGCGATCTCGTCCTCGCGCAACGCCTCCCAGGCGCGGCCGACCGGCATGCGGATCAGGCGCGTGGACACGAACAGCGTCAGCAGCGCCAGCAGCAGCGCCATCATGTACAAATAGATCACCATGTCCTGATTCTGGAACGTCAGGCCAAAGAAATCATGGAACGTCGTTCCGCCCTCGGTGCTGGGACGGCGCGTCATTTCCAGACCAAAGAACGTGGGCTTCGGAATCCCGGAAATGCCGTCCGGACCGCCAGTCATCTTGTTCAGGTTGATGAGCAGCAGGCGGATGATTTCACCGAAGCCCAGCGTCACGATGGCCAGGTAGTCGCCGCGCAACCGCAGCACCGGAAAGCCCAGCACGAAGCCGAACAGCGCCGACATCGCCCCGGCAAACGGCAGCGCTTCCCAGAAGCTCCAGCCGCCCCAGTGATAGAGCAACGCATAGGTGTAGGCGCCGACGGCGTAGAAGCCCACGAAGCCCAGATCCAGCAGCCCGGCAAAACCCACCACGATGTTCAGGCCCAGGCCCAGCATCACGTAGATCAGCACCAGCGTGGCGATGTCCACCGAACTGCGGCCCGCGAAGAACGGCCAGATCACCGCAACGGCAAGCAGCAGCAGCATCAGCGGCTTGTGGTTGCGGCCCGGCGCCGACGACAGCGTCGGCAGGCTGGTCTTGAGCTTTTTGAACGGAATGGCGAGCCACGGCCGCAGCATCTGGAACACGAACACCACCGCCGCGGCCAGCGCCACCAGCGACCAGTTCGACTCCATCGACGTGCGCGCACCCTGGCGGATGAGCTGCAGGCCGAAGACCGGGGTGACGATGACCGCCGTCAGCACGGCCGCCATCGTGGCGTTTTTGAGATTGTTGGTCGACATCAGACTTTTTCCACCTCAGGTTTGCCCAGCAGCCCGGTGGGACGGAACAGCAGAATCAGGACCAGCAGCGAGAACGCCACGATGTCCTTGTACTGCGACGATATGTAGGCAGCCGCAAAGGTTTCCGCCAGGCCCAGCAGCACGCCGCCCAGCATCGCGCCGGGGATGCTGCCGATGCCGCCCAGCACCGCCGCCGTGAAGGCCTTGATGCCGGCCAGGAAGCCGATGAAGGGATTGAGCTTGCCGATGGTGATGGCGATCAGCACGCCGCCGACTGCCGCCAGGATCGCACCCATCACGAACGTGAACGAGATCACGCGGTTGGTGTCGATGCCCAGCAGGTTGGCCATGTGCATGTCCTGCGAGCAGGCGCGCGATGCGCGGCCCATGCGGGAATACTTGATGAACAGCGTCAGCGCGATCATCAGCACCACCGTCACCACGATGATCATCAGGCGCGAATACGGCACCGTCACGTCGAAGTCCGAGCCCATGTGGAACTGCACGGCGCCGGACACCAGCGAGGGCACGGCCATGTCGCGCGCGCCCTGGCCGAGGGCCACCCAGTTCTGCAGGAAGATCGACATCCCGATGGCGGAGATCAGCGCCACCAAACGGGGGCTGCCGCGCACCGGCCGGTACGCCACGCGTTCGACCGAAAAGCCGTAGATGCCGGTCACCGTGATGGCCACGAGCAGCATGGCCGCGATGATGAAGGGAGTCGGCAATCCGCTGTTGGTGCCGATCGCCGTCAAGGTGACCAGGCCCACGTAGGCGCCGATCATGTAGATCTCGCCGTGGGCGAAATTGATCATACCGATGATGCCGTAGACCATTGTGTAGCCGATGGCAATCAGCGCGTAGATCGCTCCCAGGGACAATCCGTTGAAGAATTGCTGGGTAAGTTGGGGTATGAGGTCGGACATGATTCCATTGCTCCAAATAGTTCCGGCTCCGGTAGTGAGACCCGGAGCCGGAAACCTGGGCGTATTTTATAAGGGCCTGCCGGCGCCGCCTTGCCGGCCGCACAGCGCTTTTGGCGCATCGCTACGCGGATTTCAGCAAGACGGAGACAGCAGGCCCTACACGCCGGCAACACGCCGGCGGGATCGCGAGTTTACAGCTGGGTCTTCTTTCCGTCCTTGTCCCACTTATAGACGGCGAACTCAAAGTCCTTCAGATCGCCCTTGGCATCGTATTCGACCTTGCCGATGCCGGTGTTGAACGTGGTCTTGTGCATGTAGTCGGCGACCTTGGCCGGATCTTCGCCGACAGCGTTGATGCTGTCCGCCAGGATCTGGACCGCGGCGTAGGCCGGCATCTGGAAGGCGCCGTCCGGATCGCGCTTGGCGTCCTTGAAGGCCTTGACGATGCTTTCGTTGCCCGGCAGCTTGGTGAAGTCGGCCGGCAGCGTGACCAGCAGACCGTCGATGGCCGGACCGGCGATCGCCACCAGATCCTGGTTGGCCGTGCCCTCCGGACCCATGAACTGGACCTTCAGGCCCTGTTCACGCGCCTGGCGCAGCAGCAGGCCCAGCTCGGGGTGGTAGCCGCCGAAGTAGACCAGGTCCACGCCCGAGGACTTCAGCTTGGTGATGATGGCCGAGTAGTCGCTGTCGCCGACGTTGATGCCTTCGAACAGCGCGACGTTGACCTTTTCCTTGGCCAGCGCGTCCTTGACCTGCGTGGCCACGCCCGAGCCGTAGGTCTGCTTGTCGTGCAGCACGGCAACCTTCTGGGGCTTCAAGGTCTTGGCGATGTAGCCGGCGGCGTACGGACCCTGCTGGTCGTCGCGGCCGATCGTGCGGAAGAAGAAGTGCGGCTTGATCGTGTCGGTGACCAGCGGCGACGTGGCGCCCGGGGTGATGCCGACGATGCCCTCTTCCTCGTAGACCTTCACGGCGGCGACCGTGACGCCCGAGCACGCATGGGCCACGGCGAACTTGGCGCCGGAGTTGACCACGCGGTTGGCGGCGGGCACGGCCTGCTTGGGTTCGCAGCCGTCGTCGATCAGGATCGGTTCGAGCTTCTTGCCCTTGACGCCGCCCTTGGCGTTGATGGTCTCGATGGCGGTCAGCGCGCCGGCTTGAATTTGGTCGCCGTATTGCGTGTTGGGACCGGTCATGGGCTGGGGAATGCCGATCTTGATCGTGTCGGCGGCGTGCGCGGCGCCAGCCAAGGCAAGTGCCCCAAGCGCCATGGCTACCGGGGTAAGGCGATTCAGAAACTTCATGCGGAGTTCTCCAGCGAGGTTTTGAGCGGCTCTGTCCAACACGGTTTATCGGGAGAGTACCCCTTCGTCCGCATTGCCCGTCGCCGGCTTCTTGGGCAAAAACACGGTGTGGCCGGTATTCTGAAAGCAAGCCGTCATACTGTCACTGCGTGTAATCCCCAATATTTCAATTGGGGCTTTTATTCGTGACGGATGGGCCGCCTAGTGCCGTGAATTCGTTGGAGAAATCGCAATTGCGGCTGCGTTGTCTGCTGGCGCTTTTCTGGGATTTATGGTTGGGCGATTAATAACAAGTCGGATTAATACGGTGTTTAAGCTCGCATTTAAATACAGTGCTTACGCAGGACTTACTGCATGCCGCAGATATGCCGAAGACATGCCCCAGAAATTCCCCTCAATTAATGTCCGGCGCATTAATGAAAAACGCGCGCCCGGCTGAAATCAGCATCGGACGCGCGCATTCATTGCGCCGCGAACGCGGGTTCGAGTTCGGATTCGGCTAGGCGTTGGCGGGCTTTGCCAGATTCCACATCAGGGCGCGGAACGGCGCCAGCATGCTGATATTGACGACCAGCTTGATCGCCAGATCGCCCAGCATCCATGTGACCCACGGCGCGCCCGTGGCGGCGAATGCCACGCTGAAGAACACCGCCGTATCCAATATGGCGCCCAGCACGCCGGACGCCAGCGGCGCGCGCCACCAGCGCTGGTCGCGCAGGCGGTCGAACACCTGGATGTCGACGAGCTGCGCACATATATAAGCCAGCCCCGACGCCAACGCGATACGCGGCGACGCCACCCAGACCGACACCGCCAGCGCGGCGGCAAAGCCGAACCACACCACGCGCCGGGCGGCGACCGGGCCGAAACGCCGGTTGAGCACATCGGTGACCAGGAAAGCCACCGGATACGACAGCCCGCCCCATGTCAGCCAGTCATTGAGCGGCACCTGGACCAGGATATTGGAACCCACCACGACGGCCAGCATGCACAGCACCGAAATGCCGAACTGCAGGCGCGTCATGGCGGGAAAGCGCACAGAGGACGGTTTCATTTGCGACCCGCCTCGGCCCCGCCGCGCGCCCGTCCGGGGCTCGCCATGCGCGTCATCGGCCCGTCAATGCGCGGCGAATGACGTCTCCAAGCCGCAACACCTTGCATGTTCCGTGTCGCGCCGGCGAACAGCCAGCCAGCGTACGCGCGCGGGGCGCCACAAACCCGCACACTGGCCGTCTCAGGGCCCTGCCCGGCACCGCGCGCTTGCTCGTTTATGTCAATGACATGAACGTCCTGCACGGCGCATACTTTGGCAGCCGCGCGCGAGGCCGTCGCAGGCGGCCGTCTGCCCACGCCGGTGAACGCAATCGAAAGTTCGTTTTCCATAGGCGGCGATTGTAAACGGTCGGCTCCCCACGGATGGCGCGGCGAAATGTTCGTTCGCGCCTGAAACGCGCAATTTGACAGGCGAAGGGAGTGATGTGAAAGTCACGGTTTTGTCACAAACAATTCATAAGGTGTCGTGTTTCATGCGGCCGGACAACCCGTTCGCAACACGCCCAACTGGAGAACCCTTTATGCGATCCCATCGTATTGCACTGACCTTTGCCGCCATCATGACGGCTTTCGCCGGCGCTTCCGCGCAAGCAGCCACCGAGATCCAGTTCTGGCATTCGATGGAAGGCGCCCTGGGCGACCGCGTCAACGGCCTGGTCGAGGAATTCAACAAGCAAAACCCCGACTACCAGGTCAAGGCCATCTACAAGGGCAACTACGGTGAATCGATGAACGCCGGCATCGCCGCGTTCCGCGCCGGCAACGCGCCGGACATCCTGCAGGTCTTCGAAGTCGGCACCGCCACCATGATGTACGCCAAGGGCGCCATCAAGCCGGTGCAGCAGATGTCCGAAGAAGCCGGCAACCCGATCGACCCGAAGGAATTCATCGGCGCCGTGGCCGGCTACTACTCGTCGGCCGATGGCAAGCTGGTGTCGATGCCCTTCAACAGCTCGACCGTCGTCTTCTACTACAACAAGGACGCCTTCAAGAAGGCCGGCCTTGACGCCGACAATCCCCCCAAGACCTGGGAAGAACTGGCCGCCGCTGGCCAGAAGCTGAAGGCCGCGGGCCAGGAATGCGGCTACACCACGTCGTGGCCGTCCTGGACCCAGCTCGAAACCTTCTCGGCCTGGCACAACGTGCCGTACGCCACCAAGGACAACGGTTTCGGCGGTCTGGATGCGCGCATCGCCATCAACACCCCGCTGCACGTGCGTCACCTGGAAAACCTGGCCAAGCTCGGCAAGGAAGGCATCTTCATGTACGGCGGCCGCGGCGACGAGCCGAACTCGCTGTTCATCAGCGGCAAGTGCGCCATGATCACCGGTTCGTCCGGCCTGCGCGCCAACATCGCCAAGAACGCCAAGTTCGAATTCGGCACCTCCACGCTGCCCTACTACGCCGACGTGCAAGGCGCACCGCAGAACACCATCATCGGCGGCGCCTCGCTGTGGGTCTTTGCCAACAAGAAGCCCGAAACCTACAAGGGCGTGACCGCGTTCTTCAAGTTCCTGGCCAGCCCCGAAATCGCCGCCCGCTGGCACCAGCAGACCGGCTACGTGCCCGTCACCAAGGCCGCCTACGAGCTGACCAAGAAGGAAGGCTTCTACGACAAGAACCCGGGCACCGAAGTCGGCGTCAAACAGCTCAACGTCGAAACCACCGCCCAATCGCGCGGCCTGCGCCTGGGCTTCCTGCCCCAGATCCGCGAAATCGAGGACGCTGAAATCGAACGCATCGTCTCGGGCAAGGTTGCTCCCAAGGACGGCGCCGAGAACATCGTCAAGCGCGGCAACGAGCTGCTGGAAAAGTTCGAGAAGAGTGTAAAGTAACGCCCTTTCGCGCAACTTGAACGCCGCCTTGTCAATCGGCATTTTCCATGTTGCGACAAGGACATTCGAGGCTTAAAGCCCTGGTTTTTCAAGGGCTTTAAGCCTATCGTGCTTTTATGAGTGCCGGTGCTTTCGGGCTCCGGGCGCCTCGCGCGGCATGCGCGCTGGCGGTTTCAGGCGGCGGTTATTTCAACCGCCGCTTTTCTGTACCTTGGGTTCCCCCTATGGAAAAACGCGTTGTATTCGGGCACAAGACCTTGCCCTATCTGCTGCTCCTGCCGCAGCTGATCATTACCGTGGTGTTCTTCTTCCTGCCAGCCGGACAAGCCATGTGGCAGTCCATGCGCCTTGAAGATCCCTTCGGTCTGTCCTCGCAGTTCGTCGGCCTGGACAACTTCATGGATCTGTTCTCGCAACAGAGCTACCTCGATTCCTTCCGCGTCACCGCCGTGTTCTCGGTGCTGGTGGCCGGTGTTGGCCTTGGCGTGTCGCTGGTGCTGGCCGTGATGGCCGACCGCGTGATCCGCGGCTCCGGGCTCTACAAGACCCTGCTCATCTGGCCGTACGCCGTGGCGCCCGCCGTCGTCGGCGTGCTGTGGCTGTTTCTGTTTTCGCCTTCTGTCGGCATCCTGGCCGTGGCCCTGCGCAAGTCGGGCGTGGACTGGAATCCGCGCCTGGACGGCAACCAGGCGATGACCCTGGTGATCATCGCCGCCGTCTGGAAGCAGGTCTCGTACAACTTCCTGTTCTTCCTGGCCGGCCTGCAATCGATTCCGCGCTCGCTCATCGAAGCCGCCGCGATCGACGGCGCCAGTCCCGCACGCCGCTTCTGGACCATCGTCTTCCCGCTGCTGTCGCCCACCACGTTCTTTCTGCTGGTGGTCAACATCATCTACGCCTTCTTCGACACGTTCGCCGTGATCGACACGACGACGCAAGGCGGTCCGGGCACGTCGACCTCGATCCTGGTCTACAAGGTGTACAGCGACGGCTTCCGCGGCCTGGACCTCGGCTCGTCCGCCGCCCAGTCCGTCGTCCTGATGTTCATTGTGGTTGCCTTGACGGTCGTACAGTTCCGGTACGTCGACCGCAAAGTGCAGTATTGATTTTGTCCGAGGCTGATAACAATGGTTGAACGCCGTCCCTGGCTGGATATTCTGGCCCACGTCATTCTGCTCTGCGGCGTGGCGATGGTGGCATTTCCGCTCTACGTCACTTTCGTCGCGTCCACCCAGACCGCGCAGGAAGTCGCTCAGGCGCCGATGTCCCTGATTCCCGGTCCGCATTTCGTGGACAACTACATGCAGGCGCTTTTCGGCGGCTCGTCGGGCGGTTCGTCGGGCGCGCCCGTCGGCCGCATGATGTACGTGAGCCTGATCATGGCGCTGGCGATCTCGATCGGCAAGATCGCGATCTCGCTGCTGTCGGCTTTCGCGGTCGTGTACTTCCGCTTTCCGGGCCGCATGTTCTTTTTCTGGATGATCTTCGTCACGCTCATGCTGCCGGTCGAAGTCCGCATCGCGCCCACCTACAAGGTCGTGGCCGATCTGGGCCTGCTCAACAGCTACGCGGGCCTGACCCTGCCGCTGATCGCGTCCGCCACGGCCACGTTCCTGTTCCGCCAGTTCTTCCTGACGGTGCCGGACGAGCTGATCGAGGCCGCGCGCATCGACGGCGCGGGCCCCGTGCGCTTCTTCTTTGACGTCCTGCTGCCCTTGTCCAAGACCAGCATCGCCGCGCTGTTCGTGATCCAGTTCATCTACGGCTGGAACCAATATCTGTGGCCGCTGCTCGTCACCACGCAAGAAGACATGTACCCCGTCGTCATCGGCATCAAGCGGATGATCAGCGGCGGCGACAGCGTGACCGAATGGAACATCACCATGGCTACCGCCATGCTCGCGATGATCCCGCCGGCGCTGGTCGTCATCCTGATGCAGAAATGGTTCGTCAAGGGTCTGGTCGACACTGAGAAGTGATTCAACCCGCCCCAGTCCACCCGAACACGACTCCGAACACGAATAACTCATGGCTACTCTCAGCTTTCGCAACGTCAAGAAAACCTATGCCGGCAACGTGCCGGTCATCCATGGCATCGACATGGACGTCAAGGACGGTGAATTCATCGTCATCGTCGGTCCCTCGGGCTGCGGCAAGTCCACGCTGATGCGCATGGTCGCAGGCCTGGAAACCGTGACCAGCGGCGACATCGTCATCGACGACAAGGTCGTCAACACCCTGGAACCCGCCGAGCGCGACATCGCCATGGTGTTCCAGAACTACGCGCTCTACCCGCACATGACCGTGTTCGAAAACATGGCCTATGGCTTGAAGATCCGCAAGTTCTCCAAGGACGAGATCAAGAAACGCGTCGACATTGCCGCGCAGATCCTGGAACTGGGCCACCTCCTTGACCGCCGTCCGCGCGCGCTTTCGGGCGGCCAGCGCCAGCGCGTCGCGATGGGCCGCGCCATCGTGCGTGAACCCAAGGTGTTCCTGTTCGACGAGCCGCTGTCCAACCTGGACGCCAAGCTGCGCGTGGCGATGCGTCTGGAAATCATGAAGCTGCATCGCCGCCTTGGCACCACCAGCCTGTACGTGACGCACGATCAGGTCGAGGCGATGACGCTCGCGCACCGCATGATCGTCATGTACCAGGGCGTTCCCGAACAGATCGGCACTCCGATGGAAGTGTTTGAAAAGCCCGCCTCGACGTTCGTCGCCGGCTTCATCGGCTCGCCCCCGATGAACCTGATGGAAGTCCAGGTGGCTGGCGACGGCACGGTGCAGACCGCCGACGGCAACCACCTCGAGATCTCGCCGCTGCAGGTGCCTTCGCAGGTGCGCGGCCGCAAGGTCATCATGGGCATGCGGCCCGAGCACATGCTGCTGAACACCCAGGGCATCCCGGCCGAAGTCGAGATGGTCGAGACGCTGGGCTCGGAACAGCTCGTGCACTGCCGCTGCGGCAAGAGCACGCTGGTCGTGCGCTGCACGACGCGCCAGCTTTCCGAGTCGTCGGCCAAGGTCGGCATGCAGGTCAACGTGGGCCCGGACGGCCGCCATCCGCTGCACTGGTTCGAGGCCGACACCGGCCGCCGCGTTCAGGGTCTGTAAGCAGGCGGGGCGTCAGCCCCCTGCCCCCAAGGCGCAAAGACAAACCGGGCCGCAAGCGATCAGCTTGCGGCCCGGTTCTTTTTTGCAGCGTCCGATGCGTGTGGCCGGATGCGCTGCATCCGACACGCGCCGTTCGCGTGCAGCGAGCCGATAGCGGCCCGCCGCGCGGCGATTTACTTGTAGACGGTCTTGGAGCCGTCCTTGTGCCAGGTGAACACGTCGAACTGGAAGTTCGTCAGGTCGCCCTGCTTGTTCCACGACACCTTGCCGATCGGCGTGTCGAAGGAATTGGCGTGCAGGTACTTGGCAACCTTGGTGGGATCGTCCGAGCCCGCGCCCTTGATGCCGTCCGCGATCACCTGCGTGGCCGCGTAGGCGGTCATCTGGAACGCGCCGCTGGGATTGCGCTTCTTGGCTTCGAACGCCTTGACGATCTCGGCGTTGGCCGCATTTTGGGTGAAGTCGGCCGGCAGCGTCAGCAGCATGCCTTCGACGGCGTCGCCAGCGATGGCATTGATGTCCGGGTTGCCCGTGCCTTCCGGACCCATCCACTTGGCCTTCACGCCTTGCTCGGCCGCCTGGCGCAGCAGCAGGCCCATTTCGGGGTGGTAGCCGCCGTAGTAGACGAAGTCCACGCCCTGGCTCTTGAGCTTGGTGATGACGGCCGAGTAGTCGCTGTCGCCGGCATTGATGCCTTCAAACACCGCGACGGCCACGCCGCCCTTTTCCAGGTCGTTCTTGACCGCGGTGGCGATGCCCTGGCCGTACGACTGCTTGTCGTGCAGCACGGCGACCTTCTTCGGCTTGATCTTGTCGAGGATGAACTTGGCGGCGGCGGGACCTTGTTGGTCGTCACGGCCGATGGTGCGGAAGATGAACTCGTAGTTCTTGCCGTCGGTCAGGGCCGGCGACGTGGCCGACGGGGTGACCATGACCACGCCTTCGTTGTTGTAGATGTCGGCGGCGGCGATGGTGGCGCCCGAGCACACGTGACCCACGACGAAACCGATCTTGCTGTTCACGACGCGGTTGGCGGCGTTGGGACCCTGCTTGGGTTCGCAGCCGTCGTCGATGACCACGGTTTCCAGCTTCTTGCCATTGATGCCGCCAGCGGCGTTGATGCGCTCGACTGCGGTATCGACCCCTTCACGGACCATATCGCCATACTGCGTGACCGCGCCGGTGGTGGGGCCGACGACGCCGATCTTGATTGTCTGCGCGTGCGCGGCCGCACCAAACGACAGACCAGCGGCGACGCCCAGCGCTGTGATGACCGGGGTCAGACGGAATACTGGCTTCATGAGTGGACTCCTCGAGAGACTTTTAATCATTGATCCATCAACGGGCTGACGGCCGGATAACGTAGATGTCATGCCCGTTGGCGGTGCATTTGCCCGGCAAGCATACACTGAAATATCGCGGCTTTTTGGCGGGTCGGCGCAGGGTTTTCCGGGGGTTTTGTATTGCACTGCGGCATCGTTCCGGCCCCTCCGCCTTATTCCAAACGCCGTATATGCAAAAGACCATTAATTCGTTTGAGTTACTAAACGGCGGCGGCATCATGTGCCGCATGAGACTCCAACCGATAATCGTCCCGGGCTGGAAAAACTCCGGCCCCGACCACTGGCAGTCCCGGTGGCAGGCCCTGTTGCCCAACGCCCGGCGCATCGAGCAGCACGACTGGGAAAGCCCCTGCGCGGCCGATTGGATATCCCGTCTGACCGCCGAGGTCGATGAAGCCCGCAGCCCGGTCCTGCTCGTGGCGCACAGCCTTGGCTGCCTGATCAGCGCGGCCCTGCCCGTGCCCTTGCGCGCCAAGGTCGCCGGCGCGCTGCTGGTCGCGCCCGCCGACGTCGAACGCGCCGATACGCCCGAATGCCTGCGCGGCTTCGCGCCCATCCCGCGCCAGCCCCTGCCCTTTCAAAGCGTCGTGGTCGCCAGCGACAACGATCCTTATTGCGCGCTGGAACGCGCGCGCGTCTTCGCGGCGGATTGGGGCAGCCGGGTCGTCGTCCTGCCCGGCGCCGGCCATATCAACGCGGAAAGCGGCCTGGACGACTGGCCGCAAGGACTGAAACTGCTGGGCGCGCTGCGCCGCAGAGCCTCGTGGCGGATTCCGCCGCCTGCCAAACGCATTCCGCCGGTTCCGGTGTACGACCTGTAAGCCGCTCACCGCAGGTAAAAAATGGCCGCCCATTTTGGGCGGCCATTCAGTTCAAACCTGAGGAACCGGCCGCTTTCCTTGCGGGAAGCCGGCCGCTCCGATTACTGCAACAGGCTGCGCAGCATCCAGGCGTTCTTTTCATGCACGTCCAGGCGCTGGGTCAGCAGATCGGCCGTGGGCTGGTCGTTGGCGGCATCGGCCTTTTCGAAGGCAGCGCGCGCGGTCTTGGCGACCGATTCGTTGCCGTCGACCAAGAGGCGCACCATTTCCAGCGCGTCCGGCACGGTTTCCGGTTCGGCGATCGACGACAGCTTGGCGTATTCGCGATACGTGCCGGGGGCATAGTGGCCCAGCGCGCGGATGCGCTCGGCGATACTGTCCAGCGCGTTCCATTCTTCGGTGTACTGCGTCATGAACATCTGATGCAGCGTGTTGAACATGGGCCCCGTGACGTTCCAGTGGAAGTTGTGCGTCATCAGGTACAGCGTGTACGAATCGGCCAGCAACTTGGACAGTTCGCCGGCAACCGCGGCGCGGTCCTTGTCCGAAATACCGATGTTGATGCGCGGAACGCTCGAGGTCTTCTTGGTGGACTTGGCCATTGCTAGCTCCTATGGAAAAAGGCGGAAATAAGAATACCACTGCAAACACGACAGAACGGGGGTTGTGGCGGCGCCGTTCTCACAATGGGCTGCGACCGATTGACGCGGCGCAATGGCCGCTGATCGGCTGGGGCTGGCCCATCAATCCTGCACGGCCGCCGCTTCGCCCACCAGCATCTTCACGCCCGGCAACTCGCACTCATAGACGGCCTGCGCCAACGCTTCGATTGCCGCCAGCCGCGGAAAGCTGCGCCGCCATGCGAGCACAACGCGGCGCTCCGGCACATGGCCTTCGAAAGGCAGGTAACGCAGAAGACTATTCGAGGGCGGATGCTCGGGTACTGCGGTGACGGGCAGCACGGTCACGCCGATGCCGGCCGCAACCATGTGGCGGATGGTTTCCAGCGACGAGCCTTCGAAGGTGCGCTGGATGCCGTCGCTGGCGGCAGAGAAGCGGGACAGTTCGGGACAGACTTCGAGCACCTGGTCACGGAAGCAATGGCCGCTGCCCAGCAGCAGCATGGTCTGCTGCTTCAGGTCCTGCGCGTCGATGGACTTGCGCTCGGCCAGTTCGTGGTCGTTGGGTACCGCCACCACGAAGGGCTCGTCATAGAGCGGCTGCATGACCAGTCCAGCTTCGGGCAACGGCAAGGCCATGATGGCGCAATCGATCTCGCCCTGGCGCAGCAGTTCAACCAGGCGAACCGTGAAATTCTCTTGCAGGAGCAGCGGCATCTGCGGCGTGCGGCCGATCTGCACGGGCACCAGCTTGGGCAGCAGGTACGGTCCGATGGTGTGGATGACGCCGACGCGCAGCGGGCCGGCCAGCGGATCGTGGCCCTGCCGGGCGATCTCCTTGATGCTGGCGCTTTCCTCGAGCACCTTCTGCGCCTGCGCGACGATGCGCTGGCCGATGGGCGTCACGCCGACTTCGGAGCCGCCGCGTTCGAACAGGGTCACGCCCAGCTCGTCCTCCAGCTTGCGGATGGCCACGGACAGCGTCGGCTGGCTGACGAAACAGGCCTCGGCCGCGCGGCCAAAGTGCCGCTCGCGGGCCACGGCGACGATGTACTTGAGTTCGGTGAGAGTCATGGTGGACTACGCCCCCGGGGTTACGCGCCGGCCCCGTGGCCGGCGCTTGAGGATTCAGGATGGTTGACGGGCCGCATGTCAGGTCCGCAGGAAGTCTTCGCGCCCGCGCATCCAGCGGGCCAGATGCGCCTCGACGGCGGCGGGATGTTCGGCGCGCAGCCACACGGCGGCATCGCGCGCGTCTTCGGCGATCGCGGCGTCGGTCTCCAGGTCCGCAAAGCGCAAAAGCGCCATGCCGGACTGGCGCGTTCCCAGGAATTCGCCAGGACCGCGCTGTTCCAGGTCGCGCCGGGCGATCTCGAAACCGTCGGACGTTTCGAACATGGCGCGCAGCCGTTCGCGCGCAACCTGCGAAAGCGGCGTCTGATAGAGCAGCACGCAGATGGACTCGGCCGTGCCCCGCCCCACGCGCCCGCGCAACTGGTGAAGCTGCGCAAGGCCGAAGCGCTCGGCGTGTTCGATCACCATCAGCGACGCATTGGGAACGTCCACGCCGACTTCGATGACGGTCGTGGCGACGAGCAGATCGATCTCGCCGTCGCGGAACGCCTGCATCACGGCGGCCTTCTCGGCCTGCGGCAGGCGGCCATGCACCAACCCTATCCGCAGGTCCGGCAGATCGGTCCGCATGCCTTCGTAGGTGTCCACGGCGGTTTGCAGTTCGAGGGCCTCGCTTTCCTCGACCAGCGGACAGACCCAATAAGCCTGCTGCCCGCCGCGCGCGGCCTGCGCGATGTGGGCGATGACCTCTTCGCGCCGCGCGTCGGAGACCAGCTTGGTCACCACGGGACTGCGTCCGGGCGGGAGCTCGTCGATCACGGACACGTCCAGGTCGGCGAAGAAGGTCATGGCGAGCGTACGCGGAATCGGCGTGGCGCTCATGTTGAGCTGATGCGGCACGATGCGGCCGCGCACGGTCTCGCCCTTGCGCGTCAGGGCAAGCCGCTGGCCGACGCCGAAGCGATGCTGCTCGTCGACGATGGAAAGGCCCAGCCGGTGAAATTCAACATGGTCCTGGATCAGCGCCTGTGTTCCGACGACGAGCTGCACGCTGCCGTCGGCCGCGGCTGCCGCCGCTTCGCGCCGGGCCTTGGCAGTCAGGCTGCCGCTCAGCCACGTGACATTCACGCCCAGCGGCTGCAGCCAGGACACCAGCTTGCGAAAGTGCTGCTCGGCCAGGATTTCCGTGGGCGCCATCAGCGCGACCTGCGCACCGCCCGCGATGGCCTGCGCTGCGGCGATGGCCGCCACGACGGTCTTGCCGCTGCCCACGTCGCCCTGCAACAGGCGGTGCATGGGATATGGCTTGGCCAGATCCGCCGAGATTTCCTGTACGACGCGCTGCTGCGCGCCGGTCAGCTTGAACGGCAGCGTTTCATACAGCCGGGCCACGAGCCCGCCCGCGCCGTTTTGCACCGGCAGCGATTCGGCTTCCTTGACGCGGCGCGCCGCGCGCGCGGCGGCAAGCGAGAGCTGCTGCGCCAGCAGTTCATCAAATTTGATCCGCCGCCAGGCCGGATGCACGCGATCCAGCAAGGCCTGTTCGGATTCGTCCTGCGCGGGCGTGTGCAGCGCGCGGATGGCGGGCTCGAAGGGCGGCAGGTCGTAGCGCGCGCGTGCCTCGTCGGGCAGCGTGTCGGACAGGTCGGCGGTGTTCAACGCCTGCGCGATGGCGCGACGCAGCGCCGGCTGAGGCAGCCCTTCCGTGGTGGGATAGACGGGGGTGAGCGCGGTGGGCAGCGGTGAGTCCGCGTTGGTCAGCCGGGGATGCACCATCTCGCGGCCGAACAGGCCGCCGCGCACTTCCCCGCGGGCGCGCAGGCGCTTGCCCACGGTCACTTGTTTCTGCTGGCTGGGATAGAAGTTCAGCCAGCGCAATTGCAATTCGCCGCTGTCGTCCGCCAACGTGGCGGTGAGCTGGCGCCGCGGCCGGTAAAGGACCTCGGACTTGGTGATCTCGCCCTCGACCTGGCCTGCAAAGCCGGGGCGCAGCGAGCTGATCGGGATGACGCGCGTTTCGTCTTCGTAGCGCAGCGGCAGGTGCAGCACGAAGTCCTCGGGCAGCACCAAACCCAGGTTACGTAGCTTGCGCTCCGTATCCGTCATCGGTTTGCCGGCGCCGTTCTTGTCGGCGCCGGTACGCTTGGAGGCCACAGCTGCGGCCGGCATGTAGGAACGAACCCCTGGAATGAAGCGTCCGGGTGCGCCTTACAGGACCATGATGGCTTCGACTTCGAACTGCGCGCCCTTGGGCAGGCTGGCCACGCCGATCGTGGAGCGCGCCGGGAACGGCTGGGGAATGATTTCGGCCATGATGGCATTTGCCGCCGTGAACTTGCCCAGGTCGGTCAGGAACAGCGTGAGCTTGACCACGTTTTCCAGCGTGCCGCCTGCAGCCTTGATGACTTCCTGCATGTTGGCAAACGCCTGACGCACCTGCGCGTCGAAGTTTTCAGAGACCAGGTCGCCGGTGCCGGGCTCCAGGCCGATCTGGCCCGAGAGATAGACAGTCTTGGTGCCGCTGACGGCAACCGCTTGCGAGTAAGGGCCGACGGCGGCGGGCGCGGTGTCGGTATGAATGATTTGCTTGCTCATGGGCGGAATCCTTCTGGTGACGGATAGAAGCTACAACTATCGGAGTTTATCTAGCAATAGACTTTTGCGAAAGTGGCGGTTTGCCGTAAAGATGGCCTAGGGCTGATCTTGCGCACCCAGCGTTCGCCCTGCGCCGCCGATATCGCCGCGATGCGCGATCAGCAATTCTGCCAGCGCCTGCGCGGCCACCGACAGGCTGCGTCCTTTACGGCGCACCAGATACAGGGGCCGCGTCAGCGCGCGGCCCGCCAGCGGCACCACGCGCAGGTCGTCGCTGCGGAAATGAAAAAGCGTCATCGCGGGCACGACGGACACGCCAAGACCCGCGCGCACCAGCCCCGTGACGGTCGCCAGATGTTCGACCTCGAAAACCGGCAGCGGCGCCTCGGCGCCCAGCGCTTCGTCCAGATGTTTGCGCACACTGCTGCCGCGCGCAAGCTGGATGATCGGATGGCGCAGCACGTCGCGCAATCGCACGCGCGGCTGGTTGGCCAGCGGATGGTCCACCCGGCACACCAGAAAGTAGCGATCCGCGTGCAGAAAATCGCTGTCCAGATCGGTCATGTCGGGCCGTCGCGAGGCCACGGCAAAATCGGCCACGCCGCTCTGCACCATGTCCAGGCACGGATCGAGCAACGCGTCCCGCAGGTCCAGCACGATCCCCGGATGGTCTTGCCGGAAGCGCGCCAGCAGATCCGGCAGCCAGCCCGCCGCAAGGGATGGCAGCGCGGCCAGCGTCACCCTGCCCCGGCGCCGGTCCGCCAGGTCCCGCAAATCGCCCATCGCAAGATCCATGTCCGCCAGCAGCCGGCGCGCGGTCGCATCGAGCACGCGGCCTTCGGCAGTCAGTTCCACGTGCCGCGTGCTGCGGTCAAAGAGCCGCACGCCTGCGCTGTCTTCCAGCGAACGGATCAGCGCGCTGAAGGCCGGCTGCGTCAGATGGCAGCGCTGCGCGGCGCGCGTGAAGTGCTTTTCGTCGGCAAGCGCCACGAAGGCGCGCAGTTGCCGGGACGATAGATTCATGGCTTTCTTCTATTAATCAATCCGATTTTTCTATTTTACGGATGATCGTGCCTTGCCTATAGTCGTCCCAACCCCTTGAACGCGCCTGGACTGCTCATGTCTCAATCTCCCTTGCTCATCGGCTGCGCCTCCGGATTCTCCGGCGACCGCAGCGACGGCGCCGCGGCCGTGGTCCGCACCCTGGCCGCGAAAGGCGGCGGCACGCTGATCTTCGAGACGCTGGCGGAACGGACGCTGGCGCTGGCGCAACTGGCGCGCAACGACGATCCCAGCCGCGGCTATGAACCGTTGCTGGACGAGCTGGTGGGCCCCATCCTGGGCGACTGCCTGCGCCACGGCATCAACATCGTCAGCAATTTCGGCGCGGCCAATCCGCCCGCCGCCGCGCGCCGCATTGCCGAACTGGCGCGCGAACAGGGCCTGCCCGTGCCGCGCATTGCGGTCGTGTACGGCGACGCACTGAATGGCGCCGAGCACCGCGACCTGCTGGCGCAGCGCCTGGGCGCGGCGCTCGACGGCCTGGACATCGTGAGCGCCACTGCCTATCTGGGCGCCACCGAAATCGCCGAGGCGCTATCCGCTGGCGCGCAGATCGTCGTTGCAGGCCGCGTGGCCGACCCCTCGCTGACGCTGGGTCCGGCGCTGGCGCATTTCGGCTGGGACCCCGCCGACTGGCCGCGTCTGGGACGCGCGACCATGGCCGGCCACATGCTCGAATGCGGGCTGCAGGTGACCGGCGGCTATTTCTGCGTGCCGGGGCTCAAGGACGTGCCGGACGTGCATGCGGCCGGCTTCCCGATCGCTGAAATCCAGGCCGACGGCGAGTTCGTGATCGGCAAGGCCGACGGCACGGGCGGCGCCGTCGACGCGCGCACCGTGAAAGAACAATTGCTGTACGAAGTCCATGATCCGGCGCGCTACCTGACGCCGGACGTGGTGGCGGACCTGAGCCAGGCGCGCGTCGTCGAGCTCGGCGGCAACCGGGTGGCGGTCCACGGAATCACGGGCCATGCCCGGCCGGACGAGCTCAAGGTAAACGTCTGCTATCGCGGTGGCTGGCTGGCCGAAGCAGAGATCTCGTATGCCGGCGTGCAGGCCGAAGCCCGTGCAAGGCTCGCTGCCGATATCGTCCAGAAGCGCCTGGGCGCCGATTACAAGCTGCGCGCCGATTTGATCGGCGCCATCAGCATCCTGGGCGACGACGCCGGCGAGATGCGCCGCGCGCTGCCCGACAGCCACGCCCGGGACGTGCGGCTGCGGCTGGCCACGGAAAATGCCGACCGCGCGCAGGCCGAACGCGTGCTGCGCGAGGTGACTGCGCTCTACACCTGCGGCCCGGCCGGCGGCGGCGGCGTTCGCACCGCCCTGCGCCCGCGCCTGAACATGATGTCCTGCACCATTCCCCGCGAGGCCGTAAAGAGCGGCTGGAACTTCCTGGAGGAGATCGCGCCATGAACCAGACCCTGCTCGCCGTGCCGTTGTACCGGCTGGCCCACAGCCGCTCCGGGGACAAGGGAGATATCTCGAACCTGAGCCTGATCGCCTGGGATCCCGAATGCTATGACGTGCTGACCGCACAAGTGACCGAAGCGCGCGTCGCGCAGTGGTTCGCCTACCGCCATCCCAAACGCGTCACGCGCCATGCGCTGCCGCTGCTCAATGCCATGAACTTCGTGCTGGAAGGCGTGCTGGACGGCGGCGTCAACGACGCGCTGAATCTCGACACGCACGGCAAGAGCTTGTCCTTCAGATTGCTGGACATGACGGTGGAGGTCAGCCCCGAGCTGGCCAGCCGTCTGCCAGACATACCCGGCGACCGTCCCGCGGCCGCCTGATTTCAGTTCCGATAAAAAAACACCACAGGAGACACACACATGCGCATCGCTACCAAGGGCCGGCTGGCCCTGCTATTGGCTGCCGCCCTGCCCCTATCGGCCATGGCGCAATTCCCGGCCAAACCCATCACCTTCATCGTGCCGTTCGCCGCCGGCAGCGCCACCGACCAGATCGGCCGCGCCATCGGCCAGGGCGTCACCGAACAGACCGGCCAGGCCGTCGTCATCGAGAACAAGCCCGGCGCCAGCGCGATGATCGGCGCGGCAGCCGGCGCCCGCGCAACGCCCGACGGCTACACGGTGCTGATCACCACCAACACCACGCACGCGGCCAACGAGCACCTGTACAAGTCGCTGACCTACGATCCCGTCAAGGACTTCGCGCCCCTCACGTTGCTGGGCAAGGGCGGGCAGATCATGGTCGTCAATCCCAGCTCGTCGGCCAAGACCGTGGGCGACTTCCTCGCGCAAGCCAAGCAGTCGCCGGGCAAGCTGAGCTTTGGCAGCGGCAGCTCCAGCAGCCGCATCGCGGGTGAACTGCTGCAGCAGATGGCCAACGTGCAGCTGCTGCACGTGCCGTACAAGAGCAACCCGCTCGCCGTCACGGACCTCCTGGGTGGCCAGATCGACATGATGATCACCGACACCGCCACGGGCCTGCCGCAGGTCAAGTCCGGCAAGCTGCGCGCGCTGGGCGTCACCGGACAGGCTCGCTCGCCCTTGGCGCCCGACGTGCCCACGATCTCGGAAGCCGGCGTCCCCGGCTACGAAATGGGCTACTGGTTCGCCGCGTACGCGCCGGCCGGCACGCCGCCCGATGTGGTCAAGCGCCTGAACGAATTGCTGGTCAACGCCACCAAGGCCAAGCCCGCGCAGCAGTTCTACGCCCAGACCGGCACGGACGCCGCTTCGTCCACCCCCGACGAGCTGGCGAAATTCCAGCAGGCCGAGTCCAAGAAGTGGGGCGAAATCATCAAGAAGGCGGGCATTCAGCCGGAGTGATTCACGCTGAGACCAAAGCAAAAAACCCATCGCGCATGCGATGGGTTTTTTGTTGGAACCACGAAGCCGAAGCCGCTTGGCTTATTTGTCCACGAAGGCGCGTTCGACGACGTAGTCGCCCGGCTGACCCACACCCGGCGACACGGTGAAGCCGCGGCTGTCGAGCATGGCGCTGATGTCGGCCAGCATGTGCGGGCTGCCGCAGATCATGGCGCGATCGGTTTCGGGGTTGATTTGCGGAATGCCGATGTCGGCGCACAGCTTGCCGTTTTCGAGCAGTTCGGTGATGCGGCCTTGATTGCGGAAAGGCTCGCGCGTGACGGTGGGGTAATAGACCAGCTTGTCGCGCACGATGTCGCCGAAGAATTCGTTGTTCGGCAGTTCGTTTTCGATGTAGTTGGCGTAGGCCAGCTCGCTGACCCAGCGCACGCCGTGCACCAGGATGACCTTGTCGAAACGTTCGTAGATGTCCGGGTCCTTGATGATGCTCATGAAAGGAGCGAGGCCGGTGCCGGTGCCGAACAGGAACAGATGCTTGCCGGACTTGAGGTCGTCGACCACCAGGGTGCCGACGGGCTTGCGGCTGACGAGGATGGTGTCGCCCTCTTTCAAGTGCTGCAGCCGCGACGTGAGCGGGCCGTTCTGCACCTTGATGCTGAGGAATTCGAGGTTTTCTTCGTAGTTGGCGCTGGCGATGCTGTAGGCCCGCAGCAGCGGCTTGCCTTCAACTTCGAGGCCGATCATCACGAAGTGGCCGTTGTGGAACCGCAAGGCCGCGTCACGCGTCGTGGTGAAGGAAAACAGGGTGTCGTTCCAGTGGTGCACGCTAAGGACGCGCTCGGTGTTGAAAGCAGCCATGTCGTATTCAGTAAGGGCGGGCTGTGGCCGGGCGGAGCCCGGCGATGCCGCGAGGTCATTCCGAGCCGCAAAAAAAGGCCGCGGTCGGCATTAGGGTTGTCCCTATTCTACAGGGTCTTGATGATAACTGCTCTCATTATTCCGTAATACCCTTATTCCAACTTGACGGGGATCAACGTCTTGAACCCTATGCTTACTGCCAGTTGAACGGCTCAATGCTTCCTGTTATCGTCGCCTTCTCATTTGATAATCATTTTCGTTAGCAGACCGCTTTTCGCGGCGGGTGCGCCTTAGCCAAGGCGGCGCCCTGCAGCAACCTTCGTTTCGGCCCTAGCTGGAGTTCCTTCATGATCAAGCGTCCCCAATTGAATTCGCTGCTGCGCGCGCTGGCGCTCGCCGGCGCTGCTGCCTTCACCGTGTCGGCCAACGCCGCCGAGGAAGTCAGCCTGTACACCACCCGGGAACCCAAGCTGATCCAGCCGCTGCTGGATGCCTTCACCAAGGAAAGCGGCATCAAGGTCAACACCGTCTTCGTCAAGGACGGCCTGCTGGAGCGCGTCAAGGCCGAAGGCGCCAAGTCGCCCGCCGACGTGCTGATGACGGTGGACATCGGCAACCTGCTGGACCTGGTCGATGGCGGCGTGACGCAGTCCGTCAAGTCCGACACGCTCAATTCGGTCATCCCCGCCAACCTGCGCGGCGCCGATGGCAAATGGTACGCCCTGTCGCTGCGCGATCGCGTGCTGTACGTGGAAAAGGACCTGAAGCTGGAATCCTTCCGCTACGAAGATCTGGCCGATCCCAAGTGGAAGGGCAAGGTTTGCATCCGTTCCGGCCAACACCCCTACAACACGGCGCTGGTCGCCTCCATGATCGCGCACGACGGCGCCGAAGCCACCGAAAAATGGCTGCGCGGCGTCAAGGCCAACCTGGCCCGCAAGGCCGCTGGCGGCGACCGCGACGTGGCGCGCGACATCCTGGGCGGTATCTGCGACATCGGCCTGGCCAACGCCTACTATGTCGGCCACATGAAGAACGCCGAACCCGGCACCGACGCGCGCAAATGGGGCGATGCCATCAAGGTCATCCGCCCGACCTTCGCCAATGCCAAGAGCGGTGGCACGCACGTGAACGTCAGCGGCGCGGCCGTCGCGGCGCACGCGCCCAACAAGGCCAACGCGGTCAAGCTGCTGGACTTCCTGGTGTCGGAACCGGCCCAAGCCCTGTACGCGCAGGCCAACTACGAATACCCCGTCCGCAAGGGCGTGAAGCTGGACCCGGTGATTGCCAGCTTCGGCGAACTGAAGGTCGATCCCCTGCCCCTGACCGAGATCGCCAAGCATCGCAAGCAAGCCAGCGAGCTGGTCGACAAGGTCGGCTTCGACAACTGATAAGCTGCCGGTCCACCGTGCCCACGGGCATGGCGTGACCCTGATGCAGTGACACGCAAGCGCCCTTCACCGGGCGCAACGCGTAGGGCCTGTTCCCGCTTTTTTGGGGGAACAGGCCTTGCCATTGATGCAAC
The DNA here is from genome assembly GCF_032113835.1 of Achromobacter sp. Taxonomy (GTDB): domain Bacteria; phylum Pseudomonadota; class Gammaproteobacteria; order Burkholderiales; family Burkholderiaceae_B; genus Achromobacter. The sequence goes on along the minus strand of NZ_DAMCTG010000019.1, from coordinate 28,512 downwards.
CGACTTTGAAGCATGCATACAGAATCCTTGCCCAGGCCGCTGCGGCTGCGCTGGTCTGAACGCGGAACCGGCTGGCTGCTTGGCGCGGCCCTGATCGCGCTGGCCGTGCTGGCGCCGGTATTGACGCTGGGCTGGTGGGCGCTGGGCGGCAGCCTGGAACACTGGCAGCATCTGGCCAGCTACGTGTTGCCGCAGGCCTTCGCAAACACCGTCATGCTGCTGGCCGGCGTGGGCATCGTCGTGACCCTGCTTGGCACCGGCGCCGCGTGGCTGGTGACCGCGTACGAGTTTCCGACGCGCCGGATCCTGACCTGGGCGCTGCTGCTGCCGCTGGCGGTGCCCACCTACATCATCGCCTTCGCCTACCTGGACCTGCTGCATCCGATCGGGCCCGTCCAGTCGGCGATTCGCTTCATGCTGGGCTATGACAGCCCGCGCCAGTTCCGCCTGCCCGACCTGCGCTCCATCTATGGCGCGATCTTCGTGCTGGGCTTCGTGCTGTATCCCTATGTCTACCTGAGCACCCGCGTCATGTTCATGACGCAGGCGGCCAGCCTGCTCGAAGCCGCCCGCACGTTGGGCGCGGGCCGCGTGGCGGTGTTCTGCCGCGTTGCCCTGCCGCTCGCCCGTCCCGCGATCGTGGTGGGCGTGAGCCTGGCGCTGCTGGAGACCCTGAACGACATCGGCGCCTCCGAATTCCTCGGCGTGCAAACGCTGACCGTCTCCGTATACACCACCTGGGTGACCCGTTCGGACCTGGCAGGCGCGGCGCAGATCGCGCTGACCATGCTGGCGATCGTCATCGGTCTGATCCTGCTGGAGCGCCATGGCCGCAAGCGGCAGCGCTACGCCAACACGCAGCGCATGCGGCCGATGCAGCCGCGCCGGCTGCATGGTGCGGCGGCTGCGGTTGCGGCTGTGCTGGGCTGGATTCCCGTCCTGATCGGGTTTGTCGCGCCGGCGCTGTATCTGGTGGTGGAAACCTACAAGCGGCTTCACCTGGTGGGCGGCGTGTCGGATCAGTTGATCGGAGGGCTGAGCAATACCCTGATCGTCGCGTCCAGCGCCACCGTGGTCACGTTGCTTTGCGGGCTGATCGTTGCATGGTCGGGCCGCACTCTGCGCGAAAGCGCAGGCTTCAACCCGGGCCGCGCCTGCGCGCGCATCGCCAGCCTGGGTTACGCGGTGCCCGGCACGGTGCTGGCCATCGGCCTGCTGACGCCCTTCGTGTGGATCGACACCGCGGTCGCACGCGTGTTTGGCGGCACGGGCCTGTTCATGATGGGCTCGATGGGCGCGCTGGTGTGCGCCTATGCGATCCGCTTCCTGGCGATTTCAACCGGGGCGCTGGAAGCCGGCCTGGCGCGCATCCCGCCCTCGCTGGAACAGGCGTCGCGCCTGCTTGGCGAGACGTCGGGCGGCACGCTGCGCCGCGTCCACCTGCCGTTGCTGCGTCCCGCGCTGGCCGCGAGCGCGCTGCTGGTGTTCGTGGACGCCATGAAGGAACTGCCCGCCACCCTGCTGCTGCGCCCCATGAATTTCGACACCCTGGCCACGTGGCTTTACGCGGAAGCCGCACGCGGCACGTATGAAGAAGGCGCCGTGGCCGCGCTGGCCATCGTGCTGGCCGGCCTGCTGCCGGTCATCTTGCTGGCGCGCACCAATCTGAAAATGGGACATTGATCACCGTGCCCGATCTGCTAGAAATCGACCACATTTCCCTCGCCTACGACACGCCCGCAGGCCTCAAGCCCATCGTGCAGGATCTGTCGCTGGGCCTGCCCGCCGGCCACATCGGCTGCCTGCTGGGCGAGTCCGGCTGCGGCAAGACCACCGTGCTGCGCGCCATTGCCGGATTCGAGCCGGTGCGCGCCGGACGCATCCTGCTGGACGGCACGGTCATCTCGTCGCCCACCGAACAGGTCGCGCCCGAGCTGCGCCGCGTGGGCATGATGTTCCAGGACTACGCGCTGTTTCCGCACCTGACCGTGGCGCTGAACGTGGCGTTCGGCCTGCGCAAGCTGCCGCGTCCGGACCGCGCCCGCCGCGTCGAAGAGATGCTGGAACTCGTCGGTCTGGCGCACGCCGCCAACAGCTATCCCCACGAGATCTCCGGCGGGCAGCAGCAGCGCGTGGCGCTGGCGCGCGCGCTCGCGCCCTCGCCCGATCTGCTGCTGCTGGACGAACCGTTTTCGAACCTGGACGTGGACACGCGCGAGCGGCTGGCCTTCGAGGTGCGCGAGATCCTGAAGACCACGGGCCACACCGCGATCCTGGTCACGCACAATCAGGCCGAAGCCTTTGCGATCGCCGACCGCATCGGGGTGATGGCCAAGGGCCGCATCGCGCAATGGGACACGCCCTACAACCTGCACCACAACCCGGCCGACACCTTCGTGCGCGACTTCATCCGCCGCGAAGCGCTTGAAGAGCAGCGCGAACAGGCGCTGGCGCGCGGGCGGTAGCACGGCGGTTTTGTGGCGCAATTCAGACGCCGGCGTGCGTGATCGCGCAATTTCTGGCGGCTTGGCGAGACGCGGCACAAGTTGCGATGGTACATTTTCGCTCCGTCGGCTGACGCGCCGACCCCATCGCAACCTACTTACTGCACAGGAGAAAACAATCATGCAAAAACAAACTTCTCGCTTTGCAGGCCGCGCCTAGCTCGACCGAATCCCTTTTGCTGCAGACCCTGCAGCAACGCATTCGCATTGCCTTTGGCCCGGACCTGTCGCACAGGGCCTCTCCTTAACGCCGCCCCGCACGGCCACGATCTGTTCACGGACAGGCTGGTTGCTGCATCCGCACTTCGTCTTTTCGCGTCGCGCCACGGCGCGGACATGGCGCGGACACGCGCGCGGTCTCATCGGGAGCATGCCCTTCCAACACCTGATCTGGAATTTCCATGGGCAATTGCATTCAACAATTGTCCGAGAGCGTGACACTGATCGCCTCGGACGACACCTGGATCGAAGGCAACGCGATCCAACAACTACACACAACTTCCCGCCTTGCCGGCATGCGCCGCGTGGCGGGCATGCCTGACCTCCACCCTGGCCGCGGCTACCCGGTAGGCGCGGCGTTCTTCTCGCGCGAACGCCTGTATCCGGCGCTGATCGGCGGCGATATCGGCTGCGGCATGGCGCTGTGGACCACTGGCATCGACGCCAGGAAGACCGCCGCCGCCAAACTGGAAAAGCGGCTTGGCGATATTGATGGACCGCTGGACGAAAGCTGGCAGGATCTGATATCCGAACTGGCGCCCGCCGGCGTCGGTTTCCAGCGCGCGTTGGGCACCATAGGCGGCGGCAATCACTTTGCCGAATTACAGCGCATCGACGAGATTCACGACGCGCAGTCGATCGCTGACCTTAGGCTGGACACCGAACAACTCGTGCTGCTGGTGCATAGCGGCTCGCGCGGGCTGGGCGGCGCCATCCTGGCCGACCATATCGATCGCCACGGACACGCCGGACTGCTGGAAGGCAGCGCCGATTGCGCCGACTATCTGGCGCGGCACGACGCGGCTCTGCAGTTTGCCCGCGCCAACCGCGAGCTGATCGCGCGGCGCATGCTGGCGCGACTGGGCGCAAGCGGCGAGCGGGTGCTCGACGTCGATCACAATCTCGTCACGCCGAGCACGATCCAGGGCGAACAGGGATGGCTGCATCGGAAAGGCGCCACGCCGTCCGACGGCGGTCTGGTGGTCATCCCGGGTTCCCGGGGCGACTTCAGTTGGCTGGTCGCCCCGCTTCCCAGCGAAGCCAGCCTCTATTCGCTGGCGCATGGCGCTGGGCGCAAGTGGATGCGCAGTGAGTGCAAGGATCGTCTCTTCAAACGCTATAGCCCCGCTCAACTTAGCCGGACCCGATTGGGCAGCCATGTCGTATGTGAAGACAAACATCTCATTTACGAAGAAGCGCCCGAGGCCTACAAACCGGTGGACAGCATCATCGCCAGTCTGGAACAGGCAGGCTTGCTGAGGGTGCTGGCCAGGCTGCGTCCCGTGTTGACCTACAAGACGCGCGGGGAGTGTTGCTGATGGTGCTGCTACAACTATCCGCGGCGCACGGACCCGACGAATGCTGCCTTGCCGTCGCCAAGGCGCAAGCCTTCCTCTTGCGTGAGGCGCAGGCCGCGAAAGTCAGCGTCGACATCCTGGAACAGGAAAGCGGCGCCCGCGCGGGCACGCTGCGCTCCGTCCTGGTCAGCCTTGACGGCGACGCCGCGCAAGCCCTGGCGTCGTCCTGGGAAGGAACCATCCAATGGATCTGCGCAAGTCCCTATCGACCGGCGCACCAGCGCAAGAACTGGTTCATCGGCGCCCTGCGCTGTGACGCCCCCGCCCCCAGTCTGGCTGGGGAAATACGCTTCGAAACCACCCGCTCGTCGGGCCCCGGCGGGCAGCACGTCAACAAGACCGAGTCCGCGGTCCGCGCCACCCATGTTGCCACCGGCATCACGGTCAAGGTACAGACCGAACGCAGCCAGCACGCCAACAAACGCATTGCGGTGCTGCTGATCGCACACAGGTTGGCCGGCCTGGAACAGGAGGCGCAGGCTGCCCAGCGGGCGCAGCGCAGACAGTTCCATCACCAGGTCGAGCGCGGCGCCGCGCGGCGGGTGTTCAAGGGGCAGGCATTCCAGCCGGTCTCGACCGGCTAGATCGCCGCTTGTTCCGCCAGGTATCAATTCATGTTCCGCCGCGGGCGTTTATCGCCCGCGCGGCCGCTCCTATAGTTCGTCTCACTGTCTGAGCGCGCAGGCACCCTCAAATGCCAAACCGGAGTATTGAAATGTCGAACAAGACCGTAGTGATCACGGGCGCGTCCAGCGGAATCGGATTTGCCCTGGCGCAGGAATACCTGCGCCGCGGCGATAACGTGGTGGGCAACGCCCGCAGCCAGCAGGGATTGGATGCGGCCGCCGAGCGTCTGGCGCAGGAAGGCCTGGGCTTGCCGGACCGCTTCCTGGCCGTGGCCGGCGACATCGCCCTGGCCGGCACCGCCCGCGATATCGTGCGGCAGGCCACCGAGCGGTTCGGCCGCATCGATGTGCTGGTCAACAACGCGGGGATCTTCATTCCCAAGCCCCTGGGCGACTACACCGATGAAGACCTGGACCGCATCATCGACACCAACCTGAAGGGCTTCTTCCACATCACCCAGCAGGCCGCCGCGCACATGTCGGAATACCGCGACGGCCACATCGTCAACATCACGGCCAGCATCGCCATGCAGCCGAGCAGCCGCGTCCCGGCGCTGCTGCCCGTGCTGATCAAGGGCGGCCTGAATCACGCCACGCGGGCTTTGGCGATCGAACTGTCGGACCGGAACATCCGCGTCAATGCGGTGGCGCCCGGCATCATCGAAACGCCCATGCACGATCCGGCCACGTTTGGCTTCCTGAATTCGCTGCAGCCCGCCGGCCGCATGGGCAAGGTGGAGGACATCGTCGGGGCGGTCACCTACCTGACCGATTCGGCCTACACCACCGGCGCGATCCTTCCGGTCGATGGCGGCGCCGCGGCCGGCCATTGGTAGCAACTGCAGTGGATGGCCGCCCCTCGGATGGCCACCACGCGGACGCCCGCCACCCGGCAGGCGTCCGATTACCGAGAGATCACCATGACCATTGAAGCCAGACTGGCCGACCTCGGCCTAATTCTTCCCCCTGCCCCCCAGCCGCTGGGCCAGTACACCGCCGTCAGCCAGGCCGGCGACCTGCTGTTCATCTCGGGCCAATTGCCGCTGCGCGACGGGCGCGTGGTGTGGCAAGGCCGAGTCGGCGCGGAGCTTACGCTCGATCAGGGCCGGCAGGCCGCGGAACTTGCCGCGCTGAACGTGCTGGCGCAGATCCGCCAGCACACCGGCAGCTTCGACCGGTTGGACCATCTGGTCCGCGTCGAAGGCTATGTGGCCAGCGCGCCGGGCTTTCTGGATCAGCCCACCGTGCTGGATGGCGCATCTGGCCTCTTTGCGCGGGTGCTCGGCGAGAAGGCCGGCCACGCGCGCACCGCCAATTCGGTCGCGCAGCAGCCGGGCAACGCGGCGGTGATCCTGGTGGTGATCGCGCAGTTGAAAGGCGACTGACCCCGCTCAGTCCGCCAGCTTATCGACCAGGAAATCAACGAATGCCCGCACCCGGCGCGATACGTGCCGGGCATGCGGGTACAGCAACACGAACGGCCGGGTGCTGCCGCCATACAGCTGCAGCACCTCGGTCAGCCTGCCTTCACGCAGGTCGTCTTCGACCACGAAGCGATACGTCTGAAACAGGCCCGCGCCCGCCCGTGCCAGCGTCACACCGCCCAGCACGTCTTCGCCCGTGCCATAGGCGCCGTCGGTCACGATGTCGACCTCTTCGCCGTCCACCTGAAACGTCCACGGAATGCGCCGCCCGCTGCTGGGCCGGTCGAACTGGATGCAGTCGTGCGCGGCCAGATCCTCCAGCGCTTGCGGCGTACCGCGCCGGCGCAAGTAATCCGGCGCACCGACCACCACCAGCTCGGCGTCCTCCAGCTTGCGCGCGATCAGCGCCGAGTCGTCGGGCGCGCGCCCGCGCACCGACAGGTCATAGCCGTCATCGGCAAAGTCGACATTGCGGTTGCTGATATGAACGTGCACGTCGACGTTGGGGTACTTGTCGCGAAACGCGGGCAGCAGCGGCAGGACGCGGTAATGCGCATAGGGCGTGGGCAGGCTGATGCGCAGGCGCCCCGCGGCGCCCTGCCCGCCCACCTGGCGTTCGGCGTCGACCAGCTGCGCAATGGCCGGGCGCACCTGCTCGAAATAGGCGCGCCCTTCGTCGCTCAGCCGGATATGCCGGGTGCTGCGCACGAAAAGACGGATGCCCAGCCGCGCCTCCAGCCGCGAGACGCTGCGGCTGACGGCTGCCGGCGTGACGCCCGCGGCATTGGCGGCGGCGGTGAAGCTGCTGAGTTCCGCCGCCAGGCAGAACATCTCGATGCTGCCCAGCTGCAGATCGTCAAAGTGGCGCGTCATGCGGGTTCCTGCCGTGAAGACCGGGCGGCGGGACCGTCCGGCCGCCCATGCGCGTCAGCGCCCCAACACATCGATGATGCGCTGGGCGATGTACTGGCCGTGAGTTTCCAGCGCGAAGTGACCGGTGTCCAGCAGTTCGACCACGGCATCCGGATTGTCGCGGCGATAGGCCTCGGCGCCCGGCGGAATGAAGAACGGATCGTTGCGGCCCCAGATCGCCAGGGTAGGCACCTGGGCCTGACGGAAGAACGCCTGGAACGCCGGGTATTGCGTCAGGTTGTTCGCATAGTCCAGGAACAGGTCTAGCTGGATGTCCTTGTTGCCCGGCCTTTCCATCAATGCCGCGTCAAGCGTATAGCCTTCGGGCGCGACGCTGTCCGGATCGGCCACGCCGTGCACGTACTGCCACTTCGTGCCTTCGAAGTTCAGGATAGCGTCGTGGATGGTCTGGCGGTTTGCGGGCGACGGATCGTTCCAGTAGGCGCGGATGGGCGCCCACGCGTCGCCCAGGCCGTCGAGGTAGGCGTTGCCGTTCTGCGAAACCAGGCCGGTGACGCGCTCGGGGTGCGCCACCGCCAGCCGCAATCCGGTCGGCGCGCCGTAGTCGAAGAAATACATCGCGTAGCGGGTCAGCCCCAGCTCGTCGACAAACGCTTCCAGCGATTTGGCCAGGTTGTCGAAGGTGTAGCGGTAGCCGCGCTCGGCCGGGACCTCGGTGAAGCCGAAGCCGGGCAGATCGGGCGCGATGACGCGAAAGTGCTTCGCCAACTGCGGGATGACGGTGCGGAACTGATGCGAAGACGTGGGAAAGCCGTGCAGCAGCAGAAGCACGGGCGCCTGCGGGTCGCCGGCTTCGCGATAGAAAAAGCGCAGGCCGTCGGCTTGCGCGTGGCGGTAATGGACGGTGTTGTCGGGCTGGGCGGTCATGACGGTCTCCGGAAGGCGGGATTCGGAATTCGAAAAGAAGCGGGTGTCTGCCGTTGTTGCGTGCTGTCGCAATGTAGGTGTCTGACACCCTTTGAGGCGTTGCGGCAGGCTGGAGATCCTCTCCCCAGGGTGTCAGACACCGGCATCCTGCGACGGGTTGGGATGCTTCACGGCACAGTCTACGCATTTCGCGTAACCTGTCAAGAACATCTTTACCAGTTACGAACGGTTTTCCGAATTGCCGCCCGCAGCCTTCCCGGCAGCCGTCCATGAAAAAGCCCGGCATGAGCCGGGCTGGGAACCATCGATCGTCGTCATTTCGTCTTGGCGCTGGCGTCCGCCGCCTCGCGCTGCCGGAATGCCGCCACCTTGTGCCGGTTGCCGCACAGCGCCATGCTGCACCAGCGCCGCTTGTGCGACCGCGTCCGGTCGTAGAACCACAGCGAGCACGCATCGCTTTCGCATTTGCGCACCAGCCCAAAATCGCCATGGGCGAGCAGATCGGCGGCCGCCTCTGCCACCGGCAGCAACCACTGCGCCGCCGTTTGTGAAGGATAACGGCGCGACATCACCAGGCTGCCATCGTCTGCCGGCGCAAGCTCGAGGTGACTGCCGCCCGCCGCCAGTGCGCGATTCAGCGCGGAAAGCGCCAGCGGCGCCTGCGCCTTGCGCTGGGCGACCAGATCCCGGACGGTTTCGCGCAGGCCGCGCGCGCTTTCCAGCAGACCGGATGGCGCGGCGCCCTGCGCGGCCGCGACACCCGCCAGCGTCAGCCAGCCCGCCACGTCCGCATCCGATTGCCATCGGTCGATCGGACCGGTGGCGCTCTGCTCGACGGTGTTGATCATGTCCAGGGCGACGTGGTCGCCCAGTTGTCGGAATTCGGGTGCGTGGCTGGTGTTCATGGTGATCTCCGGCGCCAGTGTAACCCTCAAAAATAAACAATAAAAGTTACACGGTCATGGGGCGATATTACGCCCCCCTCACGCACCCTCATCCCGCCCCGCTCAGTTGCGGGCTTCCGGCAGCGGGATGTACTCGGTCTCATCACCGGGCACGATCTGATCGAAGCGCGTGCGCTGCCAATCCTGCTTGGCCTGCTCGATGCGGTCCTTGCTGCTGGACACGAAGTTCCACCACACGAAGCGCGGGCCGTCGAGCGGCTCGCCGCCCAGCACTGCGAACCGCGCGGCCGTCCTGGCGCGGATCTGCACCGGCTTGCCCGGGGCGAACACGACCAGGCGCCCGCTTTCGTAGGTCTGGCCGTCGATTTCGACCTCGCCCTGCGCCAGGTAGGCGGCGCGCTCTTCGTGTTCCGCCGGCAGCACCGTGGTGGCGCCGGCTTGCAGTTGCAGGTCGCCATAGAACAGGGGCGACAGCGTCTTGACCGACGAGGTCTTGCCGAATAGCGAACCGGCCACGACCTGGGCGCGCACGCCCTCGCCTTCGATCACCGGCTGCGCATCCAGCCCGTAGTGCGTGAACCCCGGATCGGTCTCTTCGTGGGCCTTGGGCAGCCCGACCCAGATCTGCAGGCCACAGAGGCGTTGCGGCGCAAGCCGGCTTTCCGGCGAGGAGCGTTCGGAATGGACGATCCCGCGGCCGGCCGTCATCCAGTTCACTTCGCCAGGCAGAATGGTCTGCGTGTGGCCCGCGCCGTCGCGGTGGACCATGGAACCTTCGTACAGGTATGTCACGGTGGACAGCCCGATATGCGGGTGCGGCCGCACGTCGATGCCGGCGCCGACGTCAAAGTCCGCCGGTCCCATCTGGTCCAGGAAGACGAACGGACCCACGCTGCGGCGCTGCATGGAAGGAATGGCGCGGCGGACGGAAAACCCGCCCAAGTCGCTGGTGCGCGGCACCACAACGGTTTCGATCTGGCTTTCGCCGGCTTGGGACAGGGTCGACATGGTGCAATGCTCCGCAATGGGTAGGCCTGGGGCCATCTTAATGGCCTCGCGGCCGGTATTGTGTGAAACCGGGCGGATTCCAGGATCCGCCCGGGGGTTGGCCTCAGGCCAGGTCGAACACCAGCACTTCGGCGTCCTTGCCGCCCGACACTTCGACGCTGCCGGCGTCGGTGATCGCCACGGCGTCGCCGGCATTCAGCGCGGCGCCGTTGACCGTCACGCTGCCGCGGGCCACGTGGACCCAGGCGCGGCGGCCGGCAGCCAGGGGCAGCGAGGCCGACTCGTCGCCGTCGAACAGACCGGCGTACAGACGGGCGTCCTGATGGATCGTCATCGACCCGTCAGCGCCGTCGCCCGTCACCAGGGCTTGCAGACGGCCGCGCTTTTGCTCATCGCTGAAGGCGCGCTCTTCGTATTCCGGCGCGATGCCGGTCACGTTCGGCTCGATCCAGATCTGCAGCATGTGCGTTTCGGCGTCGGCCCGGGGGTTGAACTCGGAGTGCATCACGCCGCGGCCGGCGCTCATGCGCTGGACGTTGCCCGGCTGGATTTCAGAGCCGCTGCCCATGCTGTCCTTGTGGGCGATGGCGCCGTCCAGCACGTAGGTGATGATCTCCATGTCCCGGTGGCCGTGCGTGCCGAAGCCGCGGCCGGCCGCGATGCGGTCGTCGTTGATGACGCGCAGCGCGCCGAAGCCCATGTGAGCCGGATCGTAGTAGTTGGCGAAGGAGAAGGTGTGGAACGAATCGAGCCATCCGTGGTTGGCGTGACCCCGTTCAGCAGCGCGGCGGATCGTAAGCATCTTGAACTCCTGTTTCAATAATATGAATGATTAGGGGGTGCATCCTGGCTGGGCTTTCCGCCTTGCCGTTTGTCTGCATCCCCGGCATGAGTGGTATTCTGCGCGCCCTGACGCTCGGTTTTGGCGCTATATTTTGATGACTTCGTTCAAATTATTTGAATACCCACTTTTCGCGCCCTGACATGCAGCCCATCACCCCTGAACTCCTTGTCCTCGTCGACGCGATCGCGCGCCACGGCAGCTTTGCCAAGGCGGCGCGCGAACTGGGCAAGGTGCCCTCCGCCGTCACCTATTCGATCCGCAAGCTCGAAGACGGGCTGGACGTGCTGCTGTTCGACCGCTCGGGGCACCGCGCGCTGCTGACCCCGGCGGGCGAGGCGCTGCTCAAGGACGGCCGGCATCTGTTGCAGTCGCTGGACGAGCTGGCCAGCCGGGTCAAGCGCATCGCCACGGGCTGGGAAGTGCAGCTGCGCATCGCCGTCAGCGCGGTGATTCCATGGCGGCCCATCTACGACCTGATCGACGAATTCCATGCGGTGGGCAGCGCCACGACGCTGCGCTTTTCCACCGAGGTGCTGAGCGGCAACTGGGACGCCCTGACGTCGGGCCGCGCCGACCTGGTCATCGGCGCGGGTGCGGCGGGCGAGCCCACGGGCCCGTACCGCTCGCAGGCCATCGGCGTGATGCAGTTTGGGTTCTGCGTGGCGGCGAATCACCCGCTGGCCTCGCTGCCGCAGCCGCTAAGCCGCGCGGACATCACGCGCTACTGCGCCGTGGTGATTGCCGACACCTCGCGCAACCTGCCGGTGCAGTCGCGCGGCATCCTGTCGGAGCAACCGACGCTGGTGATGCCGTCAATGCAGGCCAAGATCGACGCGCAGGTGCGCGGCCTGGGCTGCGGCTATCTTCCGCTGACGCTGGCCGCGCCGTACCTTGCGCAGGGGTTGCTGGTGGTGTGCGAAACGGATGAAGGCATGTCCCTGACGGAACACGTGGCGTACGCGTGGCGGGCGGAGCCGCCGGGCGAGGCGATGAAGTGGTGGCTGCAGAAACTGAAGTCGCCGCGCCTATGCGAGAGCCTGCTCGGCTTGTAGGCCGAGCAGGCGTCCGATCGGCTATTCGTCTTCGATGCCCAACTCGCGCAGCTTGCGCGTGATGGTGTTGCGGCCGATCCCCAGGCGGGATGCGGCTTCCACGCGGCGGCCGCGGCTGGCGTCCAGCGCGCTTTGCAGCAGGATCTTCTCGAACTGGCGCGTCAGCGTCGCCATGACTGCGGGTTCACCGCGCTCCAGCCGGTACTGCGCATCGCGCAGCAGCGAATCCTGCCAGTTGCGCGGCGCGCCGTCCTCGGCCGGTTCCGCCGGGTAGGCGCCCGACGGCACCACCGTGCCCAAGCCAGCCATCGGCATCGCGGGCCGCATGGGCGCCGCGCTCGGTTGCGGCTGATGCTCCATGGCCCGAATCTCGGGCGGCAGGTCGATGCGGTCCACCGTCTGGCCCGGCGCCATCACCGTCAGCCAATGGCAGAAGTTCTCAAGCTGACGCACGTTGCCCGGGAAGTCGAACTTGGTCAGTACGGCCAGCGCCTCGGGCGTCAGCCGCTTGACGGGCACGCCCAGCGTGCGTGCGCTGGCGGTCAGGAAGTGCTGGGCCAGCGCGGGAATGTCCTCGACCCGTTCGCGCAGCGGCGGCAGCCGCAGGCGGATCACGTTCAGGCGGTGAAACAGGTCTTCGCGGAAGAGGCCCTGCTCGACCCGCTGCTCCAGCGGCTGGTGCGTGGCGGCCACGATGCGCACGTCCACGCGCACGGGCTGCGCGCCACCGACGCGGTAAAAGCTGCCCTCAGCCAGCACGCGTAGCAGACGCGTCTGCAATTCGATCGGCATGTCGCCGATCTCGTCCAGGAACAGCGTGCCGCCGTGCGCCTCTTCGAAGCGGCCGCGGCGCAGATTGTTGGCGCCCGTGAATGCGCCGCGCTCGTGGCCAAACAGTTCGGCCTCCAGCAGGTCGCGCGGAATGGCCGCGGCGTTCAGCGCCACGAACGGTCCGCTGGCGCGCACGCCGTGGCCGTGCAGCGCGCGGGCCACGAGTTCCTTGCCGGTGCCGGACTCGCCGGTGATCAGGACGGTGACCTTGGACTGCGCCAGCCGGCCGATCGCGCGAAAGACTTCCTGCATCGCGGTGGACGACGATTGCGTCATCATCCAGCGCTCGTTGTTCTGCGCGGCTTCGCCCTGCCCGTCCGGGCTTTCGGGTTGGGCCGATTCCTGCATGGCGCGCTGGATCAGCGCGACAGCCTCGTTCACGTCGAACGGCTTGGCCAGGTAATCGAACGCGCCCCCCTGGAAGGCGGAAACCGTGCTGTCCAGGTCGGCAAACGCGGTCATCACGATGACCGGCAGACCAGGATGCCGCTCCTTCAGTTGGCGCAACAGCTCGAGGCCATTGCCGCCGGGCATGCGGATATCCGACACCAGCGCCACGGGCGTTTCACGCGAAAGCGCCTCGAGCACGTCGGCCGATTGGGAAAAACTGCGGGTGGTGACGCCAGCGCGGGCCAGGGCCTTTTCGAGGACCCAGCGGATGGCCTGGTCGTCGTCGACGATCCATACGGGTTTCATCAGTTTGCGGGCTCCATCGGAAGGACCAGGCGAAACTCGGTGCGCCCCGGTCGGGATTCAAATTCGATGATGCCGCCGTGCTGTTGCACGAAGTCCTGCGCCAGGCTCAAGCCCAGGCCGGTACCGCCAGCCCTGGCCGTGACCAGCGGGTGGAAGATGCGGTCACGGATGTGGTCCGGCACGCCCGGACCGTTGTCGATGATGGACAGCACGAGCGCCAGGCGGTGCTGCCGGTGCGCCAGCATGACCTGCCGCGCGACGCGGGTGCGCAGCGTCACGACGCCGGGCTCGGTCTGCGGTCCTTGCGGCCGCGCCACCAGCTCCTGCGCGGCGTTGCGCGCCACGTTGAGCACGGCCTGCATCAGGCGGGCGGCATCGCCCTTCAGGTCCGGCACCGAGGCGTCGTAGTCGCGCTGGATCGTGACGTCGTTGCGGAACTCGGCCTGGATCAGCGCGCAGACGCGCTCGCAGATTTCATGGATGTTCACCGGCCGCGCATTGAGCGGCACACGTTGCGGGCCGCTCAGGCGGTCCACCAGCGCCTGCAGGCGGTCGGCTTCGGAAATGATGACCTGGGTGTATTCGGCCAGGGCTGCGCTGGGCAGCTCGGCTTCCAGCAGCTGCGCGGCGCCGCGCAGTCCGCCCAGGGGATTCTTGACTTCATGCGCCAGGTTGCGCAGCAGTTCGCGGTGGGCTTCGATCTCGTCCACCAGACGGTGGTTGCGGTCGGCCAGCACGCGCTGCTCGATTTCGCGCGTCTCGATCAGCACCGGCCAACGCTGGCCGGTCAGTCCCACGGTCGTCACGGCGACTTCCACGGATTCGGCGGCGCGACGCAACGAGGCCAGTTGCCTCACGTCGGCGTACCTGCCGCCCGCGGCGCGGTCGATGGATGACTGGATATTTTCGGGGTTGTCGAACAGGGTGGCGGCGGAATGCCCGCCCAGTTGCTTGCGCGAGCGGCCGAACAGGTCCTCGGCGGCTGCGTTGGCGTATTCGATGTGGCCGCGCTCGTTGACCAGGAAAACTGACGTGGCTAGCAGATCGAGAGCTTCAACATTCATTTTCAACGTACCCGAATGGACAGGGGAAAGCGGAACGCGTCCGCGACGGGCGCGCCAACCCGGCGCCCTGCCCGCCGGCGCGGGGCCGGGCGGGCAATTCGTCGGGCGGCTACCTGGTGGTGCGCGTGGTGTGGGCCTTGTTGCTGCCTACCTCATCGCGCTCCCCCCAGCCACGGCCTCAAACCATCAGAGGCTGTAGTACATGTCGAATTCGACCGGGTGCGTCGTCATGCGCAGACGCGTCACATCGGCCATCTTCAGGTCGATGTAGGCGTTGAGCATGTCGTTGCTGAACACGCCGCCGCGGGTCAGGAACTCGCGATCCTTGTCCAGCGATTCCAGCGCTTCTTCCAGCGAGGCGCAGACGGTCGGGATCTTCGCGTCTTCTTCCGGCGGCAGGTCGTACAGGTTCTTGTCGGCCGGATCGCCCGGGTGGATCTTGTTCTGGACGCCGTCCAGGCCGGCCATCATCAGGGCCGAGAAAGCCAGGTACGGGTTAGCCAGGGGGTCCGGGAAACGCGCTTCGACGCGGCGGCCCTTCGGGTTGCCGACGTACGGAATGCGGATCGAAGCCGAACGGTTGCGGGCCGAGTAGGCCAGCTTCACGGGCGCTTCGAAGTGCGGGACCAGGCGCTTGTACGAGTTCGTGCCCGGGTTGGTGATGGCGTTCAGGGCCTTGGCGTGCTTGATGATGCCGCCGATGTAGTACAGGGCGAACTCGGACAGGCCGGCGTAGCCGTTGCCCGCGAACAGGTTCTGGCCGTCCTTCCAGATGGACTGGTGGACGTGCATGCCGGAGCCGTTGTCGCCAACGATGGGCTTGGGCATAAACGTGGCGGTCTTGCCGTAGGCGTGGGCCACGTTGTGCACGACGTACTTGACGATCTGGGTCCAGTCGGCGCGCTGCACCAGGGTGCTGAACTTGGTGCCGATTTCGAGCTGGCCGGGGGCAGCCACTTCGTGGTGGTGCACTTCAACCGGCACGCCCATCTGTTCCATCAGCAGGCACATTTCCGAACGCATGTCCTGGAACGAGTCGACCGGGGGAACGGGGAAGTAGCCGCCCTTCACGCCCGGACGGTGGCCGGTGTTGCCGCCTTCGAATTCCAGGCCGGTGGACCACGGCGCTTCTTCGGACTTGATCTTGACGAACGTGCCCGACATGTCGGTGTTCCAGGTCACGCCATCGAACACGAAGAATTCGGGTTCCGGACCGAAGTAGGCGGTGTCGCCCAGGCCGGAGGACTTCAGGTAGGCTTCGGCGCGCTTGGCCAGCGAGCGCGGGTCACGGTCATAGCCCTTCAGGTCCGACGGTTCGACCACGTCGCACGACAGGATCAGGGTCGGCTCTTCGCGGAACGGATCCAGGTTGGCGGTGGCGCAGTCGGGGATGAGGAGCATGTCGGAGGCTTCGATGCCCTTCCAGCCCGGGATCGACGAACCGTCGAAAGCCTGCCCGCTTTCCAGCTTGTCTTCATCGATAGCGGTGGTGGGCACGGAAACGTGGTGCTCACGGCCAACCGTATCGGTAAAGCGGAAATCCACGAATTTCACTTCGTTATCGGCGATCTGTTTCAGGACGTCTTTCGGGCTTGCCATGTCATCTCCATTAGATAAAAGGGTCGAGGGCTTTGCCCGTCGACTGGCATAAAAGAGGGAAGCAATAAGCGTGCCAGGTTTAGCCCCGGTATTCCCGGGGGGAGGCAGGTCAGTCTTGGGGAAATGTAGCACCACTATGGTGCAAAAGGTGGGGCATGTCTGCCCCATCCTGGTGCTTGCACCTTACAGGAACATTTCCTGGAGGTCGTTGAGGAAGCGCCAGCCCAGCGGCGTTGCGCGCAGGCGGGTGGGATCGGCGTCGAGCAGGCCCCGTTTCGAGGCTGCCTCCAATTGGTGCGCAATGACGGCAAGCGACAAACCGGTGCGTTCGTCGAACGTCGTGGCGGCCACGCCCTCTTTCAGGCGCAACGCGTTGAGCATGAACTCGAACGGCAGTTCGTCCGGACCGACCTGCCGGCTTTCGGCCAGATGGCTGCCGTCGCGCGCCATGGCGGCCTGCATCCAGGAATCCGGACCGCGCAGACGCGACTCGCGCACGATGCGGTCGTGAAACGACAGCTTGCCGTGCGCGCCCGGGCCGATGCCCAGGTAGTCGCCGAACTCCCAGTAATTCATGTTGTGGCGGCAGCGGGCGCCCGGCTTGGCGTAGGCCGACACCTCGTAGCGCGCCAGTCCCGCCGCGGCCAGTTCGGCTTCCACCGCGTCCTGCATGGCGGCGCTGGTGTCGTCGTCCGGCAGGTCTTCGGGCGGAAACTTGGCGAAGACGGTGTTCGGCTCCATCGTCAGGTGATACAGCGACAGGTGCTCGGTGCCGAACGAGATCGCCTCGCGCAGGTCGGCCGTACAGGCCTGCAGCGTCTGGCCGGGCAAGGCGAACATCATGTCCAGGTTGACCCGGGGCGCCGCCCGTTGCGCCATCTCGATGGCCGCACGCGCTTGGGCGGCATCATGGATGCGGCCCAGCTTCTTCAACTGCGCATCGTCAAAGCTCTGGATGCCCAGCGAAAACCGCGTGACGCCGCTGGCCGCGTAATCCCGGAAACGGCCCGCCTCGGCCGTGCCGGGATTGGCTTCCATCGTGATCTCGGCGTCCGGCCACAAGTTCAGGTACGCCCGCAGCATTGCCAGCAGCTCGTCCAGGCCGGCGGCCGACAGCAGGCTGGGCGTTCCGCCGCCGATGAAGACGGAAATCACCTGCCTGCCCCAGATGGATGGCAGCGACTGTTCCAGATCGCTGCGCAAGGCATCCAGATAGGCGCGTTCGGGAATCTCGCCCGGCGCGGCATGGGAGTTGAAGTCGCAATACGGGCACTTGCGCACGCACCACGGCACGTGGACGTAGACCGACAGCGGCGGCAGGCTGGTCAGCGTGGCGCCCGCGGGAACAACGAGGCGCGACTTGGTCGCGCCCATATCGTTGCGGATGGGAATGGTGATGGACATGCGAAAAAATTCCTGGCGCCTTGGCGGCGCCGTGGTCAAGCGTGGCTCAGCTTGCTGAGCAGCTCGCGCAGCGCCCGGGCGCGATGGCTGACCCGGTTCTTTTCGTCGGGATCCAGCGACGCGGCGGTCAGCGCCATGTCGGGCAGGTAGAAGTGCGGATCGTAGCCAAAGCCGTTGGCGCCTTCCGGCACGTCGATGATCTCGCCGTGCCAGAGGCCTTCGCCGATCAGCGGACGGGGGTCGTTCTCGGAACGCACCAGCGCCAGCACAGCGACATACCAGGCACTGCGGTCGGCGACGGATGCCAGGTTGCGCACCAGCAACGCGTTGTTGGCCGCATCGGACTTTTCGCCGCCGTGCATCTTGGCATAACGCGCCGAGTACACGCCGGGTGCGCCGTCCAGCGAGGCCACGCACAGGCCCGAGTCGTCCGCCAGCGCGGGCAATCCGGTCAGGCGGCTGGCATGGCGCGCCTTGGCCAGCGCGTTTTCCACGAACGTGACATGCGGCTCTTCGGCTTCCGGCACGCCGAGGTCGCCCTGCGGCACCAGTTCGATGCCCAGTGGCGCGAACAAGGCGGAGAACTCGCGCAGCTTGCCGGCGTTGTTGGACGCCAGGACAACGCGGCGCAGGGAGTCGGGAATCTTGGGGGAAGTCATAGGCCGGATTGTATAGGGCGCGGCCGGCGGCGGGCGGGCATCCCACGATATTGGCGTGGGTACCACGAACGTAAGAATTCGTTGTTGACACGGATGTAACAGCGACTGAAGATTGCACGTCACGACATGGCGCAACAACGCAGACATATTTTGTTGTCAATATGACCGATCTTGTCACTGATCGTATCTCAATGCCCCGGCGATGAACTCCATTCACGCTTTGCCACGGCCCGCCGCGGCCCGTGCTCCGCTCAATCCCCCGGGCGGTGCGCCCGCGCACGCCAGCCTGGCTGGCATCCTGCGCGAACGATTGTTGCGGCCCCGCTTCCAACCGGTCGTCGACCTGTCACACAGCCGCATCTACGGCCACGAAAGCCTGATCCGCGGCCCCGCCGACACCCCCCTGCACTTTCCCGACGCCCTGTTTGCCGAAGCGCGCCGCCAGGGGCTGCACCCGCAGCTTGAACTGGCCAGTTTTCGCGCGGGCGCGCGCGGGTTCGAACAGAACGACGCCGCCGGCAAGTTGTTCCTGAACCTGTCCGGCTCCGCCCTGCTCCATTACTGGACCCTCTGGGGTCACGACATGCCCGGCAGGCTGCTCAAGGACTGCGCACTGGAACCGGCCAGCATCGTCGTCGAACTGACCGAGCAGGATCCGCTGTCGGACCGCATGGGCGAACTGCACAACGCGTTTGCCTGCCTGCGCGAAGCCGGCATGCGCATCGCGCTCGACGACTACGGCGTCGGCAATTCCAACCTGCAGCTCTGGGCCGAAACCCAGCCCGAGCTGGTCAAGATCGACCGGTATTTCTTTGACGGCATCGGCCACGACGAGCGCAAGCAGAACATGGTTCGCGCCATTCTGAAGGTGGCGCAGCACCTGGGCACGTCGGTGATTGCCGAAGGCATCGAAACCGCCGAGGACCTGGCCGTCGTGCGCGAGCTGGACATCCGCTACGCGCAGGGCTGGTTCCTGGGCATGCCCGACGAAACCCTGCTGACCGAACTGACGCCGCCGCTGCGCGAGTCGCTGCGTTCGCGCACGTCGGCGCCGGTATCTCAGCGCGCCGCCGGCGGCACCGCCGTCAGCCTGCGGGTCGAGGCGCCGGCCGCCCTGCTGACCAAGCACACCAACGATGACGTGCATCGCCTCTTCATCGAGCACAAGAACCTGCACGCCGTGGCGGTGGTCGACGCCGACAACCGGCCTGTCGGCATCATCAACCGGCGGGACTTCTCCGAACACTACGCGCAGCGCTACACGCGCGAGCTCTTCGGCCGCGACGCCTGTTCCACCTTCATGAACGCCGAGCCGGTGCTGGTGGACGTGAACGTGTCGATCGACCAGCTGAGCCACGTACTGATTTCCGAAGACCAGCGCTACCTGATGGACGGGCTCATCATCACGCGCGACGGCCGTTACGACGGCCTGGCCACGGGCGAAACCCTGGTGCGCTCGGTCACCGAGATGCGCATCGAGGCGGCGCGCTACGCCAATCCGCTGACGTCCCTACCCGGCAACATCCCCATCAGCCGGCACATCGCCACGCTGCTCGAAGACGCCGCCGACTTCACCATCTGCTACGGCGACCTGAACAACTTCAAGCCCTTCAACGACGTGTACGGCTACTGGCGCGGCGACGACATGATCATGCTGACCGCCGACGTCATCAAGCGCCATTGCGATCCACAGCGGGATTTCGTGGGGCATGTGGGCGGCGACGACTTCG
This sequence comes from Achromobacter sp., assembly GCF_032113835.1. Classification (GTDB taxonomy): domain Bacteria; phylum Pseudomonadota; class Gammaproteobacteria; order Burkholderiales; family Burkholderiaceae_B; genus Achromobacter. The sequence goes on along the minus strand of NZ_DAMCTG010000019.1, from coordinate 8,789 downwards.
TGGTGCTGCTGCGCAGCCCGGACTGGATGGCCCGCATCGAGCGCATCATTGCCGAGTTCAACGAGGGCGCCATGGCGCTGTACGACGAACAGGGCCGCCGCAACGGCGGCATCGAGGCCGAGGACCGTTACGGCGTGCCGCGCTTCTTTCCGTTCGTGACGCTGGGCGTGGGCGCCCTGACCGTCACGCCCTCGTTATGCGAGCGCATCCGCCCTGAGGACATCGCCTCGGCGGCCGCCCACGTCAAGCACAAGGTCAAGCACGGGAACCTGTCGCTCGTGGCCGAGCGCTACACAGGCGCCGACCTGCCGCAGCTCACCGGCTGAGGCCTCGCGCGCCGCCGTCTGCGCGCCCTGCGCGATCTGGAATTTGGCCACGGCCCGGCGCAGTCCCTGCGCCTGGGCTTCCAGCGCCGCCGCGGCAGCCGCTGTCTCTTCGACCATGGCGGCCGTTTCCTGCGTGGATCGCTCGATGTCGGCCACCGCATCGTTCACCGACGCAATGCCGGCCGCCTGTTCAGCGGCGGCGCTGGAAATCTCGTTCACGATCTGTGTCACGCGGTCCACGGAAGCCACCATGTCGCGCATGGTGTCGCCCGCCAGGTTCACATGGCGCACGCCGGCATCCACGCGCGCGGCCGAGTCTTCGATCAGGCCCTTGATCTCGCGCGCCGCCTGGGCGCTGCGCTGCGCGAGCGACCGCACTTCACCCGCCACCACGGCAAAGCCCTTGCCCTGCTCGCCCGCGCGCGCCGCTTCCACGGCCGCGTTGAGCGCAAGGATGTTGGTCTGGAACGCGATGCTGTCCACCACGCCGACGATCTCGCCGATGCGCCGCGCGCTGTCGGCGATGCCCTGCATGCTGTGAACGACTTCATCGACGGCCTGGCCGCCGCGCTGCGCCAACTGCGTGGCGCTGACCGCCTGACGGCTGGCGAGGTTCGCGTTGCCGGCGGTCATTTGCACGGTGTGCGACAGCTGCGTCATGTTGGCCGCGGCTTCCTGCAGCGAGCCCGCCTGCCGGGCCGCGCGGTCCGACATGTCCGCGCCGCCTGCCGCGATTTCGCCGGCGCCCGTATGGATCTCTTCGACGCCCAGGCGTACCGACGCGACCGCGGTCGACAGCCCCGACTGCATGCGGCGCATGGCCGAATACAGCACGCCGATCTCGTTGTCGCCGCGCTGCGTGATCGCGCCGGTCAGGTCGCCGTCCGCGATGCGGTCAAAGTGCGCCCCCGCCTCGTTCAGCGGCCGCACGATGCTGCGGCGAAACCCCAGCCGGATCAGGATGGCCAGCACCAGCACGAAGCCCAGCACGGCCGCCGCCACCACGATCACGCGTTCCAGGGTGCGGCTTGCGCCGGCCACCGCTTCCTGCCCGTGTTCGCGGGCGTAGGCCTGATAGGCCTCCACCTGTTTGACATAGCCCGCGCCGCTGGCGGGCAGCGCCTTGTCCGTCAGCCGGTTGACCTCGATGCCGTTCCAGCCCTGGATCGCCTTGCTCATGGGCGCAAGCGTCTGGTCGGCAAAGGCGGCATAGGCCGTCAACACCTGGCCGAACAGCGGCGCGCCCTGGGCGCTGTCGTCGGGATTGGCGCGCAGGCGCGCCAGACTGGCGGCCGCCTGCTTGAGCAGCGCATCGGCCTGCGCCAGCGACGTGTTGCGCGCTTCTTCCAGACCGCCTTCCATCGCCGTCTTGGCGTCCGTCAGCGCCGCCCGCGCCTGGAACAGCCGGCTGGTCATGTCGGCAAGGTCGCTCGCCCGTTCGATGCTGCCTCGGCCCAGGGCCTCGATATCCGCGCGGTTGTCGCGCAATACCGTGATGCCCGCCGCCGCAGCGACGGCGAACAGCACGACGAACAACGCAAGAATGGCCGATAGCGCCGTCGTGACTCTCAGATTTTTCCGCATATCCATCCGTGTATAGCCTGGGCCGCAATGCGCGGCAGTGCCATGGATTATGGAGATGCAGTTTGGCAATTTCTTGACACAACTCGGCGGGGACATGACGCACTGCCGTCATGAAAGCGCGCTTTTGCGTTCAGGAACCCCGTATTAATGATTTGTGAATTGGCACGTGCGCGCCCTTGCGGCACATTCGACCCTGTACCGAACCATTCCTTCACATAGAACAGTCAGCCAAATGCACCAAGCCTCCCACGCCTACCAGGACATCCGCGAAGCCGTGCGCGACCTCTGCGCGCAATTCCCCTCCGAATATTTCCGCAAGGTCGACGAAGAGCGCGGCTACCCCGAAGACTTCGTCCGCGCCCTTACCGAAGCCGGCTGGCTGGCCGCGCTGATCCCGCAGGAATACGGCGGCTCGGGCCTTGGCCTGACCGAAGCCTCGGTCATCATGGAAGAGATCAACCGCAGCGGCGGCAACTCCGGCGCCTGCCACGGCCAGATGTACAACATGGGCACGCTGCTGCGCCACGGCTCCGAAGCCCAGAAGCGCGAATACCTGCCCCGCATCGCCGCCGGCGAACTGCGCCTGCAATCGATGGGCGTCACCGAACCCACCACCGGCACCGACACCACCAAGATCAAGACCACCGCCGTCAAGCGCGGCGACCGCTATGTCATCAACGGTCAGAAGGTCTGGATCTCGCGCGTGCAGCACTCGGATCTGATGATTCTTCTGGCGCGCACCACGCCGCTCGATCAGGTCACGCGCAAGTCCGAAGGCATGTCGATCTTCCTGGTCGACCTGCACCACGCGGTCAAGCACGGCATGTCGATCCGCCCGATACCCAACATGGTCAACCACGAGACCAACGAGCTCTTCTTCGACAACCTGGAAATCCCCGAGGAAAACCTGATCGGCGAAGAAGGCAAGGGTTTCAAGTACATCCTGGACGGCCTGAACGCCGAGCGCACACTGATCGCCGCCGAATGCATCGGCGACGGCTACTGGTTCGTCGACAAGGTCACCGCCTACGCCAAGGAACGCGTGGTGTTCGGCCGCCCCATCGGCCAGAACCAGGGCGTGCAGTTCCCCATTGCGCGCGCGCACATCAACGTCGAGGCGGCCAGCCTGATGCGCTACGAGGCCTGCCGGCTGTTCGATGCCCACGAGCCCTGCGGCGCCCAGGCCAACATGGCCAAGCTGCTGGCGGCCGACGCCTCGTGGGAAGCCGCCAACGCCTGCCTGCAGTTCCACGGCGGCTTCGGCTTTGCCAACGAATACGACGTCGAACGCAAGTTCCGCGAGACGCGCCTTTATCAGGTGGCGCCCATTTCCACCAACCTGATCCTGTCGTACGTTGCCGAACACATCCTGGGCCTGCCCCGCTCCTTCTGACACGCCATCTTCCGACATGACCGCAGACAAAGACACCCCGCACCTGAGCGCCGAACTCGCGGCCTTTGCCGCCAACCTGCGCTACGAAGACATTCCTGCCCCGGTGCTGCGCCGCGCCGAAGACCTGCTGCTCGATTGCCTGGCCTCCATCCTGGCCGGCGCGTCGGCCCGTGCGGTCCAGGCCATCGACCGCTACGCCGCCGCGATGGGGCCAACCGACGGCCCCAGCGAAGTCCTGATCACCCGCCGCCGCACCACGCCGCTCTTCGCCGCCATGGTGAACGCGGCCGCCGCACATGTCGTGGAACAGGACGACGTGCATAACGGCTCGGTCTTTCACCCGGCCGCCGTGGTGTTCCCCCCTGCCCTGGCCGTGGCGCAGGCGCTGGGCTCCTCGGGCCGCGATCTGCTCACCGCCGCCGTCGCCGGCTACGAGGTCGGCATTCGCGTCGGCGAGTTCCTGGGGCGCTCGCACTACAAGATCTTCCATACGACCGGCACGGCAGGCACGCTGGCCGCCGCCGTCACCACCGGCCGGCTGCTCGGCCTGTCCCCTGAACAGATGCTGCACGCGCTGGGCTCGGCCGGCACGCAAGCGGCGGGCCTGTGGGAATTCCTGCGCGACGCCGCCGACTCCAAGCAGCTTCACACCGCCAAGGCAGCCGCCGACGGCATCACCGCGGCCTATCTGGCGCGCGAGGGCTTCACCGGCGCGCGCCACATCCTGGAAGGCCCGCAGGGCATGGCGGCCGGCATGTCCACCGACGCCGATCCCAGCCGCCTGTGCGACCGCCTGGGCGAGCGCTGGGCGCTGGCCGAAACGTCGTTCAAGTTCCATGCCTCGTGCCGCCACACGCACCCCGCAGCCGACGCGCTGCAGCAGGCGCTGCGGGAAAACAAACTGACCGAGGCCGACGTCGAGCGCGTCGTCGCGCACGTCCACCAGGGCGCCATCGACGTCCTCGGCCCGGTCGTCAATCCGCAGACGGTGCATCAGTCCAAGTTCTCGATGGGGACGGTGCTGGCACTGATCGCGCGCCAGGGCCGCGCGGGCCTGGCGGAATTCGACGCGGGCCTGGACGACCCGGGCGTCGCCGCCTTCCGCGGCAAGGTGGAAATGGCGCTCGATCCTGAAGTTGACGGCGCCTATCCGCAACGCTGGATCGGCAAGGTCACGGTGTACACCCGCGACGGCCGCGTGCTGCATGGCCGCGTCGACGAACCCAAGGGCGACCCGGGCAATACGCTCAGCCGCCCTGAGATCGAGGACAAGACGCTCAGCCTGGGCAGGTACGCCGATGCCGCGACGGAACAGGAACTGCGCGGCTTGATCGCGACGATCTGGGGGCTGGAGAAGGTGGGCAAAGTGGAGGCGCTGCTGCCGAAGTAATTCGCGATAGCCGGCGACTCAGACGCAAAAAAAGCCGCACATGCGGCTTTTTTGCGTTGTGGCTACGCTGCAGGTGCTGCAGGTGACGCTGCAGGTGTCTGACACCCTACAGGCACATCCGTCAGCTGCCGGTTATCTCACAAGGGTGTCAGACACCGTGTTCAATGCCCCGCCACGCACCGACCAGATCACGCTGCAGGTGTCTGACACCCTACAGGCACATCCGTCAGCTGCCGGTCATCTCACAAGGGTGTCAGACACCGTGTTCAATGCCGCGCCACGCGCCGCCTGCTCACGCCAGCGCTGCGCGCTGGGCCTTCACCAGATTGGCGATACCGTTCTCCGCCAGCACCAGCATCGTGTCCAGCTCAGTCCGCGTGAACGTCGCGCCTTCGCCCGTGCCCTGCACTTCCACGAAGGCGCCGCTGCCCGTCATGATGACGTTCACGTCGGCGTCGCACGCGGAATCTTCCGGGTAGTCCAGGTCCAGCACCGCCTGGCCGTTGACCAGACCCACCGACACCGCAGCCACGGCGTCGCGGATCGGATTGGTGGCCAGATCGCCACGCTTCATCAGCAGCCCGACCGCGTCGGCCGCCGCGACCCAGGCGCCCGTGATGCTGGCGCAGCGCGTGCCGCCGTCGGCCTGCAGCACGTCGCAATCGAGATGCAGCGTGCGTTCGCCCAGCGCCTTCATGTCGAACACCGCCCGCAGGCTGCGTCCGATCAGGCGTTGGATCTCCTGCGTGCGGCCGCTCTGCTTGCCGCGCGCGGCCTCGCGGTCGCCGCGCGTATGCGTGGCCCGCGGCAACATGCCGTATTCAGCCGTTACCCAGCCTTCGCCCTTGCCCTTCAGAAAAGGCGGTACCTTGTCCAGGACGCTTGCCGTGCAAAGCACATGGGTATCGCCCGCCTTCACCAGCACGGAGCCTTCGGCGTAACGCGTGAAACCGCGCTCCAGGCTGAACGGACGCAGTTGGTCGGCGGCGCGGCCCGACGGCCGGGCATTCGTGGGGATGGTGGTCACAACAGGCTCCAGACTTGGCTTCGATTCGCGGCATTGTACGGGCAGGCGCCACGGGACAATCACGCTTGGAGTATCCTGCCGCGATGTATCCGGTTGAAAACACAGACCCGCTGCCCAGGACCTGGGCGCCGCGGGCCCCGGCGCAACCGGCTCCTATTCCAAGAATCACCAGGACACGCACACCATGATCCGCAGCATGACCGCCTTCGGCAACGCCCGCGCAGACTTAGAACAAGGCGCCCTCGCCATAGAACTGCGCAGCGTCAACAGCCGCTTTCTCGACCTGTATTTCCGCCTGCCCGACGAACTGCGCCACGTGGAAACGCCCCTACGCGAACTGCTGACCGCCAACCTGGCCCGCGGCAAGGTCGAAATCCGCGTGTCCTTCACCCGTGCAGCCAGTGCCGACCTGTCCAAGCTGGATCCCACCTGGCTCGACAGCCTGGCCGAACAGCTGCAGGCCGCGCGGCGCATCATCCCGGACATCGCCTCCCCGCGTCTGGCGGAACTCTTCAACTGGCCCGGCCAGCGCGGCAATGACGCCCTGGATCCGCAGATCTGGGGCGCCGCGTGCCTGCAGGCCGCGCAGCAGGCCCTGACCCAACTTCAGGAAGGCCGCGAGCGCGAAGGCGAACGCCTGGCCGGCATGATGCGCGAATGCGCCGATGGCGTCGCGCGCGTCGTGGACATCGTGCAGGCGCATCTGCCGCAACTGCTGGCCGACCACCGCGAACGCCAGGCCGCCAAGCTGCGCGAAAGCGTGGAATCCGCCTTCCCCGGCGGATTCACCCACATTTCCGGCGCGGAACTGTCCGAACGCCTGTCGCAGGAAGCCAACCTCTTCGCCCTGCGCATCGACGTGGCCGAGGAATTGTCGCGTTTGCGTTCGCACCTGGAAGAACTGCGTCACCTGCTGTCCGACGGCGGCGGCAAGGCCGCAGCCGGCAAGAAGAACGCCGGCAGCGCGGGCAAGCGCCTGGATTTCCTGTTCCAGGAAATGAACCGCGAAGCCAACACGCTGGGCTCCAAGGCGGGCAGCATGGAAGTCACCCGCGCCGCCATGGACCTGAAGCTGCTGATCGAGCAGATGCGCGAGCAGGCGCAGAACATCGAGTAAGGGGAGTGGCGGCTCGCGGGGGCTGCTTCCCCCGCATGGCCGTCAACCCTTACCGGCTCTCGCCCGTCGCCGGCTCGCCGCGCAGCGCCGAATCCAGATATTCGCTGCGTGCGCGGGCGTCCGGAAAGCGCATGTCGCGGTAGCTGACAAAGCGCGATCCGCGCGTCAGGCGGTAGCCGGCCCAGATCAGCAGAAAAAGCGGAATGCCGATGTAGGTGGCGACCACGCCGCCCCAGTCGATCTTGTCCTGCAGGAACGCCTGGTAGTTCTGACCCAGCGTGATGATCAGGCACAGCACGAACGCAAAGATCGGACCGAAGGGAAAGAACGGGGACACATACGGCAGATCCGCCAGGCTGTTGCCCTGTTTCACGTAACCCCGGCGGAAACGGTAGTGGCTGATGGCGATGCCCAGCCACGCAATGAACCCCGTCATCCCCGACGTGTTGAGCAGCCAGATATAGACCTCTTCGGGGCTGAACAGGAAGGTGGAGAAGCACAGCGCTGCCACTGCGGTGGTGGCCAGCAACGCCCACAGGGGCACGCCGCCGCGCGAAATGCGGCCAAAGATCAGCGGCGCCTTGCCTTCCCGGGCCAGGCTGTAGAGCATGCGCGTGGCCGCGTACATGCCGGAGTTGCCGGCGGACAGCACCGAGGTCAGCACCACCGCGTTCATGATCGAGGCAGCGGCCAACAGGCCTGCCCGTTCAAAGATCAGCGCAAACGGGCTGACGCTGATGTCCTTGACATCATTACGCAGCAGGTGCGGGTCGGTATAGGGAATCAGCAGGCCGATGACCAGGATGGCTGCCACGTAGAACAGCAGAATGCGCCAGAACACCTGGCGCACCGCGCGCGGCAGATTGCGCGCCGGGTCCTTGGATTCACCGGCGGCAATGCCGATCAGTTCGGTGCCCTGGAAGGAAAAGCCCACCACCATCGCCACGCCGATAAGCGCGGCGAAGCCGCCCGCGAAGGGCGCGTCACCCACCGTCCAGTTGGCCAGCCCGCCCGTCTCGCCGCCCCGGATGATGCCCAGCAGCATCATCACGCCCATGACGACGAAGGCCAGCACGGCAATCACCTTGATCAGCGCAAACCAGAATTCCGCCTCGCCAAATCCGCGGGCGGACATGGCGTTCAGTCCGAAAGTGATGGCCAGAAACAACGCGCTCCAATAGAAGCCGGGCACATCGGGAAACCAGTACGCCATGACGAGCTGCGCCGCGACCAGGTCGACCGCCACCGTGACCGCCCAGTTGTACCAATAGTTCCACCCGAGCGCGAAGCCGAAACCGTCTTCGACGTAGCGCGCGCCATAGGTCGAGAACGAGCCGGACACCGGCATGGCGGCCGCCAGTTCGCCCAGGCTGGTCATCAGGAAATAGACCATGATGCCGATCAGCACATAGCCCAGCAACGCGCCGCCGGGGCCGGCCTTGGCGATGGTCGCGCCCGACGCCACGAAGAGTCCGGTGCCGATGGACCCGCCCACTGCGATCATGGTCAGGTGGCGCGCCGACAGCGTGCGCCGCAATTCGGACGGCCTGTCCGCCTGCGCGTTGCGCGTGCCGCCTGAGCGACGGTCATCGTGTTCCGATGGTGCCAAAATGCGTTCCTTCACGTCTGGATGGCGCTCGCGAGAATGGGCTGCGAACGCCCTGGGATTACCGAGCAACGCGCGAGAATAGCGCAATCGGCCCCGACATGAAAAATGGCCGGGGACCGGGGACGGATCCGCCCCCGAGGCCCCGCTACGGCGGCCGTTTTATTGAAACGCCGTTTCCATGAACGTACGCAGCTTGCGCGAATGCAGCCGTTCCGGCGGCATGTCGCGCAGCCGCTCCAGCGCCCGGATGCCGATTTCCAGATGCTGATTGACCTGGCGCCGATAGAAGGCGCTGGCCATGCCGGGCAGTTTCAGCTCGCCGTGCAGCGGTTTGTCGGAGACG
>NZ_DAMCTG010000018.1:0-72163 GCF_032113835.1 Achromobacter sp. | reverse complement strand
GGGGCGCTCAGGTCGGCCAGCAGCTTGGCGGACACCTGGGCAGCGCCCTCCTCGTCCACGCCGGGCACACAGACGGTGAACGAATCGGCGCCGGTGCGGGCTGCCATGCCGCCGAGCGTGCGTGCGACCAGGCTGATGCGATCCGCCACCTGAACCAGCAACGCCTGGTCCTCGCCGGCGCGCAGCATGGCGCTGATCTGAGCGTAGTGTTCGAAACTGATGAGAAAAAAGGCGCCGCGGCGCGTCGTCCCCTGGGGCTGGCCCAGCCAGGCACGCACGCGACGATGCAGCTCCTGTTGGCTAAGGAGGCCGGTCAGTTCATCCCGCGTAAGTCGGCGGCGCAGCGCACGATCCCGGCGGAAGAACAGCAGACTGATCGCTGCAAGTGCGCCCGCGAGCGTCAGGCACAGTGCGAGCAGGTAACTCTCACGCACGGAGCCCCCCTATCCAATGCCCCCGACGTTGCGGCCCGGCCACGGGCCCGGGAGCTGTAACATATTTTAAATTATGCATTGTTTTTGCAAAAAAACGCCACATTTCGGAGGCAACGCGCCCCTTTCTCCTGACTTTCTTCGGATCCTATGTTGCTCGCAGCGGTCATGGCGGGGTCCTTGGATAGCGGTCACGGACCGGTCCTCTCGCCATGCCTCGACCCATCTACGACACTGCAACCCCAAAAATTAATACGCAGTGTCTCAATAGTTCTCAAACGGCCGATTCTCACGAACGAAATAATTACACACCTTGTCTGATATGACCGAGGATTTCGTAATATTCTGTGCGTTCTGTGACAGGACCCATTACACAGGCCGCATTGTCGGTTGTCGTTTCGTAACGTGTGTCACGTTTGATATCCAGGTTTTCATCCCGCGCCAGCCCAAGAAGGGACTCGCAAGTACATGCCCACACTACGCCGGCTGCTTCTATGCTCCGCCCTTCTGGTCGGCTTTATCCTGCTGGGCGCTCAAGCCCTCGGGATGCTGGCGGCGCACCGCTATCTGAATACGCAGCTCGCCCAGCAAAGCGAATCGGGCGCCAACGCGCTCGCCTGGGCCTTGTCGCACAGTTCAGGCAGCCACCGCGAGCAGGTCGAGCTGGCCGATGAATTGTTCGGCCAGGGCCTGTATGCGCTGGTCAATATCACGAACGAAGGGAACGCACCGCGTGTGGAGCGCCGGGCGGGGCCGACCGCCGCGGGCCGCGAACGCGACTGGCGCGCCGCCTGGCTGAACATGGAAGCGCCGGCCGTTTCGCGGCCGTTTGTCATTCCCGGCGGGCAAGCCAAAGGCACCCTCACCGTGCAGGCGGATGCGCGTCTGGCCCGCGACACGCTGTGGCAAGGCGGCATCCGGGTGCTGGGTCTGGTGCTGGCGGCGGCCGCGTTCTGGGCGCTGTTCGCCACCAATCTCGTGCGCTGGATCGAGGCCCGCACGTCGCGCGACATCTGCGAACGCGTGCGCGCCCTGGCCCCCGGCGCCGTCGCGCCGCTGACCGGTTCATGCGAAATGCCTGGCGTGGACCAGGCGCTGGTCGATGCGCAGCGCCGGGTCGCCGCCACGGTCGAAGAGCAGAATGCCCGCATCGAATCGCTGCAAAGCGAGATCTACCGGGATCCCATCTCGCGCCTGTCGAACCGCAAGCATTTTGTCGACCAGTTCAGGCTTGCGCTGGCCGACAAATCCGACGAAGCCGGCGGCCATCTGCTGATGTTCCGTCAACGCGACCTCGCCCAGATCAATCGTCACCTGTCGCGCGCCTTCACCGACCAGTGGCTGCGCTCATCGTCGGAGCGCCTGCGCAAGCTGGTGCAGGAATTTGGCGGACCGGGCACGCTGATCGCCCGGATCAGCGGATCGGATTTCGCCCTGCTGCTGCCGCGCACCTCCGCGCCGCAGGCGAGCGTGCTGGCTGAACGCGTGCGGCGCGAGTTGCGGTCGCTGCGCGTGCCGATGGACAAATGCGGCTGGTGCCGGTGGGCGCTGGCCATGGCGGCGTTTGCCCCGGGCGACAACATGAGCGACATCCTGGCGCGCCTGGACCATGCGCTGATGTGCGCAGAGAGCGCGGACGACGACCAGATCACCCCGGCAAGCCAGGCCGCCGACAGCACCCGCATCGGTGAATACAGTTGGCACGACGCGCTGATCACGGCGTTGGAGCAACACCGGTTCTCATTGACGGCACAGCCGTTGCATGACCTGTCCGGCGCCTTGCTGCACCACGAGGCCTGCCTGACGCTGCACGATGCTTCCGGCACCGATCCCGTGCCCGCCTCGATCTTCATGCCGCCGGCCGTGCGTCTGGGCCTGTCCGCCGAATGCGACATCCAGGCGATCCGTCTGGGCCTCGACTGGCTGTTCACCCATGATGGCGCGCTCACCGTGCCGGTATCGCTGGCCACGCTTGCCCAGGGATCCTTCTTCACCCGCCTTGAACGCATGCTCGACGACCGGCCCGCGCTGTCGGCGCGGCTGATTCTGGAAGTCGACGCTGCGGGACTCGTCGAACAAGGCGCCGATGTGCGCCAACTCTGCGATATCGTCATCGGCGCCGGCGGACGGGTCGGGGTGTCGCGGCTGTCACAGCAGTTCGGCGCCATGGAACACCTGCATGAATATCCCGTCTCGTACGTCACGTTGAGCGGCAGTTTCATCGGCGGCCTCCTGCAAAGTCCCGGCAGCCAGCACCTGGCCGCCACCGTGGTCGCGACCGCAATGACGCTTGGCATGTCGGTCTATGCGGCCGACGTGCCAGACACGGCCACGCAGCTCGTCCTGGAAGAAATCGGCGTCCGCGCGATCAGCGGGGCTGTCGTAAACTCCGCCCGCGCACAAGACCTCGCGCATGATCACCAATGGGTTCCTAGTTGACGGAAGGATTGTTTCTTCGCACCCGCTGGCGTTTTCGCCACCTTCGCGCAAGCCAGCCCGGCTTCTTCCGGACAACCGTCTGGTCGGGAGTTGGTCTGCTGCTGTGCGCCTGCTTCTGGCCGGCCTACGCGCTCGCTTATGGGTTGAATGCCGACGGACTCCATGCCGGCTACGACAATCTGCACTCGGGCCTGACCGCCGGCGTCGCCATCGCCTGCGCGATGGTGTGCGGCGTGGCTTGGGCGCACACCCGCAACGCCCTGTATGCGGCGGGCATGGCCTTCGCGCTGGTCGAAGGCCTGTTCCGTTCGCTGCCCGATCTGATGCCGCCCGGCGCGCTGCAGGCCGCCTCCTATGCCGCCCTGCTCGCGCTGACCGCGCCTCTGCTGCAGGGATCGCGCATCGCCGCCGGACTGGGCGCCGCGTGCCGGTGGATCAGCATCGCGCTGTCCGGCGTGGCCGCACTGGCGCTGATCTTCGTATACGAAACCGAATCCGGAGCGTTGCCGGCCGCCATTGCAGGCGTGTGCGCAGCGCTGAGCGTGCCCTTGGCGCTGTGGTTCCTGGCCACTGCGATACGGCAGCGGTCTGGCCGTCCGGCCAACCTTGCGCTGACGCTTGCCTTTGGCGCATCGGCTTGGATCCTTGGACACGACGCCTGGCACGCAAGCGGGGCAGACGCCGCGGATGCGAGCTTCGAAGTATTTAGATTGATGCTGGTGTCGGGCACGCTCATCTGGCTGGCGCTGGATGCCTCCAACAGTGCCGTGCCCGCCAGCAGCAAGGGCACCGGCTCGGACGCCGAACACCTGGCGCAAGGCGAACTGCGGCTGGCCGAACTTGCCGGCGCGCTGGACACGCAGCGGCAGATGAACGCGCTGATTTCACACGAGCTGCGCGCGCCCCTCGCTACCATCAGCGCCGCGGCGCAATCGCTGGACATGATCCTGTCGGACAGCGGCGAAACCGTCGACACGCGGCTGCAGCGCATTCACCGGTCGGTGTCGCGCATGACCGAACTGATGGATCAGTTGCTGAATCAGGATCGCCTCGAGGAACATGCCTGGAGCCCGCGCGGCGAGCAGACCGACATGGCCGACCTGGTGCGCGACGTGGTGAACGCCATGCGGCCGGATACGGCCCATGCCCTGGTGCTCGAAGCGCAGGCGCCGCAGCCGGTGTTCTGCGATCGACCGCTCACCAGCGTCGTCGTGCGCAACCTGATCCATAACGCCATCAAGTATTCGCCGGCCAACGAACCCGTGCGGATCGAGACGGGTCACACGCGGGTCGGCGACACGGCCATGACCTGGGCCGCCGTCGTGGACCGGGGACCCGGCATTGGAGAAGAGGAACAGGCCCGGATCTTCGAGCCGCGCTTCCGGCGGTCCGCGCATCGCGAAACCCAAGGCATGGGGATCGGGTTGTATCTGGCGCGGCGCATCTGCCAGAGCCAGGGCGGATCGCTGACGATGCAGAGCAAGGTGGGCGTGGGCACACGCTTTGTCGTTACCCTGCCCGCCAACGGGCAATCGGCTTAGGCGCCGCGCGGGCCTCGGCTTCAACCGGGGCCCGGGCCTTGTCCGGGATCAGGCCGCGAACACGTAGCCCTGGCCTCGCACCGACAACACCGGCAGCTTGAGGCCGGCGCTCTGCGCCTTGGCGCGCAGACGGCTGACCAGCACGTCGATACGCCGCAATTCAAACCCGCCCGGGCTGTCGGGCAGGAAGAGTTCAGCCAGCGCCTGCCGGCTGACGGCACTGCCGGCGGCATCCATCAGGGCCACCAGGAACGTCCGTTCCTGCGCGCTCAGGTGCAGCGAAGCGCCATCGGGCGCCACGAGAATCCAGCCGCCGTCCTGCAGCGACCAGTTCGTATCGGCCGACGCGCGCGTTTCGGCGTCGGCCGGGCGCGGCGCCTTGGCCAGCCGCATGCGGCGCGCCAGGCTGCGAATGACCGAGCTGAGCTCCAGCAGGTCCACCGGCTTGGTCATGTAGACGTCGGCGCCGCCCTCCAGCCCGCGAACGCGGTCTTCCAGAGCGCTGCGGCCGGTCAGCATGACGATGCCCACCGGGCTCAGGGCGCGCAGTCGCGTCGCAACGGAAAAGCCGTCTTCACCGGGAAGATGGGCGTCGAGAATGACGATGTCGCACGGCTGTTCCTGCAGGCGGCGGTAGAACGCCACTGCATTGTCACAAGCGAACGCCACGCGAAAGCCGTAGCCGCCCAAGCCCAACGCCAGTTCCTCGCGGAAATCGGCGTCGTCCTCAAGCAGACCTATACATAGCAAACCATCTGCACCAGGCATATTCAGAGTGCTTTACATTGAAATTGTCGACAAATTCCTCTGGAGCGCCCACGCGTTGAAAAATGCCCCGGAGCCGGCAATCTTACGACTTTTACAATGGAAACGAATGATTGCAGCGAAAAAAACGGCGATATTTCACATTTTGGCCGCGATTTTTTTCTTAATCGCGGGAATGTCGCAGGATTAATGCCATCGACGATATCGCAAAATCATCTTCAGGACGAACAACTCACTTCGATTCCGCCCGCCCAATCCGGCGGCAACCCGGCATAGCGCTCAAAACCGTCCTGGGCGACGAAGGGATTGCGCAGCAGTTTCATGAGCGTTTCGATCTCGCTGGCGTCGCCGGCCTTGGCAGCGCGAATCGCCTCTTCCGCCAGGTGGTTGCGCAACACATATAACGGATTCACGCCATTCATGGCGGCAGCCGTTTCCGCGGCAGGCCTGGCGTCCTGTGCCTGGCGGGCCAGCAGCCTGTCCAGCCAGGCGCCGGCGGCGGGCCGGTCGATAAACAAATCCTCGAAGCCGCTGCGCTGCCCTTGCGTGGCGTCGGCCAGCCGGCGCCAGGACAGCGTGAAGTCCGCCTGATTGGCGTCCATCAGTTTAAGCAGATCGTCCAGCAGTGCCTCATCGTCGGGACGCCAGGCCGCCAAACCCATCTTGGCGCCCATCTTGTCATGGAAAGCGCGCGTGAAAATGGCTTCGTATTCATCCAGCACGGCGCGCAATGCGTCGGCATCCTGCACCAGCATGTGCAGACTGCCGCCGAGCCGATACAGGTTCCAAAGCGCCACGGATGGCTGCCGGTTCCAGGAATAGCGCCCTTCGGCATCCGAATGGTTGCAAATATGCGCCAGCCGGAAACCGTCCATAAATCCGTAGGGTCCGTAATCCAGCGTCAGCCCCAGGATCGACATATTGTCGGTATTCATGACGCCGTGGCAAAACCCGACGGCCTGCCAGTCCGCCATCAGCAACGCCGTGCGCCGCGTGACTTCCCGCAGCAGATTCACATACGGGGCCGTATCGGACGCCGAATCGCCGGTCTGCACGTCGCGGCATTCGGGGTAATAGCGGTCGATCACATAATCGGCCAACGTTTTCAGCATGTCGGGCTGGCGCCGCGACGACCAATGTTCAAACGATCCGAATCTGACGAAACTGGGCGACATCCGGGTCACGATCGCGGCGGTCTCGACGGTCTCGCGCATGACCGGATCATCGGAAACCACCAGCGCCAGGGCGCGCGTGGTCGGCACGCCCAGCCCGAACATGGCCTCGCTGGCCAGGTATTCCCGCACGGACGACCGCAGCACAGCCCGCCCGTCGCCCATCCGCGAATACGGCGTCATGCCCGAGCCCTTGAGCTGCAGTTCCCACGCGCCCGCGGGTCCTTGAACTTCGCCCAGCAGATGCGCCCGTCCATCGCCAAGCTGCCCCGCCCACACCCCGAACTGGTGGCCGCTATACACGGCGGCCAGCGTATCCCCGCCCGGCAACGGCTGCCCGCCGGAAAACACCTGCAGGAACTCGGGGGTGGTCAGCACCGACGGATCCAGGCCGATCAGGGCGGCCGCCTCTTCGTTGGCGTGCAGCAGACGCGGATTGTTCAGCCCGCGCGGCGCCAGCCGGGTGTAGAAGGCCTCGGGCAGGGCCGCAAAGGAGTTGACGGCTTGAAGTTCGGACAGGGACTGGGCATTCATGCGCGTTGACTCCGGGCAGCGCGCTTGGCGGGCCGCACATAAAAGATGGCGCTAAGGAAAAAGGTGGTGGACAAGATGATCTCGCCCCACGCCATCAAAACGGACAGCGGCGCCGGATCCGACATGGCGCGCACCACGCCTTCCATCAGATACAGCAGCGACAGCATGGCCGCCCACTGGTAGGTGTAGAGATTGCCGCGCACGATGCCGCGCAGCGGAAACGCCAGCGGCAAGGCTTTCAGCAGCATCCAGGAACCGCCCGGCCGCACCGGCGCCACCACGGTTTCCCAGGCGACGCACAGCACGATCAGGGCAAACAATGAAACCGAGGCCACGAGGCGCAAGCGGGGGTTGAGTTCGGGATTCATGCTGCTATTATCGCCTGATGAATCGCCCCGCCGAGCCCGCCGCCGCTACGCCGGCGGTCAAAGAACGACCAACCTCGCGCATTTCCCGGGTCGCGAGGACCGGACGCGTATTTCGTTTTGTCTTCCAACGCGCCAACGAAGAGAAGCTGCTGCAGGTTGCCTCCAGCCTCACCTTCACCACCGTTCTGGCTATCGTTCCCATGCTTGCGGTGGTGCTGTCGCTGTTCACGGCCTTTCCCGTGTTCCAGGAATTCCGGGTCGCCCTCGAAGACTTCCTCACCACCAGCCTGATGCCGCCGTCCGTGTCGGACAACATCATGGACTACCTGAACCAGTTCGCGCACCAGGCCTCGCGCCTGACCGCCATTGGCGGCGCGTTTCTGCTGGTCACGTCGCTGCTGCTGATCATGACGATCGACCAGGCCTTCAACGACATCTGGCGCGTCTCGCGCCAGCGTCCCCTGCCGCAGCGGGCGCTGGTGTACTGGGCCATCATCACGCTCGGCCCGGTCCTGGCGGGCGCCAGCCTGTGGGCGACCTCGTTTGTGGCCCGCGAATCGCTGGGCCTCATCAAGGACGTGCCCGAAGTCATCAGTGTCGTCGTCTCGTTCATCCCGCTGGTGCTGACCGGCCTGGGCTTTGCCGCGCTCTTTGTCGTCGTGCCCAACCGCGACGTGCTATGGCGCGACGCGTTGATCGGGGGCTGCGTCACGGCCATCGTGCTGGAAATCATGAAGTCCGCGTTCGCTTTTTACCTGACGCGGTTTCCCACCTATACGGTCATCTATGGCGCCTTCGCCACCCTGCCCATCTTCCTGCTATGGATCTACCTGTCCTGGCTGGCCGTGCTGTTGGGCGCGACGCTTGCCTCCAGTGCGCCATTGATCCGGCTGGGCCGCTGGCACATCAACCGCTATCCGGGCGCCTCGTTCGTCGATGCGCTGGATGCGCTGCGCGCGCTGCGACGCGCCCAGCTTGCGACGCCCGGCGGCGTTGCCGCCAACACGCTGGCCTCGCAGCTGCGGTTGCACCAGGATGAACTCAATGAAGTCCTGGAAACGCTGAGCACGATGGGACTGGCCACGCGCAGTCCCGAAGACAACTGGATGCTGACGTGCGACGCGCGCGAGACCTCGCTGGCCCCTGTCGTGGATCGCTTTCTGCTGGACCGGAGCCAATCCCGCGTTCGCAACGACCCCGACATCCTGCGCATCGCATCGTCTGTAAATTCGCCGCAAACCACGCCAACGCTGGAAGAACTCTGCGGAGAGGCGCAAAATACCGCAAATGGAGTCGCCCCGGTGCTGCAACTGGAAGCGAACAAGAAATAGCAAAGCATAGGGCGCAGTCCGCCCCAGGAGATATCGATGTTGAAGGTCAGTGAGATTTTGCGCGTCAAGGGCGATACGCTCTATACGGCGTCGCCCGACATGCCCGTGGCCCAGGCCGTGCAAACCATGAGCGAACAAGACATAGGCTCGCTGGTCATCATGGAATTCGGCACATTGACCGGCATGCTCACGTTCCGCGAAATCATCCGCCACATGCACGCGCATGGCGGCGCGGGCGATACGACCATCCGTTCCATCATGGACGACGCGCCGGTCAGCGTGTCGCCCAACACCAGCGCCGACGAAGTCCAGCGCCTGATGCTCGAAAAGCACGCCCGCTACATTCCCGTCATGGATGGCCCCACGCTGATGGGCGTCATTTCGTTCTATGACATGGCGCAGGCCATCGTTGCGGCCCAGCAGTTTGAAAACAACATGCTGAAGGCCTACATTCGCGACTGGCCCGCCGAAAGCGCGGAACCTGCCCAGTCCTGAGCCCGCCGGCGCCCTTGCAGCGCCGGCTGCGGATTCACATCCCGGCCGGCGCGGCCTCGCGCGTGGCGTCGCGCGCACCAGGCGCATGACGCTGGCTGCGCCACGCGTCGTAGATCAGTTCCGGATTGTTCGCGGCCAACAGGGCGGGATCCGACAGCATCCGCCGCCACCGCCGCGCCCCCGACTGGCCATTTACCAGGCCCAGCATCGGTCGCGTCATCACCCGCAGCGGCACGCCCTTCGCAACCTGCCGCGCGGCGTATTCCGTCATGGCGTCCACGACCTGCGCGTCGCTCGGCAGCCGCACCGATGGCCACAACTGCATTGAAACCTCAGACAGCACGCGCGGCGTATGCCACGCGGCGCGGCCCAGCATCACCCCATCGAAGACTTCGGCCGCCTGCACGGATTGCCCGGCATCGGCCAGCCCACCGTTGAGCACGAAGGTGCAATCCGGGAAATCTCGCTTCAATTGTGAGACCACGTCGTAGCGCAGTGGGGGAATTTCGCGATTGTCCTTGGGCGACAGGCCCTTGAGCACGGCGTTGCGCGCATGCGCGATGAACACGCGGCAACCGGTGTCATAGACCTTGCCCACGAAATCGCGCACGAATTCATAGGATTCGTCGTAGTCCAGCCCCAGGCGGTGCTTGACCGTGACAGGAATGTCCACGGCGTCCTGCATGGCCTTCATGCAGTCGGCCACCAGCGCCGGCTCGGCCATCAGGCAGGCGCCAAAGGCCCCCTTCTGCACCCGTTCGGACGGGCAGCCGCAATTCAGGTTGATTTCGTCATAGCCCCATTGCTTGCCCAGCTTGGCGGCGTGCGCCAACGCATCAGGCTCGCTGCCGCCCAGTTGCAAGGCGACGGGATGCTCGGCCTCGTCAAAGTCCAGGTGGCGGGCCACGTTGCCGTGCAGCAGCGCACCGGTGGTGATCATTTCGGTGTACAGGCGGGCGCGCGGCGCCAGCAGACGGTGAAAGAACCGGCAGTGGCGGTCAGTGACGTCGATCATCGGGGCGACGCAAAGCCGCCAGTCGGGGGAGTCCAAGAATCACTCTACAAAACAAAGGGATGCGGTATTTTACGGTGCTTGGCGACATTGTGCCCGCCGGGTTCCGCGCCTCGTGCGGAACCGCTGGCGGAGGCTGCCCGCCATGTGGTCTAAAATTGCGGCGCCGCGACCGTGCTCGCCCGTCCGCGCGTCCGCTAACCCCTCATACCGAAGATCCATGGCCGTATTCACCCCCGTATCCGATGACGACGCGCGCGCCCTGCTGGCGCATTTCGATCTGGGCGAGTTTGTCTCGCTTCGAGGCATTACGGCGGGTATCGAAAACACCAACTATTTTTTGTACACGACCCGCGGCGAGTATGTCCTGACGCTGTTCGAGGTGCTTACGCAGGCTCAGTTGCCCTTCTACATCGAACTGATGTATCACCTGGCCGAACGCGGCATCCCGGTGCCGCAGCCGCAGACTCTGCGCGACGGCACCCGGTTGACCACGTTGCACGGCAAGCCGTGCGCCATCGTGTCGCGCCTGCCCGGCGGCTACGAGCCCGCCCCCGGCCCCGCCCATTGCGCGCTCGCCGGCGCCACCCTTGCCCGTGCGCACGTCGCGGCGCAGGACTTTCCGATTCACCAGCCCAATTTGCGTGGGCTGTCGTGGTGGCTGGAAACCGCGCCCAAGGTCATGCCCTTTCTCAGCCCGGCCCAGGCCGAACTGCTGACGTCCGAACTGGCCGCCCAGCAAGCCGCCACCAGGACGCCCGCATGGCAGGCCCTGCAGTCCGGACCCGCCCACTGCGACCTTTTCCGCGACAACGTCCTTTTCGCCGGTACGTTCGAGGATCCGCTCATGGGCGGCATCATCGACTTCTATTTCGCGGGCTGCGACACCTGGCTGTTCGACGTGGCCGTCAGCGTCAACGACTGGTGCATCGAACGCGACACCGGCGAATTCATCCCCGAGCTGGTGCAGTCCTGGCTGGCTGCCTACGCGGCGGTGCGCCCGTTCACCGACGCCGAGCGCGAAGTCTGGCCCCAGATGCTGCGAGCGGCAGCCTTGCGTTTCTGGCTGTCGCGGTTGTATGACTTCTTTCTGCCCCGCCCGGCGCAGACGCTCAAGCCGCACGACCCGCGCCACTTCGAAAGAGTGTTGCAAGCGCGCCACCGGTCGGAACTGCCCGTCTTGCCGTAACCGCTACGCCCCCCATAATGGGAACAGCCTCCCCCGATTTGAGAGAACTCCTCCTCTAGAGAGCCATGCAAGCAGCATTTCTACCCGCGACGTCCGGCTGGCTTTGGGTCCGCGACGGATTCCGTCTGTTCCGCAAGCAACCCCTGGCCATGTTCACCTGGGCCATGGCCATCAGCCTGCTCGTCGTCTTCGCATCCGCCACGCCGCCGGTCGGCCCGATGCTCGTCGTGGCCCTGATGCCCATCATCACCCTGATGACACTGTCCGCCTGCAAGCACGTGGAGGCCGACCGCGTCATGCTGCCGTCCATGTGGGGCAAGCCCCTCAAGCAGCCGGGCGTGTTCCGCAAGCTGTTCCTGATGGGCCTGCTGTATGCCGGTCTTTGCCTGGTGACAGGCCTGGCCATCTTCCTGCCCTTTTCCGACTCGATGATGGAAGGCATGCGCATCGCCTCGGTCGAAAAGAGCATGGAGCCGATTTTGTCGGCCATGGCCATGCCGCTGATGCTGTTCGCGATCTGCTACGTGGTGATCGCGGCGCTGTTCTGGCATGCGCCCGTGCTGGTGGCCTGGCACGGCCTGCGCCTGACGCAGGCTCTGTTCTTCTCCGGCATCGCGTGCTGGCGCAACAAGTTGCCGTTCATTGTGTACGGCGTCTGCTGGATCATGGTGTTCCTGTTCATCGATCTGTGCGCCGGATTGCTGGTTGCCGTCGGCTTGTCGCCCCAGTTTGCCGGCACGCTGCAGATTCCGTTCAACATTGCGGCGGGCGGCGTCCTGTACTGCAGCTTCTATCCGGCCTATACCTCCGTGTTCGGCATCAATAACGCCGGCACGCATCTCGACAACGGCAACGGCGCGCAGGCATAGCGCCACCCGCCACGGCGCAAGGGTCCGGCGCAGCCCCACCACCCGGCCGTCACGGCCGATGAACGCCACGTCGATGGCGTAACGCATGCCGATGGTATGCACCGCGGCGCAGGGAGTCAGCAGCACACCTGCCCGCGGCCCCGGCGGGGCCCGACCCAGCAACCCGCGCATCCGCCCCCACCAACGCCTCACCGTCAGCAACCGCAGGCGCCCTTCGCGCAATGGCATGGGGCGGCTCATTGCACGCTCTGCAGCAGCTGAACCACAATCGGAAACGCCAGCACGATGAACGTGCACGGAAAGATGCAGCCGATCAACGGCAGCAGCATCTTCACCGGCGCCTGCATCGCCAGTTGCTCGGCCCGCGTGTGACGGTCGCTGCGGCACTGCGCCGCTTGCGCACGCAAGACCGGCCCCAGGCTGGTCCCGAGCGCCTCCGCCTGCGCCAGGGCCGCCGCCCAGTTGCGCGCAACCGCGCTGTTGCTGCGCTCGGCCAATGTCTTGATCGCCGTGGTTCTGGACACCCCGGCCCGCATTTCGGCAAGCGCATCGGCCAGCGCCTCGCGCAGCACGCCCGGTGGCCCGCTTTGCGCCGACACTTGCAGCGCGCCCTGCACGCTCAAGCCCGCTTCGACGCACAGCGTCATCATGTCGAACACGAAGGGAAGATCCCGCTCGATGGCTCGGCATCGCTGCGAACCCAGGCCCTTCAACCACATCGTTGGCGCCAAGCCGGCGGCCAGCGCCGCCACCACCGCCCAATGCAACCACGCAACCGAGCCTGGCGGCGTCAGCGCAAGCGCCACTGCCGCGGCCATCCCGCCGGCAGCGACGGCCGCGCTAGCGCACAACGCCGCGATGTGCGCATACCCGACTCCCCGGGGCAGCGCCGCCCGTTCAATGGCCCGATCCAGCCGCAGCCGCCATTGCCACGCGCACAGCGGGCCCGCCAATGGCGCCACCGCAGCGATCCAGGGCCATGCGACGCGCCACCACCATGGCATGGCGCGCGCCGCCTGCCGCTCCTCCCTCAACAACGGACTCAACAGCACCCACGCAAGCCAGGCCGTCCCGGCCGCCGTCGCGAACATGCTCAAGTAAAGCCACATCCCGCCCCCCTCTCAGATATCAATCCGCATGATTCGCCGGATCAGCAGCACGCCGGCCGTCTCCAGCACCGCCACGATGGCCAGCACGCCCCATCCCATCGGCGTGTGCCACAACAGCCCCATGATCTCCGGCTCCATTCGATCGAGCACCGCCAGCAGCAGCAAGGGCAACGCCCCCACGATCCACGCCTGCAGCCGCCCCTGCGACGTCAGCGCCAGCAGCTTCGCCTGCAATTGAAGGCGGGCACGCAACGTCTGTGCGATGCTCTCCAGGGCTTCTGCCAGATTGCCGCCCGTCTTTGTCGCGATGCGCATTGCCGCCACCACCAGCGAGGTCGAATCAGCCGGCATCCTGACCAGCAGGTTGTCGAGCGCAGCGTCCCACGGCACGCCCAGACGCTGTTCCCGCAGCATCAGACCGAACTCCTGGGCGAGCGGCGCGCTGCTCTGTTCCACGACATGGCGCAAACCGGTTGTCATTGCCACGCCGGCCCGCAACGCGGAGGCCAGCATCAACAGCGCCATGGGCAATTGCGCTTCGAAGCGCCGCGCACGCCGCCGCCGCAGCCCTTCTACCACCATCCGCGGCACGCGTGAGGCCGGGAGGGCGAACAGGGCTGCCATCAACGCGCTGCCTGTGGCCGTGAATGCAGCTACCGCAGCCGCCACACCGCAGCCGACAGCGCCCGCCCACAATTGACGCGGGTCGATGAAAAGAAACACTTCGCTCAAGCGCACGCCCGCGTCCTGGGTATAGACCTCCCGGTATCGCCGAAGCGCGGGCGCAAACCAAGTCTGTGCGCGCCACGCCAGCAACCCCGCGCACACCATGGCAGCCGCTGCCGCAAGCCAGATCATGGCAAGCCCTGCGTAAAGGAACCGAAGTCCGGCGCGCGGCCCGCCGCGTCCGAGAACCATGCGGTTTCCAGGCTTACACCGCTATCCGCCCATTCCTGCGCGAATCCGGGCAGCACGCCGCATCCGCGAAACCCATGGGTTCGATCAAAGCCGAACAAGTCCTGCAACTGGATCCGGCCGCTCTCCATGCCAGCCACTTCGACGATCGCCGTGACGACGCGGCGTCCGTCCGACAACCGCGCCTGCTGCACGACCACATCCACACTGGCGGCAATATGCTCGCGGACCGCCGACAGCGGCAGGTCCAGCCCCGCCATCAGAATCATGGACTCAAGCCGGGCCAACGCATCGCGCGGAGAATTGGCGTGCAGCGTGGTCAGCGAACCTTCATGGCCCGTGTTCATGGCCGTCAGCATGTCGAACGCCTCGGCGCCCCGGCATTCGCCCACGACAATGCGGTCCGGCCGCATGCGCAACGCATTGCGCACGAGCTCGCGGATGTCGATTCGCCCCCTGCCTTCCTGATTCGCGGGCCGCGCCTCGAGCGCGACCAAGTGCGCATGGTTCAGCCGCAGCTCCGCAGCGTCTTCGATCGTGACCACGCGCTCGCCGGCCGGAATCTCGTTCGACAGGATGTTCAGCAGCGTCGTCTTGCCGGAGCCCGTACCGCCCGATACGACCAGGTTCTTGCGCATCCTGACGCACAGCGCCAGAAACTGCGCCATCGGGTCGCTCAGCGCGCCCAACGCAATCAGGTCGGGCATCTGCGGCCGCCGCTGCGGGAATTTTCGTATGGTCAGGCTGGCGCCCTTCATCGCCACGGGCGGAATGATGGCGTGCACGCGCGAGCCGTCGGGCAGTCGCGCATCCACCATCGGCGAGCTTTCGTCGATGCGGCGGCCCAACGGGGTGACGATGCGTTCGATCACCCAGCGCACCGACTGCTCGCTGGTGAATGCAGCCTGTTCGCGCCAGAGGCGGCCTGCACGCTCGACGTAGATTTCGTCATAGCGATTGACCATGATTTCCGTAATGTCCGGCGCCGCAAGCAACGGTTCCAGCGGCCCGAGACCCACCGATTCATCCAGCACCTCGCGGCAGAGCGCCGCCTTGTCGGCCTGCGCCGGAAGGTCGGTGTCCGTGGCCACAATCTGCATCAGCAGACGCTCGGCCTCGGCCCGAAGCATGCCGTCGCTCATCCCGGCCACATCGCGCCGGCGCAGGTCCAGCGCACTCAGCAGCGCCGCATGCAGACGACGCCGGTCGTGCAGCCGCTGCGTGTGGGATGGCGATGCCGCCAGCGCGGATACGCCAGCATCATCAACAGCAGAAGGTTGACCGAGTCGCCCAGGACCATGCGGCGCGGCATCCGTGGCGTCCTCGGGCGAAGCCGGCTCGGGCTTCGGCTTCGATATTCGTAACCTGCAAGGCCCGATAAGGATCTCGTCGTGAGGCAACACGGGCGAATGCCGCACGACCCTGACGCCGTTGACCATCGTGCCCGCCAGCGTGCCCAGGTCTTCCAGGACGACGATGTCTGCTTCGCACAGCAGCCGGGCATGCTGGCGACCGATTCTCCAGGTGGGAATCCGCAACCCGCAGTCGGCGCCCCTTCCAATCAGCACCGGCGCGGGCAGTTTGTGCTGTTGCTGTGCCGCGTCTTCGAAGGTCAGTTCAATGTTGAGCATCGCGACCCTCCGGCAAGGTCCAGCTGACATCCGCCGCCGGTGCGACCCATTGCGACCCTGCGCCACTGTAGGGATCCCAGCTTGCCGCGTCGTAGGGAGTGGCCGTTCCGAGACGCGGCGAATCGGGAAAAGTCGCGTCCAGAATCTCGCGTCCGCGCCGAACGCGATCCGCCATGGCGGGCTCGCTCTGCGACACGATCTTTGGCGTCACGAAGATCGCCAGTTCAGTCTCGCGGCGTTGATAACGGGTGGATGAAAACAGCGCGCCCAGGATCGGGATGTTCCGAAGTCCCGGCAAACCGCTCACGTCAGTGCCCTGCTCGCGCGAAAGAAACCCGCCGATGACGAGCGTGTTGCCGGAGCGCACATTGAACTCGGTGGACGCGCGGCGTGTCCGCAGCGCCGGGCCGCCGGGAAGGCTTAGCGAGGTGTCGACCGAACTGGCCTCGACTTCGATCAGCGAGCGGATGACGCCGTTGCGATCGATCCGGGGTGTGATATTCAGTGAAACGCCATAGGGTTTGAAGAGCGTGGTGGGGTTGCCGCGCGAGTCGGTCGAGGCGTAGGGCACTTCGCCACCCGCTAGAAAAGTGGCGCTCGCGCCGCTTCGTGCAAGAAGCTGCGGTTGCGCCAGCATGACCGCCTCCCCGGTTTGCGCCAACGCGGCGATACGCGCCGACAGCAGGGCATTGACGCCGAAATAGCCCGCGGCGGATGAGATAGGCGCCGCCGTCTCGATGATCTGCTCGCCGGGACGGGTCATGCGCCCCCGGGAGCCGCCATCCCATGCCAGGCCGGTATTGACGCCGCCTTGCGTCATGCCATCCCAGCGCACGCCCAACTCCTGCAGCCGCGACGTGGGAATCTCGACCACCTGCACGTCCAGCAGCACCATGCGGTCCCACCCGACCTGTCCCGTGAAATCCACGACATCCGGATACCGGTCTGCCAGCGCCGCAATGCGCGAGCGGTCGTCATCGGAGAGGTCATCGCCCTCGATCAAGATGCGCCCGCCGACGTTCGAGCTTCGCGCACCTGGAATGCGCGAAAGCAGGCTCTGGACCTCGTCGCGCAAGCGCGGCGTGCCAGCAGCCACGACGCGCAACTCGTAGGCCGCGATGCGATCGCTTCCTGTCCACACATGCACCGACGACACACCTTCCGCACGCGCAAACACGACGACCTCGCGTCCCTCCGCCGCCATCGCGCTGATCACCTGGCTATTGCCGATGGCGACTCGCCTCACACCCGGATGTGGCAACACGCGCGTCTCGCCAACCTGCAGTTCCAGCGTCTCGGTGGTGGACCACGCCGGCAGGCAAACCAGGCAAAGCACGATGGCCATCAGGGCTTTGATTCGTATCATGGCCGCTCCGCGTCAAGGTTTGCCTGCATGTCCAGGCGATCGCCATAAAGAATGGCGACGCCCGGCGCAGGCTTGGGTTCAACGTCCAATCCGATGAGCGAGGCCAGATCGCTTTGTGCGGCGGAGTTCACGGATGCGGCGTCATCGCGATGGCGCAGCATCGCGGTCAACACCCCGGCCTGCCGCGCGGCGATGAACCGCATGGCTTCATCGGCCGTTGCCGCCAAGGTGATGTTTCCCACACCGTCCTCGCCCCCGACGGTCAGGACGCGCATACGCTGCAGCACAGGCACGGTGAGTTCCCGCTGGCGATGATTGAACGTCACATAGATGTCGATCGCATCACCGCCCTTCAGCATGTCCGCCAGCCCGCCGAGATCCGCAGCGGCAACCGTAAGCGCTCGCTGGCCCGCCCGGAGCCGCGAAGCCAGCGAAGGCTGCGGCGCTTCGAAAGTCATGAAACTTCTGAGCAGCGGTTCGCCATGCGCGACATCAGCGAGAAGCGTGGCGCCAATCACGCTGCCGACCTCGAGGGGGTCAACGCTGGCGCTGGGGGCCCAGGGTTGAGGGATCTCGCGCACGGCCAGGTGCACTTCTTGGAGCAGCGTGCCGGCCGGCAAGTCGTAGGCGGCCACCAGGCGGCTGACCAACGGCAAGTGCGCCTCGGCCTCCAGCGCCTGGACACGCTGCTGAACGTGTTCCCGCACAGCCCAGGCAGCCACCAGTCCCGCCAGCACCGCCAATCCATACACACCGGCCCGGCGCAGCCGCGCGGCGCCGCGAATGATCCAGGGATTCATGGCGCCCACCCGAGGACACGCAGCCCGCTGCCGCCATCCAAAGGCATCAGCCACAACTTCATCCGCTCGCGTTCGCGCGCCCACCATTGACCGGCGTCCTCGCCCTGCCGAACCCAGCCTGCCCGCCGCAGGCCGGCATCAAGGAGTTCGGTCAGTTTTTGTGGCGGCACCGCGTATTGCCAGATGCGGTCCGACACCTTGACGCCGCCTTCCATCACGGCCACGTCCGATCTGACGCGCGCGCCCTTCGGCAGCCACCCGGGCAACTGTGCGGTAGGCGCCGCACGAACACTGATTGCCGAAAGGCTGCCGACGGTGCGATCCGCTCCGGCGCTTTCCATTTGCGCCACCCAACGGTCATTGCCAACGCGGCCGGACAAGATGAGTTGTCCGGGCAGAACGTGCAGATCTGCCAACGCAGGCTGCTGCGCGGCCAGCGTTTTCGCAATAGCCGACACGCTTTGTGGCACGTCGAACACCCACACCTGCGCAGGCATCCCGTGCAGCCACATCCGGTCCGCCATGCGCTCACGCACAGCACCCGCGGGCAATCGCAGACTCTCAAGACTGGAGACGCCTGCTGACGCACCCGCGCGCTGCGGCAGCAGCAAGAACGCTGCGCAAAGGCCAACGCCGAGGACAAGCGAGCCAATGCGGCGCAGCATGTCCCAACGCTTGGGCACAGATCGATCCCGCTTCATCTTCTGTCCTCCGCACGCTTGCCAAGCCGCTCATCGGGCACCACGTCACCCCACGCGGAAAGCCAATCCCGCGACAACGTAGGCCGCCCCCATGGCGCCTCGACCTTGTTGACCTGGCGCAGCATCCGCTCAGCCTCCGCCAGCGACGTCCGGCTGGCCTGCAACCACCCTGTCGGCGATGCGCCGACACGGCGTTGCGCGTCGGCATCGTCATGCGCGTAGCCCGCTCCGCTTGCGACGCTGATGTGACGCGAGATCGGCAATCCAAACAGGGCGTTGCCTTGAGGGGGCAGTAAACGGGTCTGCACGGACATCAACTGCATTGCCCCGCCGAACCATTCGTTCTGCAATGCAGTCGGACCGACCACGGCGGTCCTCGGCCAACTCCGGGCCGCGCCGTCCAGGTCCATCCCCACAGGCGCACGCAGCGTTGCCACCGGCTGTCCCAACGCCGCCGCCATGACGGCCTGCCGGCTGGCCTGCGTGGTGCGCTGCGCCGAAAACTGCATCACGCCGATATCGGATACCGCCCAGAGGAGCACGGCCATGAGCGGCAACATGAGCAACGCCTCGACAACTGCCTGCCCGCGTTCGTTTGACCCGCGCTTCATCATGGATGCCTCCTGGCCTGCACCGCTTCCTGCGCCGTGACGGCGGACAGGCGAGCCTGCCAATAGGGCCGAAAGAGTGTGGCCAGTTCCTCCCGCCCGTCGGCGCGCCGTTCCGGCCGTGCAAAGTAAGTCTCGGCCGCCGTGCTGACCGAGACGGCGCCCGTCCGACCTAATGCGGCATAACGGAATTGACCGATTGGCGCGGCGACGGCACTGTCGGCATCCGTGGTTTTCACGACGCCGGAATTCAGGCTGACCGCCACGGCGAACCGCAAAGGCTCGGCAAGACGCTTCGGCGCGACCTCTCGATAGGCCGGCAAGCCGCGCCCCGGCCAGCGCCGCGCCGAGGCCATGGCGTAAGAGTTCGCCATGGGATTGGTTGCCCCGCCGAATATGTCCCACGAGGTCGCGTGTTCCACCCACCGCCAGAAGTCCTCCTGCGAAAAGTCCGCAGGCGGATCTTCGACAAATTCCACATCGTCGGGAGCGCGGCTTTTTTCGCCCTGCACGGTTCCCCAACCCATCGCGTACTCGCGGAAGTAGCAGCCGATCCAGCGATTCGAGCGCAGCGCGTGGTAGGACTGCGTGTCCAACGCGCCCCATTGGCCGTCCGGCCCCAGCCAGGTCGAGCCGCGCCGCCTGAGCTCGTGCCGATGCAAGGGACACCGTGGACTGACAGCCCAGGGATTGCGGCGCGTGGCGTTGCGGCGATCCAAAAAACCATAGCGGGCGACCGCAACTTCCGTTGCAGGACGCAGGCCCCCCTTGCGCGTCGCGGCGTGGCGCTCCGCGTAGCCAGGCCAACCGTCAGACAGCAGACGCAGACCCAGTGGCGAAGCACCCGACGCATTGGCAGGCGTGACCTCTCCAAGCGTCGGATAATTGGCAGCCAGCACCTCGCGCATTGCACGATCCCGTGATGCCGTGAGGTCGCCGGCAATCTCTTGCGCCGCCATTTCCAGCACCTGATGCACGACGCGATCGTGTTGCGCGAAAGCGCGGGCGAGCCGGCTTTCGCCATCGGGTGGCGCCTGCGCCCCCAGATAGGCCGCCCCGGCGTCGGGTCCGAAAAGCATGGCGATCAGGCCGGCCGGCGGATTGCCCCGCCGGCGTTGCGATTGCATCGCATCGAGGTACTGCGCCGATGCCCCCAGCGTCACCAGATGCGCCATGGCAACCTGATGCGCGATCTGGCTGCGGTTCACGTAGGCAATGGCATTGAGCGCGCGCGCCTGGACGAGCGCCCCGCTGTAGGCCGCCGCGTCGGTCGCGTGAGTGAGGCGGCTTCGCGCCTCCACGGTCTGGCCAAAGTTGTACAGGACCACCAGCGACGCCGCACCGACGGCCGCAATCACAATACCCAGGACCAAAGCCTGGCCCCGCTGTTGATCGGCGAACATGATGGAATGCGCCCTCAATTCGCGATCTCGGCATTGCCGGTAAACGACTTGAGCGACCTCGCCTTGGTCTGCGCAGCGGCCTTCTGGGCCGCCTGCTGCGCGGCTTTGGATTGCGTGCTGCCATCTTCACCGGCCAGCTCGCGGGCCATTGCCGACGTCTGCGAACGCACGACCTGTCCGAAATACTGATAGACCGCGATCGCGGCCACGGCGACCAGCGCCACGACGACGATGTATTCGGTCATGCCTTGGCCCAACTGGCGCTTTCGATGCCCCCACATGCCTGCTCTCCCGTGCAATGAACGTGGAGGCCAGTGTCGCCAGCGGGCGGCGGGCGGACAATTCGTGGATGCCGAGACGGACAAATTCGCCCCCGGCCCTTGACGCGCGCTCCCCGTCGAAAGCCACGCGAAACGCACGATCCCACCCCGTTTATTGCGAGGGTTTCCCCTATTGCCGGGCCAGGATGCCAGCAGTAGATTTGAGTTGCCGGGCTGTCTGACACCCATCGCGTGCGAAGCCGGGCAGGAGCGCCTCAGACTCACCTTGAGCTGGGGCGCTCTTCCATTCGGCCTCCCTCACCACTGCACCCGAAAGCCGATCATGCCGCCAACCGAATGGTTGTCGCTCATGTTGCTGGTGGCGCCGGCCAGGCTGAGGTTGCCATACACCCCATAGCGCCCCTTGTTCCATTGATAGGTGCCGCCAACGCCAAGCTCGGCCCACAGCCGTTCGTCGCGGCTCCGGAACGCGACGCCTCCAACATTGACGTTCGACCCATTCATGAACTCGTTGTAAAGGTTGGCGATGGCATACATATGCGTTTGCCCTGCTGCGCCCTGCCCCGCAGCCGGCTCGGGTTCATAGTCAAGCGATACGCCCAGGCGGCCAACGAGACTGTCGCCGTCGTCCAGCCGCACCTTCGCGCCGAACGGATCCGTGAAACTGTCGAAGTCCACGCGGGACCTGACCAGTTGCGCCTGCGGCGTCAGCGAAAAGCCGTTCCCGATGGCATGGCGATATCCGGTTTCCACCGAAACGGCGCCGCCGCTTCCGTTGTTGCCCTTGACCTCACGGCGGCCGATCGTGCGCGACGAGATATCGCTGTCGAACCACATCGCCTGCAACTGTCCATCCACGTAGAAGCCGCTCGCGCTATACCACGTGATGCTGGCGCCGAGCCCCGTGCCTGTCGTGTCGATCTTGCCGCGCCCGTAAGGAGATCGGATATCGGCCGACGCATTGCCATAAGAAAAATTGAGGCCTGCCACCAGCATCGACCCATCTGCCCGGCGATTTGCGACGACATCGACGCCGGTTTGCAGTTTCCAAATATCCACATCCCGGCTCGACTTGGTGGCCGACTGCGGCGGAGTCATTGAATTGATGGAGCCTTGAATGCGGCCCCACCCGCCGAAGTTTTCAACCGCAGCGGATTGCCCGTCCGCGCGCCAGAACCGGTTGCCGACGCGTTGCTGCAATGTGGGTACGGTATTCAGGGAAGCCAGCACCAAGGGATATTGTTCATACAGCGGTACGCCGGGCTGATACCGGGGTCCTTCTTCGGGGCTGCCGGGAATCTCCTCCACCGGCGCGCCGGGCCCCGGTTCGGGTTCGGGCGCAGGTCCAGGCTCGGGTTCCGGGGTCGTCTCGGATTCCGTGAACGCGGACACGAGATACCAGTTCTTGTCAGGCGACGACGCCGAGCCGCCGTGCTGAAGCGTGTACGCATACGCGCCCGCGATCACGGCTTGCTGACCGCCTTCGGTCTGATAATCGCCCCTCAGCGTGAACGCGTTGGCGGGCGACGCGCCGCCGACCTCAATGACGCGAATGCCATTTACCGTCTGCGCGCCGGCGCCATTCAGATTGGTGACGTTGACGGCGGTATTTCCCGCAACGTCTCCCAAGACGATCAATTTGTCCGTGGGTGAAGCGTCACCGCCGAGCGCCGTCTGAAGCTGCAGCAGCGAGCCGCCGCTGCCCGCGTAGTTGCCAGAAATCGTCAGCACGCCCAAGGAAGCCCCGGGCGAAACCGTGCCGGCATTGACGACACTGCCGACCCGTCCATTCCCTTCCAACGTGCCGCCGGCAAGCACCTGCATCGCGGCTCCGGATAGATCACGATTGACCTGAAGAATGCCCGTGCCGCCCACCTGCGCAACACCGGTAAAGTCTTGGTGGTCCGCATTCAGAATGGTGCGGCCCGCCATCGCCTCGATCCGGCCGCCTCCGAGCAAACCGGTATTGGAGCCCACCGCATTGTTGGCGCCGTTGTTAATGGACGCGTCAAACACGTAATCGAGCGATGTGTGATTGAAAAGGATCCGGCTGTCGCCCGGACCCAATGAAATGCGGGCAGTTTCCAACGTGCCAGGCGCGGCTAAAGCCGTTCCTGCATCGCTGCCGATGACGATCGCGCCGGTTCCGGTAGCAGCTGTCGCCAGGAGCACGCCTGGCGCGGACACTTTGCCCCCCTCGGCAATCATCAACGTCCCTGTCCCCAACGCGCCCACCTGAATGGGCGAAGCGGACAGAAACTGCGAATTGCTCCCGCGAACCGTCACCTCCCCAGATCCCTCAAAGAACCCGACAAAACTGGAAGCCGTCGACACGAATCCGCCATCCGAGATGCTCAAAGTGCCGCTGCCGGATACCCCGACAAATAGCTGTTGCGCGTTGATCCACTGCGAACCTGCCCCGCTGACGGTGGCCACGCCGATCCCGTCATCAAACTCCCCGATGATGGCGCGCTGACTCTGCACGATGCCACCACCGGCAACCGTCAACGTCCCCGCTGCGCTCCAGCCGACATTCAACACGCTTGCGCTGTTGGCAGACACATTCCATCGTGCGCCAGCTCCGGTAATCGTAACCACGCCCGCTCCGCCCGCAATGCCCCCCACGTAGGCATCCGGACTGGAAACCACGCCACCATTCGTGATGTTCAGCGTGCCGGCTCCCACGTTTCCCACCGCGAGCTCGCCGTTCACGGTCCAGGGAGACGCCTGTGTTCCAGGGACAGTGACCGTCTGCCCGCCCTCGATGGTTATCTGAGCGACGGAAAAACAAGGAAATGCCAGGAGGGAGAGGAGCGACAAGCGAGAAAGCACGCCAGCGTGCAGAGGGTTGTTTTTCATGAAACTTCCTCCGATTGGGATTCGGCATCAGCACATGCGAAACATCGGCGATCGGACAGCTCCCGTCTCATCGCCCAGGGCGATTGGGAGTGCCTCGATCATCTGCGAGGAAGGAGCAGCTAGATGAACCTAACGGCGACGTAGTTGGGCTAGCCAACGCAGATAGGCCCCTTCCATCGCGGTCGCCATACCCGACACTGTAAACTTTCTTTCGCCATGGATGTACGCTCGGCCCGCCTCTCCCATACGGCGCCTGAGCTCCTGATCTCCGATAAGCCTACCGAGAGAATCCGCCAATGCACTGACGTCTCCGAAGGGCACCAAAAGCCCAGTTTCCCCGTGTTTGATCACTTCGGGCACGCCGCCTACGTTGGTGCCCACGACAGGGAGGCCACAAGCCGAGGCCTCGATAAATGACGTTCCCAACGCCTCGAATTCCGTCGCAAGCGCGAAAATATCGGAGCCCGAAAGGACGTTGTTTATGTCGTTTCGGCGACCCAAAAAATGCACGCGCGATTCGCAACCCAGAGCGACCGACATTTGCTTCAAGTTCGCCAGCTGCGACCCTTCGCCCGCCAGGACCAAGTGAACATCGGCTCCTCCCGCAAACAGTCGCGCAATGGCGGGCAGGAGCAAGTCATGCCCCTTTTGAGGTCTGAGGTGCCCCACGCAGCACACCACAACAGCTTCGTCTGGAATCCTCAGTTCTTCGCGTAATGTCGAGCTGGGCGCCCGCTCCATTGGAGGCACGGCGGTAAAGACCAACTCCAGATCATTCTGACTCACGCCCCGGTCCAGAAGCTGCTGGGCAACATAGCCGCTTATCGCAATCACCTTGTGAGGCAAGCCGGTGTAACTCCAAAGGGAGCCCGGCGGCTTCGCCAGGTGCCGCGTGCGAACAATAAGGGGAGTCCGGACTATACGCGCCGCCAATGCAGCAATCACGGTATCTCGTCGGCTATGCGTGTTCAGCACATCGAATCGCCCATCGCGCAAAATTCGGCGAATGCGCCATATGCCGGTGCTGTAGTTGACCATGCCGTCCATGGGTACCTCATGCACCTGAAACCCATCCTGCGACAGTCGCGCCGCAAGACCGCTACCCGGCTGACAGATCGCTTCCAGATGATGGCCCCGGTCGCGCATGCCACGCATCTCCTTGAGGATCCGGTGTTCTTGCCCCCCAAAGCCAGTAGCAGCTTCCGAATGAACGATACGCAAACGAGTTGACGTCAACGCATTCATTCGTCATCTCTGCGGGTCACGATGGCGCCAAACGACCACCCGCCTGCACGCAAGCGACGCAATACGCCCCCCGACACAAGCAATTCCAGGGAACAGAGTGGGCCGCAGTTCTTGATATGTTCAGGAATATCATCGACCCACGCTGCATCCACAAAAACTGAATTTTGAGGATCAGGCGCCCGATAGCTATACCTGAAAGCTTCCATGAGATCTGAACTCATGCGGCAGTTGATGGTGAGAGAATGATCTGACATCGTACCAATATATTTGGATCTCCTGACAAGAAGGTCAAAACTGGTGACACGCCCTCGACGCCCATCAACCCACCCCCCTTTTTCGAAACCCGGCTTAGCAGACCCGCAGCGCATCACTTGCCGAATTCGGCTTGGCGAAAGAGGCATCGGCGTCAGATCCGGCGCTGTGTTAGCTCATCCACGGGGCAGAGGCTCGGCTGCCGGCATTTGCCAAAAACAAAACAGCCGCCATTGCTGGCGGCTGCGGTACCTGATTGCTCAGGATTTCTTTGGTAGGCCCCCCGAGAGTCGAACTCGGCACCAACGGATTATGAGTCCGCTGCTCTAACCAGGCATGAGCTAGAGGCCCAGGAAATTTACTGCCCTTCCAGGAAGCTCTTCAGCTTGTCGGCCCGGCTGGGGTGACGCAGCTTGCGCAGCGCTTTAGCCTCTATTTGGCGGATGCGCTCGCGCGTGACGTCGAACTGCTTGCCCACTTCTTCCAGGGTCTGGTCGGTGCTCATTTCGATGCCGAAACGCATGCGCAGGACCTTGGCTTCACGCGGGGTCAGAGAGTCTAGCACTTCCTTGACCACGTCGCGCATCGAACCATGCAACGCCGCGTCCGAAGGCGCCAGCGTGGACGTGTCTTCGATGAAATCACCCAGGTGCGAATCGTCGTCGTCACCGATGGGCGTTTCCATGGAGATCGGTTCCTTGGCGATCTTCAGGATCTTGCGGATCTTGTCCTCGGGCATGTCCATCTTTTGCGCCAGGGTCGCGGGATCCGGCTCAGCGCCGGTTTCCTGCAGGATCTGGCGGCTGATGCGGTTCATCTTGTTGATCGTTTCGATCATGTGAACCGGAATACGGATGGTGCGAGCCTGGTCGGCGATGGAGCGCGTGATGGCCTGGCGGATCCACCACGTTGCGTAGGTCGAGAACTTGTAGCCGCGACGGTATTCGAACTTGTCCACGGCCTTCATCAGGCCGATGTTGCCCTCCTGGATCAGATCCAGGAACTGCAGGCCACGGTTCGTGTACTTCTTGGCGATCGAGATCACCAGACGCAGGTTGGCCTCGGTCATTTCGCGCTTGGCCTTGCGAGCCTTGGCTTCGCCGGTGGCCATGCGCTTGTTGACGTCCTTCAGGTCCTTCAGCGGCAGCACGACGCGCGTTTGCAGGTCGATCAGCTTTTGCTGAAGTTCCTGCACGGCGGGAATCTGGCGCTCCAGCGTTTCGGCGTACGGATGACCGGCGGCCACTTCGTCGACAACCCACTGCAGGTTCGTTTCGTTGCCGGGGAACACCTTGATGAAGTGCAGGCGCGGCATGCCGGCCCGGTCCACACACGTATGCAGGACAGCGCGCTCGAGCTGGCGGACTTCTTCAACCTGGTTGCGCAGCGTGTCGGCCAGCTTTTCCACCATCTTGGCGGTGAAGCGGATGCCCATCAGTTCGTTCTGGATGGATTCCTGGGCGCGCACGTAGATGTCCGACTTGTAGCCGTCCTTCTCGTACGACAGGCGCATCTTGTCGAACTGCTTGTTCACCTCGTCGAACTTGGCCAGGGCCTTGACGCGCAGGTCTTCCAGCTGCTTGCTGGACATGCCGCCGGCGGGGCCGTCGTCGCTTTCGTCTTCGTCCGCGGTGACACCGGCGCCAGCGTATTCTTCGCCGTCTTCCGGATCGACCAGGCCGTCGACGACTTCGTCGATCTGCGCCTGACCTTCACGCACGCGGGTGATGTGGGCCAGGATTTCGTTGATGGTGGTCGGGCAGGCCGAAATGGCCATGACCATGTGCTTCAGGCCGTCTTCGATGCGCTTGGCGATTTCGATTTCGCCTTCGCGGGTCAGCAGCTCGACCGAGCCCATTTCGCGCATGTACATGCGGACCGGATCGGTGGTGCGGCCGAAATCGGAGTCCACGGTGGTGAGCGCGGCTTCGGCTTCGTCTTCGACGTCGTCGTCGTTGGACGCTACCGGCGCGTTTTCGCTCATCAGCAGGGTTTCGGCATCGGGCGCCTGGTCATAGACCGCGATACCCATGTCGCTGAAAGTGCTGATGATGCCGTCGATGGCTTCCGCGTCGACCAGATCGTCGGGCAGATGGTCGTTGATTTCGCCGTACGTCAGGTAGCCGCGATCCTTGCCCAGCTTGATGAGCTGCTTCAGGCGATTGCGGCGCGCTTCGTATTCTTCCGGCGTGACGGGACCGCGGGCGATCAGATCCTTGGGATCGGCCTTGCCGCGCTTGCCGCCGCGCTTCGGCGGCTTCAGGTCGGGCAGGACTTCGCCTTCGCCGTCCATCGGATCGTCGAAACCGTCGGCGTCGTTGTTGGCATTCTTGGCGGGGCGGCCCGGACGGCGGCCGCTCGGTGCGGGGCGCGCGCTGCCGACCAGGTCGGCAAGCTTGTCTTCGGCCTTCTTGGCGCGGGCCTTCGTCACCTTTTCAGGCTTGTCCGCGGCAACGGCCGTCTTGGCTGCCTTTTTGGCGGCCGTCTTGACAGCGGGCTTGGCGACCTTCACCGCCGTCTTGGCGGGCGCTTTTTCCGCGGCCATGCTGACGGCGCGCTTGGGCGCCACAGCCTGGGTTTCGGCCGCATCAATTGCAGAGGTGGATTTGCCGGTGGATTTGGTCATAGTCGCTTCCGTGGTCGTCGCAACCCGTTTGGGCATGTTGCACCGCATAACGCCGCGCCGGGTACGGACCCGGTGCGGCTTGGAATACGGGTAAATCTGGCGGATCGGCAGAGTTCACGCGGCTGCGTTGTTCGCAGCACCGGCTCTTGCGAGCCCTTCTGGCGCCGTAATGGGTGTTTTACCGTTCCGGCGCAAGACGTGCATGACCTCATTCATCGGCGGGTTCCGGACGTTGGGGGGGCTGCTTGCCTATAAATAGGCTTTGCTCGCTTATCGGGCCATTGCCCCAAGCAGCTAGGTATACACAGCACCCGAACCACTAACGCCACGCGGAATAACCGCCGCTGAACTGCTTTTGATCCACCGCTCAACTATATTAATTAACCATGTAACAATTTTGACGCACGCGTCCCCGGTTTTTCTAAAGCATTCAACTACCGGGTGCCCGAGCGGCTTGCGGAACTCGATCCGAGCTGCAAGCCGATCTCGTCAAATTGGCACAATAATTATTAGATTCCAGCATCTGAAATAGATTCCGATGCCAAACTACATTTCACTTTCCTGCTACTGCTGTATCGGTATGGCAAACAATCAACCCATACCGAACTCGAATCTTTGTCGATCATGCAACAGTCGGGGTACAACTGGCAATGGCGGCAAGCCACTAGGGCGGTCTGCGTCCATCTGCCTGTCGCAAAGTGACCCCGCGTTAGCGGAAAACCTTTGATTTTAGCGTATTTAGCGCAACCCAGCACCTTTCAAGACCGTCATGCGGCTAGACAGCTCAAGATAGCGCTTGCGCGCCTCTTCCGAAGCAAGCCCCGAAGCAGCCAGCTTGGCCATTTCCACTTTCGCCGAATCGAATTCGATCCGCCGCAACGCGTCATCCCATTCGGTCTGCGGATCGGGCAGGTCTTCCTGCGCGAGCATGTCCGCCCGCAGCCCTTTCAAGACAGTGGCAAGGTCCGAATCCGGCTCAGCGGCCTCCAGCAAGGCGCCGACATGGCGCGCGCCGCTGGATTGCGCCAGCATGATCAGGTCCCTTACCAATCCTAGATGGGGGCCATGGTCGATGACTTCAAGCTGCTGGTCGCCCATGGAGTCAACCAGTTCGGGATGGGCGAGCAGCAGGCTCAACAGTCGCTTGGCCAGGGACGGCATGGTGCGGCGCCCCTCGAAACCGCCGACGTCGTTGTCGCGCCGGCCTTTCCAGTTGCCCTTGCCGCCTTTCCAATCGCCCTTGCCCTTCCAGTCGCCCTTACCTTTCCAGTCGCTCTTGCCTTTCCATTCCTGCTTGCCGCCTTGCTGCCAGCCGCCCGCGCCGCCGCTCGGCTCGTCGCCATGCGAGGTGTACTGGCCGTAATCGGTGACGTCGGACTCGTCTGCCGGAATGTCGCTGAAATCATGGTTGCCGAAGTCGTAGCCCATGTCCGGTGGACCGCCGTCGTGACCTGGCTCGCTGCCCGAAGACATTCCAGTATCAACCGCGCCCGGCGCTGGCCGCGGGCCGGGTGCGAACGGTTTGGCGGGTTGCTGCGCCAAGACCTGCGCCATTTCCTCGGGCGTCAGTTGAACCAGCTTGGCCATTTCCCGCTCGATCTGCACGCGCAGCGCACATTCGGGAATTGCCGCCAGCAGCGGCTTGGCCTCGTGAAGGCAACTGGCGCGGCCTTCGGCTTCGTTCATGTTGTGATGCGATGCCAATTCGTCCAGAAGGAACCGGGATAGCGCCACGGCGTCGCCCAGACAGGCGCGGAACGCTTCGGCGCCCAACTCGCGAACATACGAATCGGGATCATGCTCGGCCGGCAGGAACAGGAAGCGGATCGCGATATCGTCCCTGAGCACCGGCAGACAAGCCTGCAGCGCGCGCCAGGCGGCACGCCGTCCGGCCTTGTCGCCGTCGAAGCTGAAGATGACCTTGTCGCTGGACCGCAGCAGCTTCTTGACGTGATCCGGGGTAGTGGCCGTACCCAGCGTCGCGACGGCGTTGGCGATGCCCTGCTGCGCAAGCCCGACCACATCCATGTAGCCTTCGACGACGATGACCTGGCCTTCCTGGCGGATGGCTTGGCGCGCCTCCCAAAGGCCGTAGAGCTCCTGCCCTTTTGAAAACAGAGGCGTCTCGGGTGAGTTCAGGTACTTCGGCTCACCCTTACCGATGATCCGGCCGCCGAATCCGATGAGGCTGCCCCGCGCGTTGCGGATCGGAAACATCACCCGCTCGCGGAAACGATCGTAGCGACGTCCGTCTTCGGACTCGATGACGAGCCCGGACTCCACCAACGTGGGGTCTTCGTAGTTGGGAAATACCTGGGACAGGCCGTGGCGGTCGGTGCCGGACCAGCCCAAACCGAAATGCGCGGCAATTTCGCCAGTCAGGCCCCGCTGCTTCAAATAGCGGACGGCGGCGGGCGAAGCTCGCAACTGTTTCAGGTAATGGGCTTGGGCCGCATCGAGCACCTGCGTGTGCCGGGACTCCTCGGCCTTGCGGCGCGCGGATTCCTGCTGCTGGCGGGGACTGCGGTTTTCTTCGGGGACCGTCATTCCCGCCGACGCCGCGAGCGTGCGCACGGCGTCGGGGAAACTGGCGCCCGTGTGTTCCATCAGGAAGGTGATGGCGCTGCCATGTGCTCCACAGCCGAAGCAGTGATAGAACTGCTTGGTGGGGCTGACAGTGAACGAGGGGCTTTTTTCGTTATGAAAGGGGCACAGGCCAAGCAAGTTGGCCCCACCCTTTCGCAACTGCACATATCGCCCGACAACGTCGACGACGTCGACTCGGGCGAGCAAATCCTGGATGAATGATTCTGGAATCAATAGATTCGGGAATCAGAAATCAATACAGGCGCGGGGGCAGTTGTTGGCTACGGATGCGCTTGTAGTGGCGCTTCACGGCGGCGGCATGCTTGCGCTTGCGCTCGGCGGTGGGCTTCTCATAGAACTCGCGCGAGCGCAGTTCGGTGAGCAAACCGGTCTTTTCGATGGTGCGCTTGAAGCGGCGCAGAGCGGCTTCAAACGGTTCGTTTTCCTTCAGTCGAACGATAGGCATAAAGTAATTGGCCTGCTTGTAGGGTAACAAAGTTGATGACAAACCTGGCTTGCTTTTCCAGCAACGCCTCGAAAGCGCAACCCGGGCATGCTTTCGCCCGGGTTTGAGCTGGCTGTTTCCGTTACCCAAAGACTACCCAGAGAGTAACAAGCCAAGTTCGGTTTAGCGATAACCAGCGATTCTAGCATGGGTAAGGACGGTTTGACTACTGCCAGAGCCCGACTGCGCCCAGCACCCCGCCCTGCCCCACCCGCCATCAGCTCTGCGAACCCTTGCGGATCCAGGCTTCCAACTGATGGGGACGCAAGCTGTCGTAATCTTCGAACGGCTGGTGAATCCAGGGATTCGTGGGCAGCTTCTCGACATAGTAGTCGGGTGTTGCCTGGGAATGCCCCTTCCACCACAGCACGGCACTGCGCAATTCGGTGATGTCGGCGAACTGGCTCTTCAGGTGATCGAACACCTTGTTGAACGTCTTGCCGGTATCGACCATGTCGTCCACCAGCAACACCCGGCCGGACAGCGTGCCGCGGGTGATGGTGATGAACTGGGCGATGTCCATGTCGCCTTGCTTGGTGCCAGCCGCCTCGCGATAGCTGCTAGTGGCAAGGATGCCCAGCGGCACGTCAAAAATACGCGACATGACGTCGCCCACACGCATACCGCCGCGTGCCAGGCACAGAATCTTGTCAAATTTCCAGCCCGACTGGTGCACCTGCAAAGTAAGGCGCTCGATCAAGCGGTTGTAATCGTCCCACGTTACCCACAGATGGCTATCGTCACTGGTCGGCGTGCTCATAGGCAAGCATCTCCTGCACAAAAATACGAAAAGGCCGCCGCCGGTATGACCGGCGGCGGCCTTGGGAATAATAACCCGATGTCAGCCCTTCAGGGGATGACGCAAAACAATGGTCTCGTTGCGGTCCGGACCGGTCG
Source organism: Achromobacter sp. (assembly GCF_032113835.1). Lineage (GTDB taxonomy): Bacteria > Pseudomonadota > Gammaproteobacteria > Burkholderiales > Burkholderiaceae_B > Achromobacter. Next base: position 40,233 of record NZ_DAMCTG010000018.1, on the reverse strand, counting down.
ACACCAGGTCGATCGGCACACCGCAGACTTCCGCCACGCGCTCGAGATAGCGGCGCGCCGCGGCAGGCAGCTTGTCGTATTCGGTGATGCCGACGGTGGACTCGCTCCAGCCGGGCAGTTCTTCCAGGACGGGTTGCGCCTGTGCCACGGCGTGCGCGCCATAGGGCAGCACGTCCCGGAATTCACCGTTGACGCGGTAGCCGACGCCCAACTGGATGGTTTCCAGACCGTCCAGCACGTCCAGCTTGGTGATGCACAGGCCGGAGATGCCGTTCAGACGGACCGAGCGCTTCAGTGCAGCGCCGTCGAACCAGCCGCAGCGGCGCGGACGGCCGGTGACCGAACCGAATTCCTTGCCGATGGTGGCCAGACGCGTGCCGATTTCGTCGACCAGTTCCGTGGGGAACGGGCCGGAGCCGACGCGCGTGGTGTACGCCTTGGTGATGCCCAGGACGTAATCCAGTTGCTGGGGACCGACGCCGGCGCCGGCCGAAGCCGCGCCCGCCACGCAGTTGCTGCTGGTGACGAAGGGGTACGTGCCGTGATCGACGTCCAGCAGCGCGCCTTGCGCACCTTCGAACAGGATGCGCTTGCCTTCCTGCTGCATGGCGTACAGGTTGCTGGAGACGTCCTTGACCATCGGGGCGATGGCCGGCGCGAGCGCCATGGCCTGATCGCGGACTTCGTTGGCCGAGACGGCCTCGGCGCCCAGGTACTTGGTCAGCACGAAGTTGTGGTAATCCAGCACTTCGGCGAGCTTTTCGTCGAACAGCGAAGGATTGAAGAGATCTTGCACGCGCAGGGCACGGCGGGCGACCTTGTCTTCGTAGGCCGGGCCGATGCCGCGGCCGGTGGTGCCGATCTTGCCCTCGCCCTTGCGCGCTTCACGCGCCTTGTCGATGGCAACGTGGTACGGCAGGATCAGCGGGCAGATCTCGGAGATCTGCAGGCGCGAACGCACGTCCAGGCCGGCGGCCTCCAGCTCTTCGATTTCCTTGAGCAGGGCTTCCGGGGACAGCACGACGCCATTGCCGATGAAGCAGGTGACACCGGGGTGCATGATGCCCGACGGGATCAGGCGAAGAATCGTCTTCTTGCCATTGATCCACAGCGTATGGCCGGCATTGTGACCGCCCTGGAAGCGGACCACGCCCTGGACGGATTCCGCCAGCCAGTCGACGATCTTGCCCTTGCCCTCGTCACCCCATTGGGTGCCGATTACGACTACGTTCTTGCTCATGATACGAATCAATTTCGAGTTTCTCGGGAAATCCGGAAATCTCCCCGCGGCCCCCTCGTTTCCGAGAGGGAGTTAGTCACAGCGTTTTGACCGTCCAGACGCCATCCTGCAGCGCCAGCTCGCGATCGCAAACGAATTCGTCCTGATCCTGCTCGTGACCGGGCAATACCTGAACGACGATTTCCCCTGACCGGCGCAAGCGGCGAACCGCCTCGGTCAGAGCGGGAGCCTGCCCCCAGGGCGCGCGAACTGCTCGCGCCCTTTCCGCCGGCGGCAGACCCGCCGCCAGCTTGCGTAAATCCAGACTGAAGCCCGTGGCCGGACGCGCGCGGCCAAATGCATGGCTGACGTCGTCGTAGCGGCCACCGCTGACCAGTGCATCGTGCCAGCCCTCGGCGTACAGCGCGAACTTGACGCCCGAGTGGTAAGCGTAACCCCCGACGTCGGCCAGATCCACACTGAACGACACATTGGGCATGGCATCGACCACCGCCTGAAGGGCATCGAGGGCCTCGGCGACACCAGGCAGCGCCGGCAGGTCACGGCGGGCGACCTTCAGCACGTCCGGACTGCCGTACAGCGTGGGCAGCAACTGCAGCGCCTTCAGCGTTTCCGGACGGATGCCGGGCGCGCGCGCCGCCAGCTCGCCCAGGCCGGGGACATCCTTGTCGCGCATCAGCCGGATGGCGTCCTGCGCCAGCTCGCCGGCAGCAGGATCCGATTTCAGGATGGCGCGCAGAACACCGGAGTGACACAGATCCAGACGCGGATTGCGAACACCAGCGATTGCCACGGTTTCCAGCACGAGCTGGATGATTTGGAGGTCGGCTTCGAATCCGGCATGGCCGTAGATTTCAGCGCCGATCTGCAGCAGTTCGCGGCTGGACAGCAAGTCCGAGGGACGCGCATGCAGCACGTTGCCGCAGTAACACAGGCGGGTGACGCCCGCGCGGTTCAGCAAGTGCGCGTCGATGCGCGTGACCTGGGGAGTCATGTCCGCGCGCACGCCCAGCGTGCGGCCCGAAAGCTGGTCGACCAGCTTGCAGGTGCGCAGATCCAGATCGCTGCCGGTGCCCGACAGCAATGAATCGATGTACTCGACCAGGGGCGGCGCGACCAGCTCGAACCCGTATGTACGGTAGAGATCGAGAAGTTCGCGGCGCAGTTCCTCGATGCGCCGGGCCTCTGCCGGAAGTACGTCGGCAAGGCTTTCGGGCAGCAGCCAGTTACCCATGAATGTGTTTACCTGAATAACGCCAAGTGATGCGTGGGCGTCGCCCAAACGAAAAGCGGCTGAGGGGCGTAAGCCCGCTCAGCCGCTGCGGAATGTTTTCTAGCTTACGCGGTATTGTACATGGTTCAGCGGCGAGCGCCACCCGCGGGGCGAGCGTGCCGGGCTGTCCGGCCTCGTCCCCGCCACCGGGCGGAAATCGTCCCGTCCGAAACAGAAAAGCCCCTCGGAGAGCCGAGGGGCTTTTCGTTCGTGCTAGCCGAGGGGGATCACTTGGCCGGCACGGTGACCGGCGCCAGGGCAGCGCCCGCCGGATCCTTCATGAACTGGAAGAAGCTGGAGCTGGGATCAACGACCAGCACGTCGCCCGGCTTCGAGAACGAGGCGCGATAGGCTTCCAGGCTCTTGTAGTACGTGTAGAAGTCCGGGTTCTTGCCGTAGGCCTCGGCGTAGATGGCTGCCGCGGCAGCATCGCCCTCACCCATGACGCCCTGAGCCTTGGCATAAGCCTGGGCCACGATGACCTCGCGTTGGCGGTCGGCTTCGGCGCGGATCTTCTCGCCTTCGGCCGCGCCGATGGAGCGCAGCTCGTTGGCGACGCGGGTACGCTCGGCTTCCATGCGGCGGTAGACCGACTCGGAAATCTCCGGGGCGAACTCGATGCGGCGCAGACGCACGTCGACGATCTGCACGCCCAAGGGCTCGGCGCGCTTGGCGACGTTTTCCAGGATCTCCGTCATGATCTTGTCGCGTTCGGTCGAGACCACGTCTCGCACGGTACGCACGTTGACCGACGCGTTCAGGGCGTCGCGGATCTGAGCCTGCAGACGCTCTTGCGCCGCGCGCTCGTTGCCGCCGAACGTCACGTAGAACACGCGGGGATCCGCAATGCGCCACTTGACGTAGGAGTCGATCAGCAGGTTCTTCTTTTCGGAAGTCTGGATGCGCTCGGCTTCGTTGGTTTCGATGGTCAGAATGCGCTTGTCGAGCGTGACGACATTCTGGAAAGGCGGCGGAACCTTGAAGTACAGGCCAGGTTCGCTGATGACGCGGCGGACCTCACCCAGCGAGAACACCAAGGCATAGTCGCGCTCGCGCACCACGAAAACGCTGGAGGAAAGGAGGGCCAGCACGATGAGCAGGCCGACCAGGATGGGCATAAGACGATTCATTTTCAGGACTCCTCCGGATTAGCGCGACATACGGTCGCGGGGCAGCGTGTTGCTATTGCTGCTGCCGGAAGACTGCGGCACCGGCGCGGCCGTACCGCGCGGAGGCTGCTGGACAGGCGCATTGGACACGGGCGAGCCAGAGCTGCCGATGTTCGACTTGCCTGCGTCCTGAGCGGCCAGATGCATGATCTTGTCCAGGGGCAAATACAACATGTTGTTGTTGCTCTTGGTGTCGACCATGACCTTGCTGGCGCGGGTGAAGATGTCCTGCATGCTTTCGAGGTACATGCGCTGGCGCATGACTTGGGGAGACTTTTCGTATTCGCCCAGGATGCTGGTGAAGCGCGACGTATTACCTTGCGCATCGCCGACGACCTTGGCTTTGTAACCTTCAGCCTGCTCCGTCATGCGCGATGCCTGACCGCTGGCCAGCGGCACGACCTGATTGGCGTAGGCTTGGCCTTCGTTGATCTGGCGCTCGCGATCCTGACCGGCCTTGACGGCGTCGTCGAACGCGGCCTGCACCTGCTCGGGCGGCTGCACGTTCTGGATGGCGACCGTGCTGATCTGCACGCCCGTCTGGTAGCGATCGAGGATCTGCTGCATCAGCGTCTGGACTTGGGAAGCCACCGTCGTACGGCCTTCGTACAACACGAAGTCCATCGACTGCTTGCCCACGACTTCGCGCATGGCGGTTTCAGATGCCTGGCGCACGGACTCGTCCGGGTCGCGCGTCTTGAAGAGATAGTCGGGCGCGCCGTCCGCCTTCAGGCGGTACTGGACGACGAACTGCATATCGACGATGTTCTCGTCCGTCGTGAGCATCAGCGCTTCAGGCAGGACCTTGTTGCGCGCGCCGCCACGGAAACCGACTTCGAACGTGCGCAGTTGCGACACGTTGACGATTTCATGGCTTTGAATGGGGTACGGCATGCGCCACTGGAAACCGGCTTGCGACGTGCTCTTGTATTTGCCGAACTGGGTCACGACAGCGACCTGGCCTTCTTGCACGATGTAGAAGCCGCTGGCCAGCCAGATGCCGGCAGCGACCAAGGCGATGACACCCAGGCCGATGCGCGTGCCGCGCGGGGATGGCGGCGTCATGCCGCCACGGTTGCCGGGGCGGTTATTGCCGCCACCGCCCTTGCGCCCGAACAGGTTCCCGATGCGATTGTTGAAATCGCGCCAGACCTCGTCCAGGTCAGGAGGGCCGTCTCCATTGCCTTGGGGCCGCTTAGGCGGCGGCTCGGAGCCATTGTTGTTTCCACGACCCCAGCCGGGGTCATTCAGATTGAAGAGTTTGATAATTCGCGGCATTGTTTCCCACAATCTGTCCGGTCTCCGCAATTGCCCCGCGCAACGCATCCAAACCGGCGCGCTCGGTGGCGCTTACAAATACTCGCGCAATCGTACCATGTGCATCGCGCTCCACCCGCGGTTCCAATCCCGCCCGGTCGATCTTGTTGTATACCAGAATGGTTGGAATCGCGGCAGCGCCTATTTCGGCGAGGACCTTGTTCACTTCAAAAATCTGCTCATCCCGCTGCGGGCTGGCCGAGTCCACCACATGCAGGAGCAGGTCGGCATGCACGGTTTCTTCGAGGGTGGCCCGGAAGGCGGCGATCAGGTTGTGAGGCAGGTCGCGGATGAAGCCCACGGTGTCCGACACCACCACCGATCCGGCGCCTTCGATCCAGATGCGGCGCGTGGTCGTGTCCAGCGTGGCGAAGAGCTGGTCGGCGGCGTAGGCGTCGGCCCGGGTCAGCGCATTGAACAGCGTCGACTTGCCGGCGTTGGTGTAGCCAACCAGGGACACCGACAGCGCACCGCCCCGCGCGCGGGCGCGCCGCTGGGTGATGCGCTGGCGCTCGACCTTGTCGAGCCGTTCGCGCAGCGTCTTGACCTTGGCGCCGATCATGCGGCGGTCCATTTCGAGCTGCGATTCGCCGGGGCCGCGCATCCCGATGCCGCCCCGCTGCCGCTCCAGGTGGCTCCACATGCGCGTGAGGCGCGTGGCCAGATGCTGAAGCTGGGCCAGTTCGACCTGCAGCTTGCCTTCGTGGCTCTTTGCGCGCAGCGCGAAGATGTCCAGGATGAGGGCGACGCGATCCACCACACGCAGGTTGAAGGCGCGTTCGAGGTTGCGTTGCTGGGCGGGCGACAGGGGCTGATCGAAAAGAACGATATCGGCTAGCAGCGCCTGCGCCATCGCGACGCCCTCGTCAGCCTTGCCGGAGCCGATGAAGAACTTGGCGTCGGGACGATCGCGGCGAGCCGTCAGGGTGCCGACGATTTCGGCGCCCGCGCCCTTGGCCAGCATGGCGAATTCCTCGGCGTGCGCCGTGAAGTCCGGATCACCGAGATCCACACTGATGATCAGAGCGCGCATACATGCACCATATTCGAGCCAAAGCGAAAATGCCCGCCGACGGGAACCGTCTGGCGGGCAATAAAAGGTAAAGCTGGAGCGAGATTACTCAGCAGGGACTTCCACTTGAAAATTGACGGCACGCGCGGGGACGACGGTCGAGATCGCGTGCTTGTAGACCATTTGGGTGACCGTATTGCGCAGCAGCACCACGTATTGGTCGAAGGATTCGATTTGCCCTTGAAGCTTGATGCCGTTCACGAGGTAGATCGACACGGGCACATGATCCTTGCGCAGCGTGTTGAGGAACGGATCTTGCAGAGTTTGCCCTTTATTGCTCATTGGCCAGGCTCCATTTGATTGTTATTGAGTGATGACGCGCTTTTTGTACTGGTGGAGCACGCCGAAACACGTACTCTACAGGGTTTTCCCGGCCCGTGCTACTTGGCCGGGAAGCAAAAATGAGACCAGAGTTTTCCAGCTGAAAAGCCCTTGAAATCACGCCTGCAGGATCTTGTCGAGCGCTTGCAGAAGCATGTCGCATTGGCCTTCGGTACCCACCGTAATGCGCAGGAACTGGTCGATCCGCGCATGACGGAAATGGCGCACGATGATGCTGCGTTCACGCAGGGCGGCGGCAAGCGTCGCGGCGTCTTTTTCCGGATGGCGTGCGAACACGAAGTTCGCCGCCGACGGGAGCACCTCGAAGCCCAGCGACTCCAACCCTGCCGTCATGCGCGACCGGGTTTCGATCACGGCATTGCGAGTCTGCTCAAAATACTCCGTATCCTCCAGGGCCGCCACTGCGCCGACGGATGCCAGCCGATCGATGGGGTAGGAGTTGAAACTGTTCTTTACCCGCTCCAAGCCATCGATGAGTGCGGCGCTGCCAACGGCAAAGCCCACGCGCAAACCGGCCAGCGAACGCGACTTGGAAAGCGTCTGCACCACCAGCAGGTTGTCGTAGCGCGAGACCAGCGGGATCACGGATTCGGCGCCGAAATCCACGTACGCCTCGTCCACGACGACGACCGTGTCCGGGTTGCCCGCCACGATGCGTTCGACGTCGGCGGCGCTGAGCGCGCGGCCGGTGGGGGCATTGGGGTTCGGGAAGATGATGGCGCCGGCCTGCCCGTGGCGCGCCGGCAGATAGTCTTCGACATCGATGCGGAAGTCCGCGGTGAGCGGCATCGTTTCGAACTCGATGCCGTACAGACCGCAATACACCGGGTAAAAGCTGTAGGTGATGTCCGGAAACCGCAGCGGGCGATCATGCTTGAGCAGCGCAAGAAACGCGTGCGCCAGAACCTCGTCGGATCCGTTGCCCACGAACACCTGCTGTGGCTGCGCGCCGACGGCTGTGGCGATGGCCTCGCGCAGGCGGTCCGAGGACGGATCCGGATAGAGCTTGAGCGTGTCGTCGCAGGCCGCGCGGATCGCATCGAGCACCTTGGGCGACGGCCCGTAAGGATGCTCGTTGGTGTTCAGCTTGACCAGATTCTGAAGTTTGGGCTGCTCGCCCGGCACATAGGGACTGAGCGTCCCGACAACGGGACTCCAGAAACGGCTCATGGATCAGCTTTCCTGCGTGTAGGGGTTGTGCGAGGACTTGAATTCGATACGCAGCGGCGTGCCGGCCAGGTCGAACGCATTGCGGAAACGCGTTTCGAGGTAACGGCGGTACGAGTCGGGAATGGCGTCCAGCGCATTGCCGTGGATGACGACCAGCGGCGGGTTCTGTCCGCCCTGATGCGCATAGCGCAGCTTGGGACGGAAGATGCCCTTGCGCGGCGGCTGCTGCTGTTCGACCGCCGCCTGCAGTTCGCGCGTGAGCTTGGGCGTGGACAGCTTGGCGAACGCGGCAGCGTGCGCGGCATTGATGGACTTGAGCAGAGGTTTGATGCCCTGCCCGCGCAGCGCCGAGATCGTGTGCACGCGCGCGAACGACAGGAAACGCAGCTTGCGGTTGAACTCGCGCTCGATGCGTTCCTTTTCTTCGCCGTCCAGGCCGTCCCATTTGTTGACGGCCACGACCACGGCACGCCCGGTTTCCAGCACGAACCCGGCGATGTGCGCGTCCTGCTCGGAGATTTCGGTCTGCGCGTCGAGCATCAGCAGCACGACGTTGCTGGCCTCGATGGCCTGCAAGGTCTTGATGACGGAAAACTTCTCGACGGCCTCGAACACCTTGCCGCGCTTGCGCAGGCCGGCGGTGTCGATCAGCGTGTAGCGGCGGCCGTCGCGGTCGAAATCGATCTCGATGGCGTCGCGCGTCGTGCCGGGCATGTCGAACGCGATCACGCGCTCTTCGCCCATGAACGTGTTGATGAGGGTGGACTTGCCCACGTTGGGGCGGCCCACGATCGCCAGCTTGATGCGGTGATCGTGCTCGCCGTCTTCAGCAGGTTCTTCTTCGGCGGGCGGTTCGGCCAGATCCTTGAGCGCGAGCTCGATCAGGTCGACGATGCCGTCGCCGTGCGCCGCCGAAATCGGATAGGGCTGGCCCAGGCCGAGTTCGTGGAATTCGGCGATGGCGGGACCCAGGCCCATGCCTTCGGCCTTATTCACCGCGAGCAGCACGCGCTGCTGACCGGACTTGCGCAGCAACTGCGCGATCTCGTGATCGTGCGCGTTGATGCCTGCGCGCGCATCGACGAGGAACACGACGACATCCGCCTCGGCGATGGCCTGCCGCGTCTGGCGGGCCATCTCGAGCAGGATGCCGTCCTTGGCCACGGGCTCGAAGCCGCCGGTATCGATGGCGATGAACGGAATATCGCCCACCCTGCCCTCGCCGTAATGGCGATCGCGGGTCAGGCCGGAATAGTCGGCCACCAGCGCGGCGCGCGATCGCGTCAGGCGGTTGAAAAGGGTCGATTTCCCCACATTGGGGCGGCCGACCAGGGCAACGACAGGCTTGAAAGACACGGTAAAAGGCTTTGTTTTATAAGGTTCAGTTGGTGCCGATCAGGACGAGATTGCCATTGCCCGTCTGGACCAGCACGCCTTGGGGCGTCGTCTGCGGCGGTGACACGACCGCGCCGCCGCCCACCGACAGGCGGGCCATCAGGCTGCCGTCGCTGCGCGACAGGAAATGCACATATCCGTCCAGATCGCCGACAGCCAGCGCTCCGCCAAGCATAGCCGGAGCGGTGAGCTGGCGGTTCTTCAGGGCGGCCTGCTTCCAGAGATTACCGCCATTATCCAGCGCAAACGCGTTGACCACGCTGTTCTGGTCGGCGGAATAGGCGAAGCGGTCGTCCAGCGTCATGCCGCTGACGCTGGAAAAGTCCTTCGCCCAGAGCGGACGGCCACCGGCGGTGACGTCGAAGCAAACGATGCGTCCCTGATAAGCCACCGCGCACAGCAGGTTGCCCGCAATGCGAGGCGCGCCGACCACGTCGGTCAGGCGTTCGAGGTCGCTGGCGCCCCGCGGCGTTGCCACGGTGCCTTCCCATTGCACGTTGCCGCTGTTCGAGGCAATGGCCATGAGCTTGCCGCCCGGCAGGCCGGTGATGACCAGCCCTTCGGCCAGAACCATCTGCGAGACGCTGCGCAAGGCTAGCGACGGGCCGGGACGCTGCACGCTCCAGACGCGCTCGCCGCTGTTGGCGTCGAATGCCTGGATGCGATAGTCGCCGCTGCGCACGACGACGATGCCATAGCCGACAACCGGCGGGATGGCGACGTCGCTGGTGGCACGGACCTTCCACTTGACCTTGCCGGTGTCGTCGAACGCGATGACGTCGCCGTTGGGCGATGCCACTGCGGTGGTGGTGCCGTCGCTGCCGGCGCCTGCCGACAGCTTGGTGTCGGTCTTGGCCTTCCAGATGACGCGGCCGCTTTGCAGATCGAACTTGCCGACGGAGCCGTCAGGCGTCGCGGCATAGATGGCGTCGCCGAGCACGGTGGGCGCGAAGCCCAGGCCGGAACCGCTGCCGATGGACGTGGACCAGACCTGACGCACGGACATGCCGGCCTTGTATTCGGTCAGGGGCGCCGGATCGTAGCGGCCGTCGTCATGGGAAAACATACCGCAGCCGCCGAGGGCAAGCAGGCTTGCCAGCAGGACGGCGCCGCGCCACGTACGGCCAGGTGCAAATTTACGCATTACAGTCACGCTCCGCTCAAGGCATCCAGTTTCAGTTGCACAACCTGGGTCAGGGGATTGGCCAGGCCCAGGCCATCGATGGCGCTCTGCCAGGCCGCGCGCGCTTCCTCGCGCTTGCCTTGCGCCGCCAGCACGTCGCCGCGGCGGTCAGCAAACAAGGCGGCGAAGGCGGCCGGCGGATTGTTCAGCTGCGCCAGCGCGGCGTCGTATTGCTTCTGGTCCAGCATCATGCCGGCCAGGCGCAGGCGCGCCACGGCCTGCATGGAGGGATTCTTGCCTTGGGCGGCCAGCCATTCGAGTTGTTCGCGGGCGCCGGCGTCATCCTTCTGCGCCTGCAGGGCCTGCGCGGCCACGAGAGCGCCACGCGCGGCATAGCCGGTGTTGGCATACTTGTCGCGCAGCGTCGAGGCGGCGGTCTTGATGCGCGCCGAGGAATCGGCGCCGCCCAGGCGAGCGGCGTCTTCCAGCGCCTCGAAGTAACCCATGGCCTGGTTGGCCTGGTGCGATTCGTACGCCTTCCAACCCCACCAGCCGCCCCAAGCCAGGAGCACCACCGTCGTCAGCGCCAGCAGCAGCGTCCCGTAGCGGGCCCACCACGCCTTGATCGCGTCGAGTTTTTCCTGTTCTTCTAGATCGTATGCCATGCCTTAACCCTTGTTGTTCAATGCGTCGGCCAGCTTCGCCAGCGGAACCTGTTGCTGCGCCGCCTCGCCCTGCTCTTCTGCGCGCAGGAACTTGACACTGGCGGTCTGCGACGCCACTTCGTCGGCGCCAAGGATAACCGCAACGCGGGCGCCGCTGGCGTCCGCGCGCTTGAATTGCGACTTGAAGCCCGCCGATCCGGCATGCACGATGACCGAGAGGCCCGCATCGCGCAGGTCTTCGCCGACTCGGGCGGCCAGGCGCTGCGCGTCTTCGCCCTGGTGCACGATGTAGACATCGCACTCGGCCGGCGCCGCGATTTCAACGCTTTGTTCCCACAGGTCGAGCAGACGTTCCATGCCGATGGCAAAGCCCACGGCCGGCGCGGTCTTGCCGCCCAGCAGTTCGACCAGGCCGTCGTAGCGGCCGCCGCCGCAGACCGTGCCTTGGGAGCCCAGGCGGTCCGTGACCCATTCGAAGACGGTGAGGTTGTAGTAGTCCAGGCCGCGGACCAGGCGCGGGTTCAGGCGGTACTCGATGCCGGCGTCGGTGAGACGCTGGCACACGCCTTCGAAGTGCGCGCGGGATTCTTCGCCCAGGAAGTCGAACAGGCGCGGCGCGCTGTCGGCCATTTCCTGCATGGCGGGGTTCTTGGTGTCGAGCACGCGCAGCGGATTGCTGTACATGCGGCGCTGGCCGTCCTCGTCGAGGATGTCGCGGTGCTTTTCCAGATGCTGGATCAGGGCGGCGCGGTGCGCGGCGCGTTCAGCGGGCTGGCCAAGCGAATTCAGTTCGAGGCGCACGTCCTTCAGGCCCAGCAGCTTCCAGAGGCGGGCCAGCATGACGATGAGTTCCGCGTCCACATCCGGACCGGCAAAGCCAAGCGCTTCGACGTCGATCTGGTGGAACTGGCGATAGCGGCCGCGCTGCGGGCGCTCGTGGCGGAAGACGGGACCGATGGAGTAAACGCGTTGCGGGCGGTCGTAGAGCAGATTGTGCTCGATGGAGGCGCGCACGATGCCGGCGGTCATTTCGGGGCGCATGGTCAGCGACTCGCCATTGAGCGCGTCGGTGAACGTGTACATCTCTTTTTCGACGATGTCGGTGACTTCGCCGATACCGCGCGCGAACAGGCGCGTATGCTCAAGCACGGGCGTACGCACATTGCGATAGCCGTAGCCGCGCAGCCAGCCGCGCACGATTTCCTCGAATTGCTCCCAGCGGGCGCTTGCCCCCGGCAGCAGATCATTCATGCCGCGTATGGCGGCGACTTTCTGGAAAGCTTGAGTCATCTTGATCATGCCGCTGGCGCGCCCGAGAAGCGCGCCAGTAGCTACACCCTTACTTTAGTGAGAGGCGAGCGCGCCATAACGGCGCGCCACGTATTCTTCAACGATGGCCTGGAACTCTTCGGCGATATGGTCGCCCTTGAGCGTCACCGTGCGCTCGCCGTCCACGAACACCGGCGCGGCCGGCACTTCGCCGGTACCCGGCAGGCTGATGCCGATGTCGGCATGACGGCTTTCGCCCGGCCCATTGACCACACAGCCCATCACCGCGACGTTCATGGATTCGACGCCGGGATACTGCGCGCGCCACACCGGCATCTGCCGGCGCAGGAACGACTGGATGCTGTCGGCGAGTTCCTGGAAGAACGTGCTGCTGGTGCGGCCGCAACCCGGGCAGGCCACGACCATGGGCGTGAAGGCGCGCAGTCCCATGGTCTGCAGGATTTCCTGCGCAACGATGGCTTCGCGGCTGCGCTCTCCGCCGGGTTCAGGCGTGAGCGAAATGCGGATGGTGTCGCCGATGCCTTGCTGCATCAGCACGGCCAGCGCGGCGGTCGAGGCCACGATGCCCTTGCTGCCCATGCCGGCCTCGGTGAGACCGAGATGCAGGGGATAGTCGCAACGGGCGGACAGATCGCGGTAGACCGCGATGAGATCCTGAACATGGCTGACCTTGCACGACAGGATGATCGCGTCGCGACGCAGGCCGAGTTCTTCGGCGCGCTGGGCATTGCTGATGGCCGAGACGACCAGCGCATCACGCATGACGGCCTGCGCTTCCCAGGGCTGGGCGCGCCGGCTGTTTTCGTCCATCTTGCGCGCCATGAGTTCGTGGTCGAGACTGCCCCAGTTGACGCCGATACGCACCGGCTTGTCGTAGCGGCAGGCGACTTCGATCATCTGCGCGAAGTTGTCGTCGCGGCGCTTGCCGCCCCCCATGTTGCCGGGGTTGATGCGGTACTTGGACAGCGCCTGCGCGCATTCCGGGAATTGCGTGAGCAGCTTGTGGCCGTTGTAGTGGAAGTCGCCCACCAGCGGCACGTTCACGCCCATGCGGTCGAGCTGTTCGCGGATGGCGACGACCTCGCGGGCGGCTTCCGGCGTATTCACGGTGATGCGAACGAGCTCGGAGCCGGCCTGCGCCAGCTCCTTGACCTGGATCGCGGTGGCAATGGCGTCCGCGGTGTCGGTGTTGGTCATGGACTGGACCACGACCGGGGCGTCTCCGCCCACCGTCACGATGCGATCGCCCCACTTGACCGCGACGGAACGCGTGGCGCGGCGCGGCGCGGCGCCCACCGAGGGAGGCGGCGCGTCCTGGCAAGGCAGAGAAGAATCTTGCATCGGGTGGAACCGTGTTACTTGGTCGACTTCGGCAACCAATCGGCCGGCAGCCACTGCTGCGGCAGCCAACCTTGCCAGAAGGCATATGCCACGCCGGCGGCCAGCACCAGCACGATGGCGATCAGCCAGCCCCAGGACGTCGTGGACGAACGGTCGTCATCGGCGCTGGATTGGGGGATGGAATGCGCCGAGTGCAACGAACTGGGGCTGAGCTTGGCCGGGCCGGTGACGCGGGCCTTGGGGTCGAGCGAATCGACGATGGCCTCGGCGTCGGCGCCAAGCAGGCGCGCGTAGTTGCGGACGAGGCCACGCAGGGAAACGCCGGTGGGCAGGTGATCCCACTGTTCGTTTTCAAGGGCTTCGATCTGCTTGGTGGAAAACTTGATGCGGCTGGAGACCTCGTCGAGCGACCAGCCCTTGGACTGGCGCAGGCCGCGCAAGGCGGCGCCCACGCTGCCCACCGAACCGGCGGACGAGTCGGAAACTGCAGAAGCGAAATCCTGCGTCATGCGTGCACCTGTTTAATTGGTATGGTCTGGCGCTGTGCGGCATTGCGCTCGGTGATCCGAGTGCGGTCCCGCACCTCTCCGGCCAGTTGGCCGCAAGCCGCATCGATGTCGTCGCCCCGGGTCTTGCGGACCGTGGTGATGATGCCGGCGTCCATAAGACGCTGGGCAAACACCTTCACCCGCGCCGAGGCCGATCGCTTCAGGCCGGACGCGGGGAATGGGTTGAACGGGATGAGGTTCAGCTTGCAGCGCACCTGGCGTGCAATGTGGATCAGTTCCTTGGCGTGCTGGTCGGTGTCGTTGATGCCGTCCAGCATGCAGTATTCAAACGTGATGAAGTCGCGCGGAGCGAACGCCAGATAGCGTTCGCAGGCGGCCAGCAACTCCTTCAGCGGGTATTTCTTGTTCAGCGGCACGAGTTCGTCGCGCAGCGCGTCGTTGGGCGCGTGCAGCGAAACGGCCAGTGCCACGGGACAGTCTTGCGACAGGCGGTCCATCATGGGGACGACGCCAGAAGTGGACACCGTGACGCGGCGGCGCGAGAGGCCGTACGCGTTGTCGTCCAGCATGAGGCGCAGCGCGGGCAGGACCTGATCGTAGTTGAGCAGGGGTTCGCCCATGCCCATCATGACGACGTTGCTGATGACGCGCGTGTCTTCGGTGGCGCGGGCGCTTTCAAGGCGGGCCGTGCCGATGTCGGCTTCCAGCACGCGCTTGGCCCACCACAACTGGCCGATGATTTCGCTGGTCTTCAGGTTGCGATTGAAGCCCTGGTGCCCGGTCGAGCAGAAACGGCAGTTCACCACGCAGCCAGCCTGGCTGGAAATGCACAGCGTGCCGCGGTCGTCTTCGGGGATGAAGACGGTTTCGATGGCATTGCCCTGCCCCACGTCGAACAGCCACTTGCGGGTGCCGTCGGTCGAGCGCTGCTCGATGTTGACGGGCAATGCCTCGATGCGGCAATTCGACGCAAGCTGGCTGCGGAAATCGCGGGCCAGGTCGGTCATGGCGTCGAACGAATCGGCGCCGCGCTGATGCATCCAGCGCTGCAACTGGCGGGCACGAAACGGCTTGCCGCCCCACTGCCCGACCAGTTCGGACAGGGCGGAGCCGTCCAGCCCCAGCAGATTGATTCGTTCGACGGATTCCATAACCAGGTAAAACTTAAAGCGCTTTCAACAACTTAAGCCAAAAATTAACGGCTGTGGATGTTGATTTCGGGGAAGAAGAAAGCCACTTCGACGGCGGCCGTTTCCGGAGCGTCGGAGCCGTGAACGGCGTTGGCGTCGATGCTGTCGGCGAAATCGGCGCGGATGGTGCCGGCTTCAGCCTTCTTGGGGTCCGTGGCGCCCATCAGGTCGCGGTTCTTCTGGATGGCTTCTTCGCCTTCCAGCACTTGCACGAACACGGGGCCCGAGATCATGAAGTCGACCAGGTCCTTGAAGAAAGGACGGGCGGCGTGCACGGCGTAGAAACGCTCGGCGTCGGCGCGCGACAGTTGGGTCAGGCGGGCGGCGATGACCTTCAGGCCGGCTTGCTCGAAACGGCCGACGATCTGACCGATCACGTTCTTGGCGACGGCGTCGGGCTTGATGATCGAGAGGGTGCGTTGAATGGACATAAAGGACTCCGAAAACTGATTTCTGACGGGTTTCTAGTTAATTGCTTGGCGGGGTTCGGGCCGTTCTGAACCACCGCCAAGACAGGATTCGACACTGCCGACCTGTCGGACGCATCCTGGAATGCCAGCGGGATTCCGGTTGCACGCCAATCTTATGATTTTGCGCGCATTTCCAAAGGAATCCTCAATGAATTCAGGGACTTCTAAAAGGTTTACAGTAACCCGGCATTCTAACACGCCGAGAAGACCGCAATACATCTTAAAATGGGCGGTTTGCTGCCCGCTTCCTACCCGGGCGCCCCTGTCTGCCGGAACTTAGTAATGACTCAAGCTGCTCCCCCGAATGCCGCGCCCATCGCCGGCGAAACCCCGGAACTCTCGAAGAGCTTCGAACCCTCCGAACTGGAATCCCGCTGGTATGCCGAGTGGGACAAGCGCGGGTACTTCGCCGCGGGCCAGCATGTAAAAACGGGGACGGAAAGCCAGCCCTACGTCATCCAGTTCCCGCCGCCCAACGTGACGGGCACCCTGCACATGGGCCACGCGTTCAACCAGACCATCATGGACGGGCTGGTGCGCTACCACCGGATGTCGGGCGACGACACCGTGTTCATTCCCGGCACCGACCACGCCGGCATCGCCACGCAGATCGTCGTTGAAAGACAGCTCGACGCCCAAAAGGTTTCGCGCCACGACCTGGGCCGCGAAAAGTTCGTCGAGAAAGTGTGGGAATGGAAGGAAAAGTCGGGCAGCGCCATCACCGGGCAGGTGCGCCGTCTGGGCGCGTCGGCCGACTGGCCGCGCGAATACTTCACCATGGACGACCGCATGTCGCGCGGCGTGGTGGAGACCTTTGTCCGCCTGCATAAACAGGGACTGATCTATCGTGGCAAGCGCCTGGTCAACTGGGATCCCAAACTGCTGACGGCCGTTTCCGACCTGGAAGTGCAGTCCGAAGAGACCGATGGCCACATGTGGCACATCCTGTACCCGTTCGTCGACGGCCCGCAGACCATCGTCGACAAGGATGGCCAGACCGTCACCCTGCGCGGCATGACCATCGCCACGACCCGTCCGGAAACCATGCTGGCCGACGGCGCGCTGTGTGTGCACCCCGATGACCCGCGCTACAAGCACCTGGTGGGCAAGCAGGTCGAGCTGCCGCTTTGCGACCGCAACATTCCCATCATTGCCGACGACTTCGTCGACCCCGATTTCGGCACGGGCTGCGTGAAGATCACGGGCGCCCATGACTTCAACGACTATGCCTGCGCGATGCGCCACGATCTGCCGCTGATCGTGATCTTCACGCTGGACGCGCACATCAACGAAAACGGCCCCCAGCAGTTCCAGGGCATGGAACGCTACGAGGCCCGCAAGGCTGTCGTCGCGCAACTGGAGACCGAGGGCTATCTGGTCAAGGTCGAGCCGCACAAGATGATGCAGCCCAAGGGCGACCGCACCGGCGTCGTGCTCGAGCCCATGCTGACCGACCAGTGGTTCGTCGCCATGAGCAAGCCGGCGCCCGAAGGCACGCTGAATCCCGGCAAGAGCATCACCGAGGTCGCACTGGAAGTCGTGGCCGATGGCCGCATCCAGTTCTACCCGGACAACTGGACCACCATCTACAACCAGTGGCTCAACAACATCCAGGACTGGTGCATCTCGCGCCAGCTCTGGTGGGGCCACCAGATTCCGGCCTGGTACTCGGAAGACGGCCAGGTGTTCGTCGCCCACGACGAAGCCGGCGCCATCGAACAGGCGCGCGCCGCTGGCGTCACGGGTCCGCTCACGCGCGATCCCGACGTGCTGGACACGTGGTTCTCGTCGGGCCTGGTGCCCTTCACGACGCTGGGCTGGCCGCAGAACACGCCGGACCTGCAGCGCTACCTGCCCTCGAGCGTCCTGGTCACGGGCTTTGACATCATCTTCTTCTGGGTGGCGCGTATGGTCATGCTGACCACGCACCTGACCGGCCAGATTCCGTTCAAGCACGTCTACGTGCACGGTCTCATCCGCGACGCCGACGGCCAGAAGATGAGCAAGTCCAAGGGCAACACGCTGGACCCCGTCGACCTGATCGACGGCATCGACCTGGACGGCCTGGTCGCCAAGCGCACCTACGGCCTGATGAATCCGAAGCAGGCGGGCGCCATCGAAAAGGCCACGCGCCGCCAGTACCCGGACGGCATCCCCGCCTACGGCACCGACGCGCTGCGCTTCACCATGGCCGCGTACGCCACGCTGGGCCGCAACATCAACTTCGACCTGAAGCGTTGCGAGGGCTACCGCAATTTCTGCAACAAGCTCTGGAACGCCACGCGCTTCGTGCTGATGAACACCGAAGGCCATGATCTGACGGTGCCCGATGCCGGCGAGCTGTCCTTCGTGGACCGCTGGATCATCAGCCAGATGCAGACGCTGGAAGCCGACGTGGCGCGCGGTTTTGCCGACTACCGCTTCGACAACATCGCCAACGCGATCTACCGCTACGTGTGGGACGAATACTGCGATTGGTACCTGGAACTGGCCAAGGTCCAGATCCAGACCGGCACGCCGGCCCAGCAACTGGGTACCCGCCGCACGCTGATCCGCGTCCTGGAATGCGTGCTGCGCCTGGCCCACCCGATCATTCCGTTCATTACGGAAGAGCTGTGGCAGAAGGTGTCCGTCGTGGCCGGCAAGCGCAAGGAAGGAGTGGCCGACAGCGTCAGCGTGCAGCCCTACCCGAAGGCCAATCCGGATGCGGTGGACACCGCCGCCGAAGCCGACGTGGCCGAACTGAAGGCACAGGTCGAGGCCGTGCGCGCGCTGCGCGGCGAGATGAGCCTGTCGCCCGCCCAGAAGGTGCCGCTGTGCGCCCAAGGCGACGCGCCGAAGCTGACGCGCAACGCGCCGTACCTGGCCGCGCTGGCCAAGCTGAGCCAGGTCGACGTGCTGGACGTCCTGCCCGACGCCGGTGCGCCGGTGCAGGTTGTCGGCAGCAGCCGCCTGATGCTGCACGTTGAAGTCGACGTGGCCGCCGAGCGCGTGCGCCTGGACAAGGAAATCGCCCGTCTGGCCGGTGAAATCGCCAAGGCCCGGGGCAAGCTGTCCAACGCCAGCTTCGTCGAACGCGCGCCCGCCGCCGTCGTCGAACAGGAAAAGGCCCGCATGGCGCAGTTCAGCGAGACCCTGCAGAAGGTGCAGGAGCAGCGCGCCAAGCTGGGCGACTGATCCACGCGCCTGATGTAAAGCCCCAGAAGCCCCGGACACCGCTCCGGGGTTTTTGTTTTAGGGTTTATGGCCGGGATCGGGTAGCGGACGCGGCAGCCTTCAAACGCCGCCGTCCGTCATCCGGTACCAGCTCACCACCGCGTTGACGTACAGCCGGCGCAGCGGATACAGCGGAAACGGCACGATCGGCGACAGCGGCACGGGCAACGCATTGGCATTGCCCGTGGCGACGTATTCCGCCATCGCCGCGCCCATGCAGGTCTGCAGACCGACGCCGCGGCCCTGGCAGCCGATGTCCACCAGCAGCCCGGGCTGCGGCTCGTGCAGATGCGGCAGGTAGTCGCGCGTGACGGCGACCCGGCCGCACCAGCGGAATTCAAAGGGCGTGCCCGCCACCTGCGGGAACATCTTCACCATCACGCGCTCAAGGTGCGCCCAATCGGATTCGCCCTTGGGCTCGCGGAACGGGCCGCGGCCGCCCATCAGCAAACGGCCCTGGTGATCCAGGCGGAAGTACAGCAGCAGGTTGCGCGTGTCGGACGTGACATGCCCCTCGGGGAATATGCCCGCGCGGATGCGGTCCGGCAGCGGCACGGTTGCCACCTGGAACGTGTTGGCGTCAATGATGGACGGCTTGAGACCGGGCCACAGATCGCCGCCATAGGCATTGGTGCACATCACCACGCGATCGGCGCTGACCGAGGGACCGCGAGCGGTGGACACAGTCCACTTGCCGCCGTCACGCCTCAGACCGGTGACGGGCGTGTCGGTGTGCAGCGTCGCGCCCGCATTCAGCGCGGCGCGCGCCAGGCCCCGCGCGTAACTCAGCGGCTGCACCGCCCCCGCCCGCCGGTCCACCCATCCGCCCAGGTACTTGTCCGTGCCGATCAGACGCGCGACCTGCGCACGGTCCAGCGGCTGGGCGTCCACACCAAGGCGCGCCCACTGCGCCGCGCGGCCTTGCGCGATGCGTAGCGCCTGCGGCGTGTGCGCGCCCTGGATCCACCCCGCACGCACGCGCGGCACGTCCATCGCATGACGCTCGATCAGATCAAAGACGACGTCGGCCGTCGCGCCGGCGAACCGGGTCAGCCGTTCGCCACGCTCGGCGCCGAACATCGCAGTCAGATCGTCCGGGTCGTATTTCAAACCGGGAATGACCTGGCCGCCGTTGCGGCCCGATCCGCCGAAGCCGATCTCACGCGCTTCCAGCAGCACGACCTTGACGCCGCGCTCGGCCAGATGCAACGCGGTGGACAGACCCGCGTAGCCGCCGCCGATCACGGCGACGTCCGCGTGCGCCGAGGCGTCGAGTGGCGCGGTAGGCGGCGCCGCCGCCGCGGTGGCCGCCCACAATGACGGGGAAAGAGGAAACGGCGCTGGCTGCATGGGGCTTCCTTCCTTACATGGGATGCAGCACGCGCCGCAGGAAGTCCTGCGTGCGCGGATGCTGTGGATGATTCAGCACTTCGCGGGCGGCGCCCTGCTCCACCATGACGCCGCCGTCAAAGAACATGACGCGGTCGGCGACCTCGCGCGCAAAGCTCATTTCGTGCGTGACGACGACCATCGTCATGCCGGCCTCGGCCAGCTTGCGCATGACGCTCAACACGTCGCCAACCAGTTCGGGATCGAGCGCCGAGGTGGGCTCGTCGAACAGGATCGCCTTGGGTTGCATCGCGAGCGCCCGCGCGATCGCCACGCGCTGCTGCTGGCCGCCGGACAGCTGGTTCGGATGCGCGTGTTCCTTGTCCGCCAACCCCACGCTGGCCAGGAGTTCACGACCGCGCTCCACCGCCTGGGCGCGCGGTTCCTTCTTCACGAAGATCGGGCCTTCGATGACGTTTTCCAGCGCCGTGCGGTGCGGGAACAGGTTGAAGCGCTGGAACACCATCGCGACCTGCGTGCGGATCGACACGATGGAGGGCGCGTCGCAATCGACGAGCTCGCCGTCCACGGTGATGCGCCCGGCGTTGTAGCGTTCCAGTCCGTTGATGCAGCGCAGGATGGTCGACTTGCCCGAGCCGGACGGCCCCACCACACACACGACCTCGCCCTGCTCGACCTCGGCGTCGATGCCCTTCAGGACCTCGAGCGGGCCAAAGCTCTTCCTTACGCCTTGCAGGCTGATCATTTGGTTGCGCTCCGCTTTTCCAGATGCCGCACCAGCAGAATCAGCGGCACGCACATCACCAGGTACATCAGCGCCACCAGCGTGAAGACCGTGGCGTTCTTGAATGTGGACACGGCGATGAGCTTGCCTTGCAGCGCTAGTTCGGCGACGGTGATGGTGGACGCCTGCGACGAGTCCTTCAGCATCATGATCATGATGTTGCCGTAGGGCGGCAGGACGATCTTCACGGCCTGCGGCAGCACCACGCGCCGCATCGTCAGGCCCCAACCCATGCCCATGGCCATCGCCGCCTCGATCTGGCCGCGGTCGATCGCCTGGATGCCGGCGCGGAAGTTCTCCGCCTGATAGGCCGAATACGCGATGCCCAGGCCGATGATGGCCGCGTGCATCGCGCTCAGCGATACGCCCATGTCCGGCATCACGAAGTAGATGTAGAAGAGCAGCACGATGATCGGAATGCCGCGCAGCAGATTGACGAGACCCGCGCTGAAGCCCGACAGGTATTTATTGCCCGACACCCGCATCAACGCCCACACGAGGCCAAGCACCGTCGACAGCGCAAGCGAACCCAGCGTCACCAGAATGGTGAGCTTGGCGCCCTCCAGCAGGATCGGCATGAACTCTGCCGCGTCTTTCAAGAATTCCGTCATGAGTCCACCCACTCCGAAAAGACAGCCCGCGATGACAGCTTGGGAAACGGCCCCAGAAGCGCCGCGGATGCACTGCGTCCGCCGGCACGACCGAACGCGCCGGCGGGAGGTTGCGAATGCCTGACCCGGGATAGCCCGGCCGGCTTCACGCGCCACCCAGGCCCCACTTCTTCAGGATCGCGTCGATGGCGCCGTCGGCCTTCAGCTTGGCCAGCGCCTTGTTGATGCGGTCAAGCAGCTCGGTGTCGTCCTTGCGCGTGGCCAGGCCAAGGCTGCCCATGATCGTCGGCTGGTACGACTGCGCCATCTTCAGGTTGGGATAGTTGCCCTGCGACAGGACGTACGCGGCGATGGGATAGTCCATGAAACCGCCCTGGATCCGGCCGGCGTTGGCGTCGCGCATCATGTCGGGCGGATTGTCGTAAAGCTTCACTTCCTTGAAGACGCCGCTCTTCTGGATGGGTTCGACAAAGGCGGTGCCGACCTGCACGCCGACGGTCATGCCCTTCATGTCGGCGAAGGACTTGTATTCCTTGTTGTCGCTCTTGAGGACCATCAGGCCCTCGCCGTAGCGATAGACGGGCTCGGAAAAGCTCACCACCTGCTGGCGCTGCGGCGTGATGAACATCGCCGCCGACACGATGTCGATGCGCTTGGACGTCAACGAGCCGATTAGCGCGGAAAACGCCATGGGTTCGATCTGCACCGAGAATCCGGCCTCCTTGCCCACCGCTTTCACGATGTCGACCATCACGCCCTCGATGCTGTTCGTCTTGGTATCGAGAAACGTGAACGGGCTGCCGGTGGGCGTGGATCCCACCTTCAATACCGTCTGGGCTTGGGCGCCCGCCGCCATGGACAATGCTGCGAATACAGAGACAACAAGAGTCTTGAATTTCATGACATATCCTCATCGTGGCAAAGAAGGCCGGGCCGCACGTGGGGCGCCCGGTGGCGGCACGCTCCCCGCGCGCTCCGCCGTCTGGGTGCTGCGCGCTCAGAGCGCTTGTGGCGTGTCGTCCTCCGCGGCTTGAGTGATGTTTGAGATGGCCCAGATGACCTCCGTCGTCTGGGACCCCGGATTGCACCAGCGGCGCGGCGTGCTGCTGGCATAGCAAAAGCTGTCGCCCGCCTGCAGGCGGATGACGCGATCGCCCACCCATAGTTCGAGTACGCCCTTGAGCACCAAACCGATCTGCTCGCCCTGCCCCGTCACGAACAGCTCATTGCCCGTCGACCCGCCGGGCGCGATCGAAGCGCGGCACAGGTCCATGCTGCGGCATGCCGCGGGCGTGAACATCTCTTTGCTGATGCCTTTTTCCTTCAGATCGATGTGGCGGTGCGTGCCCGCGCGGGCCACGCGCCCATCCTCTTCGCCGCCGGTGTGCTCGGCATTGCGCAACAGCGCATTGACCGACACGCGGAACTCTCGCGCCAGGAGATGAAGGACTTTGACGGAGGCCGAACTCAGGCCTCTTTCTATCTGGCTCAAGAGGCCAAGCGACATGCCGCAGGCGCGCGCGACGTCAGCCAGCGACCGTCCCTGCTGCTTGCGCAACTGACGCAGCTGCTGACCCAGCCACAGATCGACGGCCGACTCCGGTCGTGCCGCATGGGCGGGCGACGAGGGTGCTGCGCTGGCACGGCGAACGGCGGCAGAGCGGCTCATATGAAAATTTCATGTGCATGTAATTTTCAATACTAAGGAGCCGCAAAAACGCCCACAATCCAGGGACTTCCCTAGCGTTGTGGGCGTGGCGGGCCGGCGCTACGGTCAGGAGGCGTCGGACGGATCGGTGTTGGGATTGGGCAGGCTTTTCCCCGTGGGCACGGCATCGGCGACGGGTTTGCGCGGGCGGCGGCGCTTCGTGCCCGGCTCCGCAGGCAACGGCGTACCGGCCAGCTCGGCCAGATAGCGCTCGTCCAGCTTGTTCAGCCAACCTTTTGCGCGCGCCGATTCGATGAGCTCGGGCCGGCGTGCGGCGGTCAATGCCAGCGAACGCTCGCGCCGCCAGCGCGCAATGTTGGCGTGATGCCCGCTCAGCAACGGCGCCGGCACCGCCACGCCTTCGTAGACTTCCGGGCGCGTGAAGTGCGGGCTGTCCAGCAGGCCGGACAAGGTGTCGTTGAAGGAATCCTGCAGGGCGGAATCGCCGTCGTTGAGCACGCCAGGCAATAGACGCACGGCGGCATCGATCACGGCAAGCGCCGCGATTTCACCACCAGAGAGGACGAAGTCGCCCAGCGAGATTTCCTGTGTGACGCAGCGATCAATGAAACGCTGGTCCACACCTTCGTAACGGCCGCAGATGAGAATGAGGCCATCGCTGGCGGCCAACGCTTCGGCGCCAGCCTGGTCATAGCGCCGGCCGACCGGCGCAAGCAGCGCCACCGGGGCGGGACCCAGGTCCTGTGCGGCGCGCGCCTGCTGGGCGGCATTGACGGCGGCTTCCAAAGGACCCGGCATCATCACCATGCCGGGGCCGCCGCCGTAGGGGCGGTCGTCCACGGTGCGGTGTACGTCATGCGTGAAATCACGTGGATTCCAGGCATGAAGCTGCCACCGGCCCTGGGCGTGAGCCCGGCCGGTGACGCCGAGGTCGCGCACCACCCCGAACATTTCGGGAAATAGCGTAACGACGTCGATACGCATCAAAAATCCGCGGGCCAGTCGCTGTCGATGCGGCGGGCAGCCAGATCAACGGCGTGGATATGCGCGCGTACGAACGGAACAAGCATTTCGGCGGGTCGGCCCTTGGCGTCCAGGACGGGTTCGGGGCTTTCGCCTTCGCCCTTCTGCAGCAGGACCTTCAACACGGCGTGAGCACCGTTGTCGAGGACCTCGCTGACCACGCCGATTCGCGTGGGTTCGCCGTTGGCGCTGGAGTACAGCGCACAACCAATGAGATCGACCCAGTAGTATTCGTCTTCCTCGGGCGCGGGAAATGATCCGCGCGGCGCTTGCACGGTATGTCCCCGCAGCGCTTCGGCCTGATCGCGATCCGCGATGCCCTGCAGCTGCGCCACCACGGTGGCTCCCTGCGAACGGACTTGCAAGATCTTGAATGCGACAGGCGCAGACGCGACAGCGCCCCGCGCCAATTCAGGCACAGGGCGAGTCAACCACCATTGAGACGCTGAGAGCAGCACTTCGGCGTTGGCCGAATGCGGCTGCACTTTAACCCAGCCTTTCACACCGTAGGCTGCAGTGATGCGGCCCAGCTCGACCAAATCCGTAGGCGCCGCGTTTGAGGTTGCGGCATCAGGCATTTATCGTGCTCTTTATCAGGCTTGGATAGCGAAGCAGCTAGGAATATCCGCTTTCGAGCGCGAGGCTCTCAGCGCGGAAAACTAGCTGCTCGAAAATTCAGCTAAGGATGTGCGTCGCGGGCAATTAGGCCGCGGCGGAAACCTTGGCCGAGTATTCCTTGACCAGACGCTCGACGGCGGGCGACAGTTGCGCGCCGGTGCCGGTCCAGTACTGCACGCGATCCAGCGCAATGCGCAGGTTTTCCGTGCCTTCGCTAGCCACGGGGTTGTAAAAACCCACGCGCTCGATAAAACGGCCGTCGCGACGGTTACGCGAATCGGTGGCCACCAGGTTGTAGAACGGACGCTTCTTGGACCCACCGCGGGCCAGGCGAATCACCACCATAGGTAATCCCTTGAATTAGTTGTGAAAAACGGGAAATTCTAGCACTGAAAGGAGCCTGCTGGCAAATGCGAGTGCCGAAGAATCTGTGATGCGGTGCGATTTGTATCCCAAAACACCACATCCGGGTATTCTACAAGCTCGAGCCCGGCCCTGCTGCGGCTCGATCTGCTGGTGACCCGGACATTGTTGCGTTCGCATTTGTATGCGCGATTGTGCCGATGTCTTCACCTGCAGCCTTCCCCCGTTGTCATGCGTTTGAGCAGTTGGTGCGTCTGAAGAGCAATCTGATTGGAGCGATCGGATTTCATGTCGACCCGCGCAAAACTCTACGCCCTGCCCTTACTGGCCGCTTTGAAGCGGCAGCGTTCTCCTGATACCCCGCCTTTGCCGCAAACGCCCGGACGATCCAGGCCGCGTTGCCGCATTCCCGCCTGACTCCGCTTTTTCCCCACAACAAGTCGTTTAACTGGAGTGTGCACACCATGAAGAACCAAAAATCAGTCTTCGCACCCGTCGCGCGCCTGGCGATGGCGGGATTGCTGGCGGGAGCGCTGGCGTTGCCCTCCGAAGCGCCCGCGCGGGTGATCGGAGCGGCGCTGACGACGGCTTCTGGTCAAGTGACGGCGGTGGACCAGGCAAGCCGGACCGTCACCCTGCGCGGCGCCGACGGCAATACCGTGGACATCGTCGCCGGACCGGATATCCGCAATTTCAACCAGATCAAGGCGGGCGACACATTGACGCTGGATTATTACGAGTCGGTGGCAGTGGACGTGCGTCCCGCCGGCTCCGGCGCCCCCGAAGTCGTGACCGAGACCGCCGCGACCCGGTCGGCCAAGGGGGCGATGCCCGGCGGCGCGGTGGGCCGGCAGACCACGATCACGGCCGAGATCTGGCACATCAACCGGAGCGCAAACCTGGTGATCCTGAAGGGACCGCAGGGCGGCAGACGCACCATCCAGGTTCAGGACCCGGCCTTGCGCCAGAAACTTCAACAGCTGAAGGTAGGCGATCTGGTGGACTTCACGATCACGCAGGCGGTCGCCGCGGCCATTCACCGGTAGGCACGCCGCGATACGCAAAGAAAAAGGCCCGCTGCACACGAGCGGGCCTTTTGCATGGAGCGAATGCGAGGGCTGGCTAGCGCCGGCGCAGGAAATGCACGCAGCGTCCGTCAGCCTCTTGCTGCGCGACCAGCTTATTGCCGGTCTGTCGGGCAAACGCCTGGAAATCGCGGATCGCGTTGCGGTCCGTGGTGATGACACGCACGACCTGCCCGCTTTCCATCGTTGCGAGCGCCTTCTTGGCACGCAGGATGGGCAAAGGGCAGGTCAGCCCGCTGGCATCGACGTCTTGGTCGAACACCGGCGCCTCGGCGCCGGCATCGAGACGGGAATCGACGTCGCTCATCAGAGGCGCTCGTCCACCCACTTCTGCACGCCGGCGATAGCTGCGGGCAGCGCGGCGATATCCGTGCCGCCGCCCATGGCCATGTCGGGGCGGCCACCGCCCTTGCCGCCCACCTGGCTGGCGACAAAGCCCACCAGATCGCCAGCCTTGATACGGTCGGTCAGGTCGGCCGTGACACCACCGACCACGCTGATCTTGCCATCGGCCGAGCCGGTGGCGAGCAGCACGACGGCAGGCTTCAAGCGATCCTTCAGGTTGTCGACCATGCCGCGCAGCGCCTTGGGATCGACGTCGCCGATGCTGGCCGCGAGGACCTTGATGCCCTTGACGTCAACGGCGGCGCTGGAGGCCAGGTCATTGCCGGCGCTGGCCGCGAGCTTGTTGCGCGACTGCTCCAGTTCCTTTTCCAGCGACTTGACCTGGTCCTGCACCTGCGCGATGCGCGCCGGCAGATCGGCGGGCGTGCTGCGCAGCATGCCGGCAACCTGGGTCAGCAAGGCGTTCTGGTTCTGCACCCACGCCAGCGCGTTGTCGCCGGTGATGGCTTCGATACGGCGCACGCCTGCTGCCACACCGCCTTCAGACACGATCTTGAACAGCCCGATGTCGCCGGTACGGGTGACGTGCGTGCCGCCGCAGAGTTCGCGCGAGAAGCCGATGTCGAGCACGCGCACGGTATCGCCGTACTTTTCGCCGAACAGCGCCATGGCGCCGCCCTTGACCGCATCGTCGTAGCCCATGACCTGGGCAACGGTGGGATGGTTGGCCAGGACTTCGGCGTTGACGATCGCTTCGACGCGGGCGATCTGCTCTGCCGTCAGCGGCGCGTCCTGCGCGAAGTCGAAACGGGTCTTGTCGGGATCAACCAGCGAGCCGCGCTGCTGCACGTGCGCGCCCAGCACCTGGCGCAGTGCCTTGTGCATCAGGTGGGTGGCCGAGTGGTTGCGCACCGTGCGGGCGCGGCGGACGGCGTCCACGCGGGCCAGCAGCGTGTCGCCGACGGCCAGCGAGCCGGATTCCAGCGTGCCGTGATGGCCGAACACGCCGGATTGGATCTTGAGCGTGTCGGCGACGGCAAAGCGCACGCCATCGGCTTCGAGCAGACCGGTGTCGCCGACCTGGCCGCCCGATTCCGCATAGAACGGGGTGGCGTCCAGCACGACGACGGCGCTCTGGCCGGCCTTGACTTCCTGCACTTGCGTGCCGTCCACGTACAGGGCCGTGACCTTGACGTTGTCCAGCTCAAGCTTTTCGTAGCCTTCGAAACGCGTTTCGGCGCCTTCGTAGCTGAGGCCTTCGGCCATCTTGAACTTGCCGGCCGCGCGGGCCTGGTCGCGCTGACGCTCCATGGCGACTTCGAAGCCGGCCATGTCGACTTCGACTTCGCGTTCGCGGCAGATGTCGGCCGTGAGGTCGACCGGGAAGCCGTAGGTGTCGTACAGCGTGAACAGCGTGGTGCCGTCCAGCACGCCGCCCTTGGGCACGTTGGCCAGGGCGGTGTCCAGGATGCGCATGCCGTGTTCGAGGGTTTCGCCGAAACGTTCTTCTTCCTGCTTGAGGACCTGGGCCACGCGGTCGGCCGCGGCGGCCAGCTCCGGGTAGGCCTCGCCCATTTCGGCGACGAGATCCGGCACCAGGCGATGGAAGAACGGCTTGGTCTGGCCGAGCTTGTAGCCGTGGCGCAGTGCGCGGCGCACGATGCGGCGCAGCACGTAGCCGCGGCCTTCGTTGCTGGGGATCACGCCGTCGACGATGAGGAACGAGCAGGCGCGGATGTGGTCGGCGATGACCTTGAGCGAATTGTCTTCGAGGTCCTTGATGCCGGTTTCGCGCGCTGCGGCGGCGATCAGGTGCTGGAAGAGATCGATTTCGTAGTTGGAATGCACGCCCTGCAGGACGGCGGCGATGCGTTCCAGACCCATGCCGGTGTCGACACAGGGACGCGGCAGGCGCGGCATGTTGCCGGCGGCGTCGCGTTCGAACTGCATGAACACCAGGTTCCAGATTTCGATGTAGCGGTCGCCGTCTTCTTCGGGGGACCCCGGGGGGCCACCCCAGATCTCGGGACCGTGGTCAAAGAAGATTTCGGAGCACGGACCGCAAGGGCCGGTGTCCGCCATCTGCCAGAAGTTGTCGGACGCATAGCGCGCGCCCTTGTTGTCGCCGATGCGGATGATGCGCTCGGTCGGCACGCCCACTTCCTTGGCCCAGATGTCGTAGGCCTCGTCGTCTTCCTGGTAGACCGTCACCCAGAGCTTTTCCGCCGGCAGCTTGTAGACCTGCGTCAGCAGCTCCCAGGCGTACTGGATGGCATCGCGCTTGAAGTAGTCGCCGAAGCTGAAATTGCCCAGCATTTCGAAGAACGTGTGGTGGCGGGCGGTGTAGCCCACGTTCTCCAGATCGTTGTGCTTGCCCCCGGCGCGCACGCTGCGCTGCGACGAGGTGGCACGCGTGTACGACCGCGATTCCTTGCCCGTGAAGACGTCCTTGAACTGGACCATGCCCGAATTGGTGAAGAGCAGGGTCGGGTCGTTGCCCGGGACGAGCGACGACGAGGGAACAATGGTGTGTCCCTTGGACTTGAAGAATTGCAGGAACTGCTGGCGAATCTCGGAGGATTTCATCGTGGATGAAGCAGAATTTAGGGCGAATCGCCAATTATAGAGGGTTGGCGCGAATACGCGGGAATGGGCGGGATGGCCATCAGCGGACGCAGACAAAACCCGTGGTCCAGCCCTCGGTTTTCGTCCATAGGCCGCCCGCGGACACGATGACCTCGGCGTAACCGGGCGGGCACGAACACTGGCCCGTGCGCGGATTGGCCGTGGACAAGCCCGAGAAATGGAAGCAGCCGAGCGGATAGTTGGTGCTGTAGGCGCCCCCAAACCCGCCGCTTGCCTGCATCCAGACGCCGGATTCGCACGAAAGCAGCTGACCGGCGGCCGACGTGGCCAGCGTTCCCCCCGAGACGCTGCACGCATGGCCAGGAATTTCCCGGGCCCCGACGGTGACGTATCCCCCCGCGTCCACGTTGCCTGCAACAGAGAGCTTGCCTTGCAGGTCCGGATCGCGGGCGTCGCGCATCTTCACGAAGCCGCTCATATCAGGCTGCCCGGCCCCGGCGCCCGCCCACAGGGCAAGCGTGCCGGGCGGATACGCGGGCGCGTCGGCCGCCGGGGGATTGGAAAACGCATAGGCGGCGCCGCGCAACTGGGTCGGCGCTTGCGGCCACACGGCCCCGCCATAGCCGCCCGCGGACGCAATGACCGACGCCATGGCGACCTCGTCCGGCAATTGCGTCCCCTTTTTCAGCAGCGGTTTGTCGGCGGAGACAACGCCGTCGATCCGGCAAGGCTCGTCGGGACAGGTCTGGCTGCGCAGGAGCCGGATGTCCGCGCCAAAGCCCAGCGCCGACTGATCGGGAAAGTCGGCAGGCAGGTGGCCTTGAGCGCGGAGCTCGGAAAGCGTGGGCCGCAGGACATCGCCGAACAGCGGCTGGCCCTGGCTGTCCCGAGGAGGCTCCCCTTTGGACAGCGCCTCCGAATGCCGGGACAGCACATCCGTCACCGCCAGCCGGATCTGCGTCATCCATACGCCCGTTGAGCGGGCGGCTGAGGCTTCGATGCCATGGACGACCTCGTTGGAAGCCCAGATGGCAATGGCCGTGGTGATGGCCAACGCCAGCGCCAGCCCGATGAGCGAGAAGCCTGCCTGCTGCGGGATCGCCAGCGGGTGCTGGCGGCACGCCCGGAGGCGCCGGTCATTCGGGTGCGGGCTCATCGTGCGGTGAAAACGAAAGTGTTTACGTCGCCCTGGCTGCATTGCGCCTGGGCCTGCGCCGCGCGGTATGGCGTCGCGGGATTGGTGATCGAATCCTTGACGACCCTGGCGCCGCTGCTGCCGCTGATGGAGATGATTTCCGACACCCGCTGCAGCACTGACGCGAGTGCCGGGCAGGCGGCATGGCTGACACTGGTAAGCGTAAGCGTGAACGCCGAGCCCATTCCCGCGCCGTCGACGGACGCAGGCTCGACCTGCACCACGCCGCTGCCGCCGATGCCGGAGCCGCCCAGTCCGTGCGCCACGCTTGCCGCAGCGCCAGTGCCTTGCACCGAGAGCACCGTGGAGTCGCGCAACGCATTGGCCAGCGCGCCGGTGTCCAGCCCGGTGTAGGGCGTCACGCCGCCGCCCTGCGCGTTGATCTTCATGCTCGCGATGAACCGCTGCAATTCCTCGCCGACCTTCGGCACCTTGTTTTCGATGACGTACCCGCCGATGGCCGGAATGCCTACGATGGCGATGAGCAGGACGATGGCCGTGACGATGGATACTTCCATCAACGAAAACCCGCGCTGTTTCCCGCCAAGGAATCGGGACAGACTGACTGCTTTCATGAATATCCTCATTGATTAAAGTGCGCGGCGAGCCGCGCCGTTGCCGCCAGCCCGCGGTCCACTACTGGCTGGCATAGAAATTGGTCAGCGCGTGGCGCAGCTCGTCTATCACTGCGTAATGCCACAGCGTGATGCCCAGCACCGTGGCCAGGGACACGATCAGCAAGGACCAGCGCAGCACGAGCGCCTGGCGCCGAACGCGGGCCAGCAGTTGGACCTCGACGCGCTGGCGCACGCGAGCCAGGCCCGGCTCGACGCCGAGCGCATCCATCAGGTCCGCCATGTACCACCACGTTTGGGCGTCCAGCAGCCCGGTGCCAAAGATTTCCGCGCCGCTGGCGCCGCCGTCGATGCGGCCAAGCATCGTCTGCAGGTGCGATAGCAGCCATGGCGAGGCGTCGCGCGCCTGCACGGACAGCGCGCGGCGCAAACGCGTGTCGGCGGCGCCGTGCTGCCTGATGAGCACGGCCAACAGCGACAGGAAGCGGATGGCCTGGAAATCGCGGTACAGCCGCCAGAGCAGCCAGCGGTCCAGCACGGCACGAAGATCACCGGTGAAGTTCGCCAGCGACCAGAGAGCGAGCATGACCGCGCCGAGTATCAGGACGACCCACAGCGCAAGCCACTGCTTCAAGCCGCCCGCCAGTGCGAACAGACCGCGGGTGAGCGACGCATAGTCTTCTGCCGGCACGGCCTGGAAGACCTGCTGCAGCCGCGGCACGCTGAAAAACGGAATGGCGCACAGCAACGCGAAGGCCACGAGGGCGGCAACGACACCCGTGGCAGCCGCAGACAGCAACGCCGTCCAGGCCTCGGAGGCCAGCCTGACGGCGCGCGCCAGATCGCGCAACGCCGCGGCCAGGTCGCCGCCCTCTTCCTGTACGCAACTGAGCAGCAGGCATTCGTTGTGGGGCAGCGTGTCGGACCATGCGACGCCCAGGTCACCGCCCGCTCCCAGATATGCCGCTGCCCAGTGCTGGCAAAGACGGCCTCGAACCGTGTCGGGCCCATACCGGCTGGCGTCGTCGTCGAAGATGTCGCGCAGGCTCTTGCGGCCTTGCGTGCCTTCGACGACGTCCGCCAGGTATTCGTAGTAATCCGCGCGCTGCGACCGAAAGCGCAGCGCATCCAGGCGCAGCCGATGCAGGCCCGCTGACTGCAGAGATCCGTGCGAAGCGCGCGGCGCGAGATCAGCCATGGCGGGTTCCACCAGAGATGGCCGCGCCGGTCTGCGCAAGTGTCGCGGGCTGTCGCAGTGCGGCCGATGCCGGGCGCAGGATCGGCACGACGGGCAGTTCGAACCGGCGCAACAGTGTGCGCGGATCGATTTCTCCGAGGCTCGTCCGATACAGCGCGCAATCGAGCGCCCGCGCGCCGCGCGTGGCGGCGTCTCGCCATGCGCTGCGCGTGGCAGGCTGGAACTGCTGCTTCAGTCCGTGGTTGTCGCGCAGCCGCACTTGTTCGAGAAAGCCCGGCACGCGATCGGGCTCGATCATTTCGGCGGCGACGCTGCGCCCCGCAGTTCCGTTCAGTTCCGGCATGTGGTCGCGCCGGCATGCGGGACAGCCCGCTTCGTTTCGGACCCGGAGCGATTCAGCGTGCAGATCGAACGCATCCTGCATGCCCAGCACCCAGCCGCGCCAGTCCCATGCTTGTGCATGCCCCGCGTGAACATCCGACCACAGGCTGTCGACGGGCAACGCGCAGCCGGGGCACAGACGTGGCAGCAGCGTCTGATAGATGAGCAGCTTGAGGATGCCGGGCGAGGCAAGAAATTCGCGCGACACGCCGATGGCGTCGGACGCCAGGCGCTCGGGGATCATCGCGGCCGATCCGGCGTGCGTGGTGGCGTACAGGCTGACGCCGGAACTGGCCAGATCCATGAATGCACGGCCGGTCTGGGAGTCGCGGATCTCGCCGATCAGCAGGTCGTTCATTGCCGAGCGCTTGATGGTCTTGAGTTTGGCGTCCAGCGTGGGCCACGCCGCGTCCGCCAGCGCCCCCGTCAGCGTGTTCTGCAGTGCGTTGCCGATGTGGTATTCCACCGGGTCTTCAAGCGTGATGACCTTGCGCGTGGGCGCAATGCCGCGCATCAGCGCGGCGATGGTGGTGGACTTGCCCGAACCGACCACGCCGGCCAGCACGATGGCCCCGCCCTCGCGTTCGCGCGCCCGCAGCAAGGTTTCGGCCTGCCCGGGCAGGTATCCCAACGCCAGGAGGTCGCCGTTGACGGTTGCGTCCAGCCGCAGGATCCGCAGACATACGGAAGGCCCCGCGTCCGCCGCCAGCGACGCCCAGCGCAGCACGATGGGCGCCGCGTCCACGGTCAGCGCAATGCGCCCCTGCTGCTCGAGCGCCGGATCGAACACGGCGCCGTTGCCGCCGCGCACGTCCATCCACGCCACGGCAAGGACCTCGAGCAGCGTGGCGCTGGACAGGCCGGCGAAACGGTCGGAGCCGACGTACTCGCCGTGGATGGTGTAGCGAATGTCGCCGGCGTCGCGCCGCTGGTCCACGTTGATGTGGACGTCGCTGGCGCCCTGCACCACGCCCCAGCGGACGATGTCGAGAAACAGCGCGGCCAGCGCCGAGGCGCGCTCGGCCGGGTTGGCCCTCGCCAGGCGTCCCGGACCGGGCGCCGTGTACTGACCGCGCGCGATCATCAGCAAAAGCGGCGCAGGCACGACGTATCGCGCGGGACGGGCCATGCGATAGCCGGCCGCCTTCACCATGCGTTCGACTTCGTCGATCTGATCGCCGACGGTGTATTCCCTGACCGCGAAGATCGCGGCCTCGCCTCCTTCGAGCAGGACCGGACACAAGCGCCCGGCCAGCGACGCCAGATCGAACTGGCGGCCCAGCGTGCGCACGAACGGGGGGTCCATGCCAGCGACGTCGTCGGGCGTATGCAGCTCGGGCGGACCAGCAGGCGCGCTAGCGACGGGAAGGATCTGCGTCGTCATGGATGTCCGCCCCCGGCGTCCAGGCAGGCGGTCTGATCGCGGCCGTCGCGCTGCAAGCGCACGCAAGCGCCGTCGATGGCCAACAGCCGGTACGGCTCGGCCAGAGCGCCTCCTGCCACGGGGTCGGCGCGACCGGCCCGGTAGCGCTGCAACGTGCCGTTAACGACGATGTCCACGTTCAAGCTGCGCGCCGTGCCGAATATCGCCGTCACGCGGATGTTGTCCACCATACGCCCGGTGGCCGGCATCGCGGGACCCTTCCCTTCGTTCATCGCGCAAAGACCCGGAACCCGGCAGTCCGACAGCGCTGCGGCCGCATCCGCGCGCAGCAACGTGCGCACCGTCTCGACCTCCGGCCAGGGTTGCGGCGCGGACGGCGGCTCCGCGCCCTGGGCGTGGCCCGCCGATACTCCCGCTGCGCTCAGGGCGATGGCGGCAAGCAGTTGTCCGGCCACGCGCACACGCGAGATGCAAAGCTCATTCCTGTTCATAAAGTTCTCCCTGCAATTCGGCAACAAGCGCACTGGCGGCGAGGCTGGGACGCGGTTGCGATTGCACGTTCACCACAAGGCGCGACCAGCGGGCCGCGGAGACGGGCCCCGGCATCAACGCCATGGAGCGCAATGGCCCATGCAGGATCAGGCTGCGCCGCCGGACGACGGGCATGCCCGACGATGCCGGATTGGATTGCACGGCGCTGGCCTGACCTGCCGCCGACTTCTGAATCACTGCCCCGCGCGGCAGGTGCGGCATCAGCGGCACGGAAGGCGACAGCGCAACGGAAGCGAAGGCGGCGCGCAGTCCTTGCAGTCCGCCCGCCACCCGCGTTTCGACGTGCAACGACGACGGCAACGCCATGCCGCCCACCGGGACCGGTGCGGCCCCCACGCGCCACGCCAGCGTGGCTTCCTCGAGCGGCTTGAACGACACCTGCCAGCCGGCTGGCAGCAACGCGTGCAAACCGTGGTTCGTGGCCAGCGGGTGAACCCGGGCGTATACGGCCGAGCAATCCCATTGCTGCGCGCCGGCGTCGCAGTGCGCGCGGCGCAGCGCCCAACCCTGCACCTGCACGGGCAGCGCCGCCACACTCGCGAGCAGGCGCGTCAGCGCAGGCGGCGGATGGACGGTGGTTGCGCGCAGCATCGCCGCGTAGGCGTCGGCCACCGGGTCCCGGACCGCGACGGGCTCCGGCGGCGCTGCCTGCGGGCGCGAGAAAGCGCTGACGCCGACGTTCCACAGCGGCGGCGCCACGGCGGCAAGTCCGATGCAGGCCAAAAAGAGGCGCAATGCGGCGGGCAGTTCGGCCCAACGCGAGGGCAGCGCAGTCAGCGCGGCGCCGGCATCCACGGCCTGTGCCAATGCCGACCACACCTGATCCGACGCGTGCTCCGTCAGGGACGGACGCTGCGCAAGCAGCGCCCGCTGTTCCTGCTGCGCGTCGTCAAGCGATCCGAACACCCGGTCGGTCTGCGACAGGACCGCGCCGCCATGCGCGGCGACAAGCCAGTGACGCCCGTCCGGCAGCCGAACCAGGGCATGGCCGCCCTCGGGGTACAGCAAGGCGAACAATTGCGCGGCTGATTGCGGCGTCGCTGCGGGTGCGCCGACGCGGCGGGTGAACCGCGCGCCGCGAATGCCGCCGCGGGCGCGCCCATAGCCCGCGACCATGGCGGGTGATCCGCCCACCACGTAATGCGTGGCCCGCAGGCGTCGTCCACGTGACCGCGCAAGCTTGGGCACGTTGGATCCGATGAGCGCGAACCAGCGCAGGCCGAACGCCAGCGTTCGTTCGGCGCCCGGGCATTCGATCAGCAAGAGGTGAGGAGCCCGGTTCACGATCAGTACCCTTCCTCGACTTGGGCAGTCACGAGGATCAGCGTCGTGTGGCGTTCGCTGGCCGCGTTATCCAGACCGCCGGCAAGCAGCGGCAGTCCGGGCGCCAGCCGTTGGCGATCGTGCTGGTCCTGCGTGCGGTCAAAGCCCGCCACGATCATGGGCTGCCCCGGCCGCAATTCGATCTGCTGCACCGTGCCGCTGCCGTCGACCGTGATCTGCTGCACCTGGACCTGATTGGCGCTTTCGCCGAAGGTGATTGTCTTGAGGGGCTGCGCGACCGCGTTGTCATAGGCGATGGAAAGCAGGATCTGCCCGTCTTCCTGGATGTCCGGCACCAGGGTGAGGAACGAGCCGACCGTTTCTTCTTTCTGGCTGATGGAGACCGCCGGCAGCGACCCGTTTGCGCCGGACGCGGTCATGCCGGGCACGGCGGTGCTTTGCACGCGATCGATGTAGGAGAAGGTGGTCCTGACGGCATGCGAGACTGGCCGCCGGTTCAAGGTGAGGACCGGGATCTTGCTGTGCCGCACGACCGCGCCCATCGCGCTCAGGGCGGACACGATGGCCTGCGAGCCCTGGAATGGCCCCGCACCCGATGCGGCCTGCAGCAACCCCGCGCCGGTGGCCGGCACGCCGGGCACGGCCAGCCGCGCCGTGGCGCCTGCCGCCGCGTAGAGGGCATTCCAGTCGAGGCCGCCCCCGGCTTCCGAGTTGGCGATAAGCGTGATTTCCTCGAAAAGCAGGCGAACGCGGCGGGTCAACGCCTTGTTCTCGCGTTCCAGATAGCGGGCGACGCGGTCCAGGGCGTCCGGCGTATCGGTGACCACCAGCGCGGCCGCGCCTTGCACCGGCTCTGCAATGACGCCGGATCGTGTGAGGAACGGAAGAACGTTTGCGCGCAGGATGGCCAGCGCGTTGTGCTCGCCCGCGGACAGCGTCGTGTTGGAGGTGCTTTCAAAGCCCTCGCCTTCCGCGCTGCCCGAGCGGCCGAGCCGCACGTCGACCTTGCTGGCGAGCGTAAGGGCGCGCAGATCGAACACGCGGGTTTCGGTGCGGTAGAACTCGAGCGCGTTGTGTTCGTAGCGCCAGTGCACCGAAAAGCGCGCGGCCAACGCATCGAGCAGATCGGCGAGCGGTTGAGGTTCCGCGCGCACTTCAATACGTGCCGGCATGGCCTGGGCCACCGCGCCGCTGACCGCAAGGCGCGGCAGGAATTGGTCGGGGGGAAGCAGCGCATCGGGGCGCACCCGTACCGCGATGCCGGTGGCGGCGGTCAGGCGCTGCGCCAGCGTGGGAAGGTCCGCATCGTCAGCCAGCATGAGCGTGGTTTTGACGTTTTCGCGCAATGCCGGAGGCAGCGCGACCTCGCGCGCAAGCGGTTGCGGCTTGCCCGCCAGCCAGGGCGTGGAGACTTCCTGCGCGGCGATGCGCGCCTGGCGATCGGACAAACCGTCGGCATATGCCTGATGGCGGGTAGCGACCACGGCATGCCGGCCGCTGGCGGCGCGTTGCATGTTCGTGACCTGCTCGGACACTGAGCAGCCAGCGATAACGCACGAGAGTGCGGCGCAGGCGAGCGATCTGGGTGTTGAGAGGCGCGTGGCGCACGCAAACGGAAAGCTTGTCATGCCGCGGCTCCTTTGGGCGTGGCCGCGCGTGAGCACGATTGCGCAAGCGGCACGACGCGCAGGACGCGGTTGCCGTAGAAGCAGGGTTGCAAGGGGCGATCGGCCAGTTCGGTGGCGCCGAGCAGCCCGCGCACGGCCGTCTTGAAGTCGCCGGAGAATTCGGCCGAGGCGGCCAGCGGGATATCGACGTCCACCGCCCAATGCTGGGGTTCGAACGTCCAGCCAGACGCGCCGGCCCAGCGCGCCAGCACGGCGCGCAACGTGGCGTCGGGCGGCGCGGCACGGAACGGGGCGGCCTGCGCGGCAACGTGCATGTCGGTGGACGGGGCGCCCGCGTGCGCGGCGGACGGCGCGGCATGACGGCTCGGCGCTTGAACGCCGGCCAGCACGCCGCCTTCCGGGCGCGGGGCCGCGTCAGCGACGAGCCTGGTGTGCGCGGTGGAGTCCGCCCCCGGACGCTGCGATGAGTCTACGGCTGCCGCTTGGGTTTGCGACCTGCCCGAGGCAGATTGAGTCAAGGACCCGGGAAGGTCCGCCGCAAGATGCGTGCGCTGCGCCCGGGCGGTCAGCCTGCCGCCGCGAAAGCGCAGTGCTTGCCATGCGCCGGCGACCACGACGTAGGGATCGCGCCGCACGTATGGCAACGGGTGTTCGCTGCCAACGCCTGCACCGAAGATGGCCGGCAACGGTTGGCCCGGCAGGAACTGGAGCCAGGTCTCGCGCCCGTCGTCAAAGACCTGCAGCGGCGCGACGGCGGGATCGCCGGATAGTTGCCAGTCGAAACGGAACCCTTGCGAGGACGGATTGGCCGCCTGCCAGGAAGATGCGCCCGGGCCTGGGCCCGACCACGTGCATGCGCCAAGGCAAGACAGCCCGGCCGCCAGGAAGAAAATTCGTACCATGCCTCACCGCGAACAAAGCGCGCATCGGAAGCGACACGCTTGAACGGCATGGTGGCCGAGCGCCGGTGGCGCCGCCAGACTGGCATGTACGGACGGACGGATTCATCCACCCCTCGCTCGCAACAAATCTGGAAAAAAAAAGCCCGGTCCGAAGACCAGGCTTTGTCCTGCCGTGCGGCGCTATGCGCGCCGCTGCTGGGTGCGATCAGCGCTGCGTGGCGATGGTGCGCGCCTGCGCGGCAGCGTTGTTGAGCGCGGAAACGGGCGGCACCTTGCCATCGAAGGCGTCGGTGAGTTCCTTGTTCAGCACAGGTTCGATGCGCTCGTAGTTGGCCATGCGGAAGCCGCGGGCGTTCTGGACGGGCTTGGCGCTCATCGAAGCCACGAACGCCTGCGCGCCCGGGATCTTGCTGTAGAACGACACGTCGGAGGCGCGGAAGGCGGCTTCGGTCAGCGGCAGGTAACCCGTGCGCTGATGCCATTCGGCGGCGACGACCGGCTTGGACAGCCAGGCCAGGAACTGCGCGGTGGCCTTTTCCTGAGCCTGCGGATGGCCTTCGAGTGCCCACAGCGCCGAACCGCTGACGAAGGGCTTGCCGCCCTCTTTGGTGGCTTGCTCGTAGTAAGGCAGCGGCGAGACGCCGAAGGACAGCGACTTGGTGGCGAGGAACTGGCCGAGCGCGCCCGAATTGGCCGTCAGCACGGCGCATTCGCCCTTGGCGAACAGCTTGTCGGAGGTGCTGTCGCCGGAGTACGCCGTAAACAGCAGCGAGCGCTTCCAGCTGACCATCAGCGAGATGTGGCGCATGTACAGCGTGTCGAACTGCATGGCGGGCGCGGCGGATTTCTTGGTGACCGCGTCCAGGCCGTTGTTGTTGCTGGTGAACAGCTGGTTGTTGATCGGCGCCAGGTTCTCGAGGTGAACCGCGACCTGGTCGCTGGACGCGTACGGGCAGTCGATATCGGCCACGTCGCGCAGCTTCAGCAGTTCGGCCTGCAGCGCGGTCCAGGTGCGTGCCGGCTTGTTGGGATCGAGACCGGCCTTCTTGTAGGCGGCGGTGTTGTAGAACATCACCGGCACTTCGGCCATCCACGGGAAGGCCAGCAGGCGGCCCTTGCTGTCGCGGGTGAAGCTGCTGGTGGCCGGCACGAACCAGTTCAGGTCCTTGATCGGATACTTGGCCAGCAGTTCGTAGAGCGGCAGCACGGCTTTGTGCTGGGCAACCACTTCGGGAGAATGGTTATCGGACAGTTGCAGCAGGTTCGGGCCCTTCTTGGCCTTGACCGCGGACACCGCCTCTTGCTCCAGGGCGCTCGGCGACGCGAAGCCGCGCAGCGTCACTTTGACGTCGTCCTGTTCCTTGTTGTATTGCTTGGCGAGCTTTTCGAACTCGGCCTTGTTTGCATCTGTCAGGGTGTGCCAGACCTGGATTTCGACGGGTGCGGCGTTTGCCACGCCGGCCATCGCCATCGCGGCGCCAAACACCCATGCACGCCGGCTGGCGAACATCGCGCGGGCAACGCCCGCCAATTGCAGTTTCTTCATAGGTTCACAGACCAAGAAAAGGGAATTCCGGTTCTGGCCGCCGTCCACTGAGCAGATCGGCCAATGCCCGGCCCGAGCCAACACCCATCGTCCAGCCAAGCGTACCGTGTCCGGTATTGATATACAAATTCGGAATACGGCTGCGGCCGATGATGGGCACGTTCGAGGGAGTGGACGGGCGCAGGCCCGACCAATAGCTGACGCGCTCGAAATCGAGCGCGTCGGGAAAGAGTTCTTTGGCGAGGCGGGTCAGCGCCTCGCAACGGCCGGTATTCAGGCTACGCGAATAGCCGGAAAGTTCCGCCGTGCCCGCCATGCGCAGCCGGTCGCCCAGCCGCGAGAAAACGATCTTGTGGCTGCTGTCGGTCAGAC
>NZ_DAMCTG010000017.1:0-73900 GCF_032113835.1 Achromobacter sp. | reverse complement strand
CCAGCGGCTGCTCGCCCTGCAAGGCGCGCAGCTCGTCCATCAGGCCGGCCAGGCGCTGCTGCTCGGGCGTAAGCGGCGCGGGCGCCGGCTTGCGGCGGCCGGAAGCCGGCGCGGCGGATGGCGCCCCGGCTTCCGCGTTCGGCGCATCCTGACCCTGGGCTTCCAGTTCGGCGCGCAAGGCCTGGATCCTGTCGACCAGCGCCATCTCGGCCGCGTGCCGCCCTTCCGCGTCGGCCAGCGCCGCTTCCACACTTGCGATCTCCGCGTCCAGCTCCGCCAGCCGCGCCTGCGGCGCCCCCGTGGCGGCTTCGCGCCGCAAGGCTTCCCGTTCGGTGCGCAGCCGAGTCAGGCGATGGCGCGCATCGTCGATCAGCGCCGGCGTGGCGCTGCGGCCCAGCGCCACGCGCGCGCAGGCAGTGTCGAGCACGCTGACCGCCTTGTCCGGCAACTGACGGCCCGTGATGTAGCGATGCGACAGCCGCGCCGCCGCAACAATGGCCTCGTCCAGGACGCGCACGCCGAAATGACGCTCCATCAGCGGCGCCATCCCGCGCAGCATCGCTGCCGCCAGCGCTTCGTCCGGTTCCTCGACCTTCACCACCTGGAAGCGGCGCGCCAGCGCGGCGTCCTTCTCGAAGTACTTCTTGTATTCGCTCCAGGTCGTGGCGGCGATGGTGCGCAACTCGCCGCGCGCCAGGGCGGGCTTGAGCAGATTGGCGGCGTCGTTCTGGCCCGCCTGCCCGCCCGCGCCGATCATCGTGTGCGCCTCGTCGATGAACAGAATGATGGGCGACGGGCTCTTCTTGACCTCGTCGATCACATTCTTCAGGCGGTTCTCGAACTCGCCCTTCACACTGGCGCCCGCTTGCAGCAGCCCCATGTCCAGCACCCGCAGCGTCACGCCAGCCAGGGCGGGCGGCACGTCGTCCGCGACGATGCGCAGCGCCAGCCCCTCGACCACGGCAGTCTTGCCCACGCCCGCCTCGCCGGTCAGGATGGGATTGTTCTGCCGCCGCCGCGTCAAGATGTCGATCATCTGGCGGATCTCGGCGTCCCGCCCGATGACCGGATCGATCTTGCCTTCCCGCGCGCGCTCGATGAGGTTGGTGGTGTACTGGTCCAGCGCGGGCGTCTGCGACAGCGCCGGCGCGGGCTTGCCGGCGTCATCCTGCCCGGCCGCGCCATCGGCAAAGCCCACCGCCTGCCCCGCCTCTTCCGAGCCCTGCGTCAGGGCGGCGAAATCGTGTTTCAGTTCGTCCAGCCGGAACGATTCGAACAGCGGAGAGCCCCGGCGCGCCAGTTGCGCCAGGTCCGGCTCCGTCAGCAACGCCAGCAGCAGATGTCCGGAACGGATCCGCGTGGTCTGCGTATCCAGCGACGCGATCAGCCACGCGTGCTCGAACAACTTGGGCAGGTGCGGCGAAAACACGGGCGTGCGCGTGTTGCCGTTCTTGAACCGGTCTATCTCCGCCTTCAGATCGGCTTCCAGCGCATCGGCCTGGATGTGGCAACGCCGCGCGATGATGCTCACATCGCTGGCCGGCTTTTCCAGCAGCGCCAGGAATAGATGCTCAAGATCCACTTCATAGTGGCCTTGCGCCATGCACAGACTGGCCGCGCGCTCGGCGGCCTGGCGGCAGGTCTGATTCAACTTCCCGATCAACGTCTTCAGCGGAGTGGCCATGAGTCTTTAGCTTGTCTTCGGTTCAATGGATGGTGTGCAGTTCATAACTGGCGTCGTCGCGGTCATCGGCCGCCGGCCCGGTGCACAGGAACGAATTCCAGCCCAGGCGCACGTCGCCGCCTTCGCCAAGCTGGCAGGGCATGACGCTCTCGCGCGCCAGCACCAGCCGCACCTCGTACTCGAAGGTCATGCCGCCGAACATCGTCAACAGCTTTTCCAGCGCCTGCGCGCGCTCGCCGCCCGGCAGGAAGTCGGCGAAGTCCTGGCGCGAGAGCGGACCGATCCACAGCCGGATGCGCAGGTCGCGCTGCCAGATGCGATCGCCCGCCAGGGCGGACACGCCCAATACCGCGCCCGGCTGCCCCAATTGGGTACGGTTCTGCGGCGGCACGTCGTACCAGCGGCCCACGAACTGCTCCACCCGCAGGGGCACGCCAAAATAATCCTGCAGCACGCGTTGCAGCAGCGGCGCCGACACGGGCCGCTGACGCGCGGCCGCGGCATAGTGCGCCACCGATTCGTCGAAGACCCTGCCCGCGCCGTTGTGCAACCGGTCGCGCAGCGCCGGGTGACCGATGCCGCCCAGCGCCAGCAACAGCGGCAGAAAGTGATGGTCCTGTTCGGTTTCGTGCCGCAACGGCATGCGGTACTTCTTCCAAGCGGCATAGAACAGCGCCGCCGCCCGGTTCGAGAAAATATCGAAAAAGGCACGCGCCCCGCGGTCGCGCCGCAGGCTCTCGCGGTTTGCCAGCATCTCGGAATAATGCAGCGGCAGCGCACCCTGCCCGCCCAGCAGGCCAAAGAAGGCAGGCGTCACTTCCACGCGGCCCAACCGTCCCTCGGCAATGGCAGCCTGGCGCGCCGCCTCGTCGACCAGCGCCTCGCCGTGCTTGTCATACGCCACCGCATCGACGACTTCGCTGGGCGGAAACGCCAACCCGGGCGCATTGGGAAAGCGCAGATGCACGGGCACCGTATGGCGCGTCGCGCCGCGCTCCTGCCGCGCAAAGCACTGCTCGAGCAGGCGCACGGCCTGGAAAAACTTGAAGCGCTGCGGCTCTGCCAGCAGCGCGTCCATCACGCTAGGATGGCGTCGCCGTTGCATGGGGGGCATCGTAGTAATTCCTCTGCGCCGCGGCGCGACAACACGACCAATTGCACGAAGCTGTTGGCATGCACGTACAGGCCGAAGAACCGGTTGATGACGGCAACGAAGGTATGCAGGCTCGTGCCCACAAAGTGGTCTTCGTTGACGGTCAGGCGAATCTCGATCCCGCGCACGAACGTGGCGAAGGGCTCGCCCGGCATCCAGTGCGTGGCCGGTTTGTAATCCAGGCCCACCAGCCCTTCGATCTGGCGCGCGGCCACCGCCGACCCCGACAGGTCGTACAGGCGCAGCGTTTCCTTCAAGGCGGGCAGACCGCTTTGCACGAGGGACAGATGATTCAGCGCCAGATGCGATATCAGACGCCAGTGCGCCGCCCGGCCCTGCTGGAACCGGTGCGAATGCGTCGGCCGGCGCAGCATCCGGATGCTGCGCGCCACCGTGCCGCCTTCCAGGAACAGGTCGCCGCCCGACTGACCCACCGCGATGCTCGCGGGCAGGTCGCGGTTGGTGCACGTCAGATCCAGGCTCAGGGTTTCAGTCTGGGGTACCGAGGGATCGAAATCGATGTCGACGATGGAAATCTCGGTCTCGTATCCCGGGCTGCGCTGCGCCATCGATGCATCGCGCCGCATCGTCCAGTAGTGGCCCGCGGACTCCGGCGACTCGCCATGATGCAGCGAGTAGAACGGCCGGAAATCCACGACCGAATCGTTCAAGGCATTCTGCCGCACCTGGCGCACGCGATCGATGGAATAGACCTCATAGCCATAGGCGCGCCGCGCGTCGGCCACCACCGGATACGACGCCGCCGCATGCGTCACGCGGATGGGGTCGGCGCGCTGCGCAAACAGGTTCACCACCGGCGTGCAGCCCAGCCGCAGATTGTCGGCCGAGGTCGATTCCAGCAGCCGCGCCGTGTTGGAATCGGCGCGCACGCCGCTCACGGGCACGTGCAACGTGAACTGCCGCGCGGCGCCCACGTGGGGTCGCAGCGCCGTCAGGTCGATGTCGACGAAGTTGAATTTCTCGGGGAAGGTGAAGTATTCGGTCAGCAGGCGGTACGCCGGATGCGAGCTGGCCGGAAAGTCGATCAGCGCATCGTCTTCGGCCAGTCCGACCTGCGCCAACGGGATCGCGGCCAGCCGGTCCCAGCGCCCCGGCTGCAGCTCGACATACGCCGCGGCCGCGCGCAGGAACAAGGCGTCGCGCAGCGCCGCCACGAACGACGGTTCGCCGTGCAGATAGACGCGCAGCCGCTCGATGCCCGGCATGCCGAAGTGCTGGTTCTCGCCCAGGCAGCCCAGCGTGATGGAGAAGCGGCCCGTGACGCCGGCCGGCAGCTTGGCGGTGGCCGGCGCATTGGCGCTGGAGTCGAACGCGGC
This sequence comes from Achromobacter sp., assembly GCF_032113835.1. GTDB lineage: Bacteria > Pseudomonadota > Gammaproteobacteria > Burkholderiales > Burkholderiaceae_B > Achromobacter. The sequence continues at coordinate 69,726 of NZ_DAMCTG010000017.1, read as the reverse complement.
GCGCCGGACCTCGATAGGCGCCAGCGCAACGTCGTAGGCCGTGCGGAAGCGGCACGCCACCCCGCGCACCGGATGCGATTTCAGTTCGGTGCCACGTTCGATGCGCACGGGCGCGGTCAGTTGCGCGCCCGCGCCGCCCAGGTCGAACTGGGCCACGCTGCACGAGGGAAACGGCCGCAGGTAGTGCGGGTACATCACCTCGAACAGCGCTTCGGTGAATTCGGGGTAATCGTCGTCCAGCTTCTTGTTGATGCGCGCGCTCAGCAGCGCGAACGACTCGATCATGCGTTCGACGTGCGGATCCTCGCAGGTCTCGCCCGATAGTCCCAGCCGCGCGGCGATCTTGGGATAGCGCTCGGCAAAGTCGCGCGACGAGGTGCGCAAGAAGCCAAGTTCGCGCTCGTAGTAGGGCAGCAATTCTTCCATTGATGTCTTCCTGTCCGGCGCGTCAGGGCACCTGCACCGCGCGTTGATGCGCTAGACCGCGGCCGGGCTTTTGGCCCAACCCTTGGTCACGGAGTACTGCAAGGTCGAGGGCTGCAGGGTGGCGTCGAATGTCACGGGTTCGTGGGCGGGCCCCACATCCAGCATGGCCGTGATCGCGAAATACAGCACCGACGTCGCCCGGCTGTCGACCTGCAGCATGACCCGAACGTGCGTCAGCCGGGGCTCGTGCCGCGCAATCGCCTGCTCGAGCGAACGGCAGATGAACTCGCGGTCGTAGTGGCTTGCCAGGCTCAGCCCCGAAAAGTCCGACAGCCCGTACGTCAGCACGGACCGCCGGCAGTTCGGATAGCGCCGCAGATCCTCCTCGGTGAACACCATGCGGGTGTTCAGCAGCGCCTCGATGTCGCGCGCCACCGTCTCTTTCATTTCCTCGATCGACAAGCGCCGCAACGCATAGGGCGACTGGCCCTCTGCTTCGAACAGCTTGTCGAACAGACTCGGTTCGAATCCTTTCATCGGGGCCTCAAAAGAAAGACGGCGACCCACTTGGGCCGCAGTCTTCGTGCCTGCCCGGCGGAGATCAGACCGAGTAGGTCTTGTCGTTCTTGGTCAGGCTCCAGGCGCCCTGGGCATTGCCGCCCTGATTGCCGCCCACCTTCTGCTGCGTGTACTTCCATTGCACGGCGGCGTACTTCAGCGAGAACGTTTCGTGCGGCAGGCCTTCGGCCACCACTTCCGGCGCCACGCGGGCAATGATCACGTACTTGAGCTTGATCTCAAGGTACTTGACGCGGTTGCCCTCGCCATCGGCGCGCAGGAAGTCGATGGTCACTTCGTCGAAGGTCGTGCCGCCCGACGCGTGCTGGTACAGCAGCGGGCTGACAACGTCCAGATCCTTGGTGAAGACCATTTCTCCGTGTTCGGTGCGCTCGGCGGTATGGCCGCCCGAGGTCGATGCGGTGGCCGAACGCGGCTGGATGATCTCGTGGCGCCACGAACTGACTTCGATCCAGTCCGGATGGTCCTTATCCTGCGACTCGCCCTTGAGCGCCGGATTGCCGAACTTGACGTAGATGTCCTTCATTGTTGATAGCCTCTTCAGATGATGGATGAGTTGTCAGTGCAATGACGCTCAGGATTTCTGGGCCTGCGCCGGCAATTCGGCGACCAGGCGCAGCGAGATCGAGAGTTCGTCAAGCTGGAAATGCGGCCGCAGGAACGCCACGGCACGGAAGACGCCAGGGCGGCCTGGCACCTCGGCCACTTGCACCGATGCTTCGCGCAGCGGGAACTGCGCCTTTTGTTCCTGCGTCGCGTTGTCGTCCAGCAGCACGTACTGCGATACCCAGCGATTCAGGAAACTCTCTACGGACTGCGCCGACGCGAAGCTGCCGATCTTGTCGCGCATCATCGCCTTCAGGTAGTGCGCCACGCGCGATACCGAGAAGATGTATTGCAGTTGCGCCGACAACACCGCGTTGGCGTTGGCGCTGTCCGTGTTGTACTTCTTGGCCTTCTGCACCGACTGGGCGCCAAAGAAGGCCGCGTAATCCGAGTTCTTGCAATGCACCAGCGGGATCAGGCCCTGGTCGCTCAGTTCCTTTTCACGCCGGTCGGTAATGGCGATTTCGGTCGGGCACTTGAGCGCAATTTCGCCGTCGTCCGTCTTGAACGTATGCGTGGGCAGGTTCTCGACCAGGCCGCCGCCTTCGACGCCGCGGATCGCCGCGCACCAGCCGAAGTCGGCGAAGGCCGCCGTCAGGCGTGCGCCGAAGGCCCACGCGGCGTTGCACCAGAGGTACTTGGAATGGTCGGTGCCGTCCACGTCCTCGACAAAATTGAAGCCTTCGACCGTGGTGCCTTCCACCGGGTCGTACGGCAGACGGCCCAGAAAGCGCGGCATCGTCAGGCCGACATAGCGCGAATCTTCCGAATCGCGGAAGCTGCGCCACTTGGTGTATTCCACGGTGTCGAACACCTTGGCCAGATCGCGCGGGCGGCCCAGGTCGGCAAAGCTGTCCAGACCCAGCAGCTCCGGCGAGGCCGAGGCGATGAACGGCGCGTGGGACGCGGCGGCCACGTGCGACATCTGCTCGATGAAGTACATGTCCTCGGGCTGGCGCGTGATCTCGAAATTGCCCAGCAGCGCCCCGAACGGCGCACCGCCGAACGTGCCGAATTCCTCTTCGTACACCTTCTTGAACATCAGGCTCTGATCGAAATCGATCGCGGTCTGGAAGTCGCGGACCAGGTCGCGCTTGGTCGTATTCAGCACCTTGATCTTCAGCATCGGGCTGGTGTCGGTCTCCTGGCACAGGTAGTGCAGGCCGCGCCAGGTGCTCTCCAGCTTCTGGAATTCGGGCGCGTGCATCACTTCGCTGAGCTGGGCCGAGATCAGGCGGTCCAGCTCGGCAACGCGCGCGTCCAGCATCGCCGACAGGTTGTCGGACACGACAACGGTGCCCTTCATCACCTCACGCACCAGCTCGCCGATGATGTCCTTGGCGCGGTCGTGCTCGGCAGTGGATTTGGCGACGCGGCTTTGCTCGACGATCTGGTCCAGCAGCCCGCTCTGCGCGTCGGTGGCGGTGGCGGCGGTGTTTTGCGCGGCGGCGGAATTACTCATTGCGGCCTCCCTTGTCGGTCTCGCTGGTGAGCTGTTGCAGCTTTTCGGTGCTGGTCAGCACTTCGCCCAGCAGGTCTTCCAGCTTGTCGTTGCCGGCGAGCTTGTTGCGCAGATCGGCCAGCTTGGTGCGGATGTCCAGCAGCTCGCGCAGCGGATCCACCTGTTGCACGACGGCTTCCGGGCGGAAGTCCTCGATGGACCGGAATTTCATGTCGACGCCGAACGTGCCGCCCTCCTCGGTCAGCTGGTTCTTCACCCGGTACGCCGCGCGGGGTTCCAGTCCCCGCATCACGTCGTCGAAGTTGTCGACGTCGATGTTGACGAACTTGCGGTCCTTCAGACGCGGCAGCTCGGCCTCGGACTGCGCAGAAAAGTCGCCCACCACGCCGACCACGAAGGGAAGCTCCTTCTGTTCGATGGCGTCGCCCTTCTCCACGTCATACGTGAGCTGAACGCGCGGCGGACGGACTTTCTGCAATCGTTTCTGAACGCTTTCTTTCTTGGCCATGGACGGCTCCGTGCAAAGGATCTTGTCTGTCGGTCGGGGAGACGCCGCCAGGGCGGCGCCCCAAGGCGAATCACTTGGTCAGCAGGTCGCCGAACGGATTCGGCGCGCGATTGGGCTGCTGGGCAGGCGGGCTGGAGGTTTGTTGCGAAGACGGGGTGGCGGCAGGCGATCCTGCGGCAGGCGACCCTGCGGCAGGCGCTCCCGCGGCGGGCAGCCCCGCTGCCGGTTTGACTGCGGGCGCCGGATCCACCTTGCGCGGTTGGCGCGGCCGGGGCGGCGGGCGGCGTCCCTCGGGGAACAGGACGTCCTGACCCAGGGTTTCACGCATCGCCTCGGCCAGCGCCACGGCGTCCGGCCGGGCATTGCCGGCCAGCAGCGCGTCGGCGCGCACGTCGGCCAGGGACTGCATGGCCACCCGCAGGCCACCGACGGCGCGCACCGTCTTGGCGACGAAGTCATCGGGATCGCGGCTCAACGTTTCGTCGGCGGCCACGATTGCCTGCCCGTATTTCTGCTGATCGAAGCGGATCTTCGCGATGTAGGACCAGGGTTCGCCTTTGGACGGATTGCGCTGCGCGATCTCTTCAAATTGCGCGACAGCTTGGTCGGCGTCCTTCTGCGCCAACGTCTTTTCCGCGTCGGCCAGGGACTGCTTGTACTCGGCTTCGGACTGTGGCTTGACCGACGCACAGCCGGCCATCAATGCAACGACACCTGCGATGACAACGAGGCGGGAAAAGGGCATTTTTTAAGCACCTAGCAAGGTTGTAACCAGGGGCCGTATTTCATCAACCTTTTGTTAGTGCAGCGCTACAGCACGTTTCTTCATGTTACTTGCATCGAATTTGCACGCATCGTGCCGTGATCTGTATTGCTTCACACACTTCCGGTATAAAGAGCCATGTCCAAACATATCCGTTTATCACGTTTGTTCACGGGGTTGTCGTGCGCGCTTGCGAGCACCGTCGTTGCTGGATGTGCGGCCGTTTCGGCCATCGGCGCGGTGGCCGGTTTGACGGGCAATGCTATGGAGATGGCGGGCCTGAAAAAGGCCGAAAACGCGCCTGTGGAAGTGAACTTGGCGATTCACGCCGGAGAAAATTTGAATGCCGGCGCCGGCCAGTCGATGGCGGTCGTTACAAAAATATACTACCTGAAGAATCCTGAGCCATTCCAACGTGCGCCGCTCACGCAATTGATAGACACTGCCGGGGAAAAGGCGGCGCTGGGGGAATCAATGCTGGGTTCGCGCGAGCTCACGCTCACGCCGGGACAGCGTTACGAAACCGTCGAAAAAGTCCCCAAGCAAGCCGATTACATCGCTGTCGCGGGCCTGTTCTATGCGCCCGCGCCCATGCGTTGGAAGTACGTATTCAAAGTCGAGGATGTGGAAGACGACGGCATCGTGCTTGGCGCGCATGCCTGCGCGCTGACCGTGGCCAAAGGCCGCCCCACGTTGCCTGCGGGTGTACCCGCCTACGACCCGTCACGCCTGTCCGGCGTGCAGTGTCCAGGCTGAAGCATCAAGGCCGCCCGCCGTTCACATCCTTCAATTCTTATAGCGATAGAGAAACCAGGAAAGACGAAACAGGGAGCGCGTATTTTGAGTTACTCCGCCAAAGTCCTTTGGGGCGAAGGTCTGTTCCTCCGGCCGCAGCATTTCCAGCGGCAGGATGCTTATCACGAAGATCGGCTGGCCGAAATGGCCCGCGTGTTGCACCCCTATGCATGGGGTCTGCGCTCCGCGCGTTTCGATGCCTCGGCGCTAGCCAACGGCATGCTGCGCGCCACCGAAATGAGCGCCGTGTTTCCGGACGGCGAACTCTACAGCGCGCCGCACGGCGATGAACTTCCGCCGCCTGTCGCGTTGACCGCGCTGGATGGCGTGACCGAAGCCGTGTTCTATCTGGCGATCCATCCCTTGAAGGCAATCGGCGGCAATTACCGCGACGCCCAGGCAACGGGCAGCTTCGATTCCCGCTACACGCACAGCAATACCCCCGCCCCCGATCTCTTCACCGGCGCGGCCTCCGCCGAGCTCGCGTTCCTGCGCAAGGACGTGCGCCTGATCTCCGAATTCGAACCGCGCGACGAACTGCTGGCGATTCCCGTGGCGCGCGTGCGGCGCACGGCCAGCGCAAGCTATGAACTGGATACGACCTTCATTGCGCCCAGCCTGTCGCTGACCGCCTCGGGCGCGCTGCACGAGCTGCTTCGGCGGCTGCTCGACGCCTTGCAGGCCAAGGTCAACGCGCTCTATGGGTTTCATCGCGAACCCAGCAAGAACATCATCGAGTTCCGCTCCGGCGACGTCGCCTCGTTCTGGTTGCTGCACACCGCGAACGAGGCCTACGCCACGCTGTCGCACCTGTTCCATCACCCGCAACTGCATCCCGAACGCCTGTTTCAGGAACTGGCGCGGCTGGCAGGCGCGTTGATGACCTTCTCGAAGGTGCACACGCTGGCGGATCTTCCGGTGTATCGCCACGATGCGCCCGGGCCGGCCTTTGCCCGCATGGACGAGATCCTGCGCGACCTGCTCGAAACCGTGATCTCGACCCGGTACTTCTCGATCGTGCTCGAAGAGTTGCGCCCGTCGTTCCACATGGGCCGCCTCGACTCGGAAAAGCTGGACGAGACCACCTCGCTGTATCTGGCGGTCCAGGCCGCGATGCCCGCCGCCGAGCTGTCCGAGAGCGTGCCCATGCGCTTCAAGGTGGGCGCACCCGAAGACGTGGACAAGCTGGTGCTGTCGGCCATGCCGGGCGTGCCGCTTTCCTATACGCCGCAGGTGCCGCCCGCCGTGCCCGTCAAGCCGGGCGCTGTCTATTTCGCCCTGCAGACGCGCGGATCGTTGTACGACCGCATGCTGCAGGCGCGAAGCATTGCCATCTATGCCCCCGCCGGGATTCCCGAACTCAAGCTGGATCTGATCGCAGTGACTCGCTGACAGGAACGACATCGCCATGACTGTTGACGCCCCCTCCCTGATGCCTGGCGCAACGCTGCCGCCGCACGCGGCAGCCTTTCACGCAAGCCGCCCCGCCAGGTCGTTGCTAGATCTGATGTACGACGGCTTCCTGATGCTGTTCCTGCTCAAGAGCGGCCAGGAGCCCACCGACGCGGCCGCCTTCTCCGCCCACGTGCAGCAGTTCCTGGCGGATTACGAGCGCACCGCCAAGAAAATGGACATCCCCGCCGAGGACGTGTACGCCACCAAGTACGCGTTCTGTGCCGCCGTCGACGAGACCGTGCTGAATTCCCGCTTTGCGATCCGGGACGCCTGGATGCTTCAGCCCCTGCAGCTCACGCTTTTCGGCGAACAGCTGGCGGGCGAGAACTTCTTCGCCCGGCTCGAGGATCTGCGCGCGCAGGGCGCGCCGCGCCTGCAATCGCTGGAGATCTATTACATGTGCCTGCTGCTGGGCTTTCAGGGCAAGTACCTGATCGAAGGCCAGGAAAAGCTGGGGTATCTGACGGCGCGGCTGGGCGACGAGATCGCCCTGTTGCGCGGCAAGCGCACCGGCTTCGCGCCGCACTGGCCGCTGCCCGACAAGGTGGCGCACACGCTCAAGCGCGACGTGCCGCTGTGGTCGATCATGGCGTTGTTTGCGTTGCTGGGCCTGCTCGCCTTCCTGGGCATGGGCCACTTCCTGAACACGGAAATGCAGACCGCAATGGCGCCCTATCACGACATCGTCAAGCTGGGTCCGCGTGCGGCGCATCTGACGATTTCGCTGCCCTAGCGGCGTCACGCAGGCCCGCGCGGGCCTTGCATGAGCAGCCCCGTCCCTTCCGGCGCGCCCGCGCGCCTTTGGCTCCGCCAGAACGAATACCGCCCAGCCCTATGAACGCCTCGCCTTCCAATGCCCCGGCCTATTCCACGCTGAACATCGCCACCCTGTCGCAACAGGCGCGTCTGCTGCGCCTGTCCACCGGGCTGGACGCCGAACTGGTCATCGAGCACATGAGCCTCTCCGAAGGCGTCTCGCGGCTGTTCTCGATGACGCTGGATTGCCTGGCGGCCAGCGCCGAGCTGGATGTGGCGGCCTTGCTGGGCAAGGAGATCACCGTCAGCCTGTTGCAGGCCGACGGCGCGATGCGGCATTGGCACGCGGTGGTCGAAGGCGCGGATGCGCTGGGCGCCGATGGCGGACTGGCGCGCTACCGCCTGCATGCGGCGCCGTGGATGGCGGCGTTGGCGCTGCGCCGCGACAGCTTCGTCTATCAGGATCTGTCGGTGCAGGACATCGTCAGCGAGGTGTTTTCGGATTATCCCCAGGCCGCGTTCGCCTTCGAACTCACCGATGCGCTGCCGCCCCGTGCGATCTGCACGCAGTATCGCGAATCCGACCTGGCGTTCGTGGAGCGCATCCTGGCGCAAGCCGGCCTGTGCTACCGCTTCGAGCACCAGCAGCAAGATGGCGAAAGCGCTGGCGGCGGCGCGCGCCACCGCGTGGTGATCTTCGATGCGGATGCGGCGCGTCCGGAAGACCCGGCGTCTCCCCTGCGCTTTCACCGCAGCGACGCCACGGAAACCAGCGACAGCATTACGCGCTTTTCCGCCCAGCAATCCGTGCGTCCGGGCAGCGTGGCGCGCGCGGCGTGGAACGACCGCTCGCTGACCGCGCATGCCGCGCAATTGCAGTCGCAGGTGGTCGTCGAGGCGCTGCCCGTGCTGGAAGACTACGACTACGCGGGCCACGGCCAGTACGCCGACGACGATGCCGCCGAACAGAGCGCCGCGCGTGCGATGCGCGCGCACGAGTCGCGGCTGGTGCGCTTCGAGGGCGGCGGCACGGCCCGCTCGCTTGCGCCGGGCCGGGTTTTCGCGCTGAGCCAGCATGACCGCTACGCGCAGGGCGGCGGTGCAGAGGCCATCGATGAGCTTGCCGGCAACCGGTACGTGCTGATCGACGTGACGCACGAAGCGACCAACAACCTGGGCGGGCAGGCCGCGCAGGTCCTGAACACGCCGGACATGGAGCGCGGCACCTATCGCAACCGCTTCCGCGCGCAGCCTGAGGCGGCAGCGCTCATGCCGGCCTGGCGCGCCCGCCCTACCGCGCCCGAGAGCCTGGCCGCCGTGGTCGTCAGCGCGGCCGACGCGCCCATCACGTCCGACCGCGACCTGCGCGTGAAGGTGCAGTTTCCGTGGCAACGCGGCGAGAAGCCGCTGACGGGCGGCTTGCCGCATCAATCACATGGCGACGCCAGCGGCAACGCGCCGGGCGACGACCGGTCCGGCACCTGGCTGCGCGTGGCCAGCGCGCAGGCCGGGCCGAACTGGGGCGCCCATCATCTGCCGCGCGGCGGCACCGAAGTCATCGTCGAATTCATTGACGGCGATATCGATCAGCCCGTCGTGGCCGGCCAGCTGTACAACGACGCGGATCTGCCGCCCTGGTCCGCGGGAGAGAACGGTGACGCCAACCACGCCGGCGTGCTCAGCGGCTGGCATAGCCAGGGTCTGGACGGCGCCGGCCGCAACCAGTGGGTCTTCGACGACACCAAGGGCAAGCTGCGCACACGTCTGGCCAGCTCCACCGCAGCCACGCAACTGGGCCTCGGCTATCTGGTGGAGCAGGGCCTGGACGACGCCAGCCGCGGCCAATGGCGCGGCACGGGCTTCGAACTGCGCACGGACGCCTGGGCCGTGCTGCGCTCGGGACAGGGCCTGCTGGTGTCGGCCACGGCGCGCGAACAGGGCAAGTCGACGCAGGCCGATATCAACGAAGCGCTGCTGCTGTTGCGCGGCGCGCAGGATGCCTCGCGCCGCCTCAACGACAGTGCGGGGCAGCACCAGGCGCGCACCTTGGTCGCCGCCGAAGGCTACGACGACCTCATCAAAGCCCTGGATCCGGAGCAAGACGGCCGCTACGCAGGCCAGGTGAATGGCCAGGCCGCGGGCAAGGCGTTGAATGGCCAACGCACGGCCGAGGCCAACATCGAACGCATCGACGGGCCGCACCTGCTGGTCGACGCGCCGAACTCCCTGAATCTCGCCACGCCGGCCAGCGCCGTGCTGCATGCGGGCGAACACCTGCACGCCACCGCGCAGTCCGATGCGCACGTGGCCGCCACGCAGACGTACGCCGCCGTGTCGGCCAAGTCCGCAAGCGTGTTCGCGCAGCAGGGTCCGCTGCGAGCGATCTCGGCGCAGGCGCCTGTCTCCCTGCACGCCCACACCGACATCCTGGAAGCGCTGGCCGGGCAGGACATTACCGTGACCTCGTCGGCCGAGGGCATCGAGATCCTGGGCAACCAGCGCGTCACGCTGCAAGCGGCCGGGGGCAGCGTCACGCTCGATGGCGCGGACATCGTGTTCAAGGGGCCCGGCCTGTTCTCGGTCAAGGGCGCCACGCACAACTTCGTCGGGCCCGGCAACGATGCAGCAACCCTGCCGGCCTTGCCAAGCACGACCGTCGATGATCCGCTCATCGTCAGCGCGGAACTTGTGCACAAGGACGGCGCGTTTGCCACCGCCGCCAAGAAGGCCGGCACGAGCCTGATGGCGGGCTTTGGCGGCGCGGCCGGCGCTGCGGGCGCGGGCGGGGGCCTGGGCGGATTGGGCGACATGGTGCCGGGCGGCTTGAGCGACCTGGGCAAGACCGCTGCGGGCGCGGCCGGCAAACTGTCGCAACTGGCCGGCCAGGCCAATGCGCTGGCCGGCATGGCAAAGAATCCGATGAGCGCGCTGTCGGCCGCCCCCGGACTGCTCGGCAACGCCAGCCCCGCCGTCGGCGGCCTGCTGAATACGGCGAAGAACACCATGGGTATGGTGTCCCAGGCGCAGGCCATGGTTGCAAACCCGATGTCGGCGCTGCCGGCGGCCAAGGGCTTGCTTGGCGCCGTGGCGCCCGGCGCGGGCGGTCTGATTGATGGCGCCGCTTCCGCCGCGGGCGCGGTTTCCAAGGCGGCTGAACTCGTCAAGAACCCCATGTCCGCCCTGCCGGCGGCCACGGACATGCTGGCTTCCGTCGCGCCCGAAGGCGCGTCCAAGATGATCAGCAGCGCCGCGGGATTGGCGGGGATCGGCAGCGGCGCGGATGGAGCGGGTGCGGGCGTGGCGGGGGGATTGGGATCGGGTGCTGGCGCGGGTGTGGCTGCTGGTGCTGGTGCTGGTGCTGGTGCTGGTGCTGGTACAGCTGCTGGCGGCGCAGGAACCGCAGGGACTGCGGCGCAAGCATCTCCGGCCGCGCCGTCTGAAGCGGCAGGCCCAGCGTCCGCCGCTCCTGCCGGCGAGGCAACGGCGGCTGGTGCGCAAGGCGCGCCAGGCAGCGAAACTGCGACGCACGCATCGCAACCCGCTGCGGCATCGCCCGCCGCCAACAATGCGGCCACGACGACGGACGGAGCCGCGACGGCAGACGCCGCTGCGTCGCCTACATCGGCGCCGTCTTCCGCTCAGGCTTCCGCAGAGGCATCCGCATCCGGACCAGCCCCTGCTTCGGCATCGGCGCCTGCATCGCAATCGGCTTCGACTTCGGCTTCGGCATCGGCTTCGACTTCGGCCTCGGCCTCGGCTTCGGCTTCGACACCAACTTCGGCATCAACGACTGGATCGGCCGCATTTGCGCCGAATGCCATGCCAGCAGCCGCCGACGCGCCCTCCGCAGCGCCTGCCGCGTCTGCCAACGCAACGCCAATGCAAGCCGCGACGACGCCAATCACCGCCTCGGCATCCGGCGCAGCGGCAGGCAGCGCAGCGGCAGGCAGCGCAGCGTCAGGCGCAAATGCTTCTGCCCTTTCTGCCACAGGCGCGGCGGCGGGCGTAGCCGCGAACACCTTGCCGGCTGGCGCCGGCGCAGGACTGGCCGCCGGCACCACTGGAGCCGGCACAGTCGCAGGCCTGACCGCTGGCGCGGCGGGCGTGAATCCGCCCATCGACTCCATGAACGCGGGCGCGGCATTCGCGAGTCCCGCGCTTGACGTCCACGGCGCGGGCTCTGCGGCCGAACTTCCGCTCGCAGCGGGGGACATGTCGATTGGCGCAAGCGTCGCCGACAGCGCAACCGGCGCAAATATCGCATCGGGCACCTTCGCGGGAACGCCTGGCGCATTCGCCGACGCGGGTCTCGCAAACGATGCAACCGGTACGAGCAGTGCCGCGCAAACCTTCGCGGGATCGTCCGAAGCGTTTACAGACAAGGGGCTCGCGAACCACGCGACCGGCGCAAGCATCGCGACGCAAACCATCGAGAGTTCGCCGGCAGCAATTGCCAGCGCAGGTCTCGCGGCCGGCGCAACAGATGCAGGCATTGCAGCGAGTACGCTCGCGGGTACGTCAGCAGCGTTCACTGGTGCGGGTCTCGGGAGCGACGCCGCTGGTTCGAGCCCAACAGTAAGGCCCGCTCTGGACGCAATGGGCGCAACGGCTGGCGCGACTGCGGCCGCAGGCCTTGCCGCCGGCATGGTTGGCGGCAAGGTCCAAGCCTCCCGCGAGTCCGAGCCCGATGCAAGTGGCGCGCGTGCTGCCCCGAACGCCCCTGGTTCGGAAACGGCCACCCCATCCGCCGCCATGGCCGCAGTGAACTCGGTCAGCCCGGCGACCTCCGCATCCCCTGAGGACATGAAGCGCTCCGTCCCGCCAGAGGACGCCGTCTCTCGCAACTACTCCCAGCCGTCCCTGCTCGTGAAACTTGCGAATGCCGCTCCGTCGGGCACAGGCCATACCAACGCATCGATCGCGTCCACCGGCATGCTCGCCGCCTTGGCCCACGCGATGGCGGCGCAGGCGTCGTCGCACGCCGACAGGGATGGCGACAGCCGCCGCGCCGACGAAGCCCGCAGCACCGATGAACCGCGCAGCGCCGCGACCGGCTCCGCTGCCCTCATTGCCAACCCCGATCAATACGGAACGACGACGCACGGCGAGGCAACGCCCGCCGCGCACGATCAGCATTCCGAATCGAAAAATGCCGCGCTATCCGCGCTGGCCCTGCTTGCCGCAGGCCGCTCGGGACAGCCCATCGCGGCCTCCACGTCGTCCCCCGCCGAACAGGCAGCGAACGGCGCCGCCAATTCCGCGCGCCCCTCCGTCGACGCCAAGACCGCCAACGCGCAATCCGGATCGCGCCGCGACGACTCGGCAACCACGGCCGCGCTGCCGAATGCCGCTCTGCTCGCCTCGTTGGCCGCGGGCGCGGCCAGCGTGCTTGGCACGACGGCGTCGGCAGCCAGCCATGCCGGCCCGCTGGCCTCCGCATCTACGGAAGGCGGCCTGCCCGGCGCTTCGGATCTTCCCGCGATAGCCTCGTCTTCCGGCGGCGCCGCGTCCGGAATATCCGCCGGCAATGCCATGACCGGGGACTATTCGGTTGCCACGGCAGCGACGACACAAGGCGACGCCGCTGCCGCGATGTCGTCGACAGGCGCATTGGCCCAGCACGCGCCCTCGGCCTCCGCTTCTGACACCGTCATGAGCGAAGCGACGATGCTGCCGGCAACCGATGGCGCATCCATCGCCGCGCCGTCCTTGCCGCAAGGCTCGATGCAAACGCCCGGCTTCGTGCCGGACGCCGGTGCGGCAGGACTGCCGCAAGGCGCAGGATTACCGCAAAGCGCAGGACTACCGCAAGGCGCAGGGCTGCCGCAAGGCGCAGGACTGCCGCAAGGCGTGGGACTACCGCAAGGCGCAGGACTGCCGCAAGGAACCGGACTGCCCAATGTGCAGCCTGCTGCCGGTGCGGGCGTCGCAGGGTCGAGCGCCGCCGTCGGCGCGGCCTCTGCCGGAAGCGCGGCGGCAGGTACGGCACCGGCCGTGGGCGCCGTCACCGGCACCACGGCAGCGCCAGGCGCTGGAGTGTCTCCGGCAGTCGGGTCTCCCTCTGCAAGCGTGACGGACGCGCCAAGCGCGGACGGCACGATGACAGGCTCTGGTGCGCACGCTGATGCAGCCGTTGGCGCCCCCCCTGGCGCGGGTATCGGTGCGGGTGCTGGCACGGGCGCCACTGCAAGCGCCAGCACCGGCATCGGAACCGGCGCAGCCGCAACCGCAACCGCAACCCCCACATCCGCTCCCGGAGCCACGCCCCCCTTCACCCCCCCCTCTGCGACGCCGACGGCGGCGCCCCCCACCACCGTCTCCGGCGCCACGGCCCCGCCCACCGCCGTCACCCCGGCCGGCAGCCCTGACGCTGTGCTCGGCAGCACGACGGCGCAGGCGGCCGGCATGTCCGACCGCGCGCCAGCCACGAGCGCCACCGATCTGTCCGCCGCGGGCGGCGCAGGCGCGGTGGCGAGTGCGGGCGCGGCAACGGGCGCTGCCGCCGGCGCAACAGCGGCTGCGGGAGGCGGCGGTTCAGGCGCAGCGGGCTTTGGCGCGCTGGCGGCGGGCGGCGGCCTTGCCGCCGTTGCGCAGCAGGCCAGCGCCGCATCCACGGCGATGTCCGGCGCATCCACGCTCCTGTCCGGCGGCGTCAGCGCCAACGTCGGCGCCGCCATCGTGCCGGTCATGACGCAGGCGTTGAACGCGGCGGGCGACCGTGCCGCCGCGCTGGGATCCGCCGTCGACACGCTGTTCACGCTGCCCGACGTCAAGCAGGCCAACATCCCCGCCGTTGCGGGCGCCATCCTCAGCATGCCGGGGTTGTCGTCCTCGTCGGTGCCCGGCGTGATCGGCGCCATCCTGCAATCGCCCACGCTGGCCACCGAAACGCTGCCCAAGGTGGCCGAGGTGCTGATGAAGATTCCGGGCGTGGCGGAGTCGCCGCTGCCCCAGATTGCCCGCGATGTCCTGGACACGATCGGCCTGGGTCCGGTCGCACGCACGCAAGGCACCAACCTGCCTGGCGGCATGCCTCCGACGGGCGACGCCGGCCGCGTGGTGCCCAGCGCATCCACCTATCGCGGCCGCCAGGACGGCGCGCGCCTGCAATACGTGAACCTGGAACGCGCCGACGAACGCTGGAACGATGGCAACGCGCTGACCACCACCGAGCGGCAGACCCGGCGCCCGCGCATCCACGTGGAATTCAACCGCCCGGGCGCGCACCGCTTCACCATCACCGTCAAGCCCGATACCGGCAACATCGCGTACTCCAGCCGCGAACGCGGCCGCCGCGCCAGCTACCAGGAACCGCACACCAACCCGCGCAGCTACGTCACGGACGCCGACGGCACCCGCATCGTCGATGACATCGACCTGCCCGCCGCCGGCCGCAACGTCTATCTGTTCGAAGTGCGCGACGAACGCGGCCAGCTCATCAAGACCGAACGCGTCGAGACCGCCCGCCGCCTGTACGTCCAGGAAGTCATGTGCATGAGCACCCGGCCGGCCAATCATCTGGCCGACGTCACGCCCGTCACCGCGGAGTTCGCGTTGCACGGCATCGACATGATCCAACTGCCGCGCCTGCAATTCCGTGGCCGCTCGGCGGTGGACGCGGCGGACCATATGGACTCGCAGCAGGCCATCATGGACGCCGTGCGCCGCGTGTACGTCACGTCTCCCGGCAAGCAGCGCGAGCCCTACACGCTGGTGGTCTGCCACGTCGATCGGTTGGCCGCGCCCGGCACCAGCGGCGACATGCGCCTGCCCGTGCCGGCCGGCCCCGGCGGCCGCGTGATGACGGTGCCCATCGTCAACGACGACCGCACGCTTGCCAGCCTCTGGTACGAGTTCGACGACAGCGACGACTGGCTCGTCCACGCCCGCTACATCTATACGGACGCGTCGGGCGCGGAACGGTCGATTCCCATCCCTCGTCACCTGATGACGCCGATGCGCGAAAGCTCCGGCGCCGTCTTCTCCGTGAAGGTCGACCTGACCCAGATTTCGTCCACGCCCCTGAACGGCGTGCTCAACATCCAGTTCAACACGGTCGCCGCCAGCTATGCGGGCCTGGCCATCACCGGCACCAATCTCTTGTTCGTGTCCACGCTGGATCCCTACGTCCCCAACTCGCAGGCGTACCTGACGGAAACGCTGGCCCACGAGATGGGCCACCTGCTCGGCATGGTGCCCAGCGGCCCCGATTGGCCCGGCCTGCGCGACGAAGACCCTTCAGCCGACGATTCCAAGCTGGATCCGCCGCAGCACTTCTACTACAACATGGGAGGACACTGCTACTTTGGCCTGCCCAACCGGAATGGCCAGTACAGCAGTGAGATCGGGCAATGCGTGATGTACGGCATCACCTGCGCCAACATCCACTTCTGCCCCAGCTGCAGCAAGGCCGTGCGCAAGGTGGACTGCTCCGAAGGCTGGACCTCATTCTGACGACGCGCCCCTGATCACCTTCGCCTTCTGACACGACATCGACATCGACATGCCCATCATGACTACCGACTGGATCGAGCCCGCCTCCTTTGCCTCGGTGCCCGCGCACTCGCAGCAGGAGCACGCCTGCATGCCGCCGCTGCAAGGCTACGACGCGCAGATGCGCATCGCCGCGCCCTCGCGCGTGAAGATCCGCGACGGCAGCACCCTGACGATTCCCATCTGCGCGCGCGGCATCCTGCCCGTGATCGACAACCCGCAACTGCCCCGCTTCGTGGCGAAAGATACGCGCACCGGCAAGGTCTACCGCGGCGTCGCGTTCAACTACGTGCGTCCCAAGCTGCCCAATGTGTCCGCCGACCCCAGGGAAGGCGGCCCGCGCCCGCCGAAGATGGCTTTGCCCCCGGGCATGACGGTGGAAACGCGCTTCACCACCGACATGGCCGGCGTGCTGCACCTGCCCGCCACGCCGGCCACGTATGAGGTCTACATCGAGGCCGAGGACGTGAAATCGAACACGGTGACCATCGAGGTCGAAGACGGCCAGAAGTGAAACCCGGCCAGAAGTAGAAGCCGGCAGACATTAGAGCCGTCGGGATAGAAACACCCGCCAGACAAATGAAGACGGCCCTGCTCTGCAGGGCCGTCTGTCCATCACCAACACGCCGAAGTTCAGGGCCGCGCGGGTGTCATCTGCCGGATGTTCTGCTCGTTGCGCGCGGCAATCGCCTCCACCTTTTCAGCGTTTCGCATGTCTCCGGCGCGCTGTTCCATCTCGGCCTTCGCATCGGTCTTGCCGAACACATCCTTGTCGCGCACACGGAAATACATCCTGGTGCTGGCCAGCAGATGGTCCGGCCAACTGCTCAGCATCGCATCATGCACCAGCCAGTCGAACAGGGTCATCACCTTGGACGGCAACTGCGTCTTGCCATCGCGCGCATCGCGCCAGGCGGTCAGCAGGCGCTGCTGCATCGCGCGATCGGCCTTCATGTCGGCAAAGGGGTCCGGCAGCGACTGAACATAATCGGCGTCGCCCGGCTTTCTGCCAAGGCGCATGTTTTCCATGGCGATCGCGTCCTGCTCCCACCTTTCCATGGTGCGAAGCTGCTCGGGGTGGTTGCGTTCCATGTCCTGCCGCCGCTGCTCCGTCGCCGCATCCTGGCGCTCGGCGTCTTCCAGGCCTTTGTATTCTTCCTCCAGACGCTCCCACAACGGCAGGAAGCGCTGCGGCGGCGCTTCGCCCCGGCTGGCATCGGCGCGCTCGCGGCGCTCGTTTGCAAGCGCTTCCAGTTCGCGCGCGCGCGCCGTCGTCTCGGGCTTGGCAAGCTCCTCCCGCGAAAGCATGCTCAAACGCCTGCGCTCTTCCGCAAGCTCCTGTTCCGGGGTGAAGAAGTCCCGGTCCTGGATCCACGCCTCCGCGGGGTCCGACATCCCGGCGCGAAACACGGGGTCCTGATAACGCACGGCCAGCCAACGCAGGAAAACTTCCATGTGCGGCGCGAAATCGCAACCGGGTTCGTATTTGACGATCTCCCGGTAGGCGTCGACCAGTTCCTGAACGTGATAGGTCTGGCCTTCGTCTTCGATCGAACCGGCCAGGCTCAGCATCCGGTAAAGCACCGGATCCCGGGACGCCAGGCTTTCCATGCTGTGCAACGCAGCGCCATGGGCCAGCGCCAGATTCATCATCTCGCGCAATGGAACCCGGGATAGCGACGCGCGAGTACCCAGTGAGCCCTCGGGGGCCACGCCCGTCACATCCCCGCTCGACCCCGGATAGAGATACTGCAGGCCTCGCGTCTTTTCCAGGGAATCCAGCCGCTGATTGCGGCGCAGCTCGTGCGCCGCGGCAAAATGCACGGCCTTCTCCACGGCTGCGGGTACGGTCAGCGTGCGGTCCTTGTGCGTCTGTTTGATCAGGTCCGTGAAGGGAATGACCTCAAGGAACCAGTTTTCTTCCATGATGGAAGCGACGCTGTCGAACAGCCCCAGGAATCGGATGACGATCTTTGCGTCCGGCGCACCGTCTTTTCCCGGGATGGCCAGGTCCGTGTCGTGGCGGCGCTTGTACTTCTTGACGATATCGTTGGTGAATTGCTTGGCAATGACCCCGCCGCGATCCGCGCCAAATACGCAGATCTCGATACGCACGACTTTTTCCGTGCCCGCGTTTGCCTTCTGATAGGCTTCCTCGAACTGACGCCTGGCCGCGTCCAGGCGCGTGTCGACACCCGTTCCCATCAATTCGGCGACGGCGGCATTGTCCCGAACGACCGGCACGCCTTCCAGCAACGTGGCTTTGGCAGCGTTCTTTCCCGCAGTCCAGGCAACCTTCAATGGGTTTTTCTTGAAATCCGACCAGAAGCCGCGAACAGTGGCCTTTGTGCGATTTCGGATTCGCTCTGGGTCCAGGGCATTCCAGATTCTTACCGTCTTCTCGGGAAGCGACTGGACGTCTTTGACGACGTCCTTGTAGGCCTTCACCATGGGGTGGAAGGACCCATCCTTGATGGATTGCTTGACAGCCGACTTTGCGCGCCCTGCGGCATCCACATCGGGCACTTCATCGAGACGCGTGATGTTCTTTGCCGCGTCCTGCGCACTGGAGATCGCCTTGTCGGCCACTTTCCCGCCTGCAATCGTCAGCGCGCGAACAACGACGTCGGCCTTTGCGCTCTCGTTCAGCTCGACGCCAAGGCCGGAATAGTAGAACGGAAACCAGTGCTGCTTGTTTGGCCTGTTTTCGTCGTCTTCGCTGAAGTGGGCCATCCATAGCCGGCTCACGTTCGACAGGAACGTCGGATTCGCCTCATCGATATCCTTGTTCCGCCCGAAGCCATCGAAGAAGAATCCCATTCGCAAGGTGATACCGCACTCGGTGCAGGAATCCTTGGGATAGGCGGCCTCGTTGGCCGCCATGGCCTTCAATACTGAAGCGGGAGTCCTGTCGACGTCAGGAATCTGATCACTGGACATTCTTCTCTCCAGGAGGCGTGCCGGACGCCTTGATTTGTGCAATCTTCTCGTTCGGCAGGGCAAGCGCGGCACGGCCGAAGTCACCCGGCTTGCGATTTGGATCATTCAAGAGTTTCGCGATCTCGGCATGCTTGTCGAAATCCGAGGCCACGACGAAGTACAGATACATGTAGCCGCGCATGTCCTCGGCATCTTCGATGCGATACCGCATCCAGGCCTGCCTGGTGACCTTCGCAAGAACATGCTTCAACTGGGTCGCGTTTTCGTATCCGGTCAACTGGGCGCCATACTTCCCGTACAACCATCGCGTCGTTTCCACGATAGGAATTCTGACTTGTCCCGTCAGATTGCGGCTCAGCGCGAGCTCCATATGCTCGTCAGGATAGATATGCAATTCCAGATAAAGCGTGCCATCGCCGTCGGGCGCCTTGGTGGCGGGAAAATGCACCGCCGTTTCCTTCTTGAACATCAAATCGTCGAACTTGTCGTCGAACAGATGTTTACGAAGCAACTCGGGGTCTCCCCCGCTCCACTTCACCGTGAAGTCGGTCCCTTTGAATGTGTAGCAGCAGGAAACCCGCCCCTCGCCGCCACCCGGCACCAACGTACTTGAACTGACCACGTTGCCCGATGCGTCACTCAGCCGAACCGGCTCCAGATTCCAGGGCGTGTAGTTGTACGCGATGAAGCTGACGCCCTGATACGTGGGTTCGCCATTGCATCCCGCCAACAGGCCCAGCCACAGCAGTACCCCGATCAAACCCTTACGCATTCATTGCTCCCGAGTTGTCCCGCCCCATACCCACTTCCGACATGCTTATCTCCACGTGGAGCACCGGCCGCCTTCAACTGCGCGATCTTCTCTGCCGGCAACGACATCACCGCGTTGCCAAATGCGCCAGGCTTTCTGGCCGGGTCCGTCAAAAGAGCCGCAATCTGCGCGTCCTTGTCGAAATTTGAGGCCACGATGAAATGGAGATACATGTACGCGCGCAAGTCCTGCGCGTCTTCAAGCCGATAAGACATCCACGCCTGTTTGGTGACCCTGGCAACGTCGTTGGCCAGATAACCTGCGTTCTCGTACCCCACAAGCTCGTCAGGGTATTTCCCATACAACCAGCGAGCGGTATCGACGATTGGAATTCTGACTTGCCCGCGCAACTTTCGGCTCAAGGCAAGTTCCATGTGCTCGTCCGGATAGATGTGCAACTCCAGAATCAGCGTTCCCTCCCCTTCGGGCACTTTCGTGGCGGGGAAGTGCACCGTCGTTTCCTTCTTGAAGAGCACATCGTCGAACTTGTCATCAAACAAGTGCTTGCGGAGCAGGTCGGGATCGCCTCCGCGCCATTTCACGTTGAATTCCGTACCGGAAAACGTATAGCAGCAAGACACGCTTCCCTCGCCGCCGCCCGAAGGGAGCGTGCTGGAACTCGCCACGCGACCCGACGCATCGCTGATGCGAACGGGCTCCAGGTTCCACGGTGTGTAGTTATACGTAATGAAGCTCACCCCTTGATAGGTGGGCTCGGCGTTGCTGCCGGTCACCAGGCCAAGCCACAGCAGCATGCCGACCAGTGCTTTACGCATTGCCGCCATCCCGGCCCGCCCGGTGCCGCGCCTGCACCGCATCCCACACCGCATCCGGCACACCTTCCAGCGCTTTCGTCAGTCCGCCCTCGGCGCCTGCCCGATACGCACGCAGCCCGTCGGCGATCAAGGGATGCTCGTCGAAGCGCGGCGAGATCGCCACGCCCCAGGCAACGTAGTCGAACGTGTCCTTATCCCCCGCCACGCCGTGCGCGCGGGCACGTTCCAACTGCTTTTGCACGCGTGGCACCAGCGCGTCCTGATCGGGATTGCCGGGCAGCATGTCTGGATAAAGCCGGCGCAACTGCACCGCCAGCTTGTCGGGGTAATCCAGGTCGAACAGCATCTGGTGCTGTTCAGGCGTGAATGGTTCGATACCTTCCGGCCGTGCGGCGGGCAGCCTGCCCGCGCCCGGCAATTCAGCCAGCGTGCCATCGCGCAGCGCATACCGCAGCGTGACGAACGGCCCGGCGAATCGCGCGCGCTGCTCGGGCGTCCAGACCTGCAACACGCGCGCCAGGATGCGGCTGTCATACCAATGCAGGAAGAACTCGCTGGCGTCCGGCAAGGCGTAGTCGCAGAACGGCCCGAAGTGCGCGATCAGCTTCTCCAGCGGCACGGCCGACGCGAAGCTCATCATCGCGTAGCGGCCGCCGGAGCGCTCGTGCAGGGCTTCCAGCACGCGCACCAGCACGGTGCTGAAATCTCCATGACGCGGCCCGCGCAGTACGCCTTGCGAGGCCCCGTCCACTTCGATCAACAGCGGCGCCACGTCGCCGTAGATGTCCAGCCCGGTCTGCGCCCACACCGACCCGAAGCTCAGGTCTTCGGTGGACGTCAGCCGCGCCAGCAGGTCCGGATGGCCGCGGAAGTCGACGACCACGTAGGCACGCGCGGCCTCGCCATACGGACCGCGGTGATTGGGCAA
Source organism: Achromobacter sp. (assembly GCF_032113835.1). GTDB lineage: Bacteria > Pseudomonadota > Gammaproteobacteria > Burkholderiales > Burkholderiaceae_B > Achromobacter. The sequence goes on along the minus strand of NZ_DAMCTG010000017.1, from coordinate 48,428 downwards.
TTCGGAGAACGTGGACAGCAGCGCGTCCTGCCAGGAATATTGCATCGCCGTCATGCCTTGTCGGTGATGGACTGCACGCTTTCCTGAGCGTCAAGAATGCAGGTCTTGCAGACGGTGAACTGCGGGAATGGATACGGCATCTGCGTCGGCCCGGCGAACTGCTTGTTGCCGGTCTTGACGTCGATGCGGCCCGGCGCCGTCACGGTGATGTTGCCGCCTTCGATCACGATGCTGGCGCCCGCCGCGTTGGCGATGCGGATGCGCTGCGGCGAGGCGTACTCGATGCCCGCGTTGGCGCTGACCATGCGCAGGTCCTGTTGCGCCTGCACCGTCAACGTGTCGTGCTGCGAAATGACATCGACCTCGCCGGTGCCAGCGATCAGGTCCAGGCCGGATTCGGCACCGCCCGTCTGCACGCCGGCCACGATGCCCAGCGCCTGGCCCGTATGCACGCGCAGCGAACCGATGACGGCCAGGTTGTGGTCCTGTCCCGACGACCAATGCACGAGTTCGCCGGCCGCCACCTGGACGTTGCGCCCGGCCGCCTGCGTCAGCCCCGCGCGCCCCGCCATCAACACCAGCGGATCGGTCAGGTGGGGCACCTTGCCGTCGACCACTTCGGTGTGCTTGGCCGACGCGTCGCCGGCGGCCCCGCCCACCGCCTCACCCGCCACGGTGCCCGATACCGCGTGCGTCATCGCGGCCAGCGGCGCGCGTTCGCCGTCCAGCCGGCTCGCGCCGGCCGAGGCCGTGCCGCGCGCCGAGGCCAGCCGCACGCCCTGATGGGCGCCGATCACGCCGTCGAACGACTGCGCCATGATGTCGGCCTGCCCGGCCAGCGCCAGCGGTCCCGCCGAATCGCCCGCGGGCTCGCTGCCGGCGGCGGTATAGGTGGTCAGCAGCACGCCGCCCCCGCCCCGCACGGCGCCAAACGCATCGGTGCGCAATTCCGCGCCCACGCCGCGCACGTTGCCGCGATAGTTGCCGCTCTGGTGGATCAGGTGGCCAAGGTTCAATTCGCTGGCCGATTGGGAAGACTTGATCTGCATGCGCAACTGGCCATCGCTGTCGTCGAACACGATCTGGTTGTAGCCGTCGCCGCCGAACTCCTTGCTCTTGAAGCCGCTCAATGCGGCCGCGTTGCGGTGCTGATCGTCGCCGCCCGCCGCGCCGTGCCACGCCGGCGCGTTGCCGCTGGCCAGGTTGGCCTGCGCGCTGGGTTTGCCATCGATGGCCGCCGCGTACACCTCGGTGTTCATCGGCTCGCCCGCCTTGCCGCCGGGCGTGGACGGAATGCCGCCCTCGCCGCGCCCGTTGTAGAGCGCGCCCACGACCAGGGGCTGATCGATGTCCTCGTCCAGGAATCGCACCAGCACTTCCTGCCCGATGCGCGGCACGAAACTCATGCCCATTCCCGCACCTGCCTGGCGCTGCGCCACACGCGCCCAACGGCTTTTCGCCAGGCCCTCGCCGTCGGATTGCCAATGGAAGCGCACACGCACGTCGCCGCGCGCGTTGCGATGGATTTCGTCCTCGCCCCTGGCCTCGGTCGCGCCGTCGGCGCCGGTGACGATGGCTGTGTGGACGCCGACGGCGGACGGCGCACCCGCCAGCCTGGCGCCGCGTGCCGCAGCGGGCAAAGCGCGCCACGGGCGGTCGCAGCGCACAGCGCAGAACCGGTTGGAGTAGCCGACCTCGTGCGCGCGCGCCATCACGGCCGCCTCGGGACGTCCCACGCCGATATCGGCATCGCCCTGCGGCGCCTGGCCGTCGTCCTCGGCCTCGTCTTCAAAACACAAAAAGTCGTCCAGGGCGCCCAGCCTGTCCGCCAGGCTGGCGTCGTTCTGTCCGGGAAGATTGTTCACGCCCGCGTGCTCCACGCGATCCAGCGCGAAGTTCGGCTCAAACCCGGCTTCTCCGGACGGCCCCAGCGGCGACATCTCCTGCAGCGTGAAGCGCGTGCCCGAGCGGAAGGTGCGCACCGTGCCGCGGCCGACAAAGGTCTCGGCGCTGGCCTGCGCGGCCTGCATCAGCAGATTCGCCTGAAACTGAGCGTGCGCCTGGTTCAGCAGCCCGCCGTGTCCCAGCGGCTCGAACCATTCCAGCGCCCGCTCGTCTCCGGCGTCATCGGCAGGGCCGGCCAAGGCCTGCCCGGTGATGGCATGCTTGCCGCTTTCATGCCAGGCCAGCACCGTCACTTTCTCCACGGTGCGGCGCATGCGGCGCGCGATGGCCTGCACGCCGTCGCGCGATTCGCTTGCATGGGCGCGTTGGAAACGCACGCCCGCGCCCGCCGACTCCGCATCTTCGGCCAGGCTGCGGCTGTCGGCGAAGATCAATACGGCGTGGCGCGACGGCGCGCTGTCGTCTTCGACGGTGGTCCAACCCAATCCGGCTTCCGCGAGCAGGCGCGACAAAAAGGCGTAATCGGTTTCGCGATACTGCGTGGTGTAGGTCCGCGCCGGCAGGCCGGCCAGGTGGTCCTCCACATCGGAGGCCACCTTGTAGGTGTAGCCCTCGTAGCTGTCCAGCACATGGCGCACGATGTCCAGCACCGGCTGGTTCTCGTAGATGCGGCTGTCGCGCCGCTGCGTGGCAAGCCACAGCCAGGGCGCGAGCGTCAGGCGATAACGCGCCATGCCCGCATTGCCGCCCAGCATCTCGGCCGCGCGCACCACGCCGCTGCGGCCAACCTCGGTGCCGTCGGCGCGCGTGGCCCACAGCGTGGCGGGTCGCGACACCATGTCGTTCAGGTCCAGCGCGGCATCTTCGGCCAACGCCACCACGCGCATCTCGCTCAGCGTGGACAGGCCTTCGCGCGCGATCCAGCCTTCGACCTGCAGGGACGACATCGCGCCCTCGCCATCAAGCCGGAAAAGACGGGATTCGGCGCTAAAACTGCCGTTGCTAGCGTTGACAGCCATGGAAGAAAAACCTCATGGGAACGTGGGCGACACCGGCATATTCGAGCCGGCAAGAATTCAAGGTTCGATATTGGCCTGCGGGGTCGGGCATTCCGGTGCGGTGCCCCATTGGCCCGCGCACACGCGCAGGCGGCATTGCTCGCCCGCAATGAAGCTCAACCGGCGGCATTCCTTCAGCCGCTCGGACAACGGCGAACCCGGCATCTCGCGGATGAACACGCCATCCGACTTGTACACACGCGTGCCGGGCGGCGATGACGGCGGCAATCCGTAGTCCATCAACGCCGACAACAGCGCGGCATCCTTGTCGGCGCCCTTGGCACTCTTGCGCGGCGCGGCGGGCGCGGACTTGACCGCGCGCGGCGCGACGGCGCCCGACGCAACGGCGCCCGACGCACCGGCGCCCGACGCATCGTCGCGTTGTGCGAGCCGCTCAGCCGCCTGCCGCGTGGGGCCGGGCGCCGGCGCGGCTGCGCGCGATGGCGTCGCTGCGGGAGCCGATGACGGCGTCATCGCCAGCACGGACAAGGGGTTGGCCGGCTCGCTCAATTGTTCAGGCTCGCCGCGGCCGACGTCCGCGTCGCGCGCAGGCGGTGACTCGTCAATGATCGTGGCGACTTCAGGTGTTTTTTCCAGGGCGCCGAGCGGGTTGCCGCTCGATGCGGGCGGCGGCGACAGCGCGGCTTGCTGCAGCGGGGTGGCAGACGCGGGCGCCGGCGCGGACTCCGCAGCAGGCGCCTGCGCCGGTGCCCGCGCCATCATCGGCGCAGCGTCGTCTTCATGTATCACCCAGACGATGCCGCACGCCAATAACGCCAGCAACAAGGCCAGCGCGGTCCAACGCCGCGCGCGCGAGGTGCGCGGCGTTGCCATGTGTTTGACCTCGGCTTCCGGCGCGCGTCCTTCCAATGCGGCCAGGATTCGCGGCGAGTCGGCCTCGCCACGCGCGGCAGTCGAGGCCATCAGCAGACTCGGCGCGGTCATCGTAGGGCGAGCTTGTTCTTTCTCTTCTGCCATGCGGGTTCCCGTGTCAGCAGGAGGCGTGTGCAGCCCCCCTGTAACCAAGCCCGCCGAGAATACCTGATCGACCCCTTTCAGACACCGATTCTTGTTACGATTTCTAAGCCTCCGACGCGGTTTGCAACGCCGGATCACTTGCCTCATGCGCGGATAAAACAAAAGATTACGCCTTCACATGAGGGACCTGCCTTGTTGTTGCTTCTGCCCCTGTATTTCTTACTGGCGGTGGGCGTCTCCGCTCTCCTGTTTTTTCCCGCACTGCGCCAAGGCGCGGTGCGGGGGATGCGCGCCTGCGTAGCGGGCGTGGCACGGGGCGCGACGCGTGGCGCGAACCAGGCCGGCGGTGCCGTGGGCGGCACGGCCGGCGCGATCCGGAAAGGGTTCGGCGCCTCGTTCGAGTGGGTTGGAAGGTATCGGTGGCAGGTCGCAATCGGGCTGACAGTTGTATTGCTTCCGTCACTGTTTGCTTTCTTGATGCGACACAATCACACATTCGTTTACAGCGCCTCAACCAGCGGTCCGGACCGCCGAATCCAGGCTTTGCTGGAGGGCGAAAGACTGGTTCCGCCCGCCGCCCTGCCCCCCGAAGCATTCACCACCCGCGAAGTCGAACAGGTGCGTCCGAAGCTGGGTGGCGCAAGCCGCAACTGGGATCTTCTGGATGCCGATTTCCGCCAGCGGCTGTTGCTGGCCTATCGCATCATGCGCGAACAGCACGGCTATGAAATGACGCTGATCGAGGGCTACCGCAGCCCCGAGCGGCAGGACGAACTGGCAGGCATGGGGTCGCACGTGACGAACGCCGGCGCGTTCCAGAGCTATCACCAGTTCGGCCTGGCTGCGGACAGCGCGTTCTATCGCGACGGCAAGATCGTGATCTCCGAAAAGGACCCCTGGGCCATGCGCGGCTATGAGCTGTTCGGCGAGACCGCCGAGCTCGTCGGCCTGACCTGGGGCGGACGCTGGAAGATGATGGACTTCGGCCACGTGGAGCTGCGCCGCCCCGGCGTCATGCAACGCGCACGGGAGGCCGCGAAATAATGGTTCGCGTGCTGAAGAAAGGCGGGCTCGTCCTGGCCCTGTTCGCCGTGGTGTGGCTGGCCGTCATCATCTGGTGGCAGGAATCACGCACGCTGCCCACCGGCGTGGACATCGGCTTGTACCTGTTCGCGTTGCCGCTGGCCATCCTGGCCGCGATCTGGATCGGCGCGCGCATCGTGCGGGCCGCGCGCACGCCCAAGGCGGCCCCCGCCCAGGCGCAGACGGAAACGCAATCCGACGCGCCGGCCGGCCCCGCTGCGCTGCGGCTGATCGCGGTTGCCGCGCGCGCCGCGCCGGGCGAGGATGCCGCGGCGATCGCCGAAGCGCTGGCCGAGCAGAAGCGGCCCGAACTGGATGCGGAGCTGAAGTCGCCACAGGGCTTTCCGATTTTCGCCGCGCGTGCCGCCGGCATGGACGACATGGCGCTGTACGCCGCCGCGCGGGACCGGGGCGCGCCTCCTGAGGCCTTGGCCATCGCCACATTGCGTGTGACGGCCATGCTGGCCGATGTCGCACAGGCGCTGACCCATGAGGCGCACGCGCGCGCAACCGAGCTGGACGTACCCGCGCGCGAAGCGGACTGGCCCCGCCTGCACTTCGACGTGGTGGTGCCGGCGGCCTGGTCCGAAGCGGCGCGCCACCGCGCGCTCGCGGCGGTGCGGTCGGCGGCGGGGGCCTGGCCCGATGCCCGCATCCACACCACCGAACATTCCGCGCGCGACGGCATGGCCGCCGACCACCTCCTACGCCAGATCGCCGCCGAACCCGCCGATGCCCGGGCCGAACCGCAATGGCGCATCGTGCTGGCCGGCGATGGTTATATCGACGCCGAACAGGTCGCCCATTGGGAGAGCCTGGCCACGCTGCTGACGCACGCCAATCCGCAGGGCAGTGTCCCGGGCGAAGGCGCTGCCGGCCTGCTGCTGGCGCCGCCCGATGCGCAAGCCGAATTTCACGTCACGCTGTCGCCGATGCTGCAACGGCAGAAGTCAGCCGACGCGCGCGGCGCCCAGGCCGAAGCGCCGTTGGCGGACCTGACGCGCGACCTGCTGCAGGCCGCCGCCGTGGATCCCGGCGCCGTCAGCCACATCGTCAGCGATGGCGATCACCGCGGCGCCCGTCCGCTTGAGCCGCTGAACGTGGCATCGCTGGTGTTTGCCCATCTGGATGCCGGCAAGGACTGCCAGGCCATCGGCATGGCCTGCGGCCACATCGGCGCGGCAGCGTCGCTGCTGACGTTGGCCGTGGCCTGTGAAACCTGCCTGCAATTCGACCAGCCCGTGCTGACCCTTACCCTGCAAGACCCCGCATTGCGCGCCGCCGCGCTGGTGGCCCGACCCGCCGCCAGCGCCACCGCCTGACCCAAAACAAAAGCGAAAACCATGCGTAGCCCATCAGGATTGCTTTCTCGATTTTCCAGCGCCATGAGCGACTTCCGCTATTGGAGCGGACGCGTATTCGCCAATCCGCGCACCTTCATGCTCATCGGGCTGATTGCGCTGATCGTTTTCCTGTTCCTGTTCGCCGACACGATGCAGATCGCCATGACCTGGGCCGGCGCGGCGCTGGGCGTGCTGCTGCTTCTGTGGCTGTGCGTCTACCTCTGGCGCCGGCGCCGAAAGCGGCGGGCCAACCAACAGTTGGGCGACATGCTGGAACAGCAGGTGCAGACGGGCGCGGCCGCCAGCCCCGCCGCCAACCGCAGCGAAATCGAGGCGCTGCGCACGCGCCTGACGCAGGCGGTCCGCACCATCAAGACCTCCAAGATCGGCCAGACCTCCGGCAACGAGGCGCTGTACGAGCTGCCCTGGTACATCGTCATCGGCAACCCCGCGGCGGGCAAGAGCAGCGCCGTCATCAATTCGGGCCTGCAGTTCCCGTTTGCCGATAAGAACGGCGCTGCCGTGCGCGGCGTGGGCGGCACCCGCAACTGCGACTGGTTTTTCACCACCGAAGGCATCCTGCTGGACACCGCCGGCCGCTACTCGGTGCATGAAGAGGACCGCAACGAGTGGATGAGCTTTCTGGATCTGCTCAAGCGCCATCGCCCCAAGGCGCCGATCAACGGCATCATCGTGGCGGCCAGCATCAGCGAGCTGACGGACGCAGGCCCGGAATTCGCCATCAACCTGGCCAAGAACCTGCGCCAGCGCGTGCAGGAACTGACCGACCGGCTGGAAGTGTTTGCGCCGGTCTACGTGATCTTCACGAAGGCCGACCTGATCGCGGGCTTTTCCGAATTCTTTGCCGATGCCGACGCGCGCGAGCGCGACCGCGTCTGGGGCGCCACGCTGCCGTACGGCGCCGAGGAAAGCCGCGATGTGCTGACGCTGTTCGACGAGCGCTTCGATGAGCTCTACGAGGGCCTGAAGGAAATGGGCACCGCACAGATCTCGCTGCGGCGCAGCGGCGACCTGCCCCCGGGCCTGTTGACCTTCCCGCTGGAATTCGCGGGCATCAAGCCGGCGCTGCGCACCTTCCTGTCCACGCTGTTCGAGACGAACCCGTTCCAGTACAAGCCGGTATTCCGTGGCTTCTACTTCACCAGCGCCTTGCAGGAAGGCGCCTCGCGCAGCACCTCCACCGACAAGCTCGCGGCGCGCTTCGGCTTGCGCCCGGCCTCGCGCGAAGCGGCGCGCAGCGTGACGTCGCACAACGGATTCTTCCTGCGCGACTTGTTCTCCAACGTCATCTTTGCGGACAAGAAACTGGTGCGCCAGCACGCCAGCCCGAACAAGGTCCGCATGCGTTACCTGACCTTCTTCGGCCTGGTGCTGGCGCTGGGGTTGGTGCTGGGCGGCTGGAGCTGGTCGTATCTGGGCAACCGGCAACTGGCCAGCAACGTGCAGGCGGATCTGGACAAGGTGGTGCGCCTGCAAAGCGAGCGCACCGACCTGCAGAGCCGCCTGGAAGCCATGGAGATCCTGCAGGACCGCATCGAGCAGCTGGACCGCTATTCGACGAGCCGTCCGCTGTCGCTGGGGCTGGGTCTGTACCAGGGCGACGTGCTCAAGCAGCGCCTGCTGGCCGAGTACTACAACGGTCTGCGCCAGTTCATGCTGGTCCCGGTCAAGGCCAGCCTGGAAGACTATCTGGGCCGTGTGGACGTGTCGCAGGCGGCCGCGGCCGGCACGCCACGTACGGCGCCGCCGCCCCAGGCTCAGCCGGTGAGCGCCAATGCCGGCAACACGCTGTTCCAGGACGCCTCGCCCACCAACGTCGACGACGCCTACAACGCGCTCAAGACGTACCTGATGATGGCGAACCGCGAACACGTGGATCCCACGCACCTCTCTGACCAGATCACCCGCTTCTGGCGCGGATGGCTGGAAACCAACCGGGGCGCCATGCCGCGCGACCAGCTGATCCGCAGCGCCGAGCGCCTGATCTCGTTCTACGTGGCGCGTGCGGCCGATGCGGATTGGCCGCAGATCGAAACCAATCTGGCCATGGTGGAACGCACGCGCGGCAACCTGCGCAGCGTGATGCAGGGCATGCCGGCCCGTGAGCGCGCCTATGCCACGCTGAAGGCGCGCGCCGCCACGCGCTTCCCCGCGATGACCGTCGCCCGCATCATGGGCGAGGCGGACGCCGCGGTCGTGGCCGGCAGCTACGCCGTGCCGGGCACGTTCACGCGCGAGGCCTGGGAGCAATACATCGAGCCGGCCATCGGCGAAGCCGCGCGCCGCGAGGTGCAGACCAGCGACTGGGTGCTGGGCGTGAACGCGCGCGACGATCTCACGCTGGAAGGCAGCCCCGAGCAGATCCAGAAGAGCCTGGCCACGATGTACAAGACCGAGTACGCGCAGGAATGGCAGAAGATGCTGCGCGGGGTCACCATCAAGCCCTTCACCAGTTTCGATCAGGCGGTGCAAGGCATGAACCGCCTGGGCGATCCGCAGAACTCGCCGCTGGTCAAGCTCATCAACACCACGTACGAACAGACCTCGTGGGACAACCCGTCGCTGATCAACACCGGCATCACGCAGGCGCAGACGGGCGTCGTCGCCTGGTTCAAGCGCGTGATCCTGCGCCAGGGTCAGCCCAAGCCGACCGAGGCGGCGCCCGGCGGCGAACAGATCCCGATGGGTCCGGTGGGCCGCGAGTTCTCCGACGTGGCTCGCCTGGTGGTCCAACGCGACAACCAGTCGCTGCTGGGCAATTACATGAACGCCCTGTCCAAGATCCGGACGCGGTTCAACCTGATCAACAACCAGGGCGATCCCGGCCCGGGCGCCCTGCTGCTGATGCGCCAGACGCTGGAAGGCAAGGACTCCGAACTGGCGGACGCGCTCAAGCTGGTGGACGAGCAGATGCTGGCCGGCCTGACGCCGGCACAGCGCGAGACGCTGCGCCCGCTGCTGGTGCGGCCGCTGATTCAGGGCTACGCCGTCGCCATGCAACCCGCGCAGACCGAGCTGAACAAGGTCTGGAACGCGCAGGTCTATCAGGGCTTCACGCAGAACCTGGCCGAGAAGTATCCGTTCTCGACCAAGGCCGGCATCGAGGCCAGCAGCGAAGAGATCGCGCAGGTCTTCGGCCCGCAGGGCAGCATCGCCAAGTACGTCAATGAAACGCTGGGACCGCTGACGGTGCGGCGCGGCGACATCCTCACGGCGCGCACGTGGGGCGACATGGGCATCGACCTGCAGCCGTCGTTCACCGCGAACTTCGCGCAATGGGTGGCGCCGCTGTCCGGCGGCGCGGCCGGATCGGGCGCGGCCAGCCAGCCGCAGACGCTGTTCCAGATCCAGCCCAAGCCCGCGGGCGGCGTCACCGAGTACACGATCGAGATCGACGGCCAGCAACTGCGCTACCGCAACACGCCGCCGCAATGGGTCAACTTTGTGTGGCCCAACGCGCAGGGCGCGCCCGGCGCGCGCATCACCGCCACCGCCTTTGACGGCACCGTGGTCGAGATCGTGAACGAACCCGGCCGCTTCGGCCTGGAACGCCTGATCTCGGGCGCCCAGCGCAAGGCCAACCAGGACGGCAGCTTCGAGATGAGCTGGTCCAAGTCCAACCTCACCGTGCCGGTGCGGCTGCGCATCATCAGCAATACCCAGGCGGCCAGCGCCGGCGGCGCCGAGCCCGGCAGCCAGGGCCTGCGCAACCTGCGTCTGCCCGCCACGGTCGCGGGCGCCTCCCCTCAACCTTCCGTCGCCTCGACGGCTGCCGGAGTGCAGCAATGAGCAATCCGCAGTCCCCCATTTTCCGCACGGCCTACTTCGGCAAGATTCCGTCGCGTGGCGACTTCGTCAAGAACACCTCGCACCCGCAGTTGATGGCGACGCTGGACGCCTGGGTCGCCAACACCATGGAGATCCTGGCGCAGGATCCGCATTGGAAGACGCTGTACGACGAGGCGCAACCGGTGCCTTTCGCGGTGCTGGGCTCGCGCGGCAAGCTGGCCATCGCGGGCCATCTGCAGCCCAGCCGCGACCAGTCCGGGCGGCGCTTCCCGTTCATTACCGCAACCTCCGTGGAAGTGTCGCGCCCGCTGGACTTCATTGCACGCAGCCCGCTGGCCTTCAGCCGCATGTGGAACCGCATGGGGGCTGCCGCCTCGCAGCTCATGCAGGAAAGCGACCCGGCGGCCGCGCTGCAGACGCTGAACGGCCTGGAGGGCGAGATCCGCACGGCCGCCGATGACGGCTTCGACGCCTTCATCGATCTGCAGACGCTCGAGCGCGTGGAAGCGATGCTGCGCAGCAACGGCCACGCCGCCAGCATGCACGACATCGTGCTGGCGCTGGGCATCCTGCTCACGCCGGTCATGTCCAGCGGCTCGTCGCAACTGGACACCGGACTGGCGCTGCCGCTGCCCGACGACCCGCTCTACATCAATCTGGTGGCCACGTACTGGATGACGCTGATCGCGCCGTTCCTGAACCGCGCCGACTTCGAGATCGCCATGTTCATCGGCCATATCGCGGGCAAGCACCGGCTGGTGGTGGGCTTTCGCGGCGCGTCGCCGCAGACGCTCGCGACCCTGCTGTCGACGCCGCAGACCCTGTCGCAGCACTACATCATGCTGGACGCCGCCCCCTGGGTGCGCGACCACGTCAGCGCCAGCCACGGCCTGGCCAAGCTGTCGAGCTATCTGGATCAACAGCGGCTCTCCCTGCGCCAGGCGCTGGAGACCTACCGCGAAGTCTTCATCGGAGCCTAGGACATGCGCACACTCACTCTGGTCCTGGCCGCGGCCTGCTCCTGGGCGGCGCATGCCCAGGACGCGGCGACGGTCGTTCCCGCCAATGTCATCCCCCAGCCCGGCCAGGTGGTCGCCAGCGGCGCGGTGCCCGACGAGGCGACCAAGGCCGACGTGCTGCAGCGGCTGCAAAAGGTATATGGCGTGGGCAACGTGATCGACCGCATCGACGTGGGCGGCGTGGTCGCTCCGCCGAACTGGTCGCAACACGTCGGCAAGCTGCTGGACAGCCCGCTCAAGCAGATCAACCGCGGACAGCTGGAGATCGACGGCACGCAGATCCGGCTGCGCGGCGAGGTGGACAACGAAGCCTCGCGCCAGCAGATCGCCAGCACCTTCGCGACCTCGCTCAATCCCACCTACAAGATCGTCAACGGCCTGCGCGTGTCGGCGGACAAGGACGAGCAGGACGTGCTGGACAACCTGCTCAGCAATCGCGTGGTGGAGTTCGAGACGGGCAGCACGCGCCTGACCGCACGCGGCCGAGAGCTGCTGGACCGCGTGGCCGACGCGGTGCCGAAACTGCGCGCCGACAAGATCCAGATCATCGGCCACACCGACAGCTCAGGCAGCCGCAGCACCAACCTGGCGCTCAGCCAGGCGCGCGCGGACGCGGTGCGCGACTATCTGGTCGATAAGGGATTGCCGACATCGCGCTTTGAGGCCATGGGCGCCGGCCCCGACCAGCCGGTGGCCACCAACGCCACGCCGGAAGGCCGCGCGAAGAACCGGCGCATCGAGTTCCGCGCGGCGCGTTAGAGCCGGGTTAGGGCCGCGCTTGGGGCGCGCTCAAGCCGCGCTTCGTCCGCGCTAAGGCCGCGTTTGGTCCGCGACCTGCGGGCAGCCTCAGCTGCCCTCGCCGGCCTTCTTGATGCCGAGCAGTTCTTCCAGGCCCGACAGGGCCTCGTCGTTCTTGACCACCGTGCGCAGCCACAGGTGCAACGACATCTCGCCCCAGCTTGCGGCTTTGTCGGCCAGGTAGGCGACCGGACTATGCGGCTCGGTGCGGCGAAAGAAATCGGCCACCTCGCGCAATTGCGCCAGCGCCTGTTCGCGGGTCTGGATGGGTCCGCGCACGGCGGCAGGCGCGGCGCCGGGCGCGGGCGTATCGACAGCGGGAAAGTGATCGGCGGGGGGCAAGGTGGGCTCCACTCGAACAGGAACGGCGGGCGCGGGCGCCACGGGTGACGCCGGGGCCGCCAGGTCGGCACGGACCAGCAGGCCCGCGTCGCGCGCAAAGCGGTGCACCAGTTCCGTGACATTGCGCAGCGAGTCGCGCACGCGGGAAAAAGCCGGGCTCTCGTCGCCCAGGCGCTCGTCCAGCGTGCGCTCCAGCTGCGCCAGCGCCTGCGAACAACCTTCGAGCTGCGTGTCCAGCTCGGAATAGAACGACGGCGGCGTATCGCGCCGCGCGGCGTCGAAGCGGTCCAGCGTCAATTTGCCGCGCGTGAGTTCATTGGCATTGTCCGGCGTCCGCTTGACGGCATTGGCCAACTGGCTCGCCGCCTCCCAGAGCACCGCGCCATAACGCGCGCCATCGGCCTGAGTCAGCGGAATCTCGCCGATGAGCTGCTGCGAGCGCGACAGCAGCCAGGCCAGATTGCCCACGCGCTGCTGCACGTCGCCATCTTCCGGCACGGGATGCAGGCCTTCCCAGTAATCCCGGCACAGCCCATCGATAAGCAGATAACCGTCACGCAGCCCCGCGAACCCGCGCGTCTTGGCCCAGGCTTCCGCCAGCCACGACGCGATGCGGATGTCCTTGCTGCGTTCGCGCAGCACCGTGGTGCAGATGCGTGCCACCTCGGGCCAATCGGCCTCTTTCAGGTCGATGACCCAATCGCCCTGGTCGAGCTGGGGATCGTCATGCCGGCGCGCCTCGCGGATCGCGTCGAACTCGGGCGAAAACACCAGGTCGACGCCGCAAGGCGCGTCGCCGGGGATCGGAAGCAACAGGGCGTTGATGTCGGTCATGGGCGCGGAGCATATGTAAGTAGGCGCAAATCATCCCACAACCGTTTACGCAGGACGTTCAAAGATGACACGTCCTATTACAAAGCGCGTCACGATGCTTCGCTATGATTTGCGCTCCGATCAAGGAGCACTCATGACGACGAAATCGATCCGCATGTTGCCCGACGGGCACTTCATCGCCGGCGCCCCGCGCCGCGCGCCCGACGGCACCATTGTCGGCGGAGAAGGCCCCATCACCCGCGCCCCGGACGGCACCTACGTGGCCGGCACGCCGCAACGCGCCCCCGACGGCAGCTACAAAGGCGGCGGCGGGCCCGTGCGCATGGCGCCAGACGGCACCTTCGTCGTCGGCCCCGCCCGGCTGGCGCCGGACGGCACGTATCTGTAAACCCATTCCTGGCTTTAAACCCATACCTGGCGCGCAACATGTCCCAACGCTCCGTCATCCGCAAGGGCGATAAAACGTCGCACGGCGGCGTCGTCGTGACCGGCGACGAAACCGTCGTCATCTTCGGGCAGCCGATGGCCCGCGTCGGCGACCGGGTCACCTGCCCCAAATGCGGCGACACCCACACCATCGTTGAAGGCGTACAGAACGTCGGCTCGGACCGCCTCACCGCCCTGGAAGGCATGCGCACGTCCTGCGGCGCCACGCTGATCGCCAGCCAGCATTTCTATCAACTGGAATACGGTTGAGCGATGGGTCCGCGCGCCTTGCGCGAGGCCGAGCGCGTCTTCAAAACGAGCGAGGGCGGATCCCCACATCGGGAACCCGCCCACGGACACGGCAGGACCGGAGTTCCGGCCTGCCGGATTGACGATTACGGCTGCCAGTTGTGCGTGCTGTACAGGTTGCCGTCGATACGATTCAGAACCGGCAGGCCGGTGCCCAGATCCTTGGTCTGCATATCGATGTAGGCCTGGAACACGTCCGCGTCCAGCACGCCGATGTCGGAACGGCGCTCGGCCGGCACATTGGCCAGGGTCGTGTAGCCGTCGCCGCCGGTGGCATTGAAGCTCAGCACGAACAGGCGATAGGTGCGCGCGTTATCGAGCGGCAGCCACGTGCTGGTGGCCTGATCCAGGTACTGGAAGTTGCTGGCGCGGCTGCCCTTCGCATTCGAGGCGGTCACGTCCCAGCGCAGGCCGGCCGCGTACGGGTAAGGACCGTCCTTGCCGCCCGGCTTGTACGTCGCGTCCAGACCATCCTCGATCATGGACTTGACCTCGGCGGCGGTCAGATCCAGGCGCCACAGCATGTTGCCGAAGGGCACGACGGCGATCACGTCGGCCGCCGTCACGGTGCCGTTCAGCGCGCGGCGCACACCGCCACCGCTTTGCAGGGTCATGTCGGCGCCGCCGTATTGGGCGTTGGCCACGTCCAGGTAGGCTTGCGCCACCATCTGCTGGATGTCGCCGCCGCGCAGGGCGACGTTGCCTTCGCTTTCGCAAGCGGGGCTGGCCGCATTGCTGGTGGGGGTGGGACCCGGAATGCGGCGGAAGCACAGTTCCAGCGGCACCTGGGCGACGTTGGTCTTGCTGAAGATGTCGATCTTGTCCTTGAAGGGCTGCAACACCGACAGCGCCGTGGCGTCCGGCGTCTGCTCGCGCAGGAAGCCGCTGGCCGCGACAGCGGCCTTGAAGGCGGTGCGATCGGCATCGGAGGCCGCAACCAGCGCACTGCCCGCCTTGACGCGGTAATCGGTGTCGATCAGCACATGGGGCGTGCCGGCGCAGTTCGTCACGTCGCCGTTGGCATCGAAGCTGACCTTCAGTTCACCCACGACTTGCGAGTATTCCCAGGCCTGCACCAGGCAGACCGGCTTGCCGTCCTTGTCGGCCAGACGGGTCGGATAGGCGCCGCCCGGCGTGCCGACGGCCATCGTCTTCATCGAATCGGGACCCAGCAGCGTGTGCGAATCGCCGCCCACCACCACGTCGACGCCGCTCAGCTTGGCAATCACATCCTTGTCGTAGCCGTAGCCGATGTGGCTCAGCAGGATGACCTTGTTGACGCCATTGGCGCGCAGCGCGTCGATCTGCGCCTGCGCGGCCACGGCTTCGTCCGTGAACGTCGTATCCGCGTTGGGGCTGGACGATTCCTTGGTCTTGCTGGCGATCGTCAGGCCGACGATGCCGATCTTCTGGGCATCGCGTTCCACCACGATGGCGGGCTTGATCAGGTCGGTGCCCTTGAGCGGCGAAGTCGCACCGAAGTTGACATTCGCGCTCAGGACCGGCGTCTGGCAGGCGCCCGCGTGCAGGAAGTCGACAAAGCGCTTCAGGCCGTCGTCGCCCTTGTCGAACTCGTGGTTGCCCACGGCCATCGCATCGAAGCAGACCGTGTTCATCAGGGTGGCATCGGCCTCGCCCGGCTCGCCGGCGCGGTTGAAGTACAGCGTGCCGGTCTGCGCGTCGCCCGCGTGCAGCTTGAGCACGTTCGGCGAATTCGCGGCCAGCTGGTCGATGGCGGCCTTCACGCGCGGCATGCCGGCGGCGGACACGGTCACTTCGGTATCGGTCCCGGCCGCGTTCTTCAGGGTCAGCGTCCGGTCCTTGCCGTCCAGCGTGGAGTGATGGTCATTGATGTGAAGGATCGTCAGTTCCAGCGGACGGGCCTGCACGGGAGGTTCGGTGACTGGCGGCGTTTCGTGGTCGCTGTCGTTGTCGTTGTCGCCGCCGCAGCCGGCAAGCAGCGCCATTGCGCTCATCACTGCGCACGCGAGCGCCTTCCGATTCCAGTGCTTCATTTTTCCTCTTTCCCGTGGAAGCTGTTCGAGGCCCGCATTCTGTTTGCCGCGTATGACGCAACGATGAATGCGAGCTGAAAACTTTCCGCGCAAGAAATTGGTCGATATTTAGTGTCTGGACATGCTTTTGACGCGTAGCTCGTGTAACGCGGGTGGCGTTTCGCGGGCGGGCTCACGACGTGTCCCGCTGGCGTTGCGCGCGTCCGCACGCGCATTTCCCCACTGGAAAAACGAAGGCTCGTGGGATAAATTCACACGTCGGAATAGTCAGTTACAGATTTGTCTTCCAAAACTTTTCAGCCGCGCCACACTTCGATACTGGTTCTTCCGCCGACGCCTCCGGCAAATGTGGCGTCGGTTTCGCGGTAACGCATCACAAATCGGCGACATCGCCCCATCGCGTAGCCAGCAATGGCGGCGCGGCAAAGCGGTGGGCAGTTTCGCGGCTTGACCGCGAAACGCCGGGGGAACCAGACGGCGCAGCACAAGGAGAAATAGAAAGGAGGCTGTAGATGAAATGCCCCCCACCTTTGGCGACCGAAACCGAGAGGCTGCACGCCCTGTCGGAATACGGGCTGGACCCGCAGCATCCGCTGCCCAGCCTGGACCCGGTCGTGCGCATTGCATCGCGCATGTTCAACATGCCGGTGTCCGCCATCAACATGGTCGGCAGCGATCATGTGTTTTTCGCGGCCAGCATAGGTGTCGGCGACACCGACATGCGCCGTGACGTCTCTTTCTGCGCCCATGCGGTCTTGCAGGACGACGTCATGGTCGTGCCGGATGCGCGCCTGGATGAACGCTTCCACGACAATCCGCTCGTCTCGGGTCCGGCCAGCATCCGGTTCTATGCCGGCGTTTCGCTGAATTCCCCGGAAGGCCATCCGCTGGGCGCGCTGTGCGTCATTGACACCAAACCCCACGCCGATTTCAGCGACGACGACAAGGAACGCCTGCGCGAGCTGGCCCGCATGGCGTCCGACCGGCTGGAACTGCGCCGTGTCGAAGTCAGCGCCGAACGCGCCCGCGCGCGGGCCAAGCTGCCAGCGTCCGGACCGAAGACGAAGCGGGCACCCGCGCAACGGCCCGGCCCCGCCCACCCCCACACGCGCCATGACGACGACGCGCGCAAACTTACCGGTTTCGACCCGCTGACGGGCCTGGCCAACCGCGGGGTGTTTTACCGGCGCGTGGAGGAAGTGCTGGCGCATCCGTGTGCCGCCGCCATCCTGATGCTGGACCTGGACGGCTTTAAGGACATCAACGACACGATGGGCCATGCGGTCGGCGACGCGATCCTGCGGGAACTCGCGGCGCGCCTGGACGGCATCGCGGGTCCGTGCGACACGGTTGCACGCCTGGGCAGCGACGAATTCGCCATCCTGCAGTTCGAGGTCGGCGACCTGAAGCAGGCGACGGAACTGGCGCAACAGGCGTTGGCGCGCATTGCCGAACCCATTTCGATCCAGGGACAGGAGCTGCGCCTGACCGCGAGCTGCGGCGTGGCTCTGGCCCCGCTGCATGCGCACGAGGCGCTGGAACTGGTGGGCAACGCCGATCTCGCATTGGTCAAAGCAAAGGCCGTCGGCCGCGGCCGCATCTTTGTGTTCGCCCCCAACCTGCGTCTGGAAGCCGTGGCGCGGCGCCTGTACGGCATGGAACTGCACCGCGCGGTCGCCAAAGGCGAATTCCTGCTCTTCTATCAGCCGCAGATCAATCTGGCGACCGGCGCACTGACCGGCGCCGAGGCGCTGCTGCGATGGCGCCATCCCCAATTGGGCCTGCTGGCGCCGGGCGTCTTTCTGCCATCGCTGGAAGGCGGCCCCTTGGCGGGTACGGTCGGCTCATGGGTGATGAACGAAGCGTGCAGTCAGGCCGCGTTCTGGCGACGCAGCGGCCTGCACGATTTCCGCATCGCCGTGAACCTCTTCGGCGTGCAATTCCGGGAAGGCGACCTGGCCGCCGAGGTCGCGCAAACGCTTGCCCGGCATGGCCTGCCGCCCGAGGCGCTGGAACTGGAGATCACCGAGAACATCGTGCTGAACGGCGACGACACGGTGCTGGAAACGCTGCAGCGCCTGCGCGCTCAGGGCGTGGGTATTTCGTTCGACGACTTCGGCACGGGGTATGCGTCGCTCAGTCTTTTGAAGACGCATCCGATCACCCGCATCAAGATCGACCGCTCGTTCGTCAGCGGAATTCTGGAGTCCAACCAGGACGCCACGGTGGTCCGCGCCATTCTGGACGTGGCGCGCAGCTTTGACCTGAACACCATCGCCGAAGGCATCGAAACCGATGCGCAACGCGAACGGCTGCAGGCCGAGCATTGCGAAGAGGGTCAGGGGTATCTGTTCGGAAAGCCGATGGCGGCGCTGCAGTTTGCACAAACGTTCGGGATCGAGACGGCGCTGCGGATCATGGCGTGAAGGCCGTCGCGGCGCTATTCCCTTTCCCAGACCAGCTTGTCATTGGACAGCGTGTCCTCGCCATCCCAGCGGTACGCCACCAGCGGACCGCCGGCCGCGGCCGACCAGTCCAGGCAGGCGAGCTTCCCGCTCTCGATTTTCGGCTGCCCCTTGAACCAATGGTGGCCGATGAAAACGGGCGCGCCGGTGATGGGCGTCCTGGAAAAACCCTCGGGCAATGCCAGACCGCGAATCTGCTCCTCCTGGCCCGCCGGCACCAAGGCGACCTCATGCAAGGCATTCGCCCAATCGCGCCAGTTGGCTAGCCGCACCTGGCGATGGCGGTGCCCTTCCTTGTCCTCGATGTAGCGGCCGTCAGGCAACGCCAATTCCATTCCTGACGTGAGCAGCTTCCTGGCTTGCTCCAGATCCGAGCCCTTTTGATGCGTGGCCACCAGCATGGCGTCATCCAATGACTTGCCAGGCGCCCAACCCGCGTCGGTCAACGCTTTGACGGCACGGTCGTCCCAGCACGCATGTGCCACGCGAATCCCGCCCAAGTCCATGCAAGGCGGCAATTCGCGAAACCAGGCGACCCACGCGGCATGCTCCGGGCTGCCTTCACCAATTTGATTGATGAAGGCGCCGTGCTGCTTGCGGTTCTTTCGGCACGTCGCCGAGTCGCCACGATTGGGCCGCAGGAACTCGCCGGGATGGTGAGGGTCTTCGATGGCATAGCCGATGGCGTTGAATTCGTGGTTGCCCATGACGCACAACGCCTGACCGTCATCCATCATGGCGCGGACGATTTCCAGGACACGGCGCTGCCCCGCGCCTCGATCAACCAGGTCGCCAAGGAATATTGCCTGCCGGCCTTGGGGGGCTTTGTAGCCTTTGCCCGCCGGCACATAGCCGAGACAACGCAGCAGCCCCTCGAGCTTCAGGTCTTCACCGTGGATGTCGCCAATGATGTCGTACATGCATCGTCCTTCATGCGGTTCCTGAGCCGATTGGCGGGATGCGCCTCGCAGGCTGAGGAAACGAAACCGGAATACGTTAGCACTGCGGCCAAACAGCCGGAAAGCAAAAAGCCCACCGTTTCCGGTGGGCTAAGCGCTGGGGTACTGCTGGGGTTACTGCTAGAAGTACCGCCAAAGAATTCTGGTGGGCTGTGAGTGGCTCGAACACTCGACCTACGGATTAAGAGTCCGCTGCTCTACCAACTGAGCTAACAGCCCTGCAAGTCACTCACTTTGATCTGCTGCTGCGTTGCCGCTGTAGCGTTTCGTTATGTGTGTGCCGCGAAGAAGAAAGATTATATGGGGCTTTTTTTGTTTGTGCAAGTCGGGTGGCGAAAAAGTTTTGAAGGCATCCACTTTCACGCCGCGTACCCGCCATCGACCGCCAAGCTCGCGCCCGTGACGTAGCGCCCTTCCGGTCCTGCCAAAAACGCGACCATCCCCGCGATGTCACGCGCTTCGCCATAGTGAGGCAAGGACAACACGGCCACCAGGTCAGCAGCACGGTCGCCATCGGCCGGGTTCATGTCAGTGTCGATGGGCCCCGGATGCACGACGTTCACCGTAATCCCACGAGACCCCAAATCGCGCGCCAAACCCTGCGTCAGTCCGACCAATGCAGATTTGCTGGCGGCATACAGCGCAACGCCCGCGCGGCCGGCGCGAGGGGCCAGGCAACTGCCGATGTTGATGATGCGGCCGCCATCCGGCATCGAGGCCTGCGCCGCCTGGATGGCAACAAAAGGCGCGCGCACGTTGATGTCCATCGTCCGCTCGTAGTCGTCCAGGCTGGTGTCCGCGACATGCCCAGCCAGAAAAATGCCGGCGTTGTTGACCAGCACGTCGACGGGACCGAGTTCGCGGATGGTGTCTTCGACCGCGCGTTTGACCGCGGCGGCGTCCGCGGAATCGGCCTGGATGGCTTTGGCGCGGCGGCCCTGCGACGTCAGTTCCTGCACCAGCGCCTGGGCCGGGGCGGCGGACGATGCGCTGACATAGGTGAAGGCGACGTCCGCGCCGTCGGCGGCGAGGCGCCGGACAATGGCGGCGCCGATGCCTCGGCTGCCGCCCGTGACGAACGCCACTTTTCCGTTCAAGTTCTGCATGGTCAACCTCGTTTTGTAGTGATCGGTACAAATATCATCGCCGCGCCCTTGCGATGCGGTCAACAATTTTTTATCGATCAACACAAAATAGGCGGCGCGAGTAAAATCGCGGGCATGGCTGAACGTGGGCGCCCGCGAAGCTTCGACCGTGCCCAGGCCTTGCAGAAGGCCATGGAAGTTTTCTGGTCGAAGGGATATGAAGGGGCATCGCTGACCGATCTGACGGAGGCGATGGGCATCAACTCGCCCAGTCTCTATGGCGCTTTCGGCTCCAAAGAAGGGCTCTTTCGCGAAGCCGTCGAGCTCTACCGCGAGACCGAGGGCGGCTCGGCGCGGCGCGCGCTGCTGGCGGCGCCGACGGCGCGCGACGCGGTGCAGGCGATGCTGCTGGCTTCGGCCGAACGTTTCACCGCCCCCGGCCTGCCACCCGGTTGCATGATCGTGCTGGGCGCACCGGCCGGGTGCGACAACCAGCCCGGCGTGGGGGATTTCCTGGGAGACAATCGCCGCGAGATGCAAAGCCGCATCCTCGCGCGCTTGAACGCCGGCGCCTCGCAAGGCGAGTTGCCCGCCGGCGTAGACCTGAAGGGACTGGCCGCGTTCTACACGACGGTGCTGCATGGCATGTCCATCCAGGCGCGCGACGGCGCCAGCCGCAAGACCTTGCAGGCCGTGGCGCGGCAGGCGATGCGTGCGTGGGACGCCCTGATCTGCGACGCCCCGCCGCCCTCCGGCGTGCCACCGGGCCGCGCCCGCAACTGACGGATACCGTCATGTTCCGCGTCGACCTGCGGCGTCTCATCCTGTGGATCAGCCTGCTGTCGGTCGTCGTGGTGCTTGCCGGCGGTCTGCATGCCAGCTATCTGGTGCAGCGCGGTCTGCTGCTGCGCAATGCCATGGACACGAACCGCATCTATGCGTCCAAGCTGGCGCTGACCACCGATGCGTTGCTGAACGACATCCATCGCTATCTTTCCTACAGCGCCGATGAACTGGCCTACATGGAAAGCCAGCCCGAACGCATGGCCGAGGAAACGCGGCGGCAGGAGCAGCAGCTGGGACTTTTCAATTCCAGCTTTGTCTCGTCACCCCAAGGCAAGGTGCTGGCGGTGTCGCCGTCGTATCCGCAACTGCTGGGGCACCAGTTGGTCAGCGACGCGGTCAAGCAGGCGCTTGCCGCCCGGCAGCCGACGATCAGCGAGCCGTTTCAGGCCAGCAACGGCCGTTGGCAGATTCTCTACACCCAACCCATCTATTCCCGCGATTTCCGCTATCTGGGGTTCATCGCGGGATCGCTGTACCTGCACGAGGACAACGTGCTGGATCGTCTGCTGGACCAGCATTTCTACCGCGACGATTCCTTTCTCTATGTCATCGACCGCAAGGGCACGCTGATCTACCACCCCAACAGCGCCCAGCTGGGCAAGCCGGCACCCGACAACGAAGCCTTTGCCTCGGCGCGGCGCGGTGAGACTGGCGAGCGGCGCTTTATCGATAGCGAAGGCCGCGACATGCTGGCCGGGTTTGCGCCCGTGCCCAGCACCGGCTGGAGCATCATCGCGCAGCGGCCGGTGGACAGCACGCTGGCGCCGTTGGCGGACCTGTTGATGGCCACCGCCCGCAACACCCTGCCCTTGCTGCTGCTGTCGGTGGCGTTGATCTGGCTGCTGTCGCGCTGGATCGCGCGCCCGTTGGGGCAGATGGCCAGCATTGCCAAGCGCATGCAGGACCCGGATGCCGCGGACCGCATCCGCGCCGTGCGCTCGTGGTATTTCGAGGCCGCGCAACTGCGGCGCGCGCTGCTGATGGGGCTGGCGTCGTTTCATCACAAGCTCAGCGACCTGCGCCGCGAAAACACGACCGATACGCTGACCGGGTTGCTGAACCGCCGCGGCATGGACGAGGCGCTGGCGCTGCTGGGAACGGAGGGCACGCCGGTGGCCATCGTGGCGATCGATATCGATCACTTCAAGCGCATCAATGATCGTTACGGCCACGCGGCGGGCGATCAGGCTTTGCAGGCGCTGGCCGGCGTGATGCGCGAAGGGTCGCGCAGCGGCGACGTGCTGACGCGGCCGGGTGGCGAAGAATTTGTGATGCTGCTGCCGGGCGCCAGCATGGCGGCGGCCATCGCGATTGCGCAGCGGCTGCGCACGCGGCTGGCCTCGCCGGAGGCGACGCCGCTGCCCGCCCCCATCACCATCTCGGCCGGCGTGGCGCATTATCCGGAACAGGGCGCCACGCTTGAAGCGGTGTTCGAGCGCGCGGACCAGGCGCTCTACTACGCCAAGAACCATGGCCGCGATGTGGTGTGCGCGGCCGACGAGACCGCGCCCGACGGCTTCCGGCTGATGCCCGGAGGCTGACCGTCTACTTCTTGGCCGGCGCCGGCGCCTTCGGCGGCTTGCGCATCTGCTCCAGCAGCGGCCCGCACGCATTGTCGTCATTGGCGCTGGGCGCGATCAGCGCCAGCAGCCCGGCCGCGGGCGTCAGCAGCACGCCGAGCGCGACCATGCCCGCGCCACGCGCCGCCAGCGGAGCGACATGCACGCCCACGTCAGGCGATCCAAACGTGCCGCGCACATACAGCGGCGAGCGCAACGAGAAGATGCGGAAGCCCTTGCTGTCGGGATCGATGTCGAGATCCATCGTCTCGTCCTTGAAGTTGGCCGAGCCGGTGATCGTGATCAACGCGTTGTCGGTGTCGAAAACGAAGATGCGCGGCGTCATCACGCCGCTTTTCAATTCCAGGTCCGCCGCGCCGCAATTGATCTTCACTTCGTCGTCGCCGAACAGCTTGGAGACCACGTAGTTGGCGACGTTCAGCCCGGCAAGCTCCATCAGGCTGCGGCTGATCACGCCGTCGTTGACCAGCATCTTGACGTCGCCCGTCGCCGAGCCCAGCAAGGCCGCCACGGAGTTGCCGGTGCCGCTGATCGCCAGGTCGCCGTTCAGTTCGCCCAGCGTCTTCTGCATGGCTTCGGTCGCGGGGAAGAGCTGCTTGAGTTGCAGCCGGCGCGCGTGCATGTCGATGCGGCCGGTAAGCGGCGCACGCGAGCCGTCCAGACGCGCGGTGGCGTTCATGGTGCCGCCGGCCATGCCGAAGCGCAGCGGATCCAGCGTGAGCTTGCCGTCCTGCAGGATGACGTGCACCGACAGTTTGGACAGCGGCAGCTTGCTGTCATGGACGATGCGCGCGGCGTCCAGCGAAACGTCCGCGTCCATGTCGCGCCAGCGGTCCGTGCGGAACTCCTGCGTGGGCAGGACCTTGCCGCCCTTGGGCTTGGCGGGCGCGTCCTTGGATTTGTCCACCGCCGCCTTCGACCCGCCGCCGGACGGCACGCCGATCAGCGGACCCAGGTCGGCCATTTGCAAGAGCTTGGACGACAGCTTGCCGGTCAGCTTTGGCCGGGGCGCTCCCAACGCGAAGGTGATGTCGCCATGCAGGTCGCTGTCGCCGACCTTGCCGTTGAAGTTCTTGTAGTCGAACACCGCGCCGCCGGGGTTCTGCAGCTTGGCCACCAGATGGCCGTCGGTGCTGTAGGGCGGCGTGTCGGGCAGCGTCACGCCGGTCAGCGGATAGAGCTGCGCCATGGACGAGCCGGACAGTTTCAGGTGCAGATCCAGCGCACCCAGATTCACGGGATCGGTCAGCGTGCCGGCGACCGATGCGCGCGTGCCGCCGATGGACACGTCGGCCTGCAAGGGGAACGGCTGCTTGGGGTCCTTCATGGCCAGCATGCCGCCGACCTTGCCCTCGCCCTTGGTGGCCAGCCCTTTGTACTTGCCGTCGACCTTCCAGCCGAACACGTAGTCGCGCGGCGCCGGGGCGGTACCGTCTTCAGGCACGAAAGATTTACCCGTCACGTCAGCAAACGGCACGGGCTTGCCCAGCGGGTCGACCAGCACCGTCAGGTCGGCCTTGAGCATTTCGTCGGCATAGCCGACGCGGCCCTTGTCGAATCCGATCTCGTTGATGTCCAGCACCCAGGGCGACGGCTCGCCCGATTCCGGCAGGGTGAAGACCCAGTTGGCGCGGCCGTCGGCCAGCCGTTCCAGGTCGGCGGCCGGTTCGGTCAATTGAATGTGCCGGATGACGACGTGCTGCGCCAGCAGCGGCAAGGGCGACAGGCTGAATTCCGCGCGCTTGAGCGTGGCGAAATGCGGCGCCTTGCCCCACTCCGCATTGGCGATCGAGATGTCGTTGGCCACCACGCGCGGCCAGGGGACCCAGGACCGCAAGCCGCTCTCGCCGGGCTCGCGCTGCCATCGCACGCTCAGGTCGCCGTTGATCGCAAAGGGGCGGCCCATGGCGGCGGAGGCCCGTTCATTGATCATGGGCTTGGCCCGGTTCCAGTCGAAGGTGGCGATCACGATCACCAATACCGCCACTACCAGGGCAATGCCCCCTACAATCCCGATCGCTATTTTTCTTGTGCGCGTCATGGTTACTATCCTTGGCTTGGCTGCCGGCCGTATACCACTGGCCGGACTGACTACCCCAGGGTATCGCGGCCTGCAGCGACGATCGGACGGAACGACGCCATAATGTGTGCGGATTTTTCCGGGTAGCCGCGCCTTGCAAATACGGCATCGGCACGAATGCCCGCCGGGCTGCGCAGCAAGACACGTGCCCGTCTCCGTCGTGACCGTTACAAAGAGAGACGACTGAGGACGGCGAAAAGCAGCCGTATAGCACGCCTTCACAGAATTTTTGACGCCGGCTCGGTTCCAATGCCAAATGACCGGATCCGCCCGCGCCCGGCGGTGAAGCAGGACAACCTGGAGGCCCGATGCGGCATTCAACCTTGATTTTCGTGTTGGCGGCGTTCGCGCTGCTGACGCTCAGCCGCCTGGCGCTTGCCCTGTGGCAATGGCAGCGCGTGCGCAATGCCGGCGGTCTTGCGCCCCTGCTGCTGCAGGGGCTGCGCATCGACGCGCATCAGATCGCGGTGCTGGCGGCGCTGCCTGCCGTGCTGTCGCCGCTGTTCGGCCACATCCCCGTGGCGGCGGACATCGCCGCCATCTGGTATCTGGTGGCGTTCGTGCTGCTGGCGTTTCTGGAAGTGGCGACGCCGCCCTTCATCATCGAATACGACTCCCGCCCCAACCGCCTGTTCGTGGAATACCTGAAGCATCCGCGCGAGGTTTCCGGGATGCTGTGGCGCGGGTACAAGGGCGCCCTGCTGGGCGGCCTGGTCGCGCTGGCGCTCATCGGCTGGGCCGCCTGGACCCTGCTGGGCCATGCGCGTCCCGATGCGCCGCTGACGTGGTGGCAGATGCCGCTTGCCAGCGTGGCGATCCTGGCGGTGGTGATCCTGGCCATCCGCGGCACACTGGGCCACCGTCCCATCAACCCGTCTTCGGTGGCCTACTGCGCCGACGGCATGCTCAATACTCTGGCGTTGAACTCGCTGTACAACGTGTTCTACGCGGTCTACAGCATGAAGAACGAAAAGTCGGCATCCGCCGTGTACGGCGGCATGGACGACGACAAGATGCACGCGCTGGTGCTGGCGCAGTCGGGGCTGCCGTATCCGCCGCCGAATCCCGACTATCCCAGCCTTCACAGCCAGCCTGCCACGCGCAAGACGCATCGCCCGCTCAACCTGGTCATCATTCTTGAAGAAAGCCTGGGCGCGCAGTACAGCGCAGCGCTGGGCGGCGCCAACCTGACGCCGGAACTGGATGCGCTGGCGCGCGAGGCCTGGACCTTCACGCGCGCCTACGCCACCGGCACCCGCTCGGTACGCGGCCTGGAAGCCGTCACCACCGGCTTTCTGCCGACGCCCGCGCAGGCGGTGCTGAAGCTGCCGCGTTCGCAGCGCGGGTTCTTCTCGCTGGCGGATCTGCTGGGGCGCCACGGTTATCACTCGCGCTTCATCTATGGCGGCGAGTCGCACTTCGACAACATGAAGGGCTTCTTCCTGGGCAACGGCTTCAAGCAGATCGTCGACCGGGCCGATTTTGTCGACCCGGCGTTCGTCGGCACGTGGGGCGCCTCGGATGAGGACATGTTCAACCAGCTGGACCGCCTGCTGCGCGAGGACGGCGACCAGCCGACCTTCACGCTGGCCTTCAGCGTGTCCAACCACACGCCGTGGGAGTACCCGGCGGGCCGTATCGAGACCGACGGCAATCCCGCCACGGTCGAGAACACGGTGCGATACGCCGACTGGGCGCTGGGCCGCTTCTTCGAAAAGGCCAAGGCGTCGCCGTATTGGGAAAACACGGTGTTCCTGGTGGCTGCTGACCACGACTCGCGCGTGTTTGGCGCCAGCCTGGTGCCGGTGCGCCACTTTCATATTCCGGCCGTGATCCTGGGCGCCGGCATCGAGGCGCGCCGCGACGACCGCCTGATCAGCCAGATCGACCTGCCGCCGACGCTGCTGTCGCTGATCGGCGTGGATACCGAACACCCGATGATCGGCCACGACCTCACGCGCAGCACGCCCGGTCGCGCGATCATGCAGTACGACAGCACCTACGGATATCTGAAAGGCGACGACCTGCTGGTGCTGGCGCCCAATAAGACAGCGGTGCAATATCGCTACACCGCGCCCGAGGACTACGCCCCCGCGCCGCTGAACCCCGAACTGGCAACCGAGGCGCTGGCGCATGCGCTGTGGCCGAGCTGGGCTTACCGCGAGGGGCGCTACAGCCTGCCGGGGCAGGCGCCGGTGCAGACCGGGCCGGAGAACGGCCGCGCAACCTGACGCGCGCCGTTTAGCACAAGGCGTCAGCCCGCCGGCCGCACGGAAGGCCGCACGGACGGTCACACAGACGGTCGCACAAACGCCTTGCGCTTTTTCTCGATGATCGCGTGGCAATGGCAACCCGGGCTGTGGTCGTTGACCATGCCCACGGACTGCATGAAGGCGTACACCGTGGTGGGCCCCACGAACTTCCAGCCCAGCTTCTTGAGCGCCTTGGACAGGGCCTCGGACTGTTCGGACGTTGACGCGCCGTAGGTCGACACCTTGGAAGGCGGCGCCTCGAAGCGCCAGAAATACGCGGCCAACGATCCTTCGCGGTCGATCATTTCCAACGCGCGGGCCGCGTTGTTGATCATGGCTTCAATCTTGCCGCGGTGGCGCACGATGCCCGCATCCGCCAGCAGCGCCTGGACTTGCGGTTCGCCAAAGGTGGCGAGCTTGGCGGGGTCGAAGTTGGCAAAGCCGCGGCGGAAGGCCTCGCGCTTGTTCAGGATGGTGCGCCAACTGAGACCGGACTGGAAACCTTCAAGGCAGAGCTGTTCGAACAGCGCGCGATCGTCGCCTTCGGGGCGGCCCCATTCGGTGTCGTGATAGGCCATGTATTCGGCCGACGTGTCCACCCAGCCGCAACGGGCCAGGCCATCTGGAAAATCGGTTTTCGCGGACAAGAAAGCGCTCCTCAGGGCTGACAGGGTATCGATGCTACTCCTGCAATGTCCCCGAAAAAAGTCGTAGCGGCCGCAACTCGAATCCAGATAATATTTCCGGCCTTCAGACCTACGCCCATGTCCCTGACACTGACTTCGCTTGTTTCGTTCGTATCGCCCGCGGTGCTGGCCGGCGACGACCCGTCCGTCAATCCCTGCCTGGATTGCGGCGCCTGCTGCGCGCACTTTCGCGTGTCGTTCTACGTCGGTGAACTGGCCGGTGAAAACGGCGGCCACGTGCCGCTGGACCTGGTCACCCAGATAAGCCCTTTGCGCGCCTGCATGAAGGGCACGGAGATGGGCGGCGGGCGCTGCGTCTCGCTGCGCGGCGAGCTGGGCAAGCCCGGCATCCACTGCGACATCTACGAAAACCGGCCCACGCCGTGCCGCGAGTTTGACATCTGGATGCCGGACGGCTCGCCCAATCCGGATTGCCAGCGCCTGCGGCTGTCGCTCGGTTTGACGCCGGTGCCGCCCCGGCCGGACGCCGAAAACGACCCGGAAGGCCCGGCGCATCCGGACCAGCCCGCCGCCGCATAACCGTGTAACTCCCTGACCCCGCTACCCCTCGCCGCGATCCGCCAGATACCGCGTTGGCGTCATGCCGAACGCCGTGCGGAAACTTCCAATGAACGCGCTGGTGCTTTCATACCCGACCGACAGCGCGGCCTGGGTGACAGATCCGCCGCGGAACAGCATTTCCAGCGCCCGCAATAGCCGGGCCTGCTGGCGCCACTGCCCCAGCGTCACGCCAGTCTCCTGGCGAAACCGCCGCATCAGCGTGCGCGAAGACATGTTCAGCCGCTGCGCCCACTCGTCGATGCCCGCCGTGTCGTCCGGCGTATCCAGCAACGTATTGGCCAGGTCCTGCAGGCGGGGATCGGCCGGCATCGGCAGCGGCGCGGTGGCGTCGAAGGTGCGCTGCCGCAGTTCCTCCAGCAACACGTCGAAAAGCTGCGCCTGGTAGGACGGCGGCGCGTCCTGCCACCCGCCTTCCGTAAAGCGTTCGACCAGCGCCTCGATCAGCCGGGAAGACGGCCACGCGCGGCAGTTTGGCGGCAGGCGTCCGCAGATGTCCGGGTGCACGTGCAGGAATGACCCGCGCGCCTCGCCGAACCAGCGCGCCCCATGCTGCACGCCGGGGGGAATCCACCCCAGGCTACCCGGCAACACCGTCAGCACGCGCTCGCCCGACTGCACCATCACCAGCCCTTCGTGGACCAGCACCAGCATGCCCTCGGCGTGGGTGTGCGCGGGCACGGAAATGCCCTTGGACTCCCGCCGCCTGCGCAGGCTGAACGGCTTCAGCATGACGTCGGGCAGAGAGGGAGCGGCGGCCGATTGAAGCATGGTTGGCAGGTTTGAGGTACAGGTTGACGGGTTCCCGTTAGCGGATCCATTTGAAAATGTACATCATTCTCATCAGCGGGGTATCAGCCCCCCGGGATGGAGAATTCACATGGACCACACACGGCTGCGCGACGCCGGCATCAAAGCCACTTTCCCGCGGATGAAGATCCTGGACATCTTCTACCGCCACGCAGACAAGCACATGAGCGCCGCGGACATTTACCGCCGCCTCATCTCGGATCACAGCAATATCGGCCTGGCCACGGTTTACCGGGTGATCACGCAACTGGAGCACGCCGGCCTGCTCAAACGCACTCAGCTCGATACCCACACCAATGTGTTCGAACTGAGCGACAAGGGCCATCACGACCACCTGGTCTGCACGCGTTGCGGGCAGATCCGGGAATCCAGCGATCCCGCCATGGCGCAACTGGTCAGGAAGATCGCGCGGCGCAGCGGCTTCGAACTGGAGTCCTACAGCCTGGTGCTTTACGGCAACTGCGGCTGCGCCAAGGACGATCCCGCCCTGCCCCACGGAGCCTTCGAATGAACCACGATCAGTTTTTCTTCCACGACCTGTCGCAATTTCCCATTGTGACAGCCCGCCACGGCGGCGCGCCGCTGGGGTACTCGGCCTCATGGATCCGCGAAATGGAGCTGCTGGTGGAGAACCCGCGCAGCTTCGTGATGGTGGTGCCGGACACGCGCCACGAGGCCGCGCACGAGGACCGCAAGGCCATGATCGAATGGCAGACGGCCAACATGCCGCGCCTGCGGGCGCGCTGCCGGGCGTTCATCGCCGTCGAGCGCGACACCGATGCGCTGGGCAAGCTGCGCAAGCGCGGCGAAAAGATGGCCCGCGCCTTCGGCCTGCCGTTCCTAGTGGTCGCAACACCGGGCGAAGCGGTCCAGTGCGCCCGCGAACTGCTCGGGCAGGCCGGACCGGGCGGCTTCAACGTCGATTAAGGGGCCGGATCGCGATTTAAGACTGGGCGTGCGCGGCCGTTGTTCAATGACAGGCGCCGCCATCCGTGCGGCCGCCATTGTTCCCTTTCGCACCGGCCGCCCGACGCATGAACCACGCCCTCGCCTGTCTGTTTTGCCAATCGACGCTCGCGCAGGGCGCGCCGCTGCTCGAGCAGAATGGCGCGGCCATCTGCAAGACCTGTGTGGACCAGTTCGCCGTCCGCTTTGCCGACCGCGCGTGGGCGATGGCCGCCACCCCGCAAGAGCAACTGGACGTGCTGCTGGAAGAAAGCAGCCGCGCGCTGGCGCAGAGCGAAATGCTGGCCGAGCGGGCGCGGTGCTGCGGCTTCAATCTGAACGACCTGTCGGCGGCGCTGCCCGCGCGCACGCTGTCCTGACCGGCGCAGCGCCGCGTCAGAAAGAACCCAGCGCGCTGCCCAGCGCAATCACGGCGGCCAGCCCGATGATCGGCCCCACGATGCCCACCACGACGATGTTCATGTAGCCCTCCCGGTGCGTCGACCCGCACACCGCCAGCAGCGTCACTACGGCGCCGTTGTGGGGCAGGCTGTCCAGCGTGCCCGCGCCGATCACCGATACGCGGTGCATCAGCGCCGGATCGATGCCCAGCGTCTGGGCCAGCTCCATATACGTGGCCGCCAGCGATTGCAGGGCGATCGTCAAGCCGCCCGATGCCGACCCGGTCAGGGCGGCCAGCACGTTGGTCGCCACGGCCAGCGACACCAGCGGCCCGCCTTCGATCGACAGCACCCAATCGCGCACCGCTGCAAACGACGGCAGCGACGCGACTACCGCGCCGAATCCCACCAGGCTCGCGACGCTCAGCAAAGGCAGCGCCGAGGCATTCACGCCCGCGTCCATGGTGTCGCGCAGCGATGGCAGCCGCCGGAAGTTCAGCGCCACCAGCACGGCAATCGCCGCCAGCAGGGCGGTGATCACGGACCAGACGCCGCCCACCGCGGCCAGGCTGGTGCCGCCCCAACGCGGCTCGGCGAGCCACGCGGTGTCCATGCGCGGCAGGACGATCAGCGTCATGAGCAGGTTGACCAGGATCACCACCACGAGCGGCGTCGCGGCCACCAGCGTGGACGGCGCGTCGGGGCTGCGCTGGCCGTGGTGCATTTCGGCGGGATCGAACTCGCGCGCAACGGTGGCGCGCTCGCGCACCAGAACGTCCTCGGATACGTCGGCGGCCATGCCTGCGGGCGCGACATAGCCCTCGCCCGCACGCCGCGCCGAGCCTTCCGCCCGGCTCAGCCACCACAGTCCGAATCCGAGCATGATCGCGCTGGCGATGATGCCCAGTCCGGGCGCGGCGAACGGCGTGGTCGCAAAGAACGGCATGGGAATGGCATTTTGCACGGCCGGCGTGCCTGGCAACGCCGACATCGTGAACGTGGACGTGCCGAGCAGGATGGCCGCCGGCATCAGGCGCACCGGAATTCCGGCCGACCGGAACAGCGCGTGCGCCATGGGCGCCAGCACGAAAAACGCCACGAACAGGCTGACCCCGCCATAGGTCACGATGGCGCCTGCCAGCACCACCGCCAGAATCGCGCGCCGCGCGCCCAGCTTGCGCGTCATCGCGTCGGCGATCGCCGTCACGGACCCGCTGTCGGCCATCAGCTTGCCGAACAGCGCCCCCAGCAGAAACAAGGGAAAGAACTGAGCCACGAATCCGGCCGCGCCACCCATGAACGTCTGGGTCCAATGCGCCAGCAGCGGTTCACCCGCCGCGGCCGCCGTCACCATGGCCGCCGCCGGCGCCAGCAGCAGGATGCTCCAGCCGCGGTAAGCCAGCCCGATCAGCAGTATCAGTGCGAGCAGGATGCCGAAAAGTCCCATGATCAGACCTCGCCCAGCAGTTCGTCGATATCCAGCGATGACCGCTTGCCCAGGTCGTCGCCATGCTCCGCCAGAAAGCGGTCGGCGGCCTTCCTGCCCTCGTCGCGCAACATGCACAGGAACGGCCATTCGGCGTTGAGCTTGGAGGAATAGCCCAGTTCCACCATGAGCTCGGACGAGACCCGATGGATGCGCATGTCCGCCCACATCTTGCCTTCGCCGTTGCCGGGGTCGGCCACCTGGCGCAGCAGCGCGATCATGCGCAGCTCTTTCAGCAGCGATGCGTTGAACGTGACTTCGTTCAGGCGGTTCATGATCTCGCGGGCGCTGCTGGGCAGGCCGGGGCGTTCGACCGGGTTGATCTGCACCAGGATCGTGTCGTGCGACTGGCATTCCCGCACCAGCGGCGTGATCGTGGGATTGCCGCTGTAGCCGCCGTCCCAATAGGGGTCGCCGTCGATCATCACGGCCCGGAACATGGTCGGCAGGCAGGCCGAAGCCAGCAGCACGTCGGCATTCACCTCGGCATTCTTGAACACCCGGCCGCGTCCGGTGCGCGCATTGGTCGCCGTGATGAACAGATGGATGGGCGCGCGCGCCAGCTCGTCGAAGTCGATGACTTCCTGCAGGATGGCGGCCAGCGGATTGGCCGCAGCGCTCAGGTCATAGGGCGAAAACACCCGCGACGCCAGGTCGAAGGCGATGAACATGGGCGAATGATCCAGCGACCAGGAACCCATCAGGATGTCGAGCGGACTACGGCGAAAGGGGCTGAAGCGCGCGGCCTCGGACACGCGGCGCCAGAAGTCCTCGAGCGCCGCACGGGCGCCGTCGGCGCCGCCCCGGGCATGCCCCAGCACCAGCACGGCGGCATTCATGGCGCCGGCGGAGGTGCCGGAAATGCCGTCGATGCCAAGCCACGATTCTTCCAGCAGCCGGTCCAGCACGCCCCAGGTGAACGCGCCGTGCGCGCCGCCGCCCTGCAGGGCCAGGTCGATCAACAGGGGATCGCGGTCAGTCGATGACGCTTTGGATCGGGCCACGGCGGTACTCCTTGCGGGAGGCTGGGGGGTGAGCGGGCGATCAGATGACTGCGATATGAACCATGTTGCGGCGCACATACCGTTCGGCTGTTATACGCGATGCCCTTGAAAAACGGAAGACAGCGCCCCCGCGGCATCGAAACTGGCCTCGCCCCCCCCAGCGAGCGGCGCATGGGATTTTGGCCGGCCCTTTGGTCCTAGAGCGGCTTGCCGAATACGCCGCCGCGTCTTGCCACCAGCGTGGCCTGCGTACGGTTTGGCACGCCCAGCGTGCCCAGGATGGCCGACACATGCGTCTTGACGGTCTTCTCCGTCATGTTGAGCTGCTCCGAGATCTCCCTGTTGCGCAGCCCGTCGCACATCAGCCGCAACACCTCGCCCTGACGCGGCGTCAGCGCGCGCAGCAGCGCCGCCTCGTCCTGCGCCGCGCCGGCAACCCCTGAAACGGATCCGGTATGCATGGCCTGCGCCGGCGCATCCCCGATCGCCAGCAGCGCGGCCGCCAGCTCCTGACAGCTGGCGGACTTGTTCATGAATCCATGCGCCCCCGCGTCCATGGCGCGGCGCTGGTCCTCGGGATCCAGCGACGCCGACAACACCAGCACGCGCAACTGCGCCCGTCGCTGCCGCAGTCGCTTGAGCAGGTCCGCACCCGCGACGTCGGGCAGATAGAAATCCATGATGACGCTGCGGATGGCGGCGTGCCGGTCCAGCACGTCCAGCGCCTCCTGCCCGCTCGCCGCCGGGTGGATGGTCACGTCGGGCAGCGCATCTTCCAGCGCCATGACCAGCGCTTCGCGGAACATCGCATGATCGTCGATCAATAGCACCGCCGTCATTCCGCGTCTCCGGTCAGCGGGTGGACAGGGGTGGCCTGCAGCAGCCCGGCCACGCGCTCTCGCAACGCCTGGACCTGCACGGGCTTGTGCAGCAGCGGCACCCCGCGGGCGGCGGCTTCGGACAACCGGGCCGGATCCGTGTCGCCACTGACCAGCAAGGCCGGCAGGTCCGGATCGTTGTATTCCTCGCGCAGCCTTTCGATGACGTGGATGCCGGTCTCGTGGTCGCGCAGACGGTAGTCGCTGACGATGAGCGCGGGACGCTCGGCCAGCGGCAGCACGCGCTCGAGCAGCGCATTGCCGCTGCCGGCGGCGATGACGCGGCAGCCCCAGCTCTCGAACAGCATGGACAGGCCCGCCAGATTCTGCGGATCGTCATCCACCAGCAGGACCAGCTTGCCGGGCAGGCCGTCGCTGGTTGCGGCCGACGGCGGCATGGCGGGGCCCAGGTCCCGCGCAAGCGGCTCGGCCGCCGCACGGTCCGCGACAGGCACCGTCACGGCAAAGACCGTTCCACGTCCTTCCTCCGAGCGCAACGACAGTTCGTGCCCCAGCAGGCGCACCGTGCGGCGCACGATGGCCAGCCCCAGCCCGAGGCCTTTGCTGCGATCGCGTTCGGGGTTGCCCAATTGATGGAATTCCCAGAACACGCGTTCCTGCTCCAGCTTCGGGATGCCGGGGCCGTTGTCCCACACTTCAATCCGCAGTCGGCCGCCGGTGCGCCGGCATCCGATCAGCACCCGCCCGCCCGCCGTGTGCGTGATGGCGTTGCTGATCAGGTTGCGCAGGATGCGTTCAAGCAGGATGGGGTCCGACCGCACGCTGACCGCGCTGGCGCGCACCCGCACCGTGATGCCCTTCTCGCCCGCCTGGGGCGCGTACTCGGCGCGCAGGCGCTCGAGCAGCGGCTGGATGGCAAAGGCCTCGACGCGCGTCTCGATGACGCCGGCATCCAGCCGCGACAGGTTCAGCAGCGCATCGAACAACTGGCCCATCGCCGCCATCGCACTGGCGATGTTGTCGACCAGATATCGCCCATGCCGCGACAGACGCTCGTTCGTGAGCAGCCCCAGGAACAGGTTGACCGCATGCACCGGCTGGCGCAGGTCGTGGCTGGCGGCGGCCAGGAAACGGGACTTTTCCAGGTCGCTGCGTTCGGCGGCGGCCTTCTCCTGCCGCACCTGTTCCAGCAGCGCCAGGTTTTCATAGCCCAGCCGCAAAGCGTCCAGATGCGTGCGGTTCATGCGGTGGATGAACGCCAGGGTGGCGACCAGGTAGGCCAGCCCGCTGGTCACCAGCGCCAGATGGATGGCGGACGGCTGCGCCGCCAGCGCGATGAACATGGGCGCGAAGGCGGGGATTTCGAAGGCGTACATGACCGGCAGCATCATGTAATTCGAGTAGATGGCGCCGGTGCCCAGCCCGAACAGGATGACGATGAAGAAAAGCTGATATTCCAGCGGAACGATGAACGTCCAGTACGCGAACGGCAGGCCCCACAGGATGCCCGAGCACAGATTGCCGACCAGCATGCGCCGCACCCAGATCCGGGCAGCGGCCGGATCGGCGCGGCGGCGGTCGTAAAGCAGCATGGCCGCCAGGCGCAACGCGCCGACCAGCAGGGTGACGGCGATCCACAGCAGGATCTGCTGGCGAGGCAGCACGTCCAGCAACGCGAAAACCGAGAAGCACGCGGTGATCAGCGACCCGGCCAGCGCGAAGGGAAACATGCGCCGCAGCGAGTCCACCTGCACCTGACGGATGCGGGCGGCATACACGGAACCTTGCTGCGTGGAGGCGGGAGACGAGCCGATGACAGGTTGCACGGTTATGGGCGCCTGGGGATACGGCGCAACGCGGGAGGCAGGGCCGCCGGCGAGGCAGCCGGCGCAGAGGTGTCCCGATTTTAGTCGTTACACGTGACATGTAAACGGACATTACATATTCGAACCGTACAGGGACCATAGCGGGCCCGAAGCCTCGCTTTGCATTTCAATTCGTATTCGTCGTGCCGCCCGTCAACCGCCAATACGTTTCATGCACCGCCAGCTCCAAGGCCGTGCTTTCCAAGCCCTTGAGTTGCGAGGCGTAGGCCGCGATGGCGCGCGCCTTGCTTGCCGCATCCACCGCCAGACGAACTGGGGTGGCCGTCACGCCCCGAGCATGCAATTGCGCCAATCGGGCCTGCACGACGCCAGGCCGGTCGCAATGCGGTACATCCTCGTAACCAAACCACGCCACGCCGGGCAGCGCGTCGCGGATCATCAGGGCAGCGTCGCTGACGCGCTCGTGGTCGCAATGGAAGACGCCCAGCGGCATCACCACACTCGCGGGCGCCAGGCCCGCCAGCACGTGGAAGAGGCGTTCGGTGATCGGCGGCGCGTCCTGATCCGCCGTCGCGGTGTACTGACAGTCCAGAAAGCCGAGCGCCCGCCCCGCCGCACCCACGATGGCAAGCGCCTCCCTGTCTTCGGCCAGCCGGCACGTCATCGCGGCGTCGGCGCTGTCGAACCCGCATCGGCGGTCCCAGTCGGTCAGCGGGTGCTGCATGGGCGCCCGCGCCGTAAACACCGTCACGACCGTACTGCCCGGCCGCGCGGCCAGCAGGCCCGCGCAACTCAGGACGGCGTCGTCCAGATGGGGCGATATCACGACAAGGGGGGATGACGGCAATGACGGATCGTCAGCCAGGTTTTGCGCTTGCGCGAGGTCCATCGGGTGTCTTCGATCCGCAGGGGATCGCGGTGAATGGCAACCCTGGCATTTAGCAAGCACCGTGCCGGGCAGCATCAGCGCGGCGCCAGCTCGCGAGAATGCAAAAAACAGAAGGGCCGCTTCCCCGTTCCGCCGGCGGACTCCTTGTCCTGCTGCTGGTTGCGTTTGTCGGTTTCCTGGCCGCGATGGGCCAGAGCAAGCTGGAGCAGCCAAGCAGCAACGTCTACGACGAATTGGTTTCACCGGGACGTTATGTGGTGTGCGAGCCGGACCTGCGCCCGTTCATCGCGCTGACCCGCGGACAAGCTGCCCGCCGTTGGAGCCAGGCGCGCCAGCGCCGTCATCCTCGTCGAGTGGCTTGCGCGGCGCACCTATCAGTTGCTGCTGCGCCGGGCGATTTTGGAACCAGCCTGAGCGACGACGAGCTGCAGGGATTTCTGTTTTCGCGCGCCGTGCCGGAAGCAGAAATTACAAAATATCTGCAAAAGGCGTGTTCAGCACGCCTAGCCACCCGGCGGGGCGTCGACACAGGCGCCGATCGTGATCCCGAACTGAGCGTTGAACAGATCTTCGTCGTAGTTCTCCAGAATGAACACCAGTCGACTTGAAGTCAGCTGCAAACCCTCAACGATCGTCGGCCTGCTGAAGCGATACCCGACACTCTGAAGCAGCACCGCCGAAGACGCGCCTTCGATCCTCAACAGAAACTTGGTTCTGAGGAGGTGGTCGGAGCAGTACGCTACCAGGTCGTCCAGACCAGCCGAAAACCGATCCCAATCCAGCGCCGCATCCAACTGCCGACAGACGACCCGGACATTCGAGTGCGGTGTGGGGTCTGGCTTGATGAACAATAATTCGTGGAAGTTCTCGCGAGTCAGGCTGCGCGAGCGTGAGAAAGCCAGTGGCAGCAGCTTGTCACGCCCGAATTCAAGGACCAGCTCAGCGAGCGGATTGATCGCCTTCACCAAATCAAAAGCGTGCTGCGCCTCCAAGGCGGAAACTCGGTCCAACTTCGTGAAGATAATGCGCTGCGCGCAGGCCAATTGAGCTCGACCGGGCGCATCATCGGCCAACATTTCCGGTCCGGCTTCGCTGTCGAATGTACAGACGATCTGGACGTTCAAGCCATACTGCATCAATTCAGGCGTCAGCAGCGACGCGACCACCGCCGTAGGCCGCGCCAAGCCGCTGGTTTCAATGATGACCGCCCGCAGCGCTGTGCCATCCCGCTCGAACTTCGCCTCTATCAGCGTCGCGATCGTGCTGACCAGATCGTCCTGCATCGAGCAGCACAGGCACCCTGATGGCAAGATCGTAATGGGTTGATCCTTGGCCTGGTTCATCACCAGCGCGCCATCGATGTCGAGCTCACCAACCTCGTTGATGATCAGTCCCACGTCGGCAGCGGGGTAAGCCTTCAGCCAATCAGTCAGTAACGTGGTCTTGCCGCTACCCAACCTGCCGGATAGCACGGTGATGTCCAATGAGGGTGCGTTTGGATTACTCATGATCGAAGCTTTGCTTGACCATTTCCCTCACATCGGCAAGCAAGGCTTCCGTATCGTAAAGCACCCCGCCCTTGATGGTCGTTTCCAGACTGCGGAGCCATTCCACCTGCCCAGTATCGTCGTTCAAGCGCATGGCTCCCGTACCGTACATAAGCTTGGTGTCGGCCAGCGGATTATGTTTGTGGATCAACAGGTCGGCGCGCTTGCCGATTTCGATCGAGCCGACCTCGTCGTCCATCCCTAGCAAGGCCGCGCTGTCGATGGTCGCCGCCTTCCAGACTTCCAGCGTGTTGAATCCGGCTTCCTGCAGCAGCTCCAGTTCTCGAATCAGCCCGAAGCCGTAAATCTGATAGATGAAGCCGGAATCGCTGCCGGCGCACACGCGACCGCCCAGATTCTTATAGTCATTCACGAATCGCATCCACACGCTGTAATTGCGCTTCCATTCGACCTCGTTGGTCGTGCTCCAGCGATACCAGTACGATCCGTGTCCGCCTCGCTGCGGTTGAAAGTACTTCCAGATGGTGCTCCAGGTGTAGTCCTTGTGCCAATCAGCTTGTCGGGCTCGCATGACGTCGCGATTGGCATCGTAGATGTTGAACGTCGGCACAAACGTATGCCCCAGACGCAGAAACTCTTCCAGCGTATCGTTCCATTTGTTTGAACCTGGCTCCGCAGCCTGCAGGAATTGCTGCCCCGCTACGGAAAAGCGGTGGTACTCGTCATAGAAGTTGTAGTCGGCGGGAAAATCCTGAAGCACGCTGTTCGTGTACATGGATTCTGGGATGCCGTAATAGTGCTCGGTGCTGGTCAGGCCCCATCGTGCCGTCTTCAGCGAATTCATTCTGCTGACGGCCATCTGTGCGTGATGGCATCCCGCGCGCAAGCCGACCTTGGCCGCCTCATCGAGCGCCGCCTCCATCATCGCAGGCGGTGCGCCGAAAAATTTGATCCCCGCCGCGCCGCGTTCTTTGATTGCGTTGACCCACCGCCGCGCCTGGTCAGGTGTGTGCAGACTCTTGAAGCGGTCCGCCATGGCTGGGAAATACGCGTAAAGGGTCATATTCGGGGCGGCGATCTGCCCGCCGTCCGCCAGCTTCTGCTGTTCCAGAGTCCAGCTCAGACCATTCAGCAGCCCCATCTCGCGAATGGTGGTCACACCATGAGCAAGCCAAAGTTTGTAAATATAGTCGGAAGGCGGCGAGCCGCCCGTCATGTTGTGATATGGCGTGCCAATGTGCGCATGCGCGTCAACCAGGCCTGGCGTGATGTACTTACCGGAACAGTCGATCTCGACGTCACCTGCCGCAGGTCGCCGACCGGGCTTGATAGGAAGCCCCGGCGTACCGACGTTGAATATCCCGGTGATCCTGCCGTCTTCAATGACGATATCCGCCGGCCCCCATGGCGGCGCGCCGGTGCCATCCAGCACGGTCGCTCCGCGCAAAACGAGGCGCGCATAGGGGCCGTCGCCGCGGTCCCTTGCTACTGCCGCCACCGGTGGCGCCCAGCCCTTTGATGCGCTCACATGCATCATCTCGTCGCCAGCCAGCACATTGTCGAAAATCAGTTGAGTTGCCATGTTCAGTCCGTGTCAGCGTCTAGATGGGCTTGATCTACTTAACTTCGTTGGCAATGCC
This sequence comes from Achromobacter sp., assembly GCF_032113835.1. Classification (GTDB taxonomy): domain Bacteria; phylum Pseudomonadota; class Gammaproteobacteria; order Burkholderiales; family Burkholderiaceae_B; genus Achromobacter. The sequence goes on along the minus strand of NZ_DAMCTG010000017.1, from coordinate 8,628 downwards.
CAACTCGGTAATCAGCGGTCCCCAAACCTTTGCATCGCGTTGCGCCCAGGCCAGCACGTCCGTCGGTTGTGACGGCAGAGGCTCCATTTTCAGCTCGCGAAGCCTTGCCGCGATCTCTGGGTCAGCGAAAAATTTCTGCGTCGCGTCGTTAAGCTTCACGCGGATGCGTTCGGGCGTATTTTTGGGCGCAACCATGCCATACCAGCCGGGCAAGGGAAAATCCTTCAGCCCCACATCGGCGATTGTCGGCACGTCCGGCAAGTCGGCCTCCTGCTTGTTTCCAAGAATGACCAGCGCGTTGACCTTTCCTGCCTTTGCCTGCACTGCAGCGGTGTTCAATACGTCAAACATCACATCTGTCTGCGCGCCCACGACGCTATTTAAACCAGCGGTAGAGCCGTTGTACGGAATGTGTGTCATGGATAGGTCCAACCGCTTGGACAACATGGCCATCGCAAGATGCGTCGAGTTGCCGTTACCGGCGGTGGCATAGGTGAGCTTTCCGGGGTTCGCTTGGCCGTACGCAACGAACTTGCCGAAATCCGTCAGACCAGAAGCCTTGCTTGAAACGAGCATCAGCGGCGTGTTTGCCAACAAGGCGACCCCGTCGAAGTCATTGAGAACGTCATAGGGCAGGTTTTTATACATGGACGCATTGAATGCAAGCTGCGAAACGCCAGCTACCAGAAGCGTGTATCCATCGTTCTTTTGCTGCTTGACGTAGCTTGCGGCGATGACGCCGTTGGCGCCTGGACGGTTTTCCACGATGACATTGCCACCGATTTCCTTGCTGACCCACGAGGCCCAGAGCCGACCGACGATGTCAGTGCCACCGCCGGGAGCTTGAGGGATGACGACTTTAATTGGCCGGTCCGGATAGGTGCTGGGATCCGCGAGGGCTTGATGCGAGAAGCCGCCTACGGCCGAAACGATGAGCAGGACATTTGCCAGCTTTTTCTTCACTCTATTCCCCTGTTGTCGAGTGATGAATTATTCCGTGCGCAGTTATAAAATTCTAATGAAATAAACTTGGCTTTCCATAAGTATTTCCTCATGTACTGGCAGATTGAAGGTATCTCCTGGGCGAAACGGCTCAAGTTGCGTCACCTGGAAATTTTCTTGCTTCTGGACCACACCGGCAGCATTACGGCAGCCGCGCAGACGCTGCATTTGACGCAACCGGCCGTGTCGCACTGGTTGGCTGATCTCGAAGAAGTTGTGGGTCTGAAACTCTTCGTGCGGGGCCGCAAACTGCGGCTGACACCAACTGGCCTGATCTTTCGCAACTATGCGATGCGCACAGTCGGCGACGTCCGCCGTACCGACAGCGAGTTCAAAGCATTGAAAGCAGGTTCCTCTGGACGGTTGAGCATCGGCGCCATTGTTTCGGCAGCAATGTTGTTCCTGCCTCGCTCCATCGAAACCTTTCGGCAGGCTCATCCGGGTGTCCAGATCCTAGTGAGCGAGGGGCCGTTCGACTTGCTCGTCGAACACCTGAAACGTCGCGAAGTGGATCTGGTGCTTGGCCCATTGGACAGTCGGGCGCTCGCAACGCCTTTTTCCACGGCACTTTTAAACCGGGATTCGATTGTCATCGTCGCCAGGGCTGGCCATCTCATCCACCAGTCGAAGCCTGCATGGACCAAGATCGCGAACTACACCTGGATTCTTCCGCCGCATGGCACGCTGACCAGAGCAACCTTCGAGCAATCTGTGCTTCAGAAAAAATTGGAGCCGCCGATGCCCGCAATCGAGACCGCCTCGTTGCTGACTCAGCAGGCCTTACTTCAGGAATCCGATCACTTGGGCCTGCTCACTCGCTCGATGGCGGAGTATTACGTTAGCCTGGGCTTGGTGAAGATCGTCCCGCTGGCACTAGTCAGCAATGCCGTCCCCCTTGGCTTGCTGTGGGATGACGCGCAGATCGATCAGGCTGCTCGGGGGTTCATCGAACTGCTAAAAAGTCCGGACACACCCGCGTAGCGGATGCGTCTGAAGTTTCTGTTCAGGGGCCGCGGATTCGCAAAGGTGCGATGTACCAGGTCTGTGCAGCATCGAAAGTCCCGTAGCTTTCCGGCAAAGGCCAGTTTTTGCTCGGACGCCGCGTCCCCTACGGACGAAAAAAAAGCACCGCGATCGCTCGCAAGTGCTTGATTCTCTTCTGCCTTCGTGAAAAGGCAGGGGGTGGTGGGTTGTGCGAGACTCGAACTCGCGACCAACGGATTAAAAGTCCGCTGCTCTACCGACTGAGCTAACAACCCGACCGAAGCCCGAAATTATGGCGGATTTCGAGGGGCTTGTCAAAAAATGACCGTTGGTCGCGTTGCAGGGGGCGACCCGCCTGCCTCACACCGATGCAATCTTCCAAAAAGAACGGCCGCTCGCGGCGGCCGTCTTCAAAACGCATCCCGCTCCCAAATTACCAGGCAGCGACCACGGCGCCCTTGAACTTGGTCTGGATGAATTCCTTCACCGCCGCGCTGTGATAGATCGAGACCAGCTTGGCGAACTCGGGACGGTCCTTGTCCTTTTCACGCACGACCAGCACGTTGGCGTACGGCGAATCGGGCGATTCCTGGGCGATGGCGTCCTTGGTCGGGTTCAGACCTGCTTCCAGCGCGAAGTTGGTGTTCACGGCCGAGGCGTCGGTGTCGTCCAGCGAACGCGGCAGCTGGGCGGCGTCCAGTTCGATGAAGCGCAGCTTCTTGGGGTTTTCGATCACGTCGATCGGCGTGGCCTTCAGGCCCGCTTCCGGACGCAGCTTGATCAGGCCATTGGCCTGCAGCAGCAGCAGCGCGCGGCCGCCGTTGGTCGGGTCGTTCGGCAGCGCGATGCGGGCGCCTTCCTTCAGTTCGGACAGCGACTTGATCTTCTTGCTGTAGATGCCGATCGGGAAGATCACGGTCTTGGCGATGCTGACCAGCTTGTAGCCGCGGTCGGCGTTGGCGTTGTCCAGGTAGGGCTGGTGCTGGTAGCTGTTCAGATCCAGGTCGCCCGCGGCGAGCGCCACGTTGGGCTGCACGTAGTCCGAGAACTCGATGACCTGCAGGTTCAGTCCCTGCTTGGCGGCTTCGGCCTTGACCACATCAAAGATCTGGGCGTGCGGGCCGGCGGTGACGCCAACCTTCAGGGGCTTGTCCTGAGCCAGCGCGGGCTGGGCGAAAACGGCGGCGCCCAACGCGAACGCGGCCAGCGACTTCAAAACCTTGATGCTCATGTTGCGATATCCCGATATGACGGAAGTAGGAAAAAACAAAGTGGATCAGCGATGCGACATGCGGCGCACGAAGCGGTCGCCCAGGCTCTGGATGGCCTGCACCAGAACGATCAGCACGATCACGACCGCGGCCATGACGTCCGACTGGAAGCGCTGGTAGCCGTAGCGGATCGCCAGGTCGCCCAGCCCGCCGCCGCCGATGGCGCCGGCCATGGCCGAGTAGCCGATCAGGCTGACAACGGTGACGATGGTCGCCGCGATGAGGCCCGGCAGGGCTTCGGGCAGCAGCACCTTCATGATGATCTGCATGGGCGATGCGCCCATCGCGCGCGCCGCGGTGACCAGACCCGGATCGACTTCGCGCATGGCGTTTTCGGCGATGCGGGCCATGAACGGAATCGCGGCCACGGACAAGGGCACGATGGCGGCGGTGGTGCCGATGGAGGTCTGCGCCACCAACCGCGTGAACGGGATGATCGCGACCATCAGGATCACGAACGGCACGGAACGGGTCGCGTTGATGATGGCGCCCAGCACGTGATTCACGGGCTGGTTCTCGAGCATGTTGCCGCGCGCGGTCACCGTCAGCGTCACGCCGAGCGGAATCCCGATGATCACCGCGATGGCGCTGGCCACGCCCACCATCAGCAGGGTGTCAAGCAGCGACGTAATAAGCAGGTCGATCAGTTGCGGACTCATGAGCTATTTCTTCAACGGTAATGTCACGGGCGTTCAAGGCGGCGATGCCGTCCTTGAGCGCGACGGGCGCGCCTTGGGCCAGCACGAACATCGTGCCCACGGCCACGCCCTGGATGTCTTCGACGCGCGCCTGAACCAGGCCCACGTCCAGCGCGAACTGCTTGGTCAGGTCGGACAGGAAGGCGCCCGATGCGTCGGTGCCGGTCAGCGACAGGCGCAGCAGACGCACGGCCTGGCCCGGCTTGGCGGCGGTGAGCGCCCGGATGCGTTCCTTGACGGCGGCCAGCGTGGCGTCGGTCAGTTCCGACGCGGTGGCGGCCGACACCATGTTGCGCGTCACGTCGTGGCGCGGCTGGGCGAACACTTCGCGCGTGCTGCCCACTTCAACGACCTCGCCCTGCGACAGCACGGCGACGCGATCGCAGACCTCGCGCACGACTTCCATCTGGTGCGTGATCATGACCACGGTCACGCCGGTCTTGCGGTTGATGTCGCGCAGCAGCGCCAGGATGTTGTGCGTGGTTTCCGGGTCCAGCGCGGACGTGGCTTCGTCGCTCAGCAAGACGTCCGGATTGTTGGCCAGCGCCCGGGCGATGCCGACGCGCTGCTTTTGGCCGCCGCTGATCTGGCTGGGGTAACGGTCGCGCAGATGCTCCAGGCCAACCAGCGCCAAGAGGCGCTCGACGCGTGCCGGAATCTCGGCCTTGGCCACGCCCGCGATTTCCAGCGGCAGGGCAACGTTGCCGTACACCGTGCGGCGCGACAGCAGGTTGAACCCCTGGAACACCATGCCGATACGGCGGCGCTGTTCACGCAGTTGCGCTTCGTTGAGGCCCGTCAGGGCCTGGCCGCCGATGGAAATTTTGCCTTGGTTGGGACGTTCCAGCAGGTTGATGCACTGGACCAGCGTGCTTTTACCGGCCCCGCTGGGGCCGATGATGCCGAAGACCTCGCCCTGCTCGATGTGCAGGTTGATGCCCCGCAGCGCCTGGAATTCTCCGTGCGGCGTGGCATAGGTCTTGGATAGGTTCTCGATGTGAATCATGGCAAGCGATTTTGTATCTTTTCTCTTCTAAAGAGAACGACCGTTTTTTCCATTTTTAATAACTGCAAGTAATATAAGTTGCCGGCGCGGCCCCGCTGCGCATCTCAACGGACGCGCAAGTGCCCCGACAACGGCGATCCGGCAAAGACACAAAGGGCAGCCGGGAAGGAAAGCCTTCCTGACTGCCCTTTTCTATTGGCGGCCGACGAGCGGCCGATCCGGGTTCAGCGAGCGCGCGAAATGCGGACTTCCGCGCCGCGGCGCTTCACTTCCAGGCCTTCGGACGGCGAAATCCGCAGCCCTTCCAGACCCTTGATGTAGCTCGAGCCCTGCATCTGCATCACGCGGATCTTGTTGCGCATGACGACCGGGTTATGCACCGGCATGCCGAACATCCAGACCTCGTCCAGGATCCGGGCCGAGTTGAACTCGCCCGTATGCTGTGCGGCGGGTCCGAGACAGAGCATGTGACCCTCGCGGCCGAACACCGGGAACTGCCCCAGCTCGCAATCGATGGTCCAGGTGGTGCCGCCTTCGTAGCGATGGCCGGTGTTCAGATCCCACCACGCCTCGCCCTTGGGCAGATAGACACGCACCTGATTGCCCGGTTCGGTGATCGGCGCGACCAGCAGGGCCGGACCCAGCAGGTATTGCAGATCCCATTCATGGGCGTGCGGATCGTTCGGGAACGACAGCGCCATGGAGCGCTGCACCGGCAGGCCGGTGCGGGCCGAGTCCTCGATGGCGCCCAGCACATAGGGCACCAGGCGGTAACGCCACTGCATCCAGGTCTTGGCGTGGGACAGGGTTTCGTCGCCGAAATCCCAGGGCATCAGCCCTTCCACACCCTGGAAGGCGAAGTTGGCCGAGAACACGCCGGCGGTCAGCCAGCGCAGGTAGAGCTCGGACGTCATGCCCGAACGGTCGCGCGAGGCGGACCCGATGTTGTGCACCTGGACGGGCACGCCGCTGGAACCGATCGACAGCGACGTGCGCAGCGTGTGGCGCAGGCCTTCCCAGGTGTTGTCGACCTGGGGACCCACCTGCCACGGCAGGCGCTGGGCCGCCGGGAAGAGGTCGGCGCTGGGCACCACGCCTTCGGGCGGCACCTTCAGTCCGGCCACCGCGTCGAACAGCGCGCGGCGAACCAGCAAGGGGTACATGGAGCGCAGGGCCGGGCCGGTCTCGCCGTTGCGGGCGGTCACGCCATCGGGGATGGCGATCTGCGCGTCGCACGCAGGCGCGTCCAGGCCGTCTTCCACCAGTTGGCGGTGGCGTTCGACCCACAGGTTGTAGATGTCGCGGTAGGTCAGGTCCAGCAGGCCGTAAGGCTGGCCGGACGTGGCGGCATTGCCGTCGAACACCTGGGCGGCGCCGTCGTCCTTGGTTAGCAGCCAGCCGCGGTCTTCCAGCTCTTCGAAGAGCGGACTGGTCTTGATGACGCCCGGAAAGCCGGAGGCCGCCACATGCACGTTGTGCTTGTGAAAGAGCGCCAGCATCTGCTTGGCGTCGGGAAAGCGCTGGGCGTCCCATTCGAAAACCGTCTTGTCCGCCTGAAAGCCCCAAGCGACCGGCTGGGCCAGCGTCACGGCATCGACGGGAATCTGGTTTTCGCGCATGCGCGCCACCAGCGCCACCGTCTGCGTCGGCATTTCGCCCGCGGCCTGCTGCAGCCACGCGCCCATTGCCCACAGGACGGGCTGGCCGGCGCGGCCGGTCAGCGCGGTGTACTGATTCAGGATTTCGGCGGGTTCGCCGGCAAAGAGGAACAGGTCGAGCACCGCGTCGTCGACGGTCAGCACATAGGCCGAATCCGCGGGCGCGACGCCCACCGAATGCTCGACGCGGCGCATCGTGTTGGCGTAGACGCCCCAACCGCGCGGGCTCCATGCCAGCGGCAGCGCACGGTGCTCGGGGTCGTCGGAGACCACCGATTCCTCGCGGCGGTTCAGGTCCCCGGGCGTTTCGCCCAGGCCGAACACCCGCTCGTCGGCGCCGAGCGTGAAGCCGGCCGTCCAGACGGCGTCGTCAGCCTGGTCCAGCGCGTTGTGCCCGAATGCGGGCGTATGCGCGGAAACCTCGGACTCGAAGACGCGGTCTTCGTTGCGGTACAGGGCGACCCGCACGGGGTTGGTCTGAATCTCCAGGGCAACGTCGCCCTGGGTGATTCGCCAACCGTCCCCGCCTTCGCGGGGCGCAATGGTCGCTTCGCCCACCGCCTCTTGGCGCGCGAGCAGCATTTCGGCCACGGCGCGCACGCGCGCGCCGGGCTTGTCATCATTGAAGTGGTTCGCCTCGCCGCAGCGCAGGCGAAAAACTCCAGGCGCATGCGCCTCGACTACCAGGTGCAACCCATCGCCCGCGTCGAAATCGATGCGACTGGGGCGGGACGTCAGCAGCTCGACATTATCGAGCTGGGTAGTATGGGCAAAGTCGAACTTGGGCGGCACAGAGCATCCCCCGGCTTAAGCCAAAAACCATCAAAAGACGCTATTTTGACGGATTTGAGCTTTGAAATAAACTCGATCCCTCTTTTGGACGATTAATTCATCCAAAAAAGGGGCATGAAGCCCTTGGCCTGCGCCAGGCGCGCAGACGCCGCCGAGTCGCCGAATTGCTGTCCCGAAAGGTCAATTGCGGCCTATTGGCGCCAAATTCCGGCAATTCTTACAATTCTACGCCAGCCGGGCACGGCGTCCGGCCCGCATTAAATTTTTTTCATCGCGGTGAAACAAGCTGGGCCAGATCGGCCTCCAGCGGCAGCGGTTCGGCCATCAGGCGGGCCGCAATCAGGTCGCCCATCAGCGCCGACCACGACAACCCCCGCGACGCATAGCCTGCGGCCAGCCACAGGCCGGGCGCATGCGGCAGTTCGCCGACCGCCGGCAAACGGCCCGGCAGAACGGCACGCCACCCGGCCCACCCGGGCAGGCTGCCCGGCACCAGCGCGTCAAATGCCGGAAAGCGGCCATCCAGCAGTCCGGCGGCCTTGCCCAGCGTGACGCCCTGCCCTTCGGCGCCCACCACGGCCTCGGCGGCGCCGTGGACATAGGTGCTGCCCACGACGCAGCCCACGCCGATGTCCGGCAACAGATACCCTTCGCCCCCCACGATGCACTGCGGGCCGCCATCCAGCACGGCGGCGGGAATCAGGGTGACCTCACCGGCCAGCGCATGCATCTGGGCGACGCGCGGCAGCGGGTCCAACAGGCCGCTGGCCGCCAGCACCTCGCGCGAACCGGCGGCATTGGCCAGGATCACGGTGTCGGCCCGGGCCAGCTCCGCCCCCGACGCGTCCAGCACGCGCCACCCCTGGCCCGCGGGCGCCACCCGCTCGGCGCGGCCGGGGATCACCACCGCGCCGGACGCGGACAGCAGCGCGTCGATCAGCAGCCCCGGCTGCACCAGCATCCCTTGCGAAAAGAACACGCCGCCGCGCGCCACCGGTAGTCCAGCCAACGCGCTGGCCTCTTCCCGGGTCACCTGGCGCACCCAGTCCGCCGGAAACGCCAGGGCTTCCAGGGTGCCGGCCAGCGCCGCCGACCGGCCCGCGTCGCGCTCGACCTGGACCGTGCCGCAAACCCGGGGCGCCGCGCCACCCGGCAGGCCCTGCCAGCGCGCCAGCGCCCGTTCGCTGCCCGCGCGCGACAGCCGCGCCCGCGCGTTG
>NZ_DAMCTG010000016.1:38051-78564 GCF_032113835.1 Achromobacter sp. | reverse complement strand
CTCCGGCAGCCCGGTCGAATACCGCCGCGCGCCGCCCATGCTGGGCGAGCACACGGAGCAGGTCCTGTCTGAAAAGCTGGGACTGTCGGCCGAAGAAATCCAGGCGCTGGCGCAGAGCCGGGCCTGATGCGCGCGAAAAAGGCGGCCTGGCCGCCTTTTTCGCTTGCCGCGCCGCGCCAGGCGCACGAACCATTCCAATACAGGCAGGAGATAGTTGATGACGGAGATTCAAACCATCGGCGTCGTGGGCGCCGGGGCCATGGGGCGCGGCATCGCGCAGATCGCGGCGCAAGCCGGCCTGCGCGTGCGTCTGTACGACACCAGTTCGGAGGCCATCGCGGCCGCGCGCGAATCGCTGCGTCAGACCTGGGAGAAGCTGGCCCAGAAGGGCAAGCTGACCGCGGCCGACGCGCAAGCTGCGCTGGAACGCGTCGAATCGGCCACCGCGCTGACCGACATGTCGAACTGCCAGCTCGTGGTCGAGGCCATCGTCGAGCGGCTGGACGTCAAGCGTGATCTGTTCGCGGCGCTGGAAGGCGTGGTCGCTGACGACTGCATCCTGGCGTCCAACACCTCGTCCCTGTCCATCACCGCCATCGCGGCCGCCTGCAAGCGGCCGCAACGCGTGGCCGGCTATCACTTCTTCAATCCCGTTGCGCTGATGAAGGTGGTCGAGGTTATTGACGGCCTGCGCAGCGCGCCGGAAGTGGGCGATGCCCTGGCCGAGCTGGCCCGCCGCATGGGCCACACGCCCGTACGCGCCAAGGACATGCCCGGCTTCATCGTCAACCACGCCGGCCGCGGCATGAATACCGAAGGCCTGCGCGTGGCGCAGGAGGCTGTGGCCACCTTCGCCCAGGTCGACGCCGTGATGCGCGAGCAGGCGGGCTTTCGCATGGGGCCGTTCGAACTGCTGGACCTGACCGCGCTCGACGTGTCGCATCCGGTGATGGAATCCATCTATCGCCAGTTCTTCGACGAGCCGCGCTTCCGCCCGTCGCCGATCACCACCGTGCGCCTCGCGGGCGGGCTGATCGGCCGCAAGGCCGGTGAAGGCTTCTACGTCTACGCCGACGGCCAGAAGCAGGTGCCGGCCGAAGCGGCCGCGCCCGCGCTGCCCGAGGGCCTGAAGGTCTGGGTCAGCCCCAAGCACGGCGAAGGCTACGCCCGCGCGTCCGCGCTGGTCGAGAAGCTGGGCGGTACGCTGGTCACGGGCTCCACGCCTGACGCCGATGCGCTGATCCTGGTCACGCCGTTTGGTGAAGACGTGTCCACCAGCGTTTCCGCGCAAGGCCTGAACGCGGGCCGCACGGTCGGTCTGGACACGCTGTATGCGTTCGATAACGCGAAGCGCCGCACGATCATGGTCTCGCCCGCCACCGAGGACAAATGGCGCGACGCCGCCCATGCGCTGCTGGCCGCCGACGGCGTGCCCGTCACGGTGATCGAGGATTCGCCCGGCTTCATCGCGCAGCGCATCGTGGCGCACATCGTGAACATCGCCTGCGACATCGCGCAGCAGAAGATCGCCACGCCCGAGGACATCGACCTGGCCGTGACGCTGGGCCTGGGTTACCCGGTGGGTCCGCTGGCGCTGGGCGACAAGCTGGGCGCCGACCGCATCCTGGAAATTTTGAAGAGCATGCAACGCGTGACGGGCGACACCCGTTACCGTCCCAGCCTGTGGCTGCAGCGTCGTGTGCAGCTGGGCATGTCGCTGGTGAAGACGTCGGCGGCGGACTGATCGTTCTTCCGGCCGTGATGGCTGCTGCCGGGCTGCGAGGCTGGCTGAGACGGTGTCAGACACCCGGGGCAGAGGATCGTCAGCTTGTGGCGGCGGCTCAGCGGGTGTCAGACACCTTGTTTTGACCGCCTGCTTCCGACCCAAGGTGTCTGACACCCATCAGCAATGACCGTCAAGTTGATAAAGCGCGGCAAGGGTGTCAGACACCTTGCCAAGCGAAGACGGGTCGCCGGATAAAAAAAGCCCCTTGATGATTCAAGGGGCTTTTTATTGCCTGCGAGGCGGCCAGGGTATTACTTGGCGGCGTTCACCATGAACTCCACGGCTGCGCGGATGTCTTCTTCCGAGGCGTTGGCTGCGCCGCCCTTGGGAGGCATCACACCCTTGCCCGTCATCGCGACCTTCACCATGGCGTCCATGCCGGTCTTGATGTAGGGCTCCCAGGCGGCCTTGTCGCCGAACTTGGGTGCATTGGCGACGCCCGTGGCGTGGCACGCAAAACAGGCCGTTTTGTAGAGCTGTTCGCCGGCCGGGTTGACGGCGGCGGTCTTTTGCTCGGGGGCGGGAGCTGCGGCAGCCGATGCTGCGGCAGCCGGCGCTGCGGCAGCCGGTGCCGCGGCAGCAGGAGCAGTTTCGGCGGGAGCGGCAGCAGCAGCGGGTGCTGCCGGTGCTGCGGCTTGCGCGGCCGGCGCGGCTTCGCCTTCCTTCTTCGCGCCTTCTTCAGCGGGTGCCGCCGGTTCCGGCAGCGAGGCGCCGGACTTGTTGGCCATGTAGACCACGGCGCGCGCGACTTCGTAGTCGGACAGGGCCGGGTTGCCGCCCTTGGCGGGCATGCCGCCCTTGCCGTGCAGCGCGACCTTCATCATCTCGTCGTAGCCAGCCTTGATGAACGGCGCCCACGCGGCGTTGTCGCCGAGCTTGGGTGCGCCAGCCACGCCGGCGGTGTGACAGGCCGTACAGACGGTGGCAAAGACCTGTTCGCCAGTCTTGAAGACCTTGGGCGCGTTGGCGTCAACGAGTTCGAAGCCCGCTACGGGTGCGATCCGCCGTGCGACGGCCTCGCCGGACAAGGCGTCCGAGCCGGCGCCGGTCTTGGTGCCGGTGACCACCATGTTCACCAGAAGGATGATGATGGCGATGGGAACCACGAAAGCCAGGACGATCGTGACGATCAGTTGCTTCGGGGTCTTGATGGGGGAGGAGTGCTCTTCTATGTGTTCCTGCTCGTTGCTCATGACCAAATCCTGCTAACGGGTACCGGGGGCGCCTGGCGGCGGCAACAGAAAATCAGAACTGCACAAGTCGGCGGCAATTCACGCCCGCCTGCAAGCAAACGCTGGATTATATAACGGTGTCATGGACGATCGTCCAATGAGAATGGACGGGTTTTCGATGAGTTTGCCGGAGGATTTGATCCAGTTCATGCAGAACGCGTAAAACTGGGTACAATACCGCCTCCTTGCGCTGCGCCCGTAGTTCAATGGATAGAATGAGAGTTTCCGAAGCTCTTGATACAGGTTCGATTCCTGTCGGGCGCGCCAACTGAATAAAGCTGTGCGTTGTTCCGGGCCCTTCATGGGCCCTTTTTATTTTCGCCACGAGTATGGGTAACCACGAGTGCGGGTAGTAATCCGCTGCGAAAGAACATCCGCCATTCATCGTGCAGTCCAAACCCGCCAAATCCCAGACGCACGCCGATCGCCCCTCCACCGGACTGGGCAACGCCGCGCAACAGTTGTCGTGGGATGACCTGCGCATCATCAAGACGCTGAGCGACTGCGGCAATCGGTCGATGGCTGCCGAAAAGCTCGGCATCAACGCCTCGACGGTCTCGCGCCGCGTGGCGCATGCCGAAGCCGCACTGGGCGTCGCGTTGTTCGACCGGCGGCACACGGGCTACAAGCTGACGCCTGAAGGCATGGAGCTGCGCGCGCTGAGCGAGCGGGTCGAGCTCGACGTCGTCAGCGTGGCCCGGCGCATTTCCGGCGCCGCTCACGATCCGCAGGGCACCCTACGCGTCGCCACCAGCGATTCGCTCCTGCTGTATTTCCTGACGCCCATCATTGCTGAATTCAGAGCTGCGCACCCTTCGTTGTCCATCGACGTGCTGGTCGGGAACGACACGCTGGATCTCGCGCGCGACGAATCCGACATTGCCCTCAGGGCAACGCGGCGTCCGCCCGAGAGCTGGGTGGGGCGCAAGCTGGCCGCCATCGCTTGGGCGCCTTACGGCGCCGCCCGGCAATTTCGCCGCAAGGCGCCCGCCGCGGATCGCCTCTACGAGCTGGATTGGGTGTCGTACGCGGGCGGGTTGTCCGGGCTCAAGGCCGCGCAATATCTTGAAAGCCGCGTCGCGCCGTCACGCATTGCCTACCGCTCGGACTCGGTTGCCGCCGTCAGCGCAGGTATCTCGGCCGGCTTGGGCATGGGCTACCTGCCTTGCATGCTGGGCGACACGATGACCGACGTGGTGCGCGTCGGCCCCGTCGTGGCCGAGCTTCAGGATGAGCTTTGGCTGCTCACCCATCCAGACATCCGCGGATCCCGGCGCGTTCAGGCCTTCATGCGCTTTTGCGCCGCAGCCGTGGCCGAGCAAAAGACGTTGATCGAGGGCCGGCTGGCCCTTCACCCCTTCAAGCCATAACATCCGTCAGACTGCATCCTTGGGACGCAGGATGGCCTTGCAAGCGATCTCGATCAATTGCGGCGGCATCGCCAGACGGGACACGCCGATCAGGTTGCTGGCCACTTGCGGACGGTCGGTGCCGTACGCGGCCTTGCGCACCTTGCCCGCGGCGGCAAAGGCGGCATCCACATCCAGCACGTACAGCGTTTCTTCCACGACGTTATCCAGCGTGGCGCCGAACTTGCCGAGCAGCGTCCCCAGGTTCTCGTAGGTCGCACGCATTTGCGCTTCCATCGTCGAGAAGTCGCGCGGCTTGCCTTGGTCGTCGAGTTCGGCCGGGGCGATCAGGTTGCCGTCCTTGTCGTGGTTCAACTGACCCGATACATAAATCTCGTTGCCCACTTGCACCGCCTGCGCATAACCATACGCGTCTTCCCACGGCACGCCCCAGTAGGCGGTTTTCTTGTCTAGCGGATGCGTTTGGGTTGTCATGGGTATCTCCTTGGGGATGTGGGAAGAACTTCGGTGATCGGAAGGCTCCAGCGTAACTCCGGGCCGAAAACTCGGGAGCGCAATATTGCGCTTACAGAGTGCAAAGTTGCGCGCTGATGCCTGCGAGGGAGACTTCCGCGTAGCCTCGGACTTGCGCGGGGGACGGAGGACATGGCGCCTACCCGCACGATGCTCATGCTGCCCGCGCTTGCGCCTCTGGGATCGTTCTGATTTCGATGGGGCGGTAGCGATTCTCTCAACTTGAGCCCCTCCTCCTGAGCAAACGTACTCTGTGCGTACCCGAGGCGCATACCCAAAATCAATCGTGTCGACGAAGAGGTTTCAGCAAGCGCTAAAAGCCTGCTGCTCACGTCGCGCGATGTGATTAATCGGATTTCAGCGCGCAACCGGCAAACCCGGTGTTCCACGTTCTTGAAACTCAAGCCGACGATTGCGTCTGGAGCGGCTCCGGTGCTCCAGGGGCGATTGTTCGTGAAGCTGCGCGTGAATCCATACCCAGGATGAACCAACGATGCACACGGATTCTTGCTTGGCGTTGCGATATGCGGATTCGGCCCGAAATCGAATCGGCATGGCGCGCGGTATCGCACTCAAGCTTTGTTTTGGCCTGTCTCTGATCTCTCTCGGCATGTCCCCGCATCCCGCCGCGCGTGCGTTGATCGTCGGTGAAGCGGGGGTGGGAGGCGCAGGCGGGGCTGCCAATGGCGGCAACGGGAGCGACGGCGGGGATGGTTTTGCGGCCCTGGATCTCACTACGTCCTATACGACCTATGACGACATTGAAGGGGCTCCCGGCGGAGGCGGTGGGGGTGGCGGGGGAGGCGGACAGGGCGGCCATGTGGGAGGCGCAGGTGGCGCGGGAGGAAACGGTGGGCACGGCATCGTGATCTCGGGCGACGGCGTGATCCTGCACAATGATGGCTACTCGATCAGCGGTGGCAAGGGCGGTGGGGGCGGAGGTGGTGGGGGGGGCGCCTACGATAATACGTTGGTCAGTGACGGCGGCCGTGGCGGTGACGGCGCGGGGGGCGCGGGTGGGGGCGGCGGTGGTGGTGGCGGGGGCGCGGCGGATATCAACCCCGGCGGTATCGATGGAACGGGCTACGGCGGAAATGGCGGTAATGGGGAAGACGATGGTATGCCGGGTGGCGGCCAGTCGAATTATGCAGGGGGCGGTGGGGGTGGCGGCGGCACTTACACCAACGGCGGGTCGCCGGGCGATGGATTACCCAGCCCAATTCCGGGTGTAGGCGGATCAGGCGGTATCGCTGGCGGTGAGGCCGGCGTCGATGGTGGCATAGCCACCGAAGCAACGTGGGCCGGGGGCGGTGGAGGCGGCGGGGCGGCTGGCGGATCTGGCGGCAACGGGGGGCCAGGTGCCGGCTTTCTCGGCGGCCCCCCGGGCGGCGCCGGCGGAAACAGCGGTCACGGCGTCCATGTCACCGGCGCCAACTCCGTGATCATCAATTCGGGCACGATCTCGCAGGGGCCGGCGAACCAGAACACCGCCATCAAATATGCGGCGACCGCCCACGATTCCACGCTGGTCCTGCAAGCCGGCAGTGAAATCATCGGCCTGGTCGACGCCACGGAGTCGGGCGGCAAGAACACGTTCAGGCTGGATGGCGGCGCGGCGCTGGCCTTTGATGTCAGCCTGATTGGAAGCGGCCCGCAGGCCCAGTACCTGGGCTTCAATGCCTTCGAAAAAACGTCCGCGGGAACCTGGACCCTGACGGGCGCGCCCAATCAGGCCATCATGCCCTGGACCCTGTCGGGCGGGTGGCTCGCGATCGCCGACGACGCCAGCCTGGGCGACGCCGCGGTTGCCCTCACCTTTGACGGCGGCGGGCTGCAACTGGATGCCAATGTCCTATCGCAGCGCGACATGCAGTTTGCGGGAGACGGCGCCATCCGCACCGTGGACGGCACGACCTCCGTGATGCAGGGAGCGATCAGCGGATCGGGCACGCTTACCAAGACCGGCGCCGGGACGTGGATTATCGACAGCGACAATGCCTTTGGCGGCGCAACAGTGATTGACGACGGCGTGCTGCAACTGGGCGCGGGCCAGGCCACCGGATCGTTGGGCGCGGGCGTGATCGAGAACAACGCCGTTCTGGCGATAGACCGCGCCGACGCCCTCATCCTGTCCAACGCCATATCCGGTACGGGAGAGCTGTGGCAGGCCGGTTCGGGTACGACCACGCTGACCGGGCCGCTCACCTACACCGGCATTACGCGGGTGGACAACGGCATGCTGGTCATCGATGGCACGTCCTTGGGCCAGGCCGATCTCGCGGTTGCCCGGGTCGTTGGGGCGAGCGATGCCGGCCTCGGATTGGCCAACGGCGCACGGCTTGACGGCTGGGTTGATGGACCGAATCTTTCCATCGACGCGACCAGCCGTTGGAACATCCTGACCGATGCTTCCAATCCCGCTTCCACTCCCGCGCAAGCCAACAACCTCAGCACCGTCAACGCGCTTCGGCTTGAAGGCAGCGTCGCGTTTGCGCCGCCCGCCGAGTGGACCCACGATGCCATCGGCCGCACGTTCACCGCCGACAATCTGGCGGGTGGCGGCGGTGAAGTGCAGATGCACATGATTCCGACCTCGGCCGGCACCGTGGATTACCTGACCTTGAACGCGGGGGCGACAGGGGTGACCAACCTGGCGCTCAACACCGACAGCGGCTTCGGCGATCCGCTCCACGAAAACGGCCTTCTGGTGGTCAAGGCGGGCGCCAGCACGGACAACGCGTTCCAGCTGACGCCCGGCCAGGGTCCGCGGGGCGGGGCGTTCCGCTATGTGCTGTCGCATGGCGCGCAGGATGGCTCGCCGACACTTGCCAACAACTGGTACTTGATCAGCGAGGTCCGCCCCGAGGTCTCCATTTATTCGCAGCTTGGCGGGCAAGCGCTACGGCAGTCCGAGCTGGCGGTGGGCACCTTCAACGAGCGCATGGGCGCGACTGAAACGCTGGCCCGTAAGGTGTACCCGTATGCCTGGGCCAGAACGCTGGGAGGCTGGGAAAACCGCGACGGCGCGTCGCGCGGCATTCTGCAATCACAGGTCGCAAGCCGCACGACGCTGGGCGGGCTGCAAGTGGGCACGGACTTGTTCGTGACCAACACGGGGATTCGCCGCAACAGCATTGGGGTGTTCGGGACTGCGATGGTCTCGCGCGCGCAGGTGGATCATTATCAGGAATCCACGCGTTCGACGATCGACGCCGGACGCAGCGATCAGACGATGTATGGCGTGGGCGCGTATTACACGATGATGGACGGCAAAGGCGGGTACGCCGACTTCGTCACGCAATTCAGCCGGTACGGCGTCAAAACGCAATCGAGCGGCGCGGACGGCATGTCGATGCAAACATCGGGATGGGGCGCAGCGCTATCAGCCGAAGCCGGCAAGGCGTTCGACATTGGCGATACGTCCAAAGGGCTTCGACTCGAACCTCAGGCGCAGTTGATGTATCAGCACGTCAAGCTGCGCGACGGCAATGATGACCTTGGCCTAGTTGCGCTGCCAGCATCACATGTGCTGCATTCGCGCGTGAGCCTGAAGCTGTCAAAAGCCTGGGGCGAGCAGGACGACGCGCGGAACCACGGTTGGCTAATGCTGAGTTACCGGCACACGCTGGGGAAGTCGTCCAGCGAATACCAGACCCTGACGCAGGGCGACATCGCCTTTGAGAACAAACTGGACGGATCGCGCGTGGGGCTGTCGGCGGGCTACGACCGACGGGCGGGCAAGAACACCTTCGTCAATGTTCAGTTGAGCGCCGAACAGGGATTGGGCGGCGCGTCGGGCTTGCGCGCGGTGAGTGGCTCGATGGGGATCAAGCACCTGTTCTAGCGTCAGCGGATCCGCGTCGGGCACGACCCATTTTGGAGCGGCCGACGTGCCTGCGTCGGCCGCTCTCGGACCCGTCCGATTCTACGAGGGCTGGTGATGATTTTGGACGCTAGCAGGCCAACGGAGTAAACGTACTCTCCGCGAATCCTACGCGCATACAGAACACTGTTCGCGCCGACGAGAGGGTTCAAGCAAACGCTTAAAACCCGCAGTCCACGTCGCGCGATGTGATTAATCGGATTATTCAGCGCGCAGCCGGCAAGCCCGGTGTTCCACGTTCTTGAAACCTCAAGCAGATGATTTTGCCTGGCGCGGCCCTACGCGCCAGGTGCAATCGAATTCGTGAAGCCGCGCGTGAATCCACATCCAGGATGAACCAATGATGCACACGGATTCTTGCTTGGCGCTGCGACATGCGGATTCGACTCGAAATCGAATCGACAAAGCGCGCGGTATTGCGTTCAAGCTTTGTTTTGGCCTGTCTTTGATCTCTCTCGGCATGTCCCCGCATCCCGCCGCGCACGCGCTGATCGTTGGTGAGGCGGGTACGGGCGGCATCGGCGGGGCTGCCAATGGCGGCAGGGGCGGGGATGGCGGGGATGGCATTACCGCCCTGGATATCTCCACGTCCTATACGACTTATGACGACATTGAAGGGGCGCCCGGCGGCGGTGGTGGCGGGGGCGGGGGCGGCGGCCGAGGCGGTATCGTGGGGGGCGCGGGAGGCTCGGGAGGTAACGGCGGACACGGCATCGTGATCTCGGGTGACGGCGTGGTCTTGCACAACGTCGGGTACTCGATCAGCGGCGGCAAGGGCGGCGGCGGCGGGGGCGGTGGCGGGGGCGCTTTTCATATGACCGTGTCAAGTAATGGCGGCCGCGGCGGCGACGGAGGTGGGGGCGCGGGCGGCGGGGGCGGCGGCGGGGGCGGCGGCGGCGCGGACCTCACCTTTGGTGGAGCGATTGGGGCGGGTTTTGGCGGAGATGGTGGCCACGGGGGGGGCAATGGTTCCTCAGGCGGAGGCAATATTCAGAGCCCAGGGGCCAGCAAGTTTGCAGGCGGTGGCGGCGGGGGCGGTGGCACCTACACTCATGGAGGAACGCCGGGCCAGGCTTTATTCGAGAGTCAGATTTCCGGCGTGGGGGGCGTGGGCGGCATGGCCGGCGGAGAGTCGGGGGTAGACGGCGGCATCGCCAACCCTGAAGCGGCCGAAGCGCTGGAGTTGGGGTTGAGCCGGCAAGAAATCGATGCCGTCCTGGACGGCTACGGCGGTGGCGGCGGCGGCGGCGGGGCGGCTGGCGGATCGGGCGGCAACGGCGGGCCTGGCAGCTACGTCGAGGGCGGCCCCGCGGGCGGCGCCGGGGGCACGAGCGGTCACGGCGTCTACGTCACGGGCGCCAACTCCGTGATCATCAATACGGGAACGATATCGCAAGGGCCGGAGAACCAGGACACCGCCATCAAATATGCCGCGACCGCCCGCGATTCCACGCTGGTGCTCAAGGCGCAGGGCGGCTGGGACAACCCAGACAGCCAGATCATCGGCCTGGTCGATGCCACGGAATCCGGCGGCACGAATACGCTAGTGCTTGATGGCGGCTGGGACGCCCGCCTGGACTACGACAGCAACGTCTTTGATGTCAGCCTGATCGGAACCGGCGCGACCGGACCGGCCCAATATCTGGGCTTCAATGCCTTCGAGAAAACGTCGGCCGGAACATGGAAGCTGATAGGCGGGACCGGGCAGGTCGAAACGCCGTGGACCCTGTCGGGCGGGTGGCTCGCGATTGACCACGACAACAATCTGGGTGATCGGTCAGGCACGCTTACCTTCAACGGCGGCGGGCTGCAGGTGGAAGCCGCGACGGTGATGGAACGTGACATGCATTTCGCCAGAGACGGCGTGATCCGGACAGGAAGTCCAGAGCTGGCGACACAAGGGCCGTCGGCGGACGTACACCTGTTCGGAAGCATCACCGGATCGGGCGCGCTCACCAAAACCGGCGCGGGAACCTTGTCCATCGCTCGTGACAATGACGCCTTTTCCGGTGCCGTCGTCATCGAAGAGGGTGTGCTTCAGCTTGGCTCCGGCGGAACGCATCACGGCGGATCTCTGGGCGCAGGTGAGATCGAAAACAATGCCGTCCTGGCGATGTCTCAGCACCGGGGCGCGTTCTCCAATGCCATATCGGGTAGCGGCGAGCTGCATCAGTTGGAAGGCATGACCACGCTGACGGGCCCGCTCACCTACACCGGCATCACGCGGCTATTCGACGGCGCGCTTGAGATCCGGGGGACGTCGCTGGGCCAGGCCAATGATGCGGCCGCGCGGGTCGTTGGTGCGGCCGGCGCCGAGTTGCGTCTGGCAAGCGGCGCCACGCTCGACGGTTGGGTGGATGGACCAAGTCTCGCCATCGACGCGACAAGCAAATGGAACGTGTTGACCGACGCCTCCAACCCCGCGCAAGCAAACAACCTCAGCACCGTCAACGAACTTCGGCTTGAAGGCAGCGTCGCGTTTGCTCCGCCCGCAGATTGGGCCCACGATGAGATCGGCCGAACGTTCACCGCCAACAATCTGGTGGGCGGCGGCGGCGAAGTGCAACTGCACTTGGGTCCCCCCGCCACCGGCGCGGCGGATTACCTGACCTTGATCGCGGGGGCCACGGGGCTGACCAACCTGACGATCAACACCGAAGCCGGCTTTGGCGATGCCTTCAGCAAAAACGGCTATCTGGTGGTCAAGGCCGGCGCCAGCACGGACAACGCATTCCAGCAAACGCCAGGGCAAGCTCCGCGGGCCGGAGCGTTCCACTACGTGCTGACGCATGGCGCGCAGGACGGCTCACCGGCGCTTGCCAACAACTGGTATTTGATCAGCGAGGTCCGCCCCGAGGTCTCCCTTTATTCGCAGTTGGGCAGCCAAGCCCTGCGGCAGTCCGAACTGGCGGTGGGCACCTTCAACGAACGCATGGGCGCCACCGAAACGCTGGCGCGGAAGGTTTACCCTTACGCGTGGGCCAGAACGTTGGGGGGGTGGGAGAACCGGGATGGCATGTCGCGCGGCATTCTGCAATCCCAGGTCGCAAGCCGCACGGCGCTGGGCGGCCTGCAGGTGGGAACGGACCTGTTCGTGACCAACAAGGGAATCGGCCGCAATAGCCTGGGCGTGTTCGGCACCGCATTGGTTTCCCGCGCCGAAGTGGATCATTACCAGGCCTCCACGCGTTCGACCATCAATGCCGGACGCAGCGACCAGACGATGTATGGCTTGGGCGCGTATTACACGATGATTGATGGCAAGGGCGGGTACGTCGACTTCGTCACGCAGATCAGCCGCTATGGCGTGAAGACCCAATCGAGCGGCGCGGACGGCATGTCGATGCGAACGTCGGGCTGGGGCGCGGCGCTGTCGGCCGAAGCAGGCAAGGCGTTCGACGTTGGTGATGCGTCTAGTGGACTTCGACTCGAACCGCAGGCGCAGGTGATGGTCCAGCACGTCAAGCTGCGCGATGGCGATGACGATCTTGGCCGGGTGGCACTGCCCAAGTCCCAAACGCTGCATTCGCGCGTGAGCCTGAAGCTGTCAAAAGCCTGGGGCGAGCAGGACGACGCGCGGAACCACGGTTGGCTAATGCTGAGTTACCGGCACACGCTGGGGAAGTCGTCCAGCGAATACCAGACCCTGACGCAGGGCGACATCGCCTTTGAGAACAAACTGGACGGATCGCGCGTGGGGCTGTCGGCGGGCTACGACCGGCGGGCGGGCAAGAACACCTTTGTCAATGTGCAGCTGAATGCCGAACAGGGATTGGGCGGGGCGTCGGGGTTGCGTGCGGTCGGTGGCTCTGTAGGGGTCAAGTATCTGTTCTAGCGTTCGCAGATCAGGATTCTGCGAATGATCGATCCCACAGAGGTACTGGCTGCGCGCTGGTAATGCGCGCCAAGCCATTGAATCGCCCGCCCCGCGTGCATGCGGGGCGGGCGATTTCCGTTGGCTAATCGTCCAACGCGGGCACGGTACCGATCTGCATCAGGATGCGCGGCGATTCCATGTCGCCGGTTTCCTTGTCGATCATCACTTCATAGGCCGCGACGCCGGCGAATTTGGAAGCCATGGAATTCGCGATGCGGATGGCTCCGAATTCGCTGCTGGCCGGACGGATTTCCCCGGGGGCGACGCCATTGGCGGCGGCGCGGTAGGGAACGACGATGTACTGAACGAGATGAGCAGCTTCTGACACAGGAATTCTCCCCTGGACGACAGTTTTTCGGGCGAGCGAAATGTATCACGTTGCACTGTGTTTTTGTACAGTATTTTTGCCGTCGCCGCCAAGATATTTTTGCGAAGCCACTTCGTAGTTCCAGGAAAACCCCTAGCGTTTCACCATTGCCCAGCCTCTGACCCCGCGCTTAGTATTTTCGAAAATCCTCAGCGTTTTATAAAACCAGGGGCACGGAATGGAAGCGAACCGCTACGACGCCTACCGCGAAGACACCGCGGGCCGCGCCAATGTGGCCGACTCGCCGGAGCGGGTGGCCTATTACCAGGAGCTGGCGCGGCTGGAGACCGGCGCGCTGTGGACGGTGGCGAACAAGATCGAACCGTGGGCGCCGCGCTCGGCGTCCGTGCCCGTTGTGTGGCGCTACCAGGACCTGCGCGGCCATGTGCTGCGTTCCGCCGAGCTGGTGTCGCCCGAAGAGGCGGGCCGGCGGGTCATCTACCTGAACAATCCTGGCCGTCGCGACGTGGCGGCGGCGGTGGGCTGGCTGTATTCCGGGCTGCAGGTCATGCGGCCGGGCGAGCTCGCGTCCGCGCACGCGCACACGCATTCGGCGCTGCGCTTCATCATGGAAGGACAGGGCGCGTTCACGGTGGTGGACGGGCACAAGATGACGCTGGGCGCGAATGATTTCGTGCTGACGCCGAACGGCACGTGGCACGAGCACGGCGTGGCCGAGGACGGCACAACCTGCATCTGGCAGGACGGCCTGGACATCCCGCTGGTCAATGCGCTGGAAGCCGGTTTCTATGCCGTGCATCCAGACCTGAACCAGACCGTCACGCATCCGGTGGACGACACCAGCGGCGCGTGGGGCGGCGTGGCGCTGCGCCCGCAAGTGTCAGGCTGGACCAAGCCGTATTCCCCGCTTTTCAAGTACGAATGGGAGCCCACGTACGAGGCGCTGCGCCGCTACGCGCGCACCACCGCAGGCAGTCCGTACGACGGCATCCTGCTCGAATACGTCAATCCGGCGACGGGTGGCCCCGTCATGCCGACGATCGGCGCCAGCATGCAGTTGCTGCGCCCCGGCGAGCACACGAAGGCGCACCGGCATACCGGCAGCTTCATCTATCAGGTGGCCAAGGGCAGCGGCTTTTCCGTCATCGACGGCAAGCGCTACGACTGGACCGAGCGCGACATCTTCTGCGTGCCGTCCTGGGCCATTCACGAACATGCCAACCTGTCGTCCAACGACGACGCGTGCCTGTTCTGTTTCAACGATCTGCCCGTCATGCGTTCGCTGGCGCTGTACCGCGAGGAAGCGGTGCAGGACAACGGCGGTCATCAGCAACTGATCTAGTTTCCGAACGCAAACCGCCGCGCCGTGGCGGCCGGTTCCATCAACCTTTGACCTTCTGGAGTTCCCGATGCGCCTGGTGACCTTTCGCGCTCATCCCACCGCCGCCGCCCGCCTGGGCGCGCTCGTCGACGGTTATGTGGTCGACCTTTTCCTACTTGGCCAGGAAGGCGGGGTGGACCTGCCCGATGACATGCTGGAGTTCATCGACCTGGGGCCGGTCGCGATCGCGCAGGCGACGCGTCTGCTGGACACGTTCCGCGGCAACTGGCCGGTGGGCAGCGCGGTGCCGCAGGAGAACGTGAAGCTGCTGGCGCCTATCCCGCGTCCGCGCAAGAACATCTTCGGCATCGGCCTGAACTACGTGGAACACGTGGCCGAGTCCAGCCGCACGCTGGACACGTCGGCCGACCTGCCCAAGCAGCCGGTGATCTTTTCCAAGCCGCCCACCACGGTGATCGGGCCGGGCGACGCCATCGAGCACAACGCGAAGATCACGCAGCAGCTGGACTGGGAAGTCGAGCTGGCGGTGATCATCGGCCGGCGCGCGTCGCGCGTGGCCGAGGCCGATGCGCTGTCCTACGTGTTCGGCTACAGCGTGATGCTGGACATGAGCGCGCGCGATTGCCGCCGTGCCGGGCAATGGATCTATTCCAAGGGACAGGACACGTATGCGCCGTTCGGTCCATGCATCGTGACCGCCGACGAGATTCCTGATCCGCAAGTGCTGGACCTGTGGTTGACGGTCAACGGCGAAAAGAAGCAGGGCTCGAACACGCGCCACATGCTGTTCAAGGTGCCGTTCCTGATTTCCGACATCAGCGCGGGCATCACGCTGGAGCCGGGCGACATCATCGCCACTGGCACGCCGGAGGGGGTGGGCGCCGGCCGCAAGCCGCAGGAATTCCTGTGGCCGGGCGACGTGGTCGTGGCCTGCGTGGAAGGCATCGGTACGCTGCGCCACCCAGTGGTGGCCGTCTAGGAGCGCCGCGCTTGAAACCCAGAATCAAGGCCCCGCGCGAGGATGCGGCGGCAAACGGCGGCGCCGAGGTCGAAGACATCACGCTGTCCGAACAGATCTACCGGCAACTGCGCCGCGACATCATGCGCGGCGCGTTTGCGCCGGGCCAGTCGCTGCGGCTGGAGTTGCTGCGCCAGCGCTACGGCGGCAGCTTTTCGCCGATCCGCGAGGCGCTGAACCGGTTGCGCAGCGAACGCATGGTGCTCACCACCACGTCGCGTGGCTTTCGCATTGCGCCGCTGTCCGTGGACGAGATGCGCGATGCCTGCGAGACGCGCATCCTGATCGATTGCGACGCGTTGCGGCGTTCGCTGGCCAACGCCGACGACGCCTGGGAGGCGCGGCTGGTGGGGGCGTTTCATGCATTGGCGCTGGCTGCGCGGCGGGCGGACGCCGGACCAGCGCTGGACCCGGACCGCGAGGACGCTTTGGAAGCCCGCCACCAGGACTTTCATCAGGCGCTGATCGGCGCCTGCCGCTCGCCCTGGCTGCTGGACCTGTCCGCGCAACTGTATGCGCAGACCGAGCGCTACCGCCGGCCGGCGCGTGCGCAGGCCATGGCGTACGGCCATGAACGCAACGTCGACGACGAGCACCGCGCGTTGCTGGATGCGGCGGTCATGCGCGATGCCGACTGCGCGGCCGCGCTGCTGGCGGCGCATTACCGCGAGACGGCGCAGGTCATCGCGCGCATCCTTGCCCTGCCCGAGGGACAAGCCGCGGCGTAGCACGCGCAATGCCGTAAGCTTGTCGACCATGGCAGACCTCAAACTCCTCGAAGACCTGATTGCGCTGGCGCAGACCGGCAGCTTCGTGCGTGCGGCCGAACTGCGGCACGTCACACATCCCGCCTTTGGCCGGCGCATCCGTGCGCTGGAGACGTGGGCCGGCACGCCGCTGGTGGAACGCCAGCGGTTGCCGGTGACGCTGACGCCGGAAGGCGAGGCGCTGCTCAAGACAGCGACGCAGGTGATCGAGCAGATGGGGCTGGTGCGCCATCGCATCCGCAGTTCGGGCGCGGGCGGCGAGGCAGTGCTGCGCATCGCGACGGGCCGCAGCCTGGCCCGCACGCTGGTGGCCGACTGGATCGCGCGGCTGCGGCACCGCACGCCCCGCGTGTTGACGGACGGCACGCAGGTGGAGCTGTCCACCGGCAAGGCGCAGGACCTGGTGGTGCGGCTGGAACAGGGCAAGGTGGACCTGTTGTGCTGCTATGAGCATCCGGCGCTGTCCGTGCCGCTCAGCCCCTCGCGCTACCGGTACATGACGCTGGCGACGGACAAGCTGGTGCCGGTCAGCCAGATGGACACGCGCGGTCGGCCGCGTTACCTGCTGCAGGTGGGCGGAGCGCCCGTGCCGCTCATCACCTACACCGGCGGGCTGGCGATGGAGCGCATCGTGGGGGACCGGTTGGAGGCCACGCCGTATGCGCTGACGCCGTTTGTGCGCAGCGACTCGCTGGACGCGGCGCATGGCGCGGTGGCCAAGGGCGTGGGCGTGGCGTGGCTGCCGTGGTCGATGGTGGCGGCCGACTGCCGGCGCGGCGCGCTGGCTGAGCTGGGCGGACGCAGCGACGAGATTGCGTTCGAAGTCCGGTTGTACCGCCCGCGCGCGCGGCTGACCGATCTGGCCGAAGCCGCCTGGGAAGCGACGGCGAATCGCAAGGCGTGAATTCGGGTCTGAATTCCAACATCTAATCCCGATCAGCACCACGATGTGCCGTTTTGGCACGGACTGCCCTTGGGCCGCGCTCGAAAATAGCTCCCGAAATCAAATGAGACGGCTCCGCCGTCCACCCACAGCACCCCAGGGAGAAAGTCATGAAGTCCATCGTGAAGCCGCTGCGCGCGGCGCTAGTTTCGTTGTGTGCCGCCTCGGCGCTTGCCGTGGCGCCTGCCGCCAGCGCGGCTGATTACCCGGCCCGCAGCATCTCGCTGATCGTCGGCTACCCCGCAGGCGGTAGCCTGGACCTGACCGCGCGCCTCTTGGGCGAAGAACTGGGCAAGCGCCTGGGCCAGACGGTCGTGGTCGAGAACGTGGGCGGCGCCGGCGGCACGATCGGCGCCCAGCGCGTGGCGCGCGCGGCGCCCGACGGCTACACCATCTTTCTGGGCTCCACCAACGAAATGGTGATCGCCCGCATGATCAACACCGCCGTCAAATACGACAGCGCCAAGGATTTCACGGCGCTGGGCATCGTGGCCTCGCAGCCGATGCTGCTGGCCGCCAGCAAGAACTCGGGCGTGAAGACCGCCGCCGAGTATCTGGAAAAGCTCAAGGGAGCCGCGCCCGGCACGTTCAACTACGGCTCGTCGGGCGTGGGCACGACGCTGCACCTGGCCGGCGAGATGATCAACCAGGCCACCGGCACGCGCGCCGAGCACGTGCCTTACCGCGGCGTGTCGCCGCTGGTGACCGACCTGATGAGCGGGCAGCTGGATTACGGCATGCTGGTGCTGTCCTCCGGGCTGCCGCAGGTGCGTAGCGGCAACATCGTCGCGCTGGGCCTGACCGAGAACAAGCGCTCGCCCGCCGCGCCCGAGATCGCGCCGCTGGCCGCCACCAAGGGCTTCGAGTCGGTCGACATCAACCTGTGGTTCGCGTTGTACGGCCCGGCCGGCCTGCCCGAGCCGGTGGTGACCAAGCTGCGCGCCGTGCTGGATGAAACGCTGAAGTCGGACCAGTTCCGCGCCAAGATGCAGGACGCCGGCGGCGAAGTGGCCAAACCGGGCATGGATCCGGTGGCTTTCCAGGCTGAAGAAACCAAAAAGTACGGCGCGCTGGTCAAGGCCGCCAAGATCGAAGCTCAATAAGGCCGCGCGCGACGCATCACCACATCGAAAGACAGGCATCAAGCGGATATCACCATGGAATTCAAGCTCCCCGTTCCCGACATCGCCGCCGAGCGCGCGGGCAATACCGACACGCCGGGCGTGTGGCACTTTGATTCGGGCGTGCCGGGACGGGCGCTCATGGTGAGCGCGCTGGTGCACGGCAACGAGCTGTGCGGCGCGTGGGCGCTGAAGGATCTGCTGGCCACGGGCCTGCGGCCTCGCCGCGGCAGCCTGACCCTGGCCTTCTGCAACCTGGATGCGTTCGACCGCTTCGATCACGCGAACCACGATGCGTCGCGTTTCGTGCAGGAAGACATGAACCGCGTCTGGAGCGCGGAGCGCCTGGACAACCCCACCTCGCCGGATCGTCAGCGCGGTGCGGCGCTGCGCCCGTGGGTGCGGCGCGCCGACTGGCTGCTGGATCTGCATTCGATGCACGAGCCGGGGGCGCCGCTGCTGCTGACGGGCGTGCTGCCGCGCAATATCGCGCTGGCGCGCCGCCTGAAGGCGCCGCAACACGTCATCGTGGATGCCGGCCACAAGGACGGCGTGCGCATGCGCGATTTCGAACACTTTGGCGATCCCGCCCGCGAAGACGCGTGCGCGCTGCTGATCGAATGCGGCTTCCATGGCGACCTGTCGTCGCGCGATGTGGCGCGCGACATGGTGGCGCGGATGCTGGTGGAGTCGGGCGTGATTGACGCGTCGGACCTGCCCGAAGGCTGGCTGCTGCCGGATCCGGCGGCGCAACGCGTGCTGGAAGTGACGGACGCCGTGGTGGCGCCGTCGATGAATGTGCGGTTTGCCGGCCCCTGGTCGGGACTGGAAACGTTCGAGAAGGCCGGTTCGCTGATCGGCTGGGCCGACGAGCAGCCGGTGGTGACGCCCTATGGCAACTGCACGCTGATCATGCCGTCGCTGCGGCAGTTGAAGCCCGGCGTGACCGTGGTCAGGCTGGCCCGCGACTACGCGGGCTGACGACGGCGCCGACTATTGCGGCGCTTACCTCCGGGGTGCTTACTTCTGCCGTGCTTACTTCTGCGGCGTATAGCGCAGCTCGTCGAGCTGATAGCCCTGCGCCGTGGCGGCGGCCAGCGCCTTGTCCAGTTCTTCCTTGGGCAGCTTGGGCGAGCGCGACAGGATCCACAGGTACTTGCGGTCGGGCGTGCCGACGACGGACCAGCGGTATTCGGGATCCAGGCCGATCACCCAGTAATCGCCCTTAAACGGCTTGAAGAAGGTGACTTCGAGCTTGGCGTTGTTGCTGCCCTCGACCACCGTGGCCGTGCCCGAGGCCGAATCGATTTCCCCGTCCTTGGTGCGGCAGCGGTTGTTCACGCCGATGGTGCCGTCCGGATGCGCGGTGTATTCGGCCGTGGTGTCTCCCACGCAATTGCGCTGGAAGAACATGGGGAAATTGGCGATCTCGTACCACATCCCCACGTAGCGTTTCAGGTCCACGGATTCCACGGTCTGCATGGGCGGCGGCGCGGCGTGGGCAATGCCCGCCACGCTGGCCGCCAGGGCCAGCAGAAATTTTGCGGTACGGCGCATGGATAAAACCTCCTGATGTGACTGGTAAGACCCGCGCGCGCACCTCGCAGGGACGCGGCGCGGACCAATCCCTAACGATACGCCTTATTTGCGCGGCGCCTTCAGCGCGGCGTGATAGCGGGTCACGTAGGTGTCGAAGTCTTCAGTGTCCGACTGTTCCAGGCGAAGCTGTTCGGCGGCGGATTCTGCGGCGGCTTGCTGATAGGCCGTGGCCACGTCGGCCGGCAGCGGATGCGCGCGCAGCGCGTCCGCATGCTTGCGGCTCAGCGCCAGCGAGTAGTCGTGGAACGACAGGCCGCCGTCCTTCAGTTCGGCCAAGAGGCGTGCCGACGGTGTGGTGTCGGGCTGGTCCAGCTTGGCGCGTTGCGCGGCCAGGGCGTCCGCGTAGGCGGTGCCGCCCACGGCGCTGTCGTACAGCGCGGCGTACGGCGCGATCTGGTCCAGCAGTTCGTGGCCCCATTGCGTCAGGCCGATGGTCTGGCCGTCGCGGTCCAGCGTGAGGCCCGGCTTGCGGCCTTCCTTGACGACGACCGAGAAGTTGTCCGCGCTGCGCTGACAGTAGCCATTGGCCGGGAAGAACGGGCTGTCGGACGCCGTGCAGAACAGCAGGAAGGCGTCGACGAAACGGGCAGTGGCGGCATCAATGCCCACCGGCGAGAAAGGGTCGATGTCCAGGCAGCGAACTTCCACATACTGCACGCCGCGCTCGGCCAGCGCGGTGATCGGACGTTCGCAGCGGCCCGTGGCGCGCTTGGGGCGGATGCTGGAGTAGTACTCGTTTTCGATCTGCAGCACGTTGGTGTTGAGCTGGATCCATTCGCCGTCGCGGTGGGTGCCGATCTTTTGATAGTCGGGCCAGGGCTGCGTCACGGCGCCGTACAGGCGGCCGAGGAAGGTGTCGAGGTCGTTGTAGCAGAGCTTGAGCTGCGACTGCGCCTTGTTCTGGTAGCCCAGGTCGCTCATGCGCAGGCTGGTGGCATAGGGCAGGTAAAGGGTGTGGTCGCCCAGCTTGTCCAGCGCGTGGTCTTGGCCTTGCAGGAAGCCGCTGGCCAGCGCGGGCGCCGAGCCGAACAGGTACATCAGCAGCCACGAATACCGCGTGAAGTTGCGGATCAGGCCGATGTACCCGCGCGAGCGGCGGTCCTGGTCGGAGCCGGGCTGCGTGTCGAGCACGGACCACAGGGCTTCGGGCAGCGAAAAGTTGTAGTGCACGCCGGCGATGCATTGCATCGTCTTGCCGTAGCGTTCCGCCAGACCGCGGCGGTAGACGTGCTTGAGCATGCCCGTGTTGGAAGTGCCGTACCAGGCGATGGGGATTTCAGGTTCCGGCGGCAGCGTGGCCGGCATGGACTGATTCCAGATCAGTTCATGGTCCAGCACGGTGTAGACGTGGCGGTGCGTGTCGGCGAGTTCGGCCAGCAGGGCGTCCACGTTGTCGTGCGTGCCCGTGATGAGCTCGAGCAGCGATTCGGAATAATCGGTGGTGACGTGTTCGTTGGTCAGTGCCGAGCCCAGCCCGGCGGGGTGCGGCGTGCGGGCCAGGATGCCCTGTTCGTCCACGCGCAGGCCTTCTTTCTCGATGCCCCGCAGGGTCTGGGTCAGCAGCGAGCGGTTGGCCTCTAGGCGGGCGAGGCGGTTGGCGGCAGTATCGGTCACGGATTGTTCTCGTTGGGGGCTGTCGCCGGATTTTACGGGGTGCTGGCCTCCTGTGCTGAGGGAACCAGTACTGGGGACAGGGACAATGCCTGGGCGGTGCGCGCCAGCCATTCGTCCAGGTCAGCATAGACGGGGTCGGCAATGGGGGCGGTTTCGTTGAAGATCTCGTGCCAGGCAGTGTCGTACCAGCGCAGCGTGAGCAATTCAGCGGGCGCCCGCTGGGCGAACTGACGGCTGCCTTCGGCCGCCACGATGGAGTCGTCGCCGGCCACCATCAGCAGGGTGCGGCAGGGCAGCAGGCTGGCTTCGCGCAGCGCCTGCTGCCCGGCTTCGTCGACAAAGCGCGCCAGCCGGCCGGTCATGCGGCGCCGCACCAGGGGATCGGCGCGGTAGGCCTTCACGACGGCCCGGTCGTGGGAAATGCGGGCGGGCGCCAGGCCGTGCGGGACGCGAAGGTCGGGGGCATGCAGGGACATCCACGCGAGGGTGCGGCGCACCCAGTGCGGGACGTTGACGGCAAAGGGCGGGGAGCTGAGCACCAGCCCGTCCAGGTCGGCCAGCCGGCGCTGGGCGATGCGCACGGCGACCAGGGCGCCCAGGCTGTGGCCCAGCAGAATGGGCGGGCGGGCGCAGGCCTGTGTCCATTCCTGCAGCCGGTCCACGGCATCGGTGACCAGGTCTTCCTGGTCGCGCAGGGTGGCGGGGTGTCCGCCGGAGCGGCCGTGACCGCGGTGATCGTGCGCGCCCACCGTCCAGCCCCGGGCGGTCAGCCAGCGCGCCAGCCGGTCGTAGCGTCCGGCGTGTTCGCTCAGGCCGTGCAGCAGGTAGATGCTGGGGCGGCCACCGGAGTGCCGGCCACCGGACACCCCATCGCCCGCAATCGGAAGCGGCACGTTTGGCGCGGCGGGCCAGCAATATTTGGCGAGCAACGTGCCGTCGGGCGCGGGCGCCATGGAAATCGGCGACAATTTCTGGATTCCTCGAAATGACGGGACCCTGGAGTCCTCGGGTAATGACGATTTCATCGCTGTTTCGTTTCATGTTCAAGAAAGCGGGCGTTTTTTTGGCGCTGACGCTGGCGTTGGCGGCTTGCTCGCCGAGTTACAACTGGCGCGAGATGGATGTGGCGGATGGTCACGTCCGCGCCGCGTTCCCCGCCCGGGTCTCGACGGAAACCCGCGATCTGAAGCTGGACACGCACGCGTTGAAGTTCACGATGGCCAGCGCGACGGTCGGCGAAGCGGTGTTTGCCGTGGGATCGGCTCCCCTGCCGCCGGAGATCGCGGCCAGCCCCGCTGCCCGGCAGGCGCTGGGGGTGGCGCTGATGCGATCGCTCTACACCAACATGCAGGCGCCGCCGCCCAACGAATGGCCGCCTTATGGCCAGGAAATCGAGGTGCGCGGCAAGGCGGTGGGCAAGCCCGGATGGCTGCAGGCCAAGGTGTGGGTGACGGACACGATGCTGATCGAGGCAGTGGCCGCCGGCACCGAGGAAAGCCTGCCCGCCGAGCGCGCGCGCGAATTCCTGCGGTCCGTCGTCATCAAGCCTTGAACTCGAGCAGGCCCAGTCGCAGCGCCGTCACCACGGCTGCGCGCCGGCCCCGCACGCCGAGCCGGGTGCAGGCGTTGCGCAGGTGGAAATTAACGGTGCTTTCGCTGACGCCCAATATGCGGGCGGTTTCCCAACTGGTCTTGCCCGCGGCGGACCACCGCAGGCATGCGGCCTGCCTGTCGGATAGCTGCCGGCCATCGGGCGGAATGGCGCTGCGGACGGCGCAACGCGATGAGTGGGCAAGAACGCGCATCGGTGTGGCAGACATGGCGGCGAGGGCGGGATGGCCCTTTTGTGAACAATGCGTCCATGCTGCGGCGACCGCCCCGGCCGGGGCAAGCAATGATGCCGCGAGGCATCAATCTTTTTATCTCTGACGGAATAGTCCATGTTGGCCATCGCGCAGTTCTACTTGTCAGCCATCGTGCTGATGCTGCCCCTGCTTTTCTGTGTAGGAATCGGGCTTTATTGGGGCAAGCGCGATCTTCCCTTCGGCGGCAACTTCATCACCACGCTGGTCACCTCCGTCACCACGCCCGCGCTGGTGTTCCATACCTTTGTCACCACCCACCTGGACAACCGCGCGCTGGCCGACGTGGCTGCGGCAACCCTGATCGCCCTGCTGCTGTGCGCGCTGATCTGCGCGGCGCTGCTCAAGGCCTGGAAGCTGCCCGTGCGGAGCCTTCTACCCACGGCGTTCCAGCCCAATGCCGGCAACCTGGGCCTGCCGATTTCGCAACTGGCGTTCGGCGACGCGGGCCTGTCGGTGGCGGTGGCTTTTTTTGCGGTGAGTTCCTTCGTGATGCACACCATCGCGGTGCGCTTGCTGCCCGGCGTGAACACCAAGGGAAGCTGGAAGAGCCCGATCCTGCTGGCGTCAGTGGTGGCGGTGGCGCTGCGTCTGCTGGACGTGCCGGTTCCGGCGTGGATCATCGAGACGGCGCGCATGCTGGGCGCCGTGACGGTGCCGCTGATGCTGCTGAGCCTGGGCCATGCGCTGGCGCTGATTCCGTCCAACGGCGTGCGCGATGGGGCCAAGGTTGGCGCGATCCGCCTGGTGGTGGGCCTGTTGACCGGGCTGGCCGTGGTGTGGGCGATGGACCTGGAGCCGGTGCTGGCCGGCGCGCTGACGCTGCAGATGGCCATGCCGTGCGCCGTGGTCAGCTATATGTACGCGCGGCGCTACACGCCACTGGGCGACACCGCGGCGGGCGCCGTGCTGGTGTCCACCGTGGCGTTTTTGCTGCTGGCGCCGCTGATGCTGTGGTTCTCCCACGGGCAGTAGGGCGCCAGGCGGCGGGGTCAAGTCTCGCAGTCAAGCCCCGCAGTCAAGCCCCGCAGTCAAGCCCGGCAGTCAAGTCGCACTGTCAGCCCGCGCGGTTCACCCCGCACCCGCCAACGCGCGCAGCTGCGTCATCAACGCATCGGGCAGATCCAGGCCGTGCTTGACGGCCTCGTCGCGCAGCTTGCGGCGGCGGTCGCCCGGCAGGCGCACGCCCTCGTCTTCGAGCATGGCGTCGACCAGCGTTTCCACGCGTTCCAGGTAGACGTCGTTGCCCGCCAGCGCGTTGGGATCGATGGCCATGAAGGCCTGCCCCAGCCGCGCCGGGCCGCCTTCATCCACAAAGAATGACTCGTTCTCGTAGCCGAAGCGCGCGCCGGTCAGCGCGCAGGCCATGAGTTCGACGATGAGCGCCAGCATGGCGCCCTTGACGCCGCCCGCGGGCAGCATGCTGCCGGCCAGTCCCGCCTTGGGATCGGTGGTGGGCTGGCCCTCCGCGTCCAGCGCCCAGCCCAGCGGAATGGGCTGGTTGTCGCGCGCGGCGATCATGAGTTTGCCGCGCGCCACTTGCGACAGCGACAGGTCGATGACCAGGCGTGCGCCGCCGCGTCGCGGGAAGATCGCCGCGACGGGGTTGGTGCCGAACAGCGGCCGCTTGCCGCCCCAGGCGGGCATGGCGGCGGGCGAATTGCTCAGCGCCAGCCCCACCATGCCGGCGTCGGCGAGGGCTTCCAGGTGATAGGCCGCTTCGCCGAAGTGATGGCTGTTGGCCACGCCGACGAACGCAACGCCATGCTCGCGGGCGCGGGCCGTCGCTTGTTCGACCGCCATCGCGCAGGCGGGAAACGCCAGGCCCGAACCCGCGTCGATCAGCGCCGCACCGCCACGCTCGTTCACGAGGCGCGGCACGGCCGAGCCGATGGCGCGGCCGGTGCGCAGATGGCCGGCGTAGAACGGCACGCGCGACAGGCCGTGGGAGCTGAGTCCCTGGCTTTCCGCGAAGACCAGCGCGCGGGCGGTGCTGTCGGCCATGACCGGGTTGGCGCCGGCGGCGGCAAGACCGGCCGCGGCCAGGTGTTGAAGTTCGTCCAGATAGATGTGAGCCATATCCTTCCTGTCGTGTGAGGCGCGCCGCGCCTCGTCAGCGTGCGCGGGCGTCAAGCGCCATTGTCACACCGGCGGCCACCATGTCGGAAACGCGCGTGTTGGCCTCCTGCGTGAGCCCCGCGATGTGCGGTGTCAGGATCAGGTTCGGCGCGTCGGCCAGCGCACTGCCTGCGGGCAGCGGCTCCTGCTCGAAGACGTCCAACGCCGCGCCGCGCAGGCGTCCGGCCCGCAACGCCGCCGCCAGCGCGGATTCGTCCACGATGCCGCCGCGGGATGTGTTGATGAGGATGGCGCCGGCGCGCATGCGTTCGATGCGCGCGGCGTCCAGCAGATGGCGGGTCTGAGGCGTGAGCGGCAGGTGCAGCGTCACGACGTCCGCCCGGGCAAGCAGGTCGTCCAGCGACAGCGGCTCGGCGCCCGCTTCCTGCCACGCGGGATGGTCAGGCGGCAGGGCGGCGTCGCTACCCACGATGCGCATGCCCAGCCCGCGCGCAAGCTGGGCGGCCATGCGGCCGATGCCCCCGAACCCCACCACGCCCAGCGTGCGGCCATGCGCTTCCAGCCCCTGCGACAGCGCATTGCGCGGCCACACGCCGGCGGCCACGTCCGCGGTCGATCGATAGGCGCCCCGCAACAGCGACAGCATCGTGCCGATGACGTACTCGGCCACGGCGCGGGCATTGGCGCCTGTAGCGGGGATGACCTTGATGCCGCGCGTTTCGCATCCCGCCAGGTCGATGTTGTCCAGCCCGACGCCCAGCCGGCCCACCGCAACCAGGCGCGGCGCCGCGGCCAGCAGCTCTGCGTTCACCTGGGTGCGATTGCGCACGATGAGGGCGTCGGCCTGCGCAACGGCCGCGAGCAGCGCGCCGCGCTGCTCGACCAGTTCGGGCGCGTACTGCACGTCGAACCGCTGCTGCAGGGCCTGGACGGCAGGCGCGTCCATGAACTCCGATATCAAAACTCGCATCTGCCGGACTCCTCTTCGTGGTGGCAGGTTGGCCGCGTCAGGCGACCTGGATGTTGGCGTCGCGGATGATCTTGGCCCAGCGGTCGACCTCGGACTTCAGGTACGCACCGAACTCCTTCGGGCCGCGCGGCTGGGGCACGAAGCCCAATTGCAGCAATGACTGCTGCATGGCGGGCTGCGAGACCTGTTTGACGATGGCGTCGCCGATGCGCTGGACCAGTTCGGGCGGGGTGCCGGCAGGCGCGAGCACGCCGGTGAAGTTCTCGACGATCAGGTCCGGCAGGCCGGCTTCGGCCGTGGTGGGCAGGTCGGGCAGGTCCTTGCTGCGCTCGCGCGTGGTGATCGCCAAAGCGCGCAGCGATCCGTTCTTCACGTGTGCCAGTGATTCGGGGTAGTTGGAAAACACCACGTCCAGATGTCCGCCGATCAGGTCCGTGAGCGACGGCGCGCCGCCCTTGTACGGCACGTGCATCAGCGGCACGCCTGTCAGCTTCTGATACAGCGCCAGCGTCAGGTGCGGCGGCGTGCCGTTGCCGCTGGAGCCGGCCGACAGCGGCTTGGCCTTGGCCGCGCGCGCCAGGTCGTCCATGGTCTTGATATTGCTCTTGGCGTTGACGACCACCATGATTGGCGACGACGCCAGCCCGGCGAGCGGGGTCAGGTCGCGGGTCAGGTCATACCCGGCCTTGCCCGCGAACAGCGTGGCATTGGCCGCGTGCGACAGCGTGATGGCCAGCCAGGTGTAGCCGTCGGGCGCGGCGTTCGACACATGCGCCGCGCCGATGTTGGCGCTGCCCCCGGGTTTGTTTTCGACCACCACGTTCCAGCGTTCGGCGTCCGCCAGCGCCTTGCCCACCTGGCGCGCGGCCACGTCGGTCAGTCCGCCCGGCGGAAACGGCACCACGTAGTTGATGGGACGCTCGGGCCATGCGCCTTTCTGCGCCAGCGCCCGTTCCCACGGGGCCAGCGCACAGACGCCGGCGGCGCCCAGGGCGCCCAGCAGGCGACGGCGCTGCGCATCTTGCAAGGGGTAATGCGGTTCGCTACTCATCTGTCTTCCTCCTTGGGGATTAACGCCCGGGTAGGAATGCGTACGCCTATGCTGCCGCGGACTGCGCCCGGGTCTGCAGGTTCTTGTCGTTGATGCTGCGATGATGCCGCGAGGGCGGCCGGCGCGTTCTCCAGTACGCGCCGGCGCCGGAAAGGCCTGTCAGGCGCTTTCGAAGATCCGCGTGAGGACGAACTCGCGGTGGCCCAGGGCCTCGGCCGCGGTCCACCGGCCGTTGGCGGTGGCCAGCATGCATTCCAGCAGCTTGTCGCCGGCCTGATTCAGGTCGATCTCGCGCTGCAGGAGGGCGCTGGTGTCCACGTCGATGTGTTCGGACATCGTTCGTACGGTGCGCGGATTGGCGCAGATCTTGATGACTGGCAGGATCGGGTTGCCGATGACGTTGCCCTGGCCGGTGGGAAAGAAGTGCACGGCGTAGCCGGAGGCGGCGCATAGCGTGACCATTTCCGCCGCGGCCGAGGACGAGTCCATGAACCACAGTCCGGGGCCGTCGGGGATTTCGGCCTTGTCGATGACGCCATCCACCCGGCATTGCTTGCCGATCTTCTGGATGTTGCCCATCGCCTTTTCCTCGATGGTGGTCAGGCCGCCGGCGATGTTGCCCTTGGTGGGCTGGGATTCGGACAGGTCGCTGGTCTTCCAGCGGTCGATCATGGCCTGGTAGCGGTCGAACATGAACATGAAGCGCTCGCGCACGGCGTCGTTGGCGCAGCGTTCGGCGACGATGTGTTCGCCGCCGGTCAGCTCCGACGTTTCCCCGAACACCAGGGTCGATCCCAGCGCATAGAGCTTGTCGAAGGCGTTGCCCACCGTGGGATTGGCGCCGCAGCCCGACGTGGTGTCGGATTCGCCACACTTGGTGGAGACCCACAGGTCGGCGATGGGGCATTCACTGCGCGTGAGCGCGGTGGCGTAATGCACGTATTCCTTGGCGCAGCGCGACGCGCGCATGATCGTGTCGTGGTCGCCGTGCAGTTCGATGGAAAAGCCCATGACGGGCTTGCCGGTGGCGGCAATGCCGTCGACGACGCGCTTGGTCCAGCCTTCCTCGATGCCGATGACGACCACGGCGGCGACGTTGGGGTTACAGCCGGTGCCGATCAGCGTGCGAAAGTGCAGTTCCAGGTCCTCGCCGAACTGCAGGCGGCCATAAGGATGAGGCAGGGCCAGGGTGCCCTTGATATTGTTGGCGACGGCCTCGGCCGCGGCGTTGGAGATGTCGTCCACGGGCAGGACGATGACGTGGTTGCGCACGCCGACGCGGCCATTGTCGCGGCGATAGCCTTGGAAGGTGGTCTGGGCAGTGATGATGGACATGGTGGGTTCCTGTGCGATGGACGGGCGCTTACCAGCGCTTGGTCTTGATGTTGTGCACGTGGGCGTGCTGGCCGGCCTTGATGGGCGCCACCACGCGGCCGATGTCGACGCCGTACTTGAAGACGGTGTCGCCCACGGCCATGTCCTTCATCGCCACCTTGTGGCCGATGGGAATGTCCTGCGACGCGCGCACATGGATGATCTTGTCTTCATCCATGATCCAGGCGTTCAGCTCCGTTCCGGCGGTCAGGCCCTCCACCACGGCGACCGCCACCGTGTCCTTCGCATCGTGCAATACGGCGTGAATCATTGTCTTCCTCTCTGAGTCAGGGGCGCCGCCCGGGTGCTGCACGCGGCGCGGATCACAACGGCCAGGAAATCTTAGGCCCGGCTTTTTTCAAAGTCAACTAAATCATATAGATGACTTACATGACTTGAGCGAATGACGGACGCGCCGCTACACTGGAGGTCCACGATTTTTGCGATGCACCCATGAACACCAGCCTGTCACCGACTGTGCCCCTGGGCAGTCCCTTGTACGAACAGGTCAAGCAGGCCGTGCTTGCCGCGCTGGCGCAAGGCGAGTGGAAGCAGGGCGAGGCAATCCCCCCGGAAAAGCATCTGGCCGAACGCTTCGGCGTGTCGATCGGCACCTTGCGCAAGGCCATCGACGAACTGGCCGCCGAAAATATCCTGGTGCGTCATCAGGGCCGCGGGACCTATGTGGCGGTGCACACGCGCAACCATCACTTCTTCAAGTTCTTCCGCATCGTCGGGCAGGACGGCAGCAAGTCCTATCCGACCACCGAGCTGCTGCGCTTCCGGCGGGTGAAGGCCTCAGCAGTCGCGCGCGAAAAGCTGGAACTGCCCGCCGGCGCCCACGTGTTCGAGTTCCTGAACGTGCTGTCGCTCAACGGCGACGTGGTCATGGCCGACGACGTTTGCCTGCCCGAATCGCGCTTTCCGGGGCTGCTTGAGACGCACCTGCGCGAGCGCTCCAGCACGCTGTACGCGCTGTACCAGGACCTGTTCGGCGTCAACGTCATTGCGACGGACGAGCGCTTGCGGACCTGCCTGGCCGAACGCACGCAGGCGCGTTGCCTGGGCGTGGCCGAGGGCAGCCCGCTGCTGGAGATCCGGCGCATTGCGTTTTCCTACAACCGCCAGCCGGTGGAGTGGCGCGTGTCGCGCGTGAACACCGAGCGCTACGAGTATCTGGGACAGGAGCCCTGGGAAGCCGGCGCTTAGCAGTGCTAGAATTCCTGCCGCACTACCCAATTTTCGGCGCCGATTTGCCTGATCCGCTTGCGGGCGCCTTCCAATAAATCCAGCTAAAGAGGTCCGTATGACCACTCCTGCCCAACATTTGGCCGGTGATTCGGCCAGCGGGTTCGTCCCCGCAACTGTCACGACTTCCGATACCGTTGATCCCGGTTCGGTCGGCCTCGTCTCTCCCACGTTCATTCGTTTCGACGAACCGCTGCCCCTGCTTAGCGGCCAATCGCTTGCGTCTTACGAACTGGCTGTCGAAACCTACGGCACGCTCAATGCGCAGCGCACGAATGCCGTGCTGATCTGCCACGCGCTCAATGCCTCGCACCACGTGGCGGGCCAAGCCGCGGACAACCCCACCGACCTGGGCTGGTGGGACAACATGGTGGGCCCCGGCAAGCCGGTGGACACCAATCTCTTCTTCGTGATCGGCGTGAACAACCTGGGTTCGTGCTTCGGCTCGACCGGGCCGGCCAGCCTCAATCCCGAGACCGGCAAGCCCTGGGGCGCCGCGTTCCCAGTGCTGACCGTGGAAGACTGGGTGCGGGCGCAGGCGCGGGTGGCGGACCACTTCGGCATCGAGCGCTTCGCGGCCGTGATGGGCGGATCGCTGGGCGGCATGCAGGCGCTCAGCTGGTCCATCACCTTGCCCGAGCGCGTGGCCAACTGCATCGTCATCGCCAGCACGCCGCGCCTGTCGGCACAGAACATCGGCTTTAACGAAGTGGCCCGCCGCGCCATCATCACCGACCCGGATTTCCACGGCGGCGACTACTACGCGCAGGACACCGTGCCGCGCCGCGGCCTGTCGGTCGCGCGCATGATCGGCCACATCACGTACCTGTCCGATGACGACATGGCCGAAAAATTCGGTCGCGCCCAGCGCGCACCGGCCGAGAACGGCGCGTACCGCTACGGCTTCGACGTCGAGTTCGAGGTCGAGTCGTACCTGCGCTATCAGGGCGAGAAGTTCACCCGGTATTTCGACGCCAACACCTATCTGCTGATCACGCGTGCGCTGGACTATTTTGATCCGGCGCGCACCACGGGCGGCGACCTGGCCCGCGCGCTGGCGCCCGCCAAGTCCAACTTCCTGCTGGTGTCGTTTTCGACCGACTGGCGCTTTCCGCCGGAGCGATCGCGCGAGATCGTGCGGGCGCTGCTGAAAAACGGCAGTCCCGTCACGTACGCCGAGATCGACGCGCCGCACGGCCACGACGCCTTCCTGCTGGAAGACGCGCGCTACCACGCGGTGGTCCGCGGCTACTACGAACGCATCGCGCGCGAGCTGGGCCTGCAAGCCGCCGCCCCGATTGAAGGATGCTCCGAATGACTTCCGTGACTCCCCGCTATGCCCACAGTGCGCTGCGGCCCGACCTGGCGCGCATCGCCGGCTGGATCGAACCGGGCAGCCGCGTCCTGGACCTGGGTTGCGGCGACGGCGCGCTGCTGGCGCACCTGCGCGACCATCGGCAGGTCAAGGGAGCCGGCGTCGAGCTCGACGACACCTGCGTGATCGCCTGCGTGCGCCGCGGCGTCGAGGTCATCCAGCAGAACCTGGAAGACGGCCTGGCGCTCTTTGACGACAAGCAGTTCGACACCGTCGTGCTGTCGCAGACGCTGCAATCCATGCACCGCACCGAACACATCCTGCGCGAAATGGCCCGCGTGGCGCGCTACGGCGTGGTGTCGTTTCCCAACTTCGGCTACTGGCCGCATGGTTGGGCCATCCTGCGCGGCCGCATGCCCGTGACCGGACAGATGCCGTACCAGTGGTACAACACGCCCAACATCCACCTGTGCACGCTGCGCGACTTCGAGCAGCTCGCCGGGGAAGTGGGCCTGCGCATCCTGGAGCGCGCCACCTTCAACGAAGGCAAGGAAGTGCAAATGTTCCCAAGCTGGCGCAGCACGCTGGCGGTGTATCGCTTTGCTTCGCCCTGACATTCATCGCCCTGACATTCCGACACGCATCCTCCTGACGGCGCGGGGCAACAGGCCCTAAAATGCCGCAAGCCCGCGGCCAGCGCCTTTGACGCCGCCGGCCAATTCAGGAGATCGTCATCACCGCTGTATCCAACGTCTACACCAGCCCGCGCGTTGCCCCTCTGCTGGTGCTGGGCTTTGCCAGCGGCCTGCCGTTGGCCCTGACCAGCGGCACCTTGCAGGCCTGGGCCACCGTCGAAGGCGTTCCGCTGCAGGAAATCGGTTTCCTCACCCTGGTAGGCACGGCCTACACCCTCAAATTTCTCTGGGCGCCGCTGGTCGATCGTTTCGTGCCGCCCTTGCTGGGCCGGCGCCGCGGCTGGATGCTCGTGACGCAGTTGCTGCTGGCGGTGGTGATCATGGCGATGGGCGCGATGTCGCCGTCATCCGCGCTGATGCCGCTGGCGCTGCTGGCCGTGCTGGTCGCCTTTCTGTCGGCGACGCAGGACATCGCCTTCGATGCCTATTGCACCGACGTGCTGCGCAAGGACGAGCGCGGGGCGGGCGCGGCCATCAAGGTCATGGGCTACCGGCTGGCCATGATCGTGTCGGGCGGCCTGGCGCTCATCATGGCGGACCAGTGGATAGGGTGGGGCAACACATACGTCCTGATGGGCGGGCTGATGCTGCTGTGCGCGGTGGCCACCCTGTTGGCGCCCGAACCTGAACACGTCGCGCGCGCCCCGCGCACCCTGCGCGAGGCCGTGGCCGAGCCGCTGCATGAATTCTTCACCCGCCGCGGCGCGATGGCGGTGCTGCTGCTGATCGTGCTGTACAAGCTGGGCGATGCATTTGCCGGCGCCTTGTCCACCACGTTTCTCATCCGCGGCGCGGGATTCACGCCGACAGAAGTCGGCACCGTGAACAAGGTGCTGGGTCTGGCGGCCACCATCTTCGGCGCGTTGGCGGGCGGGGCGCTGATGTCGCGCTGGGGGCTGTACCGGTCGCTGATGGCCTTCGGTCTTTTGCAAGCGGTGTCGAACCTGGCTTACTGGCTGATCGCGGTCAGCCCGAAGAACCTGTGGTTGATGGCAACCGGCGTGGGGATCGAAAACCTGTGCGGCGGCCTGGGCACGGCGTCGTTCGTGGGCCTGTTGATGGCGCTCTGCCGCCAACGGTTCTCGGCCACGCAATTTGCGCTGCTGTCGGCGCTGTCGGCTGTGGGCCGCACCTATCTGGCCGGCCCGCTGACGCCGCCGCTGGTCGAGCATCTGGGATGGCCGGGATTCTTCCTGGTGACGGTGGTCATCGCCGTACCCGGACTGGTGCTGCTGAAGATCCTGCGCGGCACGATCGACACCATGGAAAAGCAGGGCGACGCGTAACCCACGCCCTCAAGGTGTCTGACACCCGTACGAATAGGCCCCCAAGTTGCCAGGACGCCGCATGGGTGTCAGACACCTTGCGAACCGAAGACAGGCCAATCAAAAAAAAGGCGGCGCACAAGCGCCGCCTTTTTGCTGGCAAAAAATCTACTCTTCCCCGCTCAGCCGGACGATCAGCACGTCGCTGGGCAAGGATTCCAGCAGCCGCTCGGCCACGCTGCCGATGGCGGTGCGCAGGATGCCTGTGCGGCCGTGGGTGCCGGTGACGACCAGGTCGGAGCGATGGTTGAACGAGTAATCGGACAGCACGGTTTCGGGCTGGCCGGCTTCGAGCACCACCTTGGTCGGACGGCCCTTGGGCAGTTCGGGCGTTTCGGCGATGAAGCGCTCGGCGCATTGTTCGGCGGTTCGGTAGAGATTGTCGACGACACCGTCGTCCGGCTTGGTGACGCTCTGGAACGGCACTTCATACGCGTTGAACAAGGTGATGTCCGCATTGGGCACCAGTTGCAGCGCGGCGCGCAGCGCCTGACGCGAACCATCCGAGAAGTCGGTGGCGACCAGCACGTCGCGATAGGGCCGGCGAGGACGGTTCTTGACGACCAGCACGGGCTGGCGCGCCTGGCGAGCCAGTTTTTCGACCGTGGTGCCGAGCAGCAGGCGGCCCAACGTTTCCTGGCGGGCGATGCCGGCCACGATCAGCGAGCAGCCATACGCGTCGGCAGTTTCCATGATGCTGGCGACGGGGTCGCCCTTGGTGACCACGACTTCGGCCGGCACGTTGGCGGCGGCGACGTCTTCGGCGAGTTCGCGTTCGACGAGGGCCTTGTGATCCGGCGACAGGCGGCGCCAGACGGGGGTGGTGAGCGGCGTGGCATGGGACTCCATGACATGCAGCATGATCAGCTTGGTGTTCAGTTCCTTGGTCAACTGCAGGGCGCGGTCGAGGGCTCTGTCGCCGCGCGCGCTCAGGTCGGTGGCCAGAAGGATGGGGCCAATTTGCTGGGTCATACCTAATCTCCCGGTTACGGCCAGAGGGGCGGCTCCCGCGTCCGCGCT
Organism: Achromobacter sp.; assembly: GCF_032113835.1. Lineage (GTDB taxonomy): Bacteria > Pseudomonadota > Gammaproteobacteria > Burkholderiales > Burkholderiaceae_B > Achromobacter. Next base: position 44,232 of record NZ_DAMCTG010000016.1, on the reverse strand, counting down.
GCCTGGCCCAATAGCGCCCGGTCGGGCACGTCTCCATTGTCTCGCCGCGAAACGAGACTGGAGTTGATCGTTGTCAACGCAGGTTTGAGGGTACGGGATGATGCGCGCGCAGGCAATGGCGCGTCCGCGGGCAAGGCTCAATACAATGGCACCTGCCCAAGCTACCGCCCCACCTATGTTTACCGATCTGTCGCCTGCCCTGCTGCACACGCTGTACCTGGTCGCCATCGTCGCCGAAGCCATGACGGCGGCATTGTCGGCGGGGCGGCGCGACATGGACTGGATGGGCGTCTGCATCATCGCGTGCGTGACGGCGCTGGGCGGCGGGTCGCTGCGCGACGTGCTGCTGGGGCACTATCCGCTCACGTGGGTCGTCCACCCCGAATACCTGTGGATGACGGGCGGCGCGGCCATCCTGACCGCGCTGATCGCCCCGGTCATGCGCCGGCTGCGCAGCGTGTTCCTGCTGGCGGACGCGCTGGGGCTGGTCGCATTCACGGTCATCGGCTGCCAGGTGGCGCAGATGATGCAACTGCCGATCACCGTGGTGCTGATCAGCGGCATGATCACCGGGTGCGCCGGCGGGGTGCTGCGCGACGTGCTCTGCAACGAAGTGCCACTGCTGTTCCGCAAGGAACTCTACGCCAGCGTGTCCCTGGTGACCGGCGCGCTGTATCTGGGATCGATGTCGCTCGGGCTGTCGGCCAACGCCTCGGTGCCCATCGCGTTGGCCGCAGGACTGACCATGCGCCTCATGGCCCTGCGCTTCAACTGGCAGATGCCCAAGTTCGTCTACCGCGACGACTGGGACTGAGCGCGCAACGCGGGCAAATTTGTCCTTCCGACACTGCCCAGAGCGTGCAGGGCGTCGCGTTTCGCGCCGTCTGAAACTTTATTTCTATTTCTGTTTCAAGAGATTTCTAGTATCTTGTCACGGTCTCATAGCATGCGTACGCAGTAGAAGGGGAGCCGATTGGACGTCAAAGCGCCCGCCACGATTCCGTATTTCCTACAGGAACAGATTCGTGAGTTGATAGTGAACGGCACTATCCGGCCCGGGCAGCCGTTACGGGAACAGGAACTGGAACAGCGTTTCGGCACCAGCCGCAGCCCCATCCGGGAAGCGATGCGTCTGCTGGAGCTGAGCGGGCTGGTGACGCACATCCAGCGCAAGGGCTTCCGGGTCACCCTCTACACCGAAACCCAGATCCGCCATCTGTACATGCTGCGCGCGGAGCTGGAAGCGTATTGCATCCGGCAGGTCGCCGAAATGCCCGACGTCGGGCCGCTGGTGGACGAGCTGGCCACGCTGCACGAGGCCATCGTCGCGGCTATGGACCGGCTGGACGCGCGCGGTTTCATCGCGGCGTCGCGCGACTTCTATCTGGCGGCCGCGCGCTACACGGGCAACGCGCCGCTGACCAGCATGCTCAGCAAGCTGTACGAACAGATCGAACCGCTGGGCTACATGCTGGCCCGGCAGTCGCTCGAGGCCAACAATATTCCGGCCTACACGGACGGCATCATCCAGGCGCTCGGCAGCCGCGATTTCGACCGCGCGGCGGAACTGACCCGCCGGTATGTGGTGGAAGTGCTGCCGGAGATCCTGCGCGCCTACCGCGAGGCGTCGCTGGATTCGGTCTAGGGTTTCATCTGGCCGGATAACGCCGCGAATCTGCCCCGAGCCCCGCGACCGCAGCCTTCAGCCGCGAGGCGGCGTGCGCACCTCGATGCCGGCCTGCTGCAGCGCCCGCCGGATGCCATCGGCAAATACCAGCGCATTGGGCTGGTCGCCATGGATGCAAAGCGTGTCAGCCTGCACCGGCACGTCCTTGCCGTCCACCGACCGCACCAGGCCTTCACGCACCATGCGCACGACCTGTGCCACCGCAATCTCCACGTCTTCGATCATGGCGCCCGCGCGCGTGCGCGGCGTCAGCGAGCCGTCGTCCTGATACGAGCGGTCCGCGAAGACTTCGTTGGCGCAGGCCAGACCGATGGCGCGCGCCGCGTCGATCAGCTTGCTGCCCGCCAGTCCGTACAGGATCAGCGAGGCGTCCACGTCCTTGACCGCCTGGCAGATGGCCTTTGCCAGCGGCTCGTCCTTGGCCGCCATGTTGTACAGCGCACCGTGCGCCTTCACGTGATGCAGCCGCGCGCCTTGCGAGGCGGCCACGCCCGCCAGCGCGCCGATCTGGTACACGACGATGTCATAGGCCTCGTCCGGGCTGATCTGGATGACGCGGCGGCCAAACCCGGCCAGGTCCTGCAGGCTGGGGTGAGCGCCCAGCGCAACGCCCTGCGCCAATGCCGCTGCCACGGTCTTGCGCATGGTGGCGGGATCGCCGCCGTGAAAGCCACAGGCAATGTTGGCGGAGCTGACGAATTGCAGCACCGCCGCGTCGTTGCCCATGGTCCATGCGCCATAGCTTTCGCCCATGTCGCAATTCAGGTCGATGCGGGTGGTCATAACGGATTCCTTTCTAGGCCAGCAGCGCGCGCAGCGGTTCAAGCGCGGCGTGCAGTTGGGCAAATGCGCGCTCGCGTTCGCCGTCCAGGCGCTGCGCTTCTTCCAGCTCGATCCGCTGGAAACGCAGCGTCTGGCCGGGCGCGGATTGCGCCAGGGCGGGCAGATCCACGGTGGCGATCTGCGCGATCTTGGGATAGCCGCCGGTGGTCTGCCGGTCGGCCATGAGGATGATGGCCTCGCCGCCCGAAGGCACCTGCACGGTGCCGAAACAGGCCGCTTCCGACAGCATCTGCCGCGGCTGGTTCATGGCGAGCGGCCGGCCGAGCAGGCGGTAGCCCATGCGGTCCGACTGCGGACTGATGCGGAAGTCCGACTCCGAAAACGCGCGGCGGCTGCTTTGCGAGAATTCCGGCCAGTGCACGCCGGGCAGGAAGCGGATGAATTCGCGCTGCTTGTTGCCCAGCGAAGCAGGTAGATAGACGCGCACGTTCCACAGCGCCTTCTGCACGTCGGCGGCATCGCGGTCCGGCGCCAGCGGACGGCGCAGGGGGACGACGTCGCCCTTGGCCAGCGCGCGTCCTTCAAAGCCGCCGAAGCCGCTGCGCAGGTACGTGGTTTCGCTGCCCATGACGGGCGGCAGCGCAAAACCGCCATGTACGGCGAGGTAGGCGCGCACGCCGGCGGCGGGCCGCGCGCCGAAGGCCAGCACGTCGCCCGCCCGCGCGATGAGCGGACGCAGCAGGGGAATGTCCTGGCCGTTCAGCGTGGCGCCCAGGTCGGCGCCGGCCAGCGCAAAACAGGCCGGCACGTCAAAGCGCAGCGTCGGGCCGGTCAGGGTGATTTCCAGCGTGGCCGGGTCGCCCTCATTGCCCGCCAGGGCGTTGGCGAGCCGGTGGGCGCGCTCGTCCATGGCGCCCGCGGCGGGAATGCCCTGATGCTGGTAGCCCTCGCGCCCGCGGTCCTGAAAGCTGGACAGCATGCCCGGCTTGATCACCGTCACGCTCATGGCCGGCTCCCCCGGATGCGGTCGAATTCTTCGGGCGCGATCGGCACGAAGCGCACGGTGTCGCCCGGTTGCAGCAGGGCGGCGGGTTCCCGCGTGGGGTCGAACATGACGAGCGGCGTCGCCCCGATGATGTTCCAGCCGCCCGGCAGCCGGTTCGGGTAGATGACGGTCTGGCGGTTGGCGATGGCCACCGCGCCCGGCGGCACGGCGGTGCGGGGCGAGGGTCGGCGGGGAATGTTCAGTTTTTCGTCGTGCACGCCCAGATAGGCATGCCCGGGGGCGAATCCCAGCATGAACACCATGCTGCGCGGTTCGCTGTGCAACTGGACGACGGCGTCGGGCGAGATGCGCGCCGCGCGGGCGACCTCGGCCAGGTCGGGACCGTGTTCGCCGCCATAGCAGACGGGAATGTCGACCTCGCGTCCGCCCGCATCGCCGGTGGGTATGCCGCCGGCGAGCAAGGCCTGGATGTGTTCGGATAGCGAGGCGTAGGTGGGGCCTTCGCCCTGGCCGCCAGGCCGGTAATGCACGGCCACGGCGACGAAGGAGGGCACCACATCGGTGACGCCCGGCAGCCGCGCGTCGCGCAGCATGCGGGCCACCGCCAGGCACGTGCGGCCGATGGCGGCGTCGATGTTTTCGCCGAAGGAAATGATCAGGCAGCGGTCACCCTGGGGCAGGATGCGCCAGCGGGTTTCGGCCGGAGAAAGCGGGTCTGAATTTACGTTCAACGGCACGAAACCTGTAGTGACGGGTTACTTGGCGAACAACGAATCCATGTTCTTGAACGCCTTGAATTCCAATGCGTTGCCCGACGGATCCAGGAAGAACATGGTGGCCTGTTCGCCCACCTCGCCCTTGAAGCGGATGTAGGGTTCGATGACGAACTCGGTCTTGGCGTCGGTCAGGCGCTTGGCCATGGCTTCCCATTGTTCCATGGAAAGCACGGCGCCGAAATGGCGCACGGGCACATTGTGCGAATCGACCGCGCTGGTGGCTTTGTGGCCACACTCGCTTGGCGCCAGGTGAGCCACGATCTGGTGGCCGTAGAAATTGAAGTCGATCCATTCGGGGGAGCTGCGCCCCTCCGGACAGCCCAGCTTTTCGCCGTAGAAGGCGCGGGCTTCGGCCAGATCCCGCACGGGGAAGGCCAGGTGGAACGGCGGCAGGTTGGTTTGAGCGGACATGCAAGGCTCCGGGTCAGGCAAAGGAAAGATGATCGTTCGGGGTGGGCGACCGCAATTGCGTCGGCATTAGCACCAGGACGTAGTTTAGGTATTGTTTTTTTTATAGCAAAACGATATTTTTCGAGGCTTAGCATCGAAAAAATTGATTGTGCTCAAGGAATTCAAGACCTTCATTGCCGTGGCGCGGGACGGCACCTTTACCGGGGCGGGGGCGCAGTTGGGGCTCACGCAGTCCGCGGTCAGCGCCCAGATCCGGCGCCTGGAGGAATATCTGGGCGTCGCGCTCTTTGACCGCGGTCCGCGTGCGGCCCTGCTGAACGCACAGGGCCGCGAGATGCTGCTCCAGGCCGAAGAGCTGGTCGCCATGGCCGAGCGCATGGCGGCGTCGGCCGGCGCCGCCCATGTCAGCGGGCTGCTGCGCATCGGGGCGATCGCCTCGGTGCAGCAGGATCTGCTGGTCCACGCCGTGGGCGAGTTCCGCGCGGTGTATCCCGACGTGCGTGTGCGGATCGTGCCCGGCGTGTCGCTGTCGCTGCTGGGTCAGGTGGACGCCGGCGAAGTCGACCTGGCAGTGCTGATCCGCCCGCCCTTCGCCCTGCCGCCGGAGCTGGGCTGGCAGCCGCTGATGAGCGAGCCGGTGATGCTGGCCATGCCGGAATCCATGCCGGTCGCTCCGTGGCGGGAGTTGCTGGCGACCCAGCCATTCATCCGCTACGACCGCGCATCGTTTGGCGGGCGGGTGGTGGATGTATTTCTGAAGAAGCACCGGATCACCGTGCATGAAGCCGTGGAGCTGGACGAGATCGAGGCCATCGCGGGGATGGTCCGGCACGGGCTGGGCGTGGCGCTGCTGCCCCGGCTGCGGCGTTTGGATATGACCGGGCTGCGGCTGCTGCCGCTGGACGAACACGCGTTTCACCGGGAGATCGGCATCATCGGCCGGCTGCCGTTTGACCCCGGCAGCGTCCGCGAGAAGATCGCGCAATGCCTGCACCGGGCGGCGGGTGATTCGGGAGTGGGCTGACGGCTTTGGATTGGGCCCTTGTGCGACGGCATCTGGATTGGGCCCTTGTGCGACGGCGTCTGGATTGGGTCGGTGTCAGACACCCCGGGGAGCGCATGGTTGGATTGACGGGCGTCTCGTAGGGGGGGCAGACACCTGCTCTGGCACACGCTCCGGCGCAGGTGTCTGACACCCGTTGAGACGCCGCGACGAGCCCGCGACCGTGACCGCCGGGTGTCTGACACCGTTCCAAGCCATCTCGACGCAGGTGTCTGACACCCATTGAGACGCCGCGACGAACCCGCGACAGTGAGCGCAGGGTGTCTGACACCGTCCCAAGCAAGCTGGTTGGCCAACAAAAAAGCCCCCGAAGGGGCTTTTGTCTTTACAGCCGGTCGCAGCGGACCGTGATCGGGTGATCGCGCAGGGCGGTCATGACGATGTCGTCCACCTGGCCCTCCACGTCGGTGATCACGTAGCCGATCTGGCCGCGTGTCTGCAGGGTCTGGCTGACG
>NZ_DAMCTG010000016.1:0-38041 GCF_032113835.1 Achromobacter sp. | reverse complement strand
GCTGACGATGTTCAGGCCGTGCTGCGCCATCAGGTTGTCCAGCGCGCCCAGCGCTCCGGGGGCGTTGCGGTGCACGTGCAGGATGCGGGTGCCGCCGGCCTGTTCCAGATACGGCAGTTCGGGGAAGTTGACCGCGCCCTTGGTGGTGCCGGCCTGCAGGAAGCGCACGAGCTTTTCGGCAACTTCGCGGCCGATGTTCTCTTGGGATTCCTGCGTGCTGCCGCCGATGTGCGGGGTCAGGATGACGTTGGGCATGCCGATCAGCGGGCTGGCCAGCGGTTCGTCGGCGCTCTTGGGTTCGGTGGGGAACACGTCCAGCGCGGCGCCGGCGAGGTGACCGGATTTCAGCGCCGCGTGCAGCGCGTCGATGTCCACGACCGCGCCGCGCGAGGCGTTGATCAGGATGGCGCCGCGGCGCATGCGGCCGATGGTCTCGGCGTTCATGATGTTTTCGGTGGACTTGCCGCCGGGCACGTGCAGCGTCACGACATCGGCCTGTTCCAGCAGGTCGTTCAGCGTGCCGGCGGGGCGGGCGTTGCCCAGCGGCAGCTTGGCCTCGACGTCGTGATAGATGACGCGCATGCCCAGGCTTTCGGCCAGGGTGCTGATCTGCGAGCCGATGTTGCCGTACCCGACGATGCCCAGCGTCTTGCCGCGCGTCTCAAACGCGCCCGCAGCGCTCTTGTCCCAGTGGCCCTGATGGACCCGGGCGTTCTTTTCGGGGATCCGGCGCAGCAGCAGGATGGCCTCGCCCAGCACCAGCTCGGCGACCGAGCGCGTGTTGGAGAACGGCGCGTTGAAGACCGGGATGCCGCGCTGCATGGCGGTGTCCAGGTCGACCTGGTTCGTGCCGATGCAGAAGCATCCGACGACACGCAGGTCGGGGTTGCCGGACAGCAGGGCAGCGTCCAGATGCGTGCGAGAACGGATCCCCGCCACTTGCACGCCGCGCAGGGCGTCGTGCAATTGCGCCGGCGGCAGGGCCGCGGCATGCGTGACGATATCGGTGTAGCCGGCGGCCTCGAAGACGGCGCGGGCGCTCGGGTGGATGTTCTCGAACAGGACGATTTGTGCCATGACTGCCAAGGGGTTGGTGAGAAACGCAATTATTTATTGTGGACCATTTTTGCTGCAGTGCAAGGAGTAGCCATTGAGGCGGTGTGGGTGAATTGTTTCAAGCGCGCGCTAGCGATAGGCCTGGAACACCTTGGCGCCGCCGCGCTTGTCGACCAGCACCACGTCGTGCGGCGTCTTGCGCCCGCCGTACTCCGGGCCGTCCATGCCCGGCGATCCCAGCGGCATGCCGGGGGCGGAAAGACCCGCCGCGTCGGGCTTTTCGAGCAGCAGCCGGCGCACGTCGCTGGCCGGCACGTGGCCTTCGACCGCGTAGCCGTCCACCATCGCGGTGTGGCAGGAACCGTAGTTGGCCATGCCCGCGTTGCGGCGGATGGGGCCGGTGTCGTCGACGTCGTGCGTGACGACGTCAAAGCCGTTGTCGCGCATGTGCTTGACCCAGTCTTCGCAGCAGCCGCAGGTGGGCGTCTTCCAGACTTCGACTTTCACGGTGGCCTGCGCGGCCGCGATGGCGGGGGCGCCGAGGACGGCGGCAAGGACCAGGCAGCGTGTGAGACGGGCAATGTTCATGATGCTCCAGGCGGAAAATGTTTGTTCAAAGGATACGCCGGCGCGGAGGGCGTCACAGCACCGACACCGCGCCCTTCATCCCGGCGGCATAGTGGCCGGGCTCCAGGCAGCCAAACGACACCGTGCCCGCCGTGTCAAAGCGCCACACGATCTGGCCGCTTTTGCCGGCTTCCAGCGACACGGCATTGGGTTCCTCGTGCCGCATGCCGGGATCTTTCATCATCATGGCGTAGTGCGCCTGCAGATCGGCATCGGTGCCAAGCACGAGCTCATGCCGGATCTTGCCGGAGTTGCGCACGTTCAGCCGGACGGTTTCGCCGGCCTTGACGTCGATGGCGGCGGGCGAAAAGCGCATGGCGTCGTTCATGTCGATCTCGACCGTGCGCGTGACGCGGGCCGGATCGCCCGGCGTGCCGATGGGCGCCGCGGCGGACGGCTGGGCGTGGCCGCCATGCGCGTGATCGCCCGCGGCCAGCGCCGCGCCGGACAGCATGAGCGCCAGGGCGGCAAACGAGGTGCGTAGCAGAGTGCCTTTCACGAGAATCCTTGCAGAGGGAATGAGCGTGATGGCACTTTAGAAAACCGGGGGTGACCCGATCCTGTCGCGCAGATTACGTTTTTGTAATGTTCGCGTTTGCTGCGGGATCCTTCAGCGTGATGCCGACGACGGTGCCGGTGATGTCGGACACCGCATCGACCTCGCCGCCATGCATGTGCGCAATGGCGCGCACGATGGCCAGGCCCAGGCCGTGGCCTTCGCTGCGCGGGGCGCGCGTCGGGCCGGCGCGGAAAAAGCGGTCGAAGATGCGCGGCAGGTCCGCGGCGGGAATGGGCGGGCCCGGGTTGCGGACCGTGACCCGCGCGCCGGCGGCGGTGCGCGTGCAGGTCAGCAAGATCTCGCCGCCGGGCGGCGTGGCCTTGATGGCATTGGAAATCAGGTTGGCCAGCGCGCGTCGCGCGAGTCCCCGGTTGGCGGCCACGGTGGCGTCGCCCTCGCAGCGCAGCTGCACGCCGTGTTCCTCCAGCGTGGCTTCGTAGTATTCCGCGACGCGCCGCGCTTCCGCGGCCAGCGACACCGGCGCCAGATCGGCCGCGCGTTCGCCGCGGTCTGCGCGGGCGAGGAACAGCATGTCGTTGACCAGCGTCTTCAGGTCTTCCAGCTCTTCCAGGTTGGATTCCAGCGCGTCGCGCAGCTCGGCGGCGTCGCGCGGCGCGGACAGCATGACCTGCGTGCCATTGATGAGCGTCGCCAGCGGCGTGCGCAGTTCGTGCGCCACATCGGCATTGAACCCCTCCATCTGCTGGTAGGCCGCCTGCAGCCGGTCCAGCGTGCGGTTGAAGGAGCGCACCAGATCGTGCAGTTCGCGGTCGGTGTCTTCCAGCGGCAGGCGGCGCGCCAGGTTGTCGGGCTGGATGTCTGCCGCCTGCCCGGACAGCCGGCGCGCGGGCGCCATGCTGCGCCGCACGGCCCAGGCTGCCAGGACGACGGTGGCGCCTACCCACAGCGCGCAGATCAGCGCGAGGGCTGTGCCGTAGGCATACAGAAACTGCGAACTGGTTCGCGTGCTGACCGCCACCGTCAACTGCGCGCCGGGCAGGATGCGATCGTTCATCGCAACGCGCAGGCCGCGCATGCGGCCGCCATCGGGCGTCTCAAGCAGGACCTGGCGGCCGTCCGGCGACGCCAGCGTCTCGGGCGGGGCGCCGCCGTAGACGGCCTTGCCCTGCGCGTCCTCGATCCAGATGCCAAGTTGGCCCTGCCCCGCGCGCATCTGGTCGAACGTGGCCGCCAGATCGTGCAGGCCGCTGGCGCTGTTCTGCATGTCGATCAGGTGGTCGATGAGCTCGAGCTTGCCGCTGACTTCGGTGATCTCCTGGCGCTCGACCTCGCGCTTGAGCGCCCAGAACAGGGTGGCCCCGGCAAGGCTTGAGACCAGCAGCGCGATGGCGCCCAACAGCAGCGTCAGCCGCGCCTGCATGGACCGCACGCGCGGGCGGATCATCGGGGACTGCCGCCCGGGGCGTCGCGCGACTCCAGCACATACCCCATGCCGCGCACGGTGTGCAGCAGTTTCGTGTCGAAGGGATCGTCCAGTTTGCCGCGCAGGCGCCGCACGGCGACGTCGATGACGTTGGTGTCGCTGTCGAAGTTCATGTCCCAGACCTGTTCGGCCAGGGTGGTGCGTGACAGCACCTGACCTTGTCTGCGCAGCAGCAGCGCCAGCAGGCTGAACTCCTTGGCGGTCAGGTCCAGGCGGTGGCCGCCGCGCTGGGCGCGCCTGCTGGCAAGATCCAGCTCCAGGTCGGCCAGGCGCAGCAGCGTGGGTTCCTGCGAGCGGCCGCGGCGCAGCAACGCCTGCACCCGCGCCAGCAGCTCGGAAAAGGCGAAGGGTTTGACGAGGTAGTCGTCGGCGCCGCCCTCCAGGCCGCGGACCCGGTCTTCCACCGCGTCGCGGGCGGTCAGCATCAGGATCGGCGTGTCCTTTTGCGCGCGCACCGAGGCCAGGACCTCGAAGCCGTCCACGCCAGGCAGCATGACGTCCAGCACGATGAGGTCGTACGCGCCCTCCAAGGCCAGATGGCGACCGTCCACGCCGTCGCGCGCCACGTCCACGACATGGCTTTGTTCCGACAGTCCCTTTTTCAGGTAGTCGGCCAGTTTGGGTTCGTCTTCAATGACCAGGATGCGCATGGCCAAAAATTTACCACCCGCAGAGCGTCGTCAGGCGCCCGCGCGGGTGGGAATCAGGCCGTTTCGGCGATGGCGATGCGGTCGGCGGGAAAGCGCAGCGAGAAGACGCTGCCCTTGCCGGGTTCGCTGGTGATGAGCAGTTCGGCGTCGTGCCGCATGGCGATGTGCTTGGTGATCGCCAGGCCCAATCCCGTGCCGCCGACGGCGCGCGACCGGCCCCGGTCCACGCGGTAGAAGCGTTCGGTCAGGCGCGGCAGATGGCGCGCCGGAATGCCGATGCCCGTGTCCTGCACGCTGTAGCACGCGCCGCCTTCGGGCTCGCGTTCCCAGCGCACGGTGATGGTGCCGCCGTCCGGCGTGTAGCGCACGGCGTTGGTCAGCAGGTTGGACAGGGCTGAGGTCAGCTCGTTTTCGGCGCCCAGCACGTCCAGGGATTCGTCGATGTGCCAGACCAGTTCGTGCCGGCCGCCCGACAGCGCCTCGATCTGCTGGCGTGCCTTCTGCAGCAGCGCGCCCATGTTGACCGCGCGCGGATCGCTGCCCGGCGACGATTCCAGGGTGGACAGCGTCAGCAGGTCTTCCACGATGGCCTGCATGCGGTGCGCCTGCTCGTGCATCATGTCGATGTACTGCTCGCGCTGCTCTTGCGGCAGGGCGTCGTCGGGCATGTCGCGCAGCGTTTCCAGAAAGCCCGCCAGCACCGTCAGCGGCGTGCGCAGTTCGTGCGAGACGTTGGCGACGAAATCGCGGCGCGTGGTTTCCAGGCGTTCGATCTGCGTGACGTCGCGGGTGATGAGCAGGCGCTGGTTGCTGGCGTAGGCCGTCAACTGCATCATCATCAGCCGTTCCTGGCCCTGCTGCCCCAGCCGCACCAGGATGGGTTCGGGCCAGGACGGGCGATGCGCGTATTCCACGAATTCGGGCGCGCGCAGCAGATTCAGAAGGTTATGTCCCCGATCTGCCGGCAGCCGCAGGCCCAGATGCTGGCGCGCCATGCGGTTGCACCAGTCGATCTGAAAATCTTCGTTCAGCGTGACGGCGCCATCGGGCAGGGCCTGGGCGGCAGCCAGCATCCCTTGCATGGTGTCGCGGGTTTCAGCCAGTTCACGCGCGCGGGCGCGGGTGTACCGATAGAGCGGAGCAAGAATGTCGTCCCAGGGACCGACGGAGGCGGGCGGGGCGGAGTCGGGTTGATTGGCCCAGCGGGAGACCAGCGTCAGCCGCCAGCTGCGCCACAACAGCATGACGGTCAGCGAGGCCGAAAACACGATCCAGCCCGTGGGGTCTCCAATGAGCCATTGCGCCAATAAGGCAACCACCGCCCACAGGGCGACAAATATAAGCGTGCGCAGCCAGATCATCGTGCGCTAGTTTTACCGCGTGGGGAGCTGTGCCGTAAACCGATAGCCGCTGCCGCGGACCGTTTCCACGTGCGCGTCATGGCCGCTGGGTTCCAGGGCCTTGCGCAGGCGGCGGATGTGCACGTCGACCGTGCGCTCTTCCACGAAGACGTGGTCGCCCCAGACCTGATCCAGCAGCTGCGAGCGGGAGAACACGCGCTCGGGGTGCGTCATGAAGAAATGGAGCAGGCGGAATTCGGTGGGACCGATCTGCAGGGACTGGCTGTTGCCCGACAGGCGATGCGTCACCGGATCGAGCTTCAGGCCGCCGACGTCGATGACGTCGTCAGTCAGCTGCGGCGCGCGGCGGCGCAGCACGGCCTTGATGCGGGCCATCAGCTCCTTGGGCGAGAAGGGCTTGGTGATGTAGTCGTCGGCGCCGGCCTCCAGGCCGTCCACCTTGTCCTGCTCGGAGCCCTTGGCGGTCAGCATAATGACCGGGACGGCGCGGGTGCGCTCGTCGTTGCGCAGCTTGCGCGCCATGGCCAGGCCGGAGGTTCCCGGGAGCATCCAATCCAGCAGGATCAGATCGGGAAGTTCGGCGCGGATCAGCGTCTGGGCCTGGTCGGCGTCGAAGGCGCGCAGCACCTTGTGGCCGGCGAAGGACAGGTTGACGGCGATCAGTTCCTGGATGGCGGGTTCGTCTTCGACGACGAGGATGGTGCTGGACATATCGAATTGGGCACACTTCTGAGCGCCGGCGCGGCGCGAACATTGCGATAGTATGGCCGCAATATTTCAGGTATGTGACCGCAGCGCGTCATTCGGCGGGTCCGGCTCGCCGCAGGCGCGCGCCCGATAGGCTACCATTGACCGATATATCGGGAATTCACCATGCAAAACCCCTCCGAATCGCAACAATCCGGCTCGACCTCCACGCACTTCGGCTTTCAATCGGTCCCCGAAGGCGAAAAGGCCCACAAGGTCGCCGAAGTCTTCCATTCAGTCGCCCAGCGCTACGACGTCATGAACGATTTCATGTCGGCGGGCCTGCATCGCGTCTGGAAGGCCTTCACCATCGGCCGCGCCGCCATCCGCCCCGGCATGAAGGTCCTGGACATCGCCGGCGGCACGGGCGATCTGGCGCGCGCCTTCGCCAAGCGCGCCGGCCCCACGGGCGAGGTCTGGCTGACCGACATCAACGATTCCATGCTGCGCGTGGGCCGTGACCGCCTGACCGACTCTGGCCTGCTGGTGCCCACCGCGGTGTGCGACGCCGAGCGCCTGCCGTTCCCCACCGGTTATTTCGACCGCGTCAGCGTGGCCTTCGGGCTGCGCAACATGACCCACAAGGACCGCGCCCTGGCCGAAATGACCCGCGTGCTCAAACCGGGCGGCAAGCTGCTCGTTCTGGAGTTCTCGCGCATCGCCAAGCCGCTGTCCCCGGCGTACGACTGGTATTCCTTCAACGTGCTGCCGTGGCTGGGCAAGAAGATCGCCAAGGACGAGGCCAGCTATCGTTACCTGGCCGAATCCATCCGCATGCACCCCGACCAGGAGACCCTGGCCGACATGCTGCGCACCGCCGGCCTGGAGCGGGTGCAATATTTCAACCTGACAGCCGGCATCGCCGCGCTGCACGAAGGCGTTCGCCTGGGCTGACGCCCGGCGACCACGGCGAGTTTCGCCGTCCCGCGGGGAACTTGTGGGGCGGCGGCTTGTCCGTTATTCTTACGCCATTCAGATTACTGTAAGAAAAGTCGCGCAGATGGTCTCGCGTATTGCGAGGCCCTCCCGTTGCTCGGGGCAGCGGGGGCGCGAGTACGAGGGAGCAAACCTATGTCCAAATTCTGTCTTTCGCGCTTTGTCGCGGCAGCGCTCATCGCCGTTTCGGGCGCCGCGCTGGTGACGGCGTCGTTTGACGCCGAAGCCCGTCGCGCCGGCGGCGGCTCCAGCGTGGGCCGTCAATCCTCCAACGTCACGACGCAGCGGCAGGCCACGACGCCGCCGGCTGCCAACAGCAACACCGCGGGCGCCACCGCCGCACCGGCAGCCGCCGGCGCCGCCACGGCAGGCGCAGCGGGCGCCGCCGCCAAGAGCGGCGCTTCGCGTTGGCTGGGCCCCATCGCCGGCATCGCCGCCGGTCTGGGTATCGCCGCGCTGCTCTCCAGCATGGGCTTGTCGGGCGCGTTCCTGGAATTCCTGTCGTCCGCGCTGCTGATCGCCGCCGTCGTCTTCGCCGTCATGTTCATCATCCGCCGCCTGCGTGGCGCCGGTCCGCGCACTGCCACCCAGGGCGCATTCGGCGGCAACAACAATGCCTCGGGCCAGCAACAGCAGCCGATGTGGCGTGAATCGCTGAAGCCGGGCGCCGCCGCACCCGCAGCGGCAGCCGCCGCGCCGGTGGCCGCCGCTCCCATCGAGCCGCCGGCCGTTCTGCCCAAGGCGGGCGATGACAACAACTGGTTCGTGCCGGGCGATTTCGACACGCCGGCCTTCCTGAAGCAAGCCAAGGACCAGTTCGTCCGCATCCAGGCTGTCTGGGACAGCGGCAGCACCGACGGTCTGCGTGAATTCCTGACCGACGACCTGATCACCGAACTCAAGCCGCAACTGGCTGAGCGCGGCGCGGCGCCCAACAAGACCGAAGTGGTCCTGCTGAACGCCGAGATGCTGGGCATCGAAACCGTTTCCGACGGTCACCTGGCCAGCGTGCGCTTCTCCGGCATGCTGCGCGAGGCCCCGGGCGCGGAGGCTTTCCGCTTCGAAGAAGTCTGGAACCTGTTCAAGCCGGCCAATGGCGGCTGGTTGCTGGCCGGCATCCAGCAGATCCCGGTGGAACACGCCAGCTAATCCCTGGCGGTCCGGCTCGACCGGCCCTCTGCCGCGGACGCCGTCACGGCGTCCGCATGAACCGGCCCCCAAAGGGCCGGTTTTTCATGTGTCTTCCGCAAAACAGGCTCTCATCTAACCCGTTACACTCCCGATTTACCCATCAACTTCGGCAAGCCCTCCCGGGTCCTTGCAACCGCCCATGCTGCCTTTTTCGTTCCTGCCCACCCCGAAGCGCCTGGCCGTCAGCGCCCTCAACGCCCTGTTGCGGCGCGAGGATTGGGCGCGCGAACGCCTGGCGCGGCATGCCGGCAAGACGGTGCGTTTCGTCATGGGCGGATTCACGCTGGGCCTGTCCATCGATAGCGACGGGCTGGCCGACCAGGCCGACCCGGCCGTGGTGCCCGACGTCGCGCTGACCGTATCGCCCGACAAGCTGCCGTTGCCGCGTCTGGGCGCCGGGCACGAGAAGCCCGATTTCGCGGAGGCCACACATATTTCTGGCGATGCGGCGCTGGCGCAGGTGGTGGCGGATCTGTCCAAGCAGTTGCGGTGGGATCCGGAAGACGCGCTCGCCCGTTTGGTGGGCGACATCGCCGCGCTGCGCATCGTGGGCGGCGCGCGCGCGGTGGCCGGCGGGGCTCGCAATGCGGGTCAGCGGCTGGCCGAGAATGTCTCTGAATATCTGTCCGAAGAAAGCGGCGTGCTGGCGGGCCGTCCGGCGCTGGAGCAATGGCGCCTGGACCTGGCCGACCTGAACGCGCGCGCCGATGCGCTGGCGCGGTCGGCGGCGGCGCTGCAAACCCGTCTGGCCTCGGCCGGCGCAAAGCGGGGCGCCTGATCCATGTTCCCCTTGCTGCGCCTCTTTCGCATCATCGTCGTCTCGCTGCGCTACGGCCTGGACGAGCTTGTCCTGTCCAGCCTGAATCACCCGCTGGCCACCTGCCTGCTGCGCGTCATGCGCCTGGGCACGCGTCCGCGCTCGCCGCGCGGCCAGCGGCTGCGTCTGGCGCTGGAGTCGCTGGGTCCCATCTTTGTGAAGTTCGGGCAGGTGCTGTCCACCCGCCGCGACCTGATTCCCGCCGACATCGCCAATGAACTGGCGTTGCTGCAGGACCGAGTGCCGCCGTTCCCGTCCGCGCAGGCGGCTGCCTGCATCGAGGCGGCGCTGGGCGCACCGCCAGAAAAGCTGTTCGCGCAGTTCGACGTGGACCCGGTGGCGTCGGCGTCCATCGCGCAGGTCCACTTCGCGGTGCTGCACGATGGCCGTGAGGTCGCCGTCAAGGTGCTCCGTCCGGGCATGCTCAGCATCATCGAAAAGGACATGTCGCTCTTGAAGGTCGTGGCGCGCATCATCGAGCGCCTGGGCGCCGACGGCCGCCGCCTGAAGCCGCGCGAAGTTGTGGCGGAATTCGACAAGTATCTGCACGACGAGCTGGACCTGGTGCGCGAGGCCTCCAATTGCAGCCAGCTGCGCCGCAATTTCGGCCCGGAATCCGGCCGCGGCGACATGCTGATCGTGCCCGAGGTGATCTGGGAATACACGGCCTCCACCGTCTTCACGATGCAGCGCATGTATGGCATGCCGGTGGGCCAGGTGGAGCGCATGCGCGAGGCCGGCATCGACATTCCGACGCTGGCGCGCACCGGCGTGGAGATCTTCTTCACGCAGGTGTTCACCGACGGCTTCTTCCACGCCGACATGCACCCGGGCAACATCTACGTGTCGGACCGCCCCGGCACGTTGGGCAGCTATATCGCGCTGGACTTTGGCATCGTGGGCTCGCTGTCGGAGTTCGACAAGAATTACCTGGCGCAGAATTTCCTGGCCTTCTTCCACCGCGACTATCGCCGCGTGGCGCAACTGCATATCGAGTCGGGTTGGGTGCCGCCCGATACGCGCGAAGAAGAGCTGGAGGGCGCGGTGCGCGCCGTCTGCGAACCGTATTTTGACCGGCCGTTGTCGGAGATCTCGCTGGGGCAGGTGCTGCTGCGGCTCTTCCAGACCTCGCGCCGTTTCAACGTTGAAATCCAGCCGCAGCTGGTCCTGTTGCAGAAGACCCTGCTGAACGTCGAGGGACTGGGCCGTCAGCTCGATCCCAACCTCGATCTCTGGAAGACCGCCAAGCCCTATCTGGAACGCTGGATGCGTCAGCGTGTCGGATTCAAGGGCCTGCGGCAAAGCCTGGAAAAAGAGGCCGTGCAGTGGTCGCAAATGCTGCCCGCGCTGCCCAGGCTGGTCCATGACCATCTGAGCCGACCCAATGTCTCGCCGGCGATGCTGGCCGAGATGATGCAGTTACGCCGCGCACAAGAGCAGAACAACCGGCTGGTTGCAGCGCTGGTTGGCGTGCTGGCGCTGGCGGTCGGGGTCGCGATATGGGCGTTGACCCGATAGGCGGCGCGATGATCTAGACCTTACTGTCATGTTTCATTCATGAAACGGTCATCATAGCTTCGCGGGAGACGGCGAAAAATAGCGCTGCGCAAAGTGGCATGCAGCGCCCGAGCCTATAAGAACGCGCGCGCCATTCATCAATTTTCATAGCCCCACTAGCGGGACGAATACAAGGGCAGACAATGCTTTATCCTGAACTCTTCAAAACCATGGAAGCGGTGCGCTGGAACATGGCGCATGACATTCCTTGGGGCGATTTCGACCGCAGCAAGCTCTCGGACGAGCAAGCCCACACGATCAAGATGAACGCGATCACGGAGTGGGCGGCGCTGCCGGCCACCGAGATGTTCCTGCGCGACAACCGCGGCGACAGCGATTTCTGCGCGTTCATGTCGGTGTGGTTCTTTGAAGAGCAAAAACACTCGCTGGTGCTGATCGAGTACCTGCGCCGGTTCTGCCCGGATCTGGTGCCGACCGAAGAAGAGCTGCACAACGTGCGCTTCGAATTCGACAAGGCCCCGGAACTTGAAACGCTGATGCTGCATTTCTGCGGCGAGGTCCGACTGAACCACTGGTACCGCCGTGCGGCCGAATGGCACACGGAGCCGGTGATCAAGGCGATCTACAAGACGGTGGCGCAGGACGAAGCGCGCCACGCCGGCGCCTATCTGCAATACATGCGCCGCGCGCTGCATGACCGCGGGCAGGACACGAGCGCAGAGGCGCGTGTTGCATTCTCGAAGATCGGGGTGCTGATGGCGTCGGCGGGCCGCACGCAGCAGGCGCTGCACCCGACCAATCTGCACGTGAACAAGGATCTGTTCCCGAACGATACGGTGCAGTCGCGCCTGCCGGAGCCGGGCTGGCTGGAGCACTGGCTGGATACGCAGATCCGCTTTGACGGGGTGTGGGAGCAGAAGGTGGCGACGCGGATTCTGCACATCCTGTCCAAGCTGATGGACCGCAGCTTTGAGACGGTGAAGGACCTGAACCGCTACCGGAAGGAAGTGTCGGCGCTGATCGTGCCGAAGGAAAAAGAGATCATCCTGGGCGGCGCCTGATCCCTCCTATAATCGCCGCATGCCTGCCGCCCGCTTCGAATCCAAGGTCCTGTCCCGCGACGAACTCGTCGCTGCCGTTGCTGCTGGCCGCTATCCGCGGCCGCTGGTGTTCACGAATGGGGTGTTCGACATCCTGCATCGCGGGCACGCGACTTATCTGGATCAGGCGGCGCAGTTGGGGGCGACGCTGATTGTCGCCGTGAATACCGATGAGTCGGTGCGGCTGCTGGGGAAGGGGTCGGAGCGGCCCTTGAACCGGATGGAAGATCGGGCGGCGTTGCTGGCGGCGTTGGGGTTTGTGTCGGTGGTGACGTCGTTTTCCGAGGATACGCCTGAGGCATTGATCGGGGAGCTTCGGCCTGATCTGATCGTCAAGGGTGGCGATTACGACATGGAGACGTTGCCGGAGACGGCGCTGGTGAAGAGCTGGGGGGGGCGTGCCGTTGCGATTCCCTTTGAGTTTGAGCGGTCTACTACGGCGTTGGTGAAGAAGATTCAGGGCGGGTGATGGCGTTGGATTTGTCTATCGGATGAATGGAAAGGCGGCTTTTTTGGGCCGCCTTTTTTTTTGTGGTTCTGGGGGCGGCTTTGCCGTAGGGCTTCGTAGGGTGTGGCGTAGATCTTCGTGGGGCGTGCCGTGGGGCTTCGTAGGTTGTGCCGCGGATCTGCGTGGGGCGTGCCGTAGATATTCGTAGGTTGTGCCGTAGATCTTTGTAGGTCGCCCGGCGCCGCGGTCCCCGTGGGCACGATCGCCCACGATTGCGGTCCGGAGCCTTCGCTCCGGACTGCCCCTTCGTCATCTTCGTCCGCCTTCGGCTCCCTTCAGATTCCCTCGGGCGCATCGACGGCGCTCGCGCCCACGGGGACCACGACGCCGTGCTACGAGGGTCTTTGGTTTGTGGCGCTGCAAGACCTGTGTGCGGGGTAGGGAATCTGCGGGGCCGCCGGGTTGCTGCCGCCCGGACGGCGGCAACCCGGCGTTGGGTCGGAGGGGCGTCGTGGCGGGGTGCGCTCGCGCGCTGGCGGGGGAGCGATCGGAAGTCGAGGTGTCTGACTCCCTGAAGTCGAGGTGTCTGACACCCCAAGAGATGACCTTCAATTCAAGGAGATGCTCCCGGGTGTCTGACACCGGTCGCATGACCCGCACCGCCCCTCAGCGCGGCGTTTGCAGCAGCCGGTTGATCGCTTCCAGGTCCGATTCCGCCAAGATGCCGCTGGTGGCCTTCAAACGCAGGCCCGAGAGCACCGTGCTGTAGCGCGCCAGCGCCAGGTCGCGTTGAGTAGCGTAGAGCTGCTGCTGGGCGTTCAGGACGTCCAGGTTGATGCGCACGCCGACCTCGTAGCCGGTGCGGTTGGCTTCGACGGCGGCGCGGCTGGATTTTTCGCCGGCCTCCAGGGCCTGGATGCGGGCCAGGCCGCTGGTGACGCCGGTGTAGTACTGGCGCGTGGCCTGGACGGCCTGGCGGCGGGCGGTTTCGAAGTCGTAGCGGGCTTTTTGTTCCAACTCGACCTTTTCCGTGACTTGCGAGGACACGCCGCCGCCGGAGTAGAGGGGGATGGAGAGGACCACGCCGATCGTGTTGTCGATGGGCTTGCCGGGGGCGGCGTTGCGCATGACGGCGTCGCTGGCGCTGCCGCTGGTGGCGCGCAGGTTCAGAGTGGGGTAGTGGCCGCTCTTGGCGATCTGGATTTCGCGGCCGGCGATGCGGGTCAGGAGTTGTGCGCGCAGGACTTCGAGGCTGGAGCTTGCGGCCTGGTTGCTCCAGTCTGCGATGCGGGCTGGCTGGGGGGCGGGCAGTTGCACGCCGTAGGGCAGTTCGGCCAGCGCGCCGGGCTGTGTGCCGATGATCTTGGCGAGTTCGTCGCGGCGCACTTCCAGGTCGTTCTGCAGGCGCAGTTCCTGGGCGACGACGAGGTCGTAGCGCGACTGGGCCTCGTACGTGTCGGTGATGGTGGCGTTGCCGAGCTCGAAGTTGCGCTTGGCGGATTCAAGCTGGCCGGCGACGGCGGTTTTTTCGGCTTCGGTGGCGGTCAGGGTGTCCTGGGCATACAGGACGTTGAAGTAGGCGTCCGCAACGCGCAAGAGGAGGTCTTGATAGGCCTGCTGCAGCTGGACTTCGACGTCGGCGACGATGAGCTTGGACTGCTCGAAGTTCTGCCAGCGACCCCAGTCGAAGAGCGGCTGGGTGAGCGCCAGGTCCCACACGCCGCGGCCGCCGCTGTAGGCGTAGGACAGGCCGCGGGTGCTGCGGGTTTCCTGGTAGGCGCCGCCGGCTTCGGCGGTGATCAGGGGCATCAGCAGCGCGCGGGCCTGGGGTTCTTTTTCTAGGCCGGCGCGGTAGTTGGCGCGCGCGGCGGCGTAGGTGGGGTCATTGCCCAGCGCGGCCTGCCAGACCTGGACCAGGTTCTGGGCGGACGCAGTCAGCGGGCCGGCACTTGCGGCGCAGGTGAAAACCAGTAAAGCCGTAAGTGATCGGACGCGCATGATCTTTCAACGATACGCCGGGCCGCCGGACGTGACGCCGGCCCCATGGGGGCCGGGCGGAAGGCGGCGAGGTCGCGGAGTTAGAACTTGAACTGCGACACCGTGACGCCGCGCAACGGCTTGATGACCGTTTCGAAGAGCTTGACGGTTTCGAAGCTGGCGGCGGTGGTGCGGGTGATGCGACAGGCCGTCATGATGGGGGTCTGGCCGACCACCACGACAAGGCGGCCGCCCACGCGCAGCTGGTACTTCAGCGCGTCCGGCACGACCGGCACGGAACCGGTGACCAGGATGGCGTCGTATTCGGTGGAGCCCCAGCCATTGCGGGCGTCGCCGGTTTCGACCTTGACGTTGGTGACGTTGTTCATCTGCAGGTTCTGCTGCGCGAAGGTCACCAGGCGGCTGTCGATTTCGACGGAGGTGACCTGTTGCGCCAGGTAGCCCAGGAGGGCGGCCTGGTAGCCGGAGCCGGTGCCGATTTCGAGCACACAGTCGGACTTGGTCAGCAGCAGTTCCTGCGCGAGACGGGCTTCGACCTTGGGAGCGAGCATGGTCTGGCGCGTGTTGAC
Source organism: Achromobacter sp. (assembly GCF_032113835.1). Taxonomy (GTDB): domain Bacteria; phylum Pseudomonadota; class Gammaproteobacteria; order Burkholderiales; family Burkholderiaceae_B; genus Achromobacter. The sequence continues at coordinate 23,020 of NZ_DAMCTG010000016.1, read as the reverse complement.
CGCGTTGATCTCGAGCGGAAGCTCCAGGTCGGAAAACGCCAGGCCACGCAGGGCCGGCGGAACGAATTGTTCGCGGCGCACATCGAACAGCGCTTGCAGCACGTTGGCGTCCAGGACGTCCCACGGGCGGATCTGCTGTTCCACCATATTGAAGCGGGCTTGTTCTACGTCGGGCAGGGTCGAAGCGTTCATGACGGTCAGAAAAAACAGAGGAATCAACGGGCCATTGTACCGATTCGTAGCGTCCTGTGACGGCGCGCCCGTGCGGCAGATGTTTCAGGCCGACGGACGCTTACCACCAGCCGTGGAAATGGTGGACCGGGCCGTGGCCTGAGCCGACCGACAGGCGCTCGGCGTGGCGGATGGCTTCGGTCAGATAGGCCTTGGCGCGCTTGGCGGATTCTGGTACGTCCCCGATTTGCGGCAACAGCGCCGCCAGCGCGGCCGACAGCGTGCAGCCGGTGCCGTGCGTATTGGCGGTGTCGATGCGGTGGCCGGGCAGTTCGATCATGCGGTCGCCGTCGTGCAGCAGGTCGATGGTTTCGCTGCCGGGCAGGTGTCCGCCCTTGACGAGCACCCAGCGTTCGCCGGAATGCGCCAGCTTGTTGCGCAGGCGTTCGGCGACGCGACGCATTTCCTTGACGGTCTCGACGGGACGCTCTTCGAGCAGCACGCCGGCTTCGGGAAGATTGGGCGTGAGCAGGGTGGTCAGGGGCAGCATGGCTTCGCGCATGGCGCCGACGGCGTCGTTCTCGAGCAGCAGGTCGCCGCTCTTGGCGACCATGACGGGGTCCAGCACGATGTGCGCGGGCGTCCATTTGGCGAGCTTTTCGGCCACGACCTCGATGACCGGGCGCTGGCCCAGCATGCCGATCTTGACCGCATCGATGCGCACGTCGGTGAACAGCGTGTCGATCTGCAGGCCGACGAAGGCGGGCGGCACAGGCGAGATGCCGGTCACGCCCTGGGTGCTCTGCGCGGTGAGGGCGGCGATGATGGCGCAGCCGTAGGCGCCCAGCGCGCTCATGGCCTTGACGTCGGCCAGGATGCCGGCGCCGCCGGAGGGGTCGACGCCGGCGATGGTCAGCGCGTTGGGGATGGGACGGCCGCTGGCGGCCGGCTGGCGGGAATTCATTTCGCGGGACCGCCGGTGATGAGGCCTTCGGTGGGCGAGCTGGGCGCGCCGCTGTACAGCTTCTTGGGCATGCGGCCGGCCAGGAAGGCCTCGCGGCCGCTTTCGACACCCTTTTTCATGGCGCTGGCCATCAGGATGGGGTCGCGCGCGCCGGCGATGGCGGTGTTCATCAGCACGGCGTCGCAGCCCAGTTCCATGGCGATGGCGGCGTCGGACGCGGTGCCCACGCCGGCGTCGACCACGACCGGCACGCGGGCCTGGTCGATGATGAGGCGCAGGTTCCAGGGATTCAGGATGCCCATGCCCGAGCCGATCAGCGAGGCGAGCGGCATGACGGCCACGGCGCCCATGTCTTCGAGCATGCGGCACTGGATGGGGTCGTCGGTGCAATAGACCATGACCTTGAAGCCTTCATCGACCAGCGTCTTGGTGGCCTTGAGGGTTTCGGGCATGTTGGGGAACAGCGTGTGCGGGTCGCCCAGCACTTCGAGCTTCACGAGGTCGTGGCCGTCGAGCAGTTCGCGGGCGAGACGCAGCGTGCGCACGGCGTCGTCGGCGGAGTAGCAGCCGGCGGTGTTGGGCAGCAGCGTGAATTTCGAGGTGGGGACGTAGTCCAGCAGGTTCGGCTCACCGGCGTTCTGGCCGATGTTGGTGCGGCGGATGGCGACGGTGACGATTTCCGTGCCGCTGGCGTCCAGGGCCGCGCGGGTCTGTTCGAAGTCCTTGTACTTGCCGGTTCCGACGAGCAGGCGCGATGAATAGGCGCGGCCGGCGATGGTGAGAGTGTCTTGTGTGGTCATGGCGGTGCTTCAAAGGGCGGGCGCGCACGATGCGAGGCCCGCGGGGGACTGGCTGGCTGATGCCGAATGATAAAGCAGTCCGCAGGAGGGCAGGGCCGGGTGCTGGCCCGCGCGTTCCACTATTTGCGGATCGCGCGCGTCAGCGCACCCGGTCCAGGTCGGCGCAGAGGGTCTCGGCCGCGTCGATCAGGCGGGGACCGGGCCGGTACAGGGCGTCGGCATTGACGCCATAGATGTGGCCATTGCGCGCTGCCGGCAGCCCCATCGCCTGCCAGGCGGCCAGGTTCCTGGCCGTGTCTTCCGGACGCGAGACGCCGGCCAGCACGGCCTCGGGCCGGGCGGCCAGCACGCCTTCCAGCGTGACCTGCGGGGCCACGATGGGCGCCTGGCCGAAGACGTTGACGCCGCCGCACAGCCGCAGCGCGTCGCTGACGATGCTGCTGTCGTTCAGGGTGTAGATGGGATCCAGGCCGGCCTGGACGAATACCCGCACCGGGCGGCGGCCCGCGTAGCGCGTCTTGAGGGCATCGAGCCGTGTGCGCATGTCCTGCGCGGCGGCCCGCGCGATGGGCTCGGTGCCGAACAGTTGGCCCATGCGCTCGACCGCGCCGGGGATGGCGGCGAGCGTCAGCGGATCGCTGTAGAAGACGGGAACGCCCAGCTTGTCCATCACGCGCGTCAGCGGTTCGGCGGCGGACGGTTGCCAGGCGATCAGCAGATCGGGGCGGGCGGCGGCGACGCGCTCGGCGTCCGGCTGCGTGCCGTCGCCGATGACGGGCAGCGCACGGGCCGCGGCCGGGTAGTCGCTGCCCATCACCGTGCCCACGATGAACCCGCCTGCGCCGGCGGCGTAGATGAGTTCGGTGGCATGGGGCGCCAGCGTGACCGCGCGTCGGGCGGGAGCGTCCAGCGCGACCGTCCGGCCGCGGTCATCCTGGACCTGGATGACGGGGGCGCCGTGGGCCAGCAGCGGAGACAGCGCCAGGGTCAATGCCAATATCGGCATCAACGTCGGCGCCGGCGTCAGGGTCAATTTCAGCGCAACGCCGGCAGTCGTCAGGACGCGTTGAAAGATCATGCGGCGGCTCCGTCAGGTGGGCACAAATGTAGAAAAGGGCCTGCGCGGACCCTGAACCTCAACAAAGGCTCAGACCGGCAGGCCCTGTCCGCCAGGCGGCAATCAGTAGCGTAGCGTGAGCGACGCGTAGAAGTTGCGGCCGGGGGCGGGGTACAGGCTGTAGTTGGCGACGGGACCCAGCATCTCGAACGAGGCGTTGCCGCCGCGGATGCCGTACGTGGCGTACTGGCGGTCGAAGATGTTGTTCACGCCCACCGCGCCTTCGATGTTGCGGGTGAACTTGTACGCGACCTTGGTGTTGAACAGCACGTAGGCGTCCAGCTCCTTGTCGAACTGGTTGGCCTGGTCGTTGTCCATGCGCGACTTGCCGACGTATTGCGCCGACACGTTCCACAGGAACGCATCGGTGGGGCGCCAGGTCACGCCGGCGTTGGCCAGCCACTTGGGCGCCAGCGGCACGGTCTTGCCGGCCAGGTCCACGCCGGCGTAGGTGCCGGAGCGGAACTGCGCTTCCATCCAGGTCAGGTTGGCGTCCACGCTGACGCTGCTGGACAGCGCGGTGTGGCCTTCAAGCTCGATGCCCTGGCGGCGGGTCGGATCCAGGTTGGTGTTGGCGCCGGTGCCCGGACCCCACAGGCCGTCGGCCAGCGGGTTGTACTGGATCTCGTTGGTCAGGTCATAGCGGAAGTACGACAGGCGCGCGCTGCTGCTGGCCGACTGCCAGGTGACGCCGATTTCCTTGTCGGTGGACGTCTGCGGAGCCAGGGGCGACTGGACCGACAGCAGTTCGTCGGCGTTGGGCAGACGGAAGCTGCGGCCGACCTTGCCGTACACGCCAAAGCCGCCGGACAGGTCCTGGCGCACGCCCAGCTGCCAGGCGGTCAGGTGGTGGCTGCTGTCGGACGGCGTGCCCGAGCCCGAAATCACTTCCAGGTCGTCGGACGCGTACTGGCGGCGCACGCCCGCCGTGATGTAGGTGCTGTCGGTGGCGCGGATCTGGCCTTCGGCAAAGAGGCCGTACTGATGCTGGCGCGACTGCCACTTCGACGGTTCGAAGTCGTAGTAGGCGTTCTGGTCGGCGGTGGTCTTGGCTTCCTGCGCATCGGCGCCGAAGACGACGCTGTGGCCGCCGTTGATCGGCAGGCGGTAGCGCACGCTGGCGATGTTCTCTTCCAGCTTCTGGTCGCGCAGCGTGTCGCCGAAACCGTCGTAGGTCAGGCCGCTGAGCTTCTTTTCGCGGGTCGACAGGTCCGAATACAGCACGCCGGCGCCGATGGCCTGCTCGAGTTGCAGACCGAACGTGGTGGTCGTGGTCTTGACGTAGTCGACGTCGTTCTTCGAGCCGCGCGGATCGTCCTCGAATTGGTTAACGCCCGTGAACGGGTTGATCGAGCGGGGGCCGGGCAGTTCCAGCTTCTGCGTGGTCGTGCGGCCGTACAGGCGGATCGAGCCGTCGTCGTGGCGGAAGGTGATGCCGCCGCCGCCGCCTTCGCGGCGCTCGCCACTGTTGTCGCGGTAGCCGTTGCTGTGCAGCGACTGCATGTAGGCGTCCACGCCCACCTTTTCGTTGTTCATCGCGACCGCGGCGTCGTACTGGCGCAGGCCGTAGCTGCCGAAGGTGGCGGTGGCGCGTGCGGTGACCGGTTCCTTGGCGAAATCGGAGCGGGTGATGATGTTGATCACGCCGCCGGTGGTGCCGCCGCCGTATTGCACGGAGCCGCTGCCGCGCACGATTTCAATGCGTTCGACCTGGTCCAGCGGCACCACGCCCAGGCTGGGCGCCGACAGGTCGTTGGTGTTCTGCTTGACGCCGTCGATCAGGATCAACGTGTTGCTGGCGCCGGTGATGCCGAAGCCGCGCAGGTCGACGATGGCGTTGTCGCTGGAGCTGGTGGTGTTGATCAGGTTGATGCCGGCCTGCGTGGACAGCAGGTCCTGCATGGTGCGGGCGCTGCTGGCCGCGATGTCCTCGGCGGTGATCACCGAGATCGACACCGGCAGCGTGCGGCCGTCGGTGGGCACGCGCTGGGCGGTGACGGTGATGCTGTCGAGTTCGGACGTGGCGGGAGCGGTTTGCTGGGCGGCGGCGATGGCCGGAGCGGAACAGAGCAGGGCGCCGGCATAGCGCCGGATGGAGCGGGCTTTCATCTACAAGACCTCGGTGCAGCCCGCGACCCCGCAGGCCATTCACGATGGGAAGGATGCCGGCGCGCCGGGCGGGCCGAAAGGCCGGGCGGCGGGGAACAGGCATCCTGACGAGCGAACAGGCCGGTATCGGGCTGCCATGGGCGCCAGGCGCGCATGGGGACCGTTGCGGGGGCAGCACAGGCTGGACTGGCGGCGCTGCGGCGGCCTAGCGGGCGGCGCGGCACTGCGGGGGCGTCTTCCTGTTTCCCGTTTATCTTTCGCTCGCGGCGGGCAAGTGTTGCGTCCTTGCCCAACCTGATGCGCCGAAAGCACCGGTTCGGGGCCGAAACTGTATCACCGTGAGGCGCGGGAAGGCCCATTTTGTTACGATCAGGGCTTGTTTTTTCGGCGTTTTTCGCGTTTTAGCCACATCCGCGCTGCCGTGGCCAACCTAATCCGGACCTGATCGTGTCGTATCCCCGCCTGCCGTACCCTCCCGAAGCCTATACCCGCGGCGGCGAATTTGCCCGCCTGCTGGGCAAGCGCATCCTGATCCTGGACGGCGCCATGGGCACCATGATCCAGCGCTACAAGCTGGGCGAGGCGGACTTCCGCGGCGAGCGCTTTGCCGATCACGGCAAGGACGTGAAGGGCAACAACGAACTGCTGTCGCTGGTGCGGCCCGACGTCATCTCGGAAATCCACCGCCAGTACCTGGATGCGGGCGCGGACGTCATCGAGACCAACACCTTCGGCGCCACCACGATCGCCCAGGGCGATTACGACCTGCCCGAACTGGCCTACGAGCTGAACCTGGTGTCGGCGCAGCTGGCGCGCGAGGCCTGTGACGCCTACAGCACGCCCGACAAGCCGCGCTTCGTGGCCGGCGCGCTGGGCCCGCAGCCCAAGACGGCTTCCATTTCGCCGGACGTGAACGATCCGGGCGCGCGCAACGTCACCTTCGAAGAGCTGCGCGTCGCCTATATCGAGCAGCTCAACGGTCTGCTGGACGGCGGCATCGACATCGTCCTGATCGAAACCATCTTCGACACGCTGAACGCCAAGGCCGCCATCTTCGCGACCGAGGAAGTGTTCGAGGAACGCGGCATCCGCCTGCCGGTGATGATCTCCGGCACGGTGACCGACGCCTCCGGCCGCATCCTGTCGGGCCAGACGGTCGAGGCCTTCTGGAACTCGGTGCGCCACGCGCGTCCCGTCACCGTCGGCCTGAACTGCGCGCTGGGCGCCGCGCTGATGCGCCCCTACGTGGCCGAACTGTCCAAGATCTGCGACACCTACGTCTGCGTGTATCCCAACGCCGGCCTGCCCAACCCCATGGCCGAGACCGGCTTTGACGAGACGCCGGCCGACACCTCGGCGCTGCTCGAGGAATTTGCGCGCGCGGGTCTGGTGAACATGTCGGGCGGCTGCTGCGGCACCACGCCGGACCACATCCGCGCCATTGCCGAGAAAGTGACCGTGCTGACGCCGCGCGTCGTGCCCGAGATCGCCGTCAAGACGCGGCTGTCGGGCCTGGAGCCGCTGAACATCGACGAGGACACGCTGTTCGTCAACGTGGGCGAACGCACCAACGTGACGGGCAGCAAGATGTTCGCGCGCCTGATCCGCGAAGAGAAATACGACGAGGCGCTGGCCGTTGCCCGCCAGCAGGTCGAGAACGGCGCGCAGATCATCGACATCAACATGGACGAGGCCATGCTGGATTCGGTGGCCTGCATGCACCGCTTCCTGAACCTGATCGCGTCCGAGCCCGACATTGCGCGCGTGCCGGTCATGATCGACAGCTCGAAGTGGGAAGTCATCGAGACCGGCCTGAAGTGCGTGCAGGGCAAGGCGGTCGTGAACTCGATCTCCATGAAGGAAGGGCTGGAGCCGTTCCGCCACCATGCCCGCCTGTGCCGCCGCTACGGCGCCGCGGTCGTGGTGATGGCGTTCGATGAACTGGGCCAGGCCGACACGCTGGAGCGCCGCAAGGAAATCTGCGGCCGCGCCTACAAGATCCTGGTCGAAGAAGAGGGCTTTCCGCCGGAAGACATCATCTTCGACCCGAACGTCTTCGCGGTCGCCACCGGCATCGACGAGCACAACCACTACGCCGTGGACTTCATCGAAGGCACGCGCTGGATCCGCGAGAACCTGCCGCACGCGCGCATCTCGGGCGGCGTGTCCAACGTCAGCTTCTCGTTCCGCGGCAACGAGCCGATGCGCGAGGCCATCCACACCGTGTTCCTGTATTACGCGGTCAAGGAAGGCATGACGATGGGCATCGTCAACGCCGGCCAGCTGGGCGTGTATGCCGACCTGGATGCCACGCTGCGCGACCTGGTGGAAGACGTGGTGCTGGACCGCCCCGAGCCCGTCGGCAAGACCGATCCGGCCGACGAGCGCACGCCCACCGAACGCCTGGTGCAGTTTGCCGACACCGTGAAGGGATCCGGCGCCAAGAAGGAAGAAGACCTGGCCTGGCGCCAGGCCGAAGTCGAGCAGCGCCTGTCGCACGCGCTGGTCCACGGCATCACCGCCTTCATCGTGGAAGACACCGAAGAGGTGCGCCAGAAGATCGAAGCGCGCGGCGGCCGTCCCATCGAAGTGATCGAAGGCCCGCTGATGGACGGCATGAACGTCGTCGGCGACCTGTTCGGCGAAGGCAAGATGTTCCTGCCGCAGGTCGTGAAATCCGCCCGTGTCATGAAGCAGGCCGTGGCGCACCTGATTCCGTTCATCGAAGAAGAAAAGCGTCAGATCGCGGCCGCGGGCGGCGACGTGCGCGCCAAGGGCAAGATCGTCATCGCCACCGTGAAGGGCGACGTGCACGACATCGGCAAGAACATCGTGTCGGTGGTCTTGCAGTGCAACAACTTCGAAGTCGTGAACATGGGCGTGATGGTGCCCTGCGCGCAGATCCTGGAGAAGGCCAAGGAAGAGAACGCCGACATCGTCGGCCTGTCCGGCTTGATCACGCCCAGCCTGGAAGAGATGGCGTACGTGGCGTCGGAAATGCAGCGCGACGAGTATTTCCGCAGCCGCAAGGTGCCGCTGATGATCGGCGGCGCCACCACCAGCCGCGTGCATACCGCCGTGAAGATCGCGCCCAATTACGAAGGCCCGGTGATCTACGTGCCCGACGCCAGCCGGTCGGTGGGTGTGGCCACCAACCTGATGTCGGACCAGTCGGAAGCCTATCTGACGGAACTGGCCGAGGAATACGAAGACGTGCGCCGCCGCCATGCCAACCGCAAGGCGACGCCCATCCTGCCGCTGGCCGAGGCGCGCGCCTCGCGTCCGACCATCGATTGGGACAACTACACGCCGCCGCGTCCCAAGTTCATCGGCCGCCGCACGTTCAAGAGCTACGACCTGGCCGAGATCGCGAAGTACGTGGATTGGGGCCCGTTCTTCCAGACCTGGAGCCTGTTCGGCCCGTACCCCGCCATCCTGCAAGACAAGGTGGTGGGCGAGCAGGCGCGCAAGGTCTTTGCCGACGGCCAGGCCATGATGAAGCGCATCGTCGAAGGCCGCTGGCTTACCGCCAACGGCGTCGTGGGCTTCTATCCGGCCAACAGCGTCAACGACGAAGACATCGAGGTCTACAAGGACGAGACGCGCAGCGAGGTGCTGTTCACGTACCGCAACCTGCGCCAGCAGGGCGCCAAGCGTGAAGGCGTCAGCAACAAGTCGCTGTCCGACTTCATCGCGCCCAAGTCCAGCGGCAAGGTCGACTACATCGGCATGTTCGCCGTCACGGCTGGTTTGGGCATCGAGAAGAAGGAAGCGGAATTCGAGAAGGCGCTGGACGACTATTCCAGCATCATGCTCAAGTCGCTGGCGGACCGCCTGGCCGAAGCCTTTGCCGAATGCCTGCACGCGCGCGTGCGCCAGGACCTGTGGGGCTACGCGCCCGACGAGGCCCTGTCCAACGAGGACATGATTGCCGAGAAGTACGTGGGCATCCGCCCGGCGCCGGGCTACCCGGCCTGCCCGGAACACGTCGTGAAGACCGACATGTTCCGCGTGCTGGACGGCGAGGACATCGGCATGATGCTGACGGACAGCTATGCCATGTACCCGGCGTCCAGCGTGTCGGGCTTCTACTTCAGCCACCCGCAGTCGCAATACTTCAACGTGGGCGTCATCGGCCAGGATCAGCTCGAAGACTACGCCCGCCGCAGCGGCCGCAGCATCGAAGACCTGAAGCGCACGCTGGCGCCCAATCTGGGCTGACGCGCCTGACTGCCGCTGAAGCCCAGGCTGAGGCTGGCGCAGGCTAAGGCTGGAACTGGGGAGCAGCGATGCGCCCCAGTACTTTCTCGATGGCCACGCCGATCGCGAGCACCTTCCGGTCCTCGCCCGGCAGGCCGTCGATCTCCAATCCCACCGGCAGGCCTTCCTGCGACAGCCCGGCCGGCACGCTCAGGCCGGGCAGACCGGCGTTGCTGCCGGGGTCCACGTTGCGCGCCAGGCGCGCAAAGGTCTCGAAGCTGCTGGCCTCGGGTGTGGACGCGGGCGGCGGGACCGGCACGGTCGGAAACAGCAGGCCGTCCAGCGCGTGCTCCTTGAAGGCGCGGCGGTAGACGTCGATGAGTTCGCGCCGGCCGCCGGCGATGGCGTGTTCATACAGCGGCTGCAACGGCAGTACCTGGCCGTCCGGCGTGGGCAGCACGCCCGGCACGATCAGGTTGTCGAAGATGCCCTTCACGTCGGGGCTGGATATCTGCGCGACCACCTCGTCAAAGCTCACCCCCACGTGATAACGCGCCAGATAGGCCGTCAGGTCGGGCTTCTGCTCAAACAGGCATAGCGGCATGCCGACGGCCGCGTTGGCGGCGGGCAGGTCGGGCATGTCCAGGTCCACCAGCGTCACGCCGGCCGCGCGCAGCTTGTTCAAGGCGGCTTCAGAAACCGCCTGCACGTCGGGATCGAGGTCGGCCCAAAAATACGCGGCCACGCCCAGGCGGATGCTGGCGGGCGGCAGGGGCGCCAGCGGCTCGGTCTGGCCCGTCAAAATCGCATCCAGCAGCACGATGTCGGCCATGCCGTTGGCGATGGGCCCGGGTGTGTCGCGCGTATGCGAGATCGGGGTAATGCCCGCGCCGTCGTAGCGGCCCACGGTGGGGCGAAAGCCCGCCGATCCGTTCACCGAGGCCGGGAGGCGCACCGAGGCGCCCGTATCGGTGCCCAGCGCGGCGGGCGCCAGCCGCGCGCCCACCGCCGCGCCGCTGCCTGACGACGAGCCGCCGGCGATCAGGCGTGCGTCATAGGCGTTGCGCGTGCCATCGCCGTCCGGGCCGGGGAAGGCGGTGTTGAAGCCGGACACGCCGAACGCCAGTTCATGCATGTTGGTCTTGCCCAGGATGACGGCGCCGGCTTCGCGCAGCCGCTGCACGACCGGCGCGTCCTCGGCGGGGCGGAAGTTTTTCATTGCCGGTGTGCCAGCGGTGTTGGGCAGCCCCGCGACGTGGATGTTGTCCTTGATGGCGATGGGCACGCCGCCCAGCGGGCCGTGGCCGGGTGCCGCATCGTAGGCGCGTGCCTGCGCCAGCGCGCCGTCGCGATCGACAGTGATGAACGCATTCAGGTCCTGGCGGGCGTCGATGCGGTCCAGGCAGGCCTGGGTCAGCGCAACGCTGGTGAGGCGGCCCTCGCGGATGCGTGCTGCCGCCTCGGTGACGGTCAGGTCCGCCAGGTTGGCGGGCAAGGGCTGGTCGGTCGTGCTGGGCATGGCGCTTTTCCTTGGCTGTCGGTCGATCCGTATCTATACAGGGGCGGCGCGGGGGCTGTCGAGGGGCGATCCGGCGGATGTCTGCGTAACGTCCGAGCGTTGTCCGCGCAGCGTGTAGTGGAAAACCACGATGGCGGAAATTGGTGGACCAAATACGATTTGGTCAGACCAATTTGAGGCGCCATGACGTTGCAATCGATCTCCAAGCCCGAAGTCCTGGCCGGCCGCACTGCGCCGGACCGCGGCTATTTGCGCCTGGCCGCGCAGATCCACGCGCTGGTGGCGCAGGGAGAATTTGCCGCCGGCCAGCGTCTGCCGGCCGAGCGCGCGCTGGCCGAACGATTCGACGTCAGCCGCACGTCGGTGCGCGAGGCCATCATTGCGCTGGAGCTGCAAGGCGTGGTCGAAGTGCGCGGCGGCTCGGGCATCTATGTCTGCGAACCGGATGCGAGCCGTCCGTCCGCGATGCCGGAGGCCGGCGCCGGCCCCTTCGAGCTGCTTCGCGCCCGCTGCCTGATCGAATCCGAGATCGCCGCGCTGGCCGCCGCCACCCGCACCGACGCGGACCTGGACCGCATCTTCGAGGCGCTGACGGCCATGCGCGACCGGATGACGGACAAGGACGCCAACGCCGAGGCGGACCGCCGCTTTCACCTGTGCATCGCCCAGTCCACCGGCAATAGCGTGCTGCTGGCGACGGTGACGTCGATGTGGGATCAGGCCCGCGGGCCGGTCTGGGAAAAGATGGAACAGCATTTCCATACGCAGGCTTTACGCCAGGCGTCGCAGGCGGATCATCAGCGCATTTTCGGCGCGCTGGTGGCCCGCGATGCGCAGGAGGCGCGGCAGGCGATGCGCGATCACCTGGAACGCGTGATCGGCGAATTCGCACAGGGGTGGCGCTGATGCTGAACTGCATGATCCACGGGGCGCAGGACCTGCGCCTGGACACTTCGGACCCGCAGCCCTTGGGGCCGTCGCAGGTGCGCGTCGGCGTCAAGGCCGTGGGCATCTGCGGATCGGACCTGCATTACTACCGGCACGGCCGGGTGGGCGATTTCGTCATCCGCGAGCCGTTGACGCCGGGCCACGAGGCGTCGGGGCAGGTGCTGGAGGTGGGCACGGACGTGACGGCGGTCAGGCCCGGCGACCGCGTGGCGCTCGACCCGGCGCGCACCTGCGGCGTGTGCCGGTATTGCCGGCAGGGCGATTCCAATCATTGCGAGTCGGTGCATTTCTTCGGCAGCGCCAGCCGCTTTCCGCACATGCAGGGCGCGATGCGCGAAGAGGTGGTGGTGGACGAGCGGCAATGCGTGCCGGTGCCGGATTCGCTGTCGTATGAACTGGCTGCGTTTGGCGAGCCGCTGGCGGTCGCCCTGCACGCGGTGCGCAGCGCGGGATCGCTGCTGGGCAAGACGGCGATGGTGGTCGGCGCGGGTCCGATCGGCGCGCTGATCCTGATGGCCGCGCGTCTGGCGGGCGCCAGCTGGGTCATCGTGGTGGACATCGTGGATCAGACGCTGGCGGCGTGCGCACGGGTCGGCGCCACGCAAACCATCAACGCGGCCACGGACCCGGCCGCCTTGGACGCGCTGGCCGCGGGCAAGGGCACGGTGGACGTGTGCTTCGAGGCGTCGGGCAGCTATGCCGGACTGGCAAGCTGCCTGCGCGCGGCGCGTCCGCGTGGCGTCGTCGTGACGGTCGGAACGCTCAGCGGCAGCAGCGCGGACTGCCCGTTCAACCAGATCATGGTCAAGAGCCTGTCGTGCATCGGCAGCTTCCGCTTTGTGGACGAATACGCGATGGCCGTGGATTGCCTGGCGCGCGGCCTGGTGGACGTGTCGCCGCTCTTGACCGCCGCGGTGCCTGTCGCGCGCGTGCATGACGCCTTTGCGCTGGCGGGCGACCGCCACCAGGCGATGAAGGTGATGGTGACGTTCTGATCGTGCGGCCGCCTTATGCGGCCGTCCCTTTCCTGTAGCCGGAAGTCCAAGATGAAGATTACGAATGCACGCGTGATTGTCTGTTCTCCGGGCCGCAACTTCGTGACCCTGAAGATCGAAACCGACCAGGGCCTGACCGGCATCGGCGATGCGACGCTGAACGGGCGCGAGCTGGCGGTGGCCGCCTACCTGACCGAGCACGTCATTCCCTGCCTGATCGGGCGCGACGCGCATCAGATCGAGGACATCTGGCAGTACCTGTACAAGGGCGCGTACTGGCGGCGCGGACCGGTCACGATGACCGCCATCGCTGGCGTGGACACGGCGCTATGGGACCTGAAGGCCAAGGCCGCCGGCCTGCCGCTGTATCAGCTGCTGGGCGGCAAGAGCCGCAGCGGCGTGATGGTGTACGGCCACGCCAACGGCTCGGACATCGAGCACACCGTGGACGAGGTCCTGCGCTACGCCGACATGGGCTATCGCGCGATCCGCGCGCAGAGCGGCGTGCCGGGATTGGAAAAGGTCTATGGCGTGGGCCGCGGCACGCTGTTCTACGAGCCCGCCGACGCGGACCTGCCCAGCGAACACGACTGGTCCACTGAAAAGTATCTGCGCCACGCGCCGCAATTGTTCGAACGCATCCGCGAGAAACTGGGCTTCGAACACCATCTGCTGCACGACGTGCATCATCGCCTGACGCCCATCGAGGCCGCGCGCCTCGGCAAGTCGCTGGAACCCTACAGCCTGTTCTGGATGGAGGACGCCACGCCCGCCGAGAACCAGGAGGCCTTCCGGCTGATCCGCCAGCACACCACCACGCCGCTGGCGGTGGGCGAAGTCTTCAACACGATCTGGGACTGCAAGGATCTGGTGCAGAACCAGCTCATCGACTACATCCGCACCACGGTCGTTCACGCGGGCGGCATCACGCACCTGCGCCGCATTGCCGACTTGGCGTCGCTGTATCAGGTGCGCACCGGCTGCCATGGCGCCACGGATCTGTCACCGGTGTGCATGGGCGCGGCGCTGCACTTTGATCTGTGGGTGCCGAATTTCGGCATTCAGGAATACATGCGGCATACCGACGAGACCGATGCCGTGTTTCCCCATTCCTATACGTTCGAGCAGGGCATGCTGTATCCGGGCGAGGCCCCGGGCCACGGCGTGGATATCGACGAGAAACTGGCGGCGCGATATCCGTATCAGCGCGCGTATCTGCCCGTGAACCGGCTGCAGCACGACGGCACGCTATGGAACTGGTAGGCGATGGCGGCCGGCTGAACGCGGCCTTGCTGGACGGCCTGCCCGCGCAGGTGGCGCGTCCGGGATATGACCGGGACGCGCTCGGCATCGGCATCGTGCATCTGGGCCTGGGCGCGTTCGCGCGCGCGCATCTGGCGGCGGTGAACGATGCTGCGTTGCGCGCAGGAACGGCGCCGGACTGGGGCATTTGCGGCGTCTCGCTGCGCCACGCCGACACGCGCGACGCGCTGGCGCCGCAGGACGGCCTGTATGCGCTGGCGCTGCGGGATGCCGATGGCATCGGTGCGTCGCGGCAGCGTGTGGGTGTCATCGGCTGCCTGCTTGAACCGCTGGTGGCGCCCGAGGATCCGCAAGCCGTGCTGGCGCGCATCGCGGCGCCCGGCACGCGCATCGTCAGCATCACGGTCACCGAGAAGGGCTATTGCCATGATCCCGCCAGCGGCAGGCTGAATCTGGATCATCCCGACGTCGTGCACGACCTTGCGAACCCTGAGTCGCCGTGTGGCGTCATCGGTTTTGTGGTGCGCGGTCTGCAGCGCCGCCGCGCGATGGGCCTGCCGGCGATCACGGTCATGTCGCTGGACAACCTGCCGGCCAACGGCCACTTGCTGCGGGCGCTGGTGCTCACGTTCGCGGCGCGCGTCGATCCGGCTTTGGCGGACTGGATTGCATCGGCGTGCGCGTTTCCGTGCTCGATGGTCGACCGCATCGTGCCGCGCACGACGGACGCGGATCGGCAGGAGATCGCTGCGGTGCTGGGCGTGCGCGATGCGTGGCCGGTGGTGGCCGAGCCGTATCTGGAATGGGTCGTCGAAGACCGTTTTGCGGCGGGCCGGCCGGACTGGACGGCCGGCGGCGCGCGTTTCGTGACGGACGCCGCGCCGTTCGAGACCCTGAAACTGCGCATGGTCAACGGCGCGCATTCGGCGCTGGCGTATCTGTCGGTGATGGCGGGGTGGGCCACCGTGGACGAGGCGATGGCGCGGCCCGGCATGCGGCGGTTCCTGGGCGCGCTGATGAGCCAGGAGATCGAACCGACGCTGCCGCCGTTGCCGGGGCTGGATATCGAGAAGTACCGGCAGGGACTGTTGCAGCGATTCGCCAATCCTGCGCTCAGGCACCAGACGCGGCAGATTGCGATGGACGGCTCACAGAAATTGCCGCAGCGGCTGTTGGGCACCGTGCGCGACCGGCTGGCAGCGGATGCGCCAATGCCGGGTCTGGCGTTGGCGGTGGCAGGGTGGCTGCATTTCCTGCGCGGGTCGGATGAGGCCGGGCGCGTCTTTGAGGTTCAGGATCCGCTGGCCGAAGCGCTGGCGCGTCGGCATGAAGAGGCTGAACGGGCGGCGGGGCAGGCGGGTGAGGGGCACGCGGCGATGCTGGCGTGGGCGGAAGTCATGACGGGATTTGAGCCGGTGTTCGGTGACCTCGGCCAGGAGCCGCGCTTCGTGCGGGCGGTGGGGGCGGCTGCGCAGTTGTTGCGCAGCCTGGGCGTGGTGGGGGCGCTGGCGGCGATGGATCCGTCGAGAGTGGATTGATTCGACGCACCGGATCCGGTCCGCTGCTTCAAGCCGGCTTTTTCACCACGATCGTCGCCGTGTCGCTGGTGAAGGACCCGTCCTCGCGCACGTCGAAATGCGCGCGCACGACGTCCGGCGCGATGCCGAACATGTGGCGCAGCGCCGCCACCAGCGTGTCGGGCGTGCGCATGCGCGTGACCCACGACTGAAACTCCAGCGGCAGGCGGCGCGGCGCCAGTTCCTGCAGCGTGAAGCCCGCTTCGGTCAGCATGCGGGTCCATTCGGCCACCGAGTAATCGCGCACGTGCGAGGTGTCGCGCAGCACTTCGATGGTCTGCAGCCAGGTGTCGAGCAGCGGTTCGCCCGGCGACACCACGTCGGCGAATACGGCGATGCCGCCTGGTTTGAGCACGCGGAAGGCTTCGCGCAGGCCGCGTCCGGCGTCCTGCCAGTGATGTGTGGAATAGCGCGACATCACCAGGTCGAATTCGCCGTCGCCGAACGGCAGGTATTCGGCCTTGCCCTGACAGGTGACGAGATTGGCGAGCCCGCGCTTGGCGGCTTCGGCGGCGACCACGTCCAACATCTGCTGCGACAGGTCGTAAGCCGTCACGTGCGCGACCTTCGGCGCCACGTGAAAGCTCACATGTCCGCCGCCACAGCCCAGGTCCAGCACACGCGCGTCCGGGTGCTGTCCGGCAATGGCGGCCATCTGCAGCAGATCCTCGCCCTGGGCGTGGACGGCGCTGGTCAGGTAGGCGGCGGCGCGGGGGCTGAATTGGCGGTCGACGGCGGCGTCGTGCGAGCTGGCGGTCATGAGGGGTCCTTGTGTCGGGAAGGCGGTTGGGTGCGGTCGAGAATGCTGCGCGGTTTGTTGCGGGGCATTCTGTCGGAATTGCTGCGCGGTTGGTTGTCGGGAATTCTTTCGGAAATGCTGCGCGGATTGTTGCCGGGGATCCATTCGGGATTGCGAAAGGATGCAGGCGCTAAGATAGGCGGGCCCGTATACACGTACAAGCCCATTACTCATCCTGGTATGACCACTTCCCCCCAGCCTGTCACCCCTGGCCACGAAGGCTCGCATCTGCGCCGCCACGCGCTGGGCGAATTCGTGCGCAGCGCCCGGTCGCGCATCACGCCGCAGATGGCGGGCCTGCCCGAGGGATCGCGCCGCCGCACGCCCGGACTACGGCGTGAGGAAGTGGCGCAGCTCTGCGGCATCAGCGTCACCTGGTACACGTGGATCGAGCAGGGGCGCGAGGTCTCGGTGTCGCCATCGGTGTGGTCGCGCATCGCGGGCGTGCTGCAACTGGCGCGGGCCGAGCGCGCGTACCTCTTCGACCTTGCCGATTGCGCCGACCCGCAGCACGCCCGCGACGACGCCGGCGGCGCGCCGGGTCCGCTGCAGGAATGCGTGAACGCGATCAACGCGCCGGCCTATGTGCTGGACCGCGCCTGGAATGTGCTGGCCTGCAACGCGCCGCTGGTCGACCTGTTCGACCACTGGCCCGAGCGCGATCCCGAACCCAACCTTCTGCGCTACATCTTCCTGGACCCGGCCGCGCGCGAACTGGTGGTCGACTGGGACCAGCGCGCCCGCCGCGTCGTGGCCGAGTTCCGCGCGGATGCCGGGGCGCACCTGGACGAACCGGCGGTGCTGGCGCTGCTGGACAGCCTGAGCCGGCAAAGCGTGGTCTTCTCGCACTGGTGGACGCGGCACGCCGTGGTGGAACGCGAAGGCGGCCTGCGCGAGTTCCAACACCCGCAGCGCGGCAAGCTGGCGTACCAGCAGATCACGTTCCGCCTGGCAACGCATCCGGATCTGAAGCTGGTGATGCTGCTGAGCGGGGCGGGTGTCTGACACCGGGATAGGGCGGCGCCGTGGATTGGCCGGTGTCTGACACCCGTGGGAGATGGTCGCGGGTTTGCTGCTGCGTCGCGGGGGTGTCAGACACCTGCGTTGATGCCTGACTTCTAAATGGGACGGCGTCTTAGGTTGACCGGTGTCTGACACCCGTGGGAGATGGCCGTGGGTTTGCTGCTGCGTCGCAGGGGTGTCAGACACCTGCATTAGTGCCTGCATTAGTGCCTGCGTTTGGCGTGCGCGTGACCGATGTTTTCCACCAGGGCGCGAAGGTGCTGCCGCTTGATCGGTGTCTGACACCCTGGAGCGCCGGTCGTGGGTGTGGCGCAGTGTTGGCAGGGTGTCTGACACCGATCAAGCCCACACCGGCCAACCCGCCCGATCGCTACGCCGCGTTTTCCCCGCCGAACAGACTGTCCTGCATCCCCGCATCAACCAGCCCCTGCAGCAGCTTCTTGACCGGCGCGGGCAGCGCCATCGTCCCCAGCTTGTCGGCCGGCACCCAGCGTTCCGGCAGTGTCGGTTCGCGCAGGGCGACCGCCCGCACCGGCACCAGCCATGGGCGGATGTGCAGGCGGTAATGCGTGAACGTATGCGCGAAGGCAGCAAGCTCGAGGCGCTGTTCCGGCTCCAACCCCAGCGCGCGCGATGCGCTGTCGGGATCGCCCGCCACGTCGAATTCCGGCAGGCTCCAAAGCCCGCCCCAGATGCCAGGCTCGGGACGCTGCTGCAGCAGGAAAGCGCCCTTGTGCCGCAGCACCAACATACAGGTCTCGCGTTCGGGAATCGCCTTGCGCACCTTGGGCGTGGGCAGCTCTGCCTGACGTCCCTCGCGGCGCGCGACGCAGGTGTCCGCCACCGGACACCTGTCGCACGCAGGCTTGCCGCGCGTGCACAGCGTGGCGCCCAGGTCCATCAGCCCCTGCGTGTAGGCCGCCATGTCCAGCCCGGGCGCGGCGTCGACCTGGGCATGCGCCAGCGCCCATAGCCGCTGCTCGACTTCGCGCTTGGCGGGATCACCCGCAATGCCGAAGTGGCGTGTGAACACCCGCTTGACGTTGCCGTCCAGGATGGGCGAGCGCTCGCCGTTCGAGAACGCGGCAATGGCCGCGGCGGTGGAACGTCCAATGCCCGGCAGCGTGGCGATGGCCTCGGCGGTCGGCGGAAAGCGGCCGTCCCAGTCGCGCACGATTTCCTGCGCGCAGCGGTGCAGGTTGCGGGCGCGGGCGTAATAGCCCAGGCCGGCCCAGTACGGCATCACGTCCTCCTGCGAGGCGGCGGCCAGCGCCGCGACGTCCGGAAAGCGCTGCAGGAAGCGTTCGTAATAGGGGATGACGGTGGCCACCTGCGTCTGCTGCAACATGATTTCGGAAAGCCAGATCCGGTAGGGATCCCGGGTGTTCTGCCAGGGGAGATCGTGGCGGCCATGCTGGCGCTGCCAGGCGACGATGCGAGGGGCGAAGTCCATGCCGGCAATTATCGCATCGCCCTATTGCCCGCCCGGGGGCCAGGGGTTACAACCGAAAGGACTACCGCCAGCCGGCCCCGTTTTTCGGCCTGCGGGCGCGGCAAGCGCGATTCCGCCCGAAAGAGGCGCGAACGCATCAGGACTTCACTTTCACGGCCCTTGTTGGCCCGCGTGCGTTCTGGCTAGAAGCGCGCGAAGCTGGTGGGGGCATCCGATGTTGGAGTAGACATGAATGCCCCCCTTACGCCCGCCGTCCGCGCGGCGCTTGAATCCGTCCAGCTCGACGACAAATACACCCTGCAATCCGGCCGCGCGTGGATGAGCGGCATCCATGCGCTGGTGCGGCTGCCCATGATGCAGCGCGTGCGCGACGCGCAGGCGGGGCTGAACACGGCGGGTTTCGTATCGGGATATCGGGGCTCGCCGCTGGGTGGCGTCGACCAGAACATGTGGAAGGCCGCCGCCCATCTGAAGGTGCACCACGTCGAATTCCAGCCCGGCATCAACGAAGACCTTGCCGCCACGGCGGTGTGGGGCACGCAGCAGGTCAACCTCTTTCCCGGCGCGAAGTACGACGGCGTGTTCGGCATGTGGTACGGCAAGGGACCGGGCGTGGACCGGTGCGGCGACGTCTTCAAGCATGCGAATGCGGCCGGCACCGCGCGCCATGGCGGCGTGCTGGTGGTGGCGGGCGACGACCACCCCGCCAAGTCCTCGACCCTGCCGCATCAAAGCGATCACATCCTGAAGGCCTGCATGATTCCGGCGCTGTTTCCCGCCAGCGTGCAGGAAGTGCTGGATTACGGCCTGCATGGCTGGGCGATGAGCCGCTACGCGGGCGTGTGGGTGGGCATGAAGTGCATCACCGACATCGTGGAGGTGTCGGCGTCGGTCGACGTGGATCCCCACCGCGTGCGCATCGTGTTGCCCGAGGATTTTCAGCTGCCGCCGGACGGCCTGAACATCCGGCTGCCGGATACGCCATTGCAGCAGGAGGCGCGACTGCTGGACTACAAGCTGTACGCCGCATTGGCCTATGCGCGCGCCAACGGGCTGAACCGCGAACTCTGGGACGTGCCGCAGCGCGACGCGCGCTTCGGCATCATGACGTCCGGCAAGGCGTACCTGGACACGCGTCAGGCGCTGTCGGACCTGGGCCTGTCCGAAGACGTGTGCCGGCGCATCGGCCTGCGTCTTTTCAAGGTGGGCATGGTGTGGCCGCTGGAGTCCGCCGGCACGCAGCGGTTCGCCGAAGGACTGGACGAGATCCTGGTCGTGGAGGAAAAGCGCCAGGTGCTGGAGTACCAGTTGAAGGAGGAGCTGTTCAGCTGGATCGGCAGCGGCAAGAAGATTCCGCGCGTGGTGGGCAAGTTCGACGACAAGGACGGCGGCGAGTGGTCCGTGCCACAGGGCAATTGGCTGCTGCCGGCGCATTACGAGTTCTCGCCCGCGATGGTCGCCAAAGCCATCGCGGCGCGCCTCTTGCGGTTCGCGCTGCCGGACGATGTGCGCGCCGGCATCGAGGCGCGGGTGGAATTCATCCGTGCGCGTGAAGCGGCGCTGGCGCGCCCGCGCGTGGTCGAAGAGCGCAAGCCCTGGTTCTGTTCGGGCTGTCCGCACAATACGTCGACACGCCTGCCCGAAGGTTCGCGCGGCATGGCGGGCATCGGCTGCCATTACATGGTGCGCTGGATGGACCGCAGCACCGACGTCTTCACGCAGATGGGCGGCGAGGGCGTGCCGTGGCTGGGGCAGGCGCCATTCACCGAGGAAAAGCATGTCTTCGCGAACCTGGGCGACGGCACCTATTTTCATTCAGGGCTGCTGGCGATCCGCGCAGCGGTGGCTGCCAAGGCGCCCATCACGTACAAGATCCTGTTCAACGACGCGGTGGCGATGACGGGCGGGCAGCCGGTGGACGGTCCCATCAGCGTGCCGATGATCACGCGCCAGGTGGCGGCCGAGGGCATCGAGAAGATCGTGGTGGTGACGGACGATCCCGGCAAGTATGTGGACGTGACGGACTTGGCGCCGGGCGTGCCGGTGCGCCACCGCGAGGAACTGGACGCGGTGATGCGGGAGCTGCGCGAGCATCCCGGCGTGTCGGTGCTGATCTACGACCAGACCTGCGCGACGGAAAAGCGCCGCCGCCGCAAGCGCAACGCCTATCCCGACCCGGCGCGCCGCGTGGTCATCAATGAGCGGGTGTGCGAGGGTTGCGGAGATTGCTCGTCGAAGTCGAACTGTCTGTCGGTGGAGCCGCTGGAGACGGAGTTCGGGCGCAAGCGCAAGATCAACCAATCGAGCTGCAACAAGGATTTCTCTTGTCTGAAGGGCTTTTGCCCGAGCCTGGTGACGGTGGAAGGCGGCAAGCTGAAGAAGCCCCCCGCGCTGGCGCAAACGGGCGGCGCGCCCGACGAGGATGTGCCGGCGCCTCGTGTGCGTAGTCTGGATGTGCCTTATGGCGTCTTCATCGCGGGGGTGGGCGGCACGGGCGTGGTGACGATCGGGCAGTTACTGGGCATGGCGGCACACCTGGAGGGCAAGGGCTGTTCGGTGCTGGACATGGCCGGGCTGGCGCAAAAGGGCGGCGCGGTGTTTTCGCATGTGGTGCTGGCGGGCTCGCCGGATCATATGCTGAATACGCGGGTGGCGATGGGCGAGGCGGATCTGCTGCTGGCGGGCGATCTGGTGGTGGCGACGAGCGCGGAGGCGATGGCGCGGGTGAGTCCGGGGCGCACGCACGTGTTGCTGAACAGCGGCACGGCGCCGACCGCGGCATTCGTGTCGAACCCGGGCTGGACATTGCCGGGCGCCAACCTGACGGCGGACCTGCAGAGCGCATGCGGCAAGGACAACCTGGACGCGGTGGACGCGGCGGCGATGGCGGTGGTGCTGCTGGGCGACGCGATCTATTCGAATCCACTGATGATGGGCTACGCGTTTCAAAAGGGCTGGATTCCGCTGTCGCGCGAGGCGCTGTTGCGGGCGATCGAACTGAACGGGCAGCAGGTGCCAAACAATCTTGCGGCCTTTGCGTGGGGAAGGCGTGCGGCGCACGAGCCGGCGGCGGTGGCGCGCTTGATGGCCAATGGCGGGATGCCGGCCGCGCAGCCGGAAGACATCATCGAAATCACGCGGCCGCGGGTGGCGAGTCCGGTGGTGGATCTGAAACAGCCGGCGGGCGAATTGGCGCAGATGGTGGCGGTGCGCAAGGCGTTTCTGACGCAGTATCAAGACGCGGACTATGCCAAGCAGTACACGGATCTGGTGGACAAGGTGACGCATGCGGAGCGGGAGGCAACGGGCACGAACCGGCTGGCGCTGGCGGTGGCGCGGTATTACTTCAAGCTGATGGCCTACAAGGACGAGTACGAGGTGGCTCGGTTGTATTCGGATGGGGAGTTTCTGAAGGGGGTGGGTGAGCAGTTCGAGGGGGATTGGAAGCTGCGCTTTCACCTGGCGCCGCCGGTGTTTGCGCGGCGGGATAAGGATGGGCATCTGATGAAGCGGTCTTATGGGCCGGGGATGCTGAAGGTGTTCCGGGTGCTGTCAAGGATGCGGTTCTTGCGCGGGTCACGGTTTGACCCGTTCGGGTATACGAAGGAGCGGCGGGCTGAGCGGGAATTGATCCGGGAGTATCGGGAGACGATGACGGCGATTCTGGGGAAGTTGAATCGCGGGAATCTGGATAAGGCGGTGGCGTTGGCTAGCGTGCCGGAGGAGATTCGCGGGTACGGGCACGTGAAGGAGGCGTCGATGGTGCGGGCTGAGGCGATGCGGGAGGAGTTGTTGAAGGGGTTTAGTGCGAGGGTGGTGGCGATTGGGGTTCGGGCGGCTTGATGATGCTTTATGGGTATTGGCGCGGGTTGAGTTTTTGAGATGTGCGATGTGGCGGTATTGCTTGGGAGTGAGTTCTTGATATGTGCGGTGTGGCGGTATTGCGGGGAGTTGAGTTCTTGAGACGCCCGGCACGTCGTGGGCCTGGGGTGGGCGGGGCTACGATTGCGGTCCGGAGCCTTCGCTCGAGCCTGTCCGTATTTTTGTGGGCGAGGCGTTTTAAAAGTTGTTATCCCCGCGCC
>NZ_DAMCTG010000015.1:48125-82650 GCF_032113835.1 Achromobacter sp. | reverse complement strand
CAGTTCGTCGGAGGAAACTGTGTTTGAAACATCGGACATGGGAAGAACCGTGTAAAACTTGGGGATTGCGCCGCCGGCCGGCGGTCTGTCATGCAGGCGACAGACGCCATTTTCCGGCCGGCCATAAGCTAGGGCAAGCGACGGGGATCAAAGCCCCGCGGACCTGGATAAGGGGCCACCCTGCCCCATTGGAGACAAGCATGACCGGCATGTTCGATCACGGCCTCGCGCGCCGCGAAGCCAATCACGAAGCCCTGACCCCGGTGGATTTCATCGCCCGCGCGGCGCAGGTCTATGGCCACAAGCTGGCCGTCGTTCACGGCAAGATCCGCCGCACGTGGGCGCAGACCTATGAGCGCGCCCAGCGCCTGGCCGGCGCGCTGGCGCAGGCCGGCATCCAGCGCGGCGACACGGTTGCCGTCATGCTGCCCAACATTCCCGCGATGGTCGAAGCGCACTTCGGCGTGCCCATGCTGGGCGCCGTGCTGAACACGCTGAACACCCGCCTGGACGCGCCCAGCGTGCTGTTCATGCTGGGCCACGGCGAAGCCCGCGCGCTCATCATCGACACCGAATACGCCGACGTCGCGCAGCGCGCGCGCGCCGAATTTCCGCATCTGAAGATCATCTCGGTGCACGATCTGGAAGGCGCCGCCGCCACGTTGCCGGGCGCCGCCGACTACGAGGACTTTCTGGCCGGCGCGCCCGCCGCCTACGACTGGAAGCCGCCCGCCGACGAATGGGACGCCATCGCGCTGAACTACACGTCCGGCACCACGGGCGACCCCAAGGGCGTGGTCTATCACTACCGCGGCGCCTACCTGAACGCGGTCAGCAACATCCTCGAATGGGACATGCCCAAGCATCCCGTCTACCTGTGGACGCTGCCGCTCTTTCATTGCAACGGCTGGTGCTTCGCCTGGACCATCGCGGCGCGCGCGGGCGTGAACGTGTGCCTGCGCAAGTTCGACCCCAAGACGGTGTTCGACCTGATCCGCGACGAAGGCGTCACCCACTACTGCGGCGCGCCCATCGTGCAGAGCGCGCTGGCCAACGCGCCGGCGGAACTGCGCGCGGGCATCACGCACACCGTGCGCACCATGGTGGCGGGCGCCGCGCCTGCGCCGGCCGTGATCGACAAGATGCGCGAGATCGGCTTTGAACTGACTCACGTGTATGGCCTGACCGAAGTCTACGGACCGGCCGCCGTCTGCGCGCACCAGGACGCCTGGGACGCGCTGGACCCCGAACGCCGCGCGCTGCTGACCGCGCGCCAGGGCGTGCGCTATCACCTGCAGGCCGGCGTGTCGGTGCGGAATCCGGAAACGATGGCCGAAGTGCCGCGCGATGAGGAAACCATCGGCGAGGTCATGTTCCGCGGCAACATCTGCATGAAGGGCTATTTGAAGAACGCGCGCGCCACCGAAGACGCCTTTGCGGGCGGCTGGTTCCACACAGGCGACCTGGGCGTGATGACGGTCGACGGCTATGTCCGCATCAAGGACCGCAGCAAGGACATCATCATCTCGGGCGGCGAAAACATTTCCAGCATCGAGGTCGAGGACGCGCTCTACCGGCATCCCGCCGTGGCGGCCGTGGCCGTGGTGGCCATGCCCGACCCCAAATGGGGCGAGACGCCCTGCGCCTTCGTCGAGCTCAAGCCCGGCTGCACCGCCACCGCCGAAGAAATCATCGCGCACTGCAAGCTGCTGTTGTCCGGCTTCAAGGTGCCGCGCGCGGTACGCTTCGGTGACCTGCCCAAGACCTCCACCGGCAAGATTCAGAAATTCGAACTGCGCGCCGCCGTCGGCGCCACGTCCGCCATCGACGTGGCCGACCCCGGCAAGCCAGCCTGATCCGCTTAACCCATAAAACCAGGAGCGCCTACGCCATGACGTACCAAGCCCCCGTGAAAGACATGTTGTTCGTGTTGAACCATCTGGCCGGTCTGCAGCAGGTGGCCGCCCTGCCCGGTTTCGAGGAAGCCACGCCCGACACCGCGCAAGCCGTGCTGGAAGAATCCGCCCACTTCGCCGCCGAGGTCCTGGCGCCGCTGAACCACCCGGCGGACAAGGCGCCCAGCGCCTGGCACGACGGCGTGGTGACCACCGCCCCCGGCTTCAAGCAGGCCTTCCGCCAGTACGCCGACGCGGGCTGGCAGGGCCTGTCCCACCCCGTCGAATACGGCGGCCAGGGGCTGCCCGGCCTGATCGGCTCGCCCTGCTCTGAAATGCTGAACGCCGCGAACCTGTCGTTCGCCCTGTGCCCGCTGCTGACCAACGGCGCCATCGAAGCCCTGATGACGGCCGGCTCGCCCGAACTGCGCGAACGCTTCATCGGCCCGATGATCTCCGGCCGATGGACCGGCACCATGAACCTGACCGAGCCGCAGGCCGGCTCGGACCTTGCCATGGTCCGCACGCGCGCGCAGCCGGTGGGCGACGGCACCTACCGCCTGTCCGGCACCAAGATCTTCATCACCTATGGCGAGCACGACCTCGCCGAAAACATCCTGCATCTGGTCCTGGCTCGCCTGCCCGATGCGCCCGAAGGCGTGAAAGGCATTTCGCTCTTCCTGGTGCCCAAGTTCCTGGTCAATGAAGACGGCTCGCTGGGCGCGCGCAACGACGTGACCTGCGTGTCCATCGAACACAAGCTGGGCATCAAGGCCAGCCCCACGTGCACGCTGCAGTTCGGCGACGCCGGCGGCGCGCTGGGTTACCTGGTCGGCCAGGAAAACCGCGGCCTGGACGCCATGTTCATCATGATGAACGCCGCCCGCTACGCCGTTGGCGTGCAGGGCATCGCCGTTGCCGACCGCGCCTATCAGCACGCGCTGGCCTATGCCGCCGAGCGCGTGCAGAGCCGCCCGGTGGACGGCTCGTCGCGCGACGCCGTACCCATCATCCAGCACCCCGACGTGCGTCGCATGCTGGGCACCATGCGCGCCCTGACCGAAGCGGGCCGCGCGCTGGCGTATGTGACTGAAGGCCATGCCGACCTCGCCCACGCCAGCCCCGACGCCGACGCGCGCAAGCGCCACCTGGCGATCCAGGAGTACCTGGTGCCGATCGTCAAGGGCTGGTGCACCGAGATGTCGATCGACGTCGCGAGCCTGGGCGTACAGGTCCATGGCGGCATGGGCTTCATCGAAGAGACCGGCGCCGCGCAGTTCTACCGCGACGCCCGCATCCTGACCATCTACGAAGGCACGACCGCCATCCAGGCGAACGACCTCGTCGGCCGCAAGACGCTGCGCGACGGCGGCGCCGTGGCGCGTGCCCTGCTGGACGCGGTGCGACAAACCGAAGCTGACCTGGAAGCTCGCAGCGAGCCGGCCGCCGGCCGCATGCTCAAGCCGCTGCGCGAGGCCCGCGAAGCGCTGGCCAGCGCGGTCGAGTTCGTTCTTGCCAACGCAGCCGGCAATCCCAACGCGGTCTTTGGCGCCGCGGTGCCTTACCTGCTGCTGGCGGGCACCACGTTCGCCGGCTGGCAGATGGCCCGCGCCCTGCTCGCCAGTCTGGACCTGCAGGCCGAAGACCCGGACTTCCACAACGCCAAGATCGCCACCGCGCAAGCCTTTGCGCTGCACAAACTGACGCAGGCGCCGGGTCTGGCGACGGTCGTGCTGGGTACGGCAGAGTACGAAGTCCAGCCGTAGCGTCAATCGTCGGCCGGACAACAGGGTTGGCGTGCAGGACCGGACTTCGGTTCGGCCTGCGCGCCAGCCCTAGTGCTTTGCAGCCGCCGCGGCGGCCTCAGAATGAATCCAGGCCAGAAACGCTTCGACGGACGGACGCTTGGCGTGCCGCGCGGGATAGACGAGAAAGTGCGCCTTTACCAAGACGGCCTTGGCCATGCCGAAGATCGGCTGCAGGCTCCCCTGTGCCAGATGCATCCCCGCAATGGTGGCGCTTTCCAGCGCCACGCCCAATCCCTGCGCCGCCGCGTCCAGCGACATCTGCGCGCGGTCGAAACGGATGGTGAAGTGATCCGGCGCGCGCCGTTCCGAATAACGCCCAAACCAGTCGGACCACTGGATGACGCTGACGTTGCTCTGGATCAGTGGCACGTCCAGCAACTGGTCGATGCGTTTGATGCCGTGCTCGCGGATGAACGCCGCGCTGGCCAGCGGCAGGATCCGCTCTTCGAACAGCGGTTCCACCACCACATCGTCCCAATGCGGCACGCCGTAACGGATGTCGATATCCGACTGTCCTAATGCGAAATCGCTGTGGGAATGCGCCGCCGACAGGTTCAGGGCCACGTGCGGATGCGCCTCGGCAAACCGGCGCAGCCGCGGCATCAGCCACAAGCTGGCAATGCTGGGCGCGGAATGCACGTACAGGCTGTTGCTGACGCCCTGGCGCAGGTCTTCGGTGGCCGACGAGATCGCCGCAAGCGCCCCGCCGATACGCACCAGATATTGTTCCCCCGCGCTGCTCAGCCGCACCCCGTGCGCGCTGCGCTCAAAGAGGCGCACGCCCAGGTCCGATTCCAGGCGGGAAATCTGGTGGCTGACCGCCGACGCGGTCAGGTGCAGCTCAGTGGCGGCGATGGCAAAGCTGCGCCGGCGTGCAACGGCTTCGAACGCCAGCAGATTGACGATAGGCGGCAGCGCAGGCATGGGGTTGTCCCTGACTTCAGATGACGATTCGTCATCTTAGACTGATGACACATCGTTTGTCTTAATGCTAGACGGCGTCCAGAATGGTCCGCACAAATTCCAAAACAAGGACAGGAGGACGACAGATGTTGCTCAAGGACAAGGTCGCCGTGATTTCCGGCGGCGCAGGAATCAACGGACTGGGATTCGCCACCGCGCGCCAGATGGCGGCGCATGGCGCGCACGTGGTGATCCTGGACCTGGAACGCGCCGCGCCAGCCAGCGCCGCCGCCCGGCTGGGCGACGGTCATCTGGGGCTGGTGGCGGACGTGACCGACAAGGCCGCCTGCATCGCGGCCATCGAACAGACCGTCAAGACATTCGGCAGAATCGACATCCTGGTGAACAACGCCGGGATCACGCAGCCGGTCAAGACGCTGGAGATCACCGGCGCGGACTACGACCGCATTCTGGACGTGAGCCTGCGCGGCACGCTCTACCTGTCGCAGGCCGCCCTGCCCGCCATGCAGGCGCAACGTTCGGGGTCCATCGTCTGCATCTCGTCGGTGTCGGCCCAACGCGGCGGCGGCATCTTCGGCGGACCGCACTACTCCGCCGCGAAGGCAGGCGTGCTGGGCCTGGCGCGCGCCATGGCGCGCGAGTTCGGCGGCGACGGCATCCGGATCAACTGCATCACGCCCGGCCTGATCGAAACCGACATCACGCAAGGCAAGCTGTCCGCCGAGCGCAAGGCCGACATCGAAGGCACCATTCCGTTGGCGCGCCTGGGCCGGGCGGACGACGTGGCGGGCGCGTGCGTGTTCCTGGCAAGCGACCTGTCGGCGTACTGCACGGGAATCACGCTGGACGTCAACGGAGGCATGTTGATTCACTGATCCGCAGCACCCCAAAAAAATTGGAGGAGACAAATCATGAAAAGCAGAAAAATGCTTCAAGCGAGCCTGACCTTGGCCGCTGCCACCCTGCTGCCGCTGGCGGCGCAGGCGCAAAACCTCAAGCTGACGCTGGGCCATGGCGCGGCCGTGGGTAACCCCCGGCACGACGCGTCGGTGAAGTTCGCCGAGGTGCTGAAGGCCAAGACGGGCGGACGTATCGAGGTACAGGTCGCGCCGTCCGCGCAGTTGGGCGACGACGCCGCCATGGTCACCGCGCTGCGCACGGGCGCCCTGGACATGAGCGCCAACTCCCAGGGCGCCGTCGCCGCCGCCGTGCCGGAGTACGCCGCCTTCGGCATGCCGTTCCTGTTCCCGGATGCCAGCGCGGCCTTCAAGCTGCTCGACGGGCCGCTGGGCAAGGAGCTGGCCGAGAAGTCCGCAGGCAAGAACCTGATCCTGCTGGGCACCTGGGACAACGGCATTCGCCAGATGACCAACAGCAAGCACCCCATCAACAAGGTCGAGGATATGAAGGGCCTGAAGATGCGGGTGCCGCCGGACGCGACGCTGGTCGACATCATGAACGCCCTGGGCGCGCAGGCGCAGCAGATCAAGTTCGCGGAACTCTACGTGGCGTTGCAGCAGGGCGTGGTGGACGGTCAGGAAAACCCGCTGATGAATTTCGAGGCCAGCAAGCTCTACGAAGTGCAGAAGCACCTGGCAATGACCAACCATCAGTTCCAGATGACGCCGTTCCTGATGAGCAAGCGCACCTGGGACCGGCTGAGCGACGCGGACCGCAAGGCCGTGCAGGAGGCCGCCAACGAAGCGTCGGCGCTCCAGCGCAAGCTAAGCCGTGACGCGGACGCGCGGCTGCTGGCCGAGCTGAAGGCCAAGGGCGTGCAGGTCACGACGCCCGACACCGCCGCCTTCGCCAAGGCCACCTCGTCGGTCGACGAAAAATGGCTGGCCGGTCCCATCGGCCCCTACGTGAAGAAGGTCCTGGCCGCGGCGCGCGGCAACTGATGCGTCCTTTCGGCCGCCCCGTGCCCGCCCCTTGCGGCAGGCACGGCGGCGGACCGGCTACAAGGCAGGAGACAACATGAATACCGATCGACACGGACTGGTCGGCAGGGTCATCGACGGCATATGCCGCGTGGTCCTGTGGCTGTCCACCACGGTGATCTTCCTGATCCTCGTCATCAACACCGCCTTGCGGTATGCGACGGGTTCAAGCCTGGAATGGGCCAACGAGATCCCTGAGCTGCTCTTTCCTTGGCTCGTCATGTCCGGGGTCGTGCTGGCCGCGCTGCACAACGCGCACATCGCCACCACGTTCCTGATGGACGCCGTGCCCGCCCGCATCCGCCGCATGGTTGCGACCGCGTCCTGGAGCGTCGTGGCCGCGCTGTACGCCACCCTGTCGTGGGCGACGTTCAACATGCTGGAGATCGTCCACGACGAAAAGTCCCCGATTCTGCAGATGCCCGGCTCGCTGACCTATGCGTGCGTGATGGGCGGCATGCTGCTGCTTGCCGTCCTGGCGGCGCAGTCGGCCTGGCAGAGCTGGCATTGCCGCGAGACCGCGGCGCAGCCCGACGGCGAGCCGCAAGCGCCCGCCGTGCACTGGTGATGGGAGAGCAGCCATGAGTGCATTGATTCTGGTCGTCTTCATGGGCGCCGCCGTCGCGGCCATGCCCATCGCCCACGCCCTGCTCGTCGCCGCGATGGCGGCGGTGGCCAGCACGGACCGCGTGCCGCTCGACGTGGTGGTCCAGCAGATGGTCGCGCAGGTGCAGAGTTTCCCCCTGATCGCCATTCCGTTCTTCATGCTGACCGGGTCGCTGATGATGGGCGGCAAGCTCGGCGAAGCGTTGGTGGGCGTGCTGTCGGCGCTGATCGGCCGCTATCACGGCGGTCCCGCGCAAGTCGGCGTGCTGTCGTCCACGCTGTTCGGCGGCGTGTCGGGCTCGGCGGTGGCGGATGCGTCCGCCATCGGCTCGCTGATGATTCCGTGGCACAAGCGGCTGGGCTACCCGGCTGCCTTCTCGGCCGCGACGCTGGCCGCCGCCGCCACGATCGACATCCTGATTCCGCCGTCGATCCCGATGATCCTGTTTGCCCTGACGGCCAACGCGTCAATCGCGTCGCTGTTTGTCGCCGGCGTGCTGCCGGGCCTGCTGCTCTGCGGCGGCTTCATGTTCGCCTGCTGGTGGGTGGGCCGCCGCCGCAACTTCCCGCGCGACAGCTCGCCGTTCAACGGCGCGGCGTTCCGCCGGCACCTGCTGTACGCCCTGCCCGCCGTGATCCTGCCGCTCTTGATCATCGTGTTCCTGCGTTTTGGCATCGCCACGCCGACCGAGGTCGCGGTGCTGTCCACCTTCTACGCGGGCCTGGTCTCGGCCGTGATGTACCGCGATCTGACGTGGTCGCGGCTCAATGCCGCCATCGTGCAGGCGGGATTGGCGACCGGCGTGGTCTTGCTGGTGATCATGGCGTCGTCGGCCATCGGCTGGCTGCTGACCTTCGACCAGACCCCGCAGGGCATCGCGAATTGGGTCCAGGAAAACGTCCATGCCAAATGGCTGGTCATCCTGCTGATGAACCTGATGATGCTGTTTCTGGGCATGTTCATCGACCTGCCCGCCGCCGTGCTGCTGCTGGCGCCGGTGTTCGTGCCGCTGGCGCAGAGCATCGGCATGGACATGACGCAGCTTGGCGTAATGATGGTCGTGAACCTGGCCATCGGCCTGTACACACCGCCCGTCGGCACCACGCTTTTCATCACCAGCGCGCTGGCCAAGGTGAAGGTCGGCCAGACCGTGCGCGAGCTGGCGCCCTTCTATCTGGTCGCGTTTGCGGTGCTGGGACTGGTGTCCTATGTGCCCGCCAGCATCCTGAAATGAACCCCCACACCATGAATAGGGAGCTTCGTATGGAGCAGTCCAAATCTTTGAGCGAACTGGCGGCCGCCGCCTGGCGCATCCGCCGCTACGCGGTCCGCATGGGCGAAGTGCAGGGTCAGGGCTACATCGGTCAGGCGCTCGGCTGGGCCGACGTGCTGGCTGTGGCCTACCGCCACGCCATGAACGTGCAGCCCGGCGATCCGCAATGGGAAGGCCGCGACCGCTTTCTCCTGTCGCACGGCCACTACGCCATTGCCCACTACGCGGCGTTGATGGAGGCCGGCGTCATTCCGGAAAGCGAACTCGACACCTATGGCAGCGACGACAGCCGCCTGCCCATGTCCGGCATGGCGACCTACACGCCGGGCATGGAGATCTCGGGCGGATCGCTGGGCCAGGGCCTGTCGATCGGCGTCGGCATCGCGCTCGGGCTGAAGCACAAGCGCAATCCGGCCTTCGTCTACAACTCCATGTCGGACGGCGAACTGGACGAGGGCTCGACCTGGGAAGCGGCGATGGGCGC
Source organism: Achromobacter sp. (assembly GCF_032113835.1). Lineage (GTDB taxonomy): Bacteria > Pseudomonadota > Gammaproteobacteria > Burkholderiales > Burkholderiaceae_B > Achromobacter. The sequence continues at coordinate 73,719 of NZ_DAMCTG010000015.1, read as the reverse complement.
CGCGCATCATGAACTGGACAACCTCATCTGCCTGGTCGACATCAACAACCAGCAGGCGGACGGCCCGTCGGGCAAGGTGATGGGATTCGAGCCGCTGACCGACAAGTGGGCGGCCTTTGGCTGGCATGTGCAGCGCGTGGACGGCAACGACCTGGCCGCCGTCGTCCAGGCCTTCGATATTGCGCGCAACCTGCCCGACGCCAAGCCGCGCGTCATCCTGTTCGATACCCGGATGGGCAAGGGCATCCCGTTTCTTGAGCAGCGCGAGAAGAACCACTTCATCCGTGTCGACCCGCCGGAATGGCAACAGGCGCTCGACATCCTGGACCAGAACCGCCCCACCCCCACGACCGAAGGAGCCTGGTCATGAGCAGCGCCAACACCCAGCAAAAGCCCCGCCTCACCACGTCCGCGATGATCGCGTCGATTGCCTCGGAGGGGCAGCGCGTCCGCGCCGCTCCCTTCGGCAAGGCGCTGGTCGAATACGCGGAATCGCGTCCGGACGTGGTGGGTTTGACCGCGGATCTGGCCAAATACACCGACCTGCACCTATTTGCGCAGGCGTATCCCGAACGCTTCCACCAGATGGGCATGGCCGAGCAGCTGCTGATGGGCGCGGCGGGCGGCATGGCCAAGGAAGGGCTTGTGCCGTTCGCCACGACCTATGCGGTGTTCGGCACGCGGCGCGCCTACGACTTCATCCATCAGGTGATTGCCGAGGAAAACCTCAACGTCAAGATCTGCTGCGCGCTGCCCGGTTTGACGACCGGCTACGGTCCCAGTCACCAGGCCACTGAAGACCTGGCGATGATGCGCGGCATTCCGGGCCTGACCATCGTCGACCCGTGCGATGCGCTGGACATCGAACAAGCCGTGCCGCAGATCGCGGAACACCAGGGCCCGGTGTACATGCGCCTGTTGCGCGGCCAGGTGCCGTTGGTGCTGGACGAGATCGAGGGCTACCGGTTCGAACTGGGCCGCGCGAAGATGCTGCGCGAAGGCAGCGACGTGCTCATCATCGCCAGCGGCATCATGACGATGCGCGCGCTGGAGGCGGCCGAGGACCTGGCGCGCGACAACATCGGCGTGGCGGTGATGCACAGCCCGACCATCAAGCCGCTGGACGAAGCCAGTCTGGTCGAGGCGGTGCGCTACAAGCACCGGCTGGTGGTCGTGGCCGAGAACCATTCGGTGATCGGCGGACTGGGCGAGGCCGTGGCCAGCGCATTGCTGCGGCATCGCGTGCAGCCGGCCGGGTTCCAGCTGGCCGGGCTGCCGGACGCGTTTCTGGATGCCGGCGCCCTGCCCACGCTGCACGACCGCTACGGCATCAGCCGCGAAGCGCTGGCCGGCCGCATCAAGCGCTGGCTGGCGTGATCGGACGACGGCGGGCGCGCGCGTTCAGACACGCGCCTGCCCGTCAGCGGGACAAACCGCGCGTGCCCCGCGCGGCGCCGTCGCCGCCCAGAACAGCAACGCCGCCACGCTGATGCCCGCGCCCAGCGCGCACACGCCCAACCATCCCGCGCGGGCGTACACGGCCGTGGCGGCAATCGATCCCAGGCCGCTGCCCACCGCGTAGAACATCATGTAGCCGGCCACCAGACGGCTGTGCGCCTGCGCGCTGATGCTGAAGATCATCGCCTGATTGGTCACGTGCAGCGCCTGCAGCGCCAGGTCCAGCGCCAGCACGCCCAGCGCCAGCAGCCACAGGCTGTGGTCCAGCAAGGCAATCGGCGCCCAGGCCACGCATAGCAACGCCAGGCCGATCGCGGTGGTGCGCTGGCCATGCCCGGCGTCGGCCTGACGGCCGGCGCGCGCCGCCATCAGCACGCCCACCACCCCCACCAGTCCGAACGCCCCGACCGCCGTGTGCGACAGCGAATGGGGCGGCGCGCTCAGCGGCAGCACCAGCGCCGTCCAGAACGCGCTGAACGCGGCGAACATCAAGAGAGCGATCATGCCGCGCACGCGCAGCACGCGTTCCGTGACCAGCAGCGTGAAGACGGAACGCAGCAGCGCGCCATAGCCCAGCCCGGCCAAGGGCAGCTGCCGCCGCGGCAGCCAGCGGGCCAGCACCAGCGCCAGCACCGCCGACAGGCATGCCGACACCACGTAGACGGCGCGCCATCCCCACAGATCCGCCAGCGCGCCGGCCAAGGTTCGTGCCAGCAACAGGCCGATCACCACCCCGCCCTGCGCTGCGCCCACGACGCGCCCGCGCTCCGCAGGGGCCGCCAAGGCCGCAGACAACGCAAGCAGACCCTGCGTCATCGCCGTGCCCAGCAATCCCAACGCCACCATGCCGGCCAGCAGCCAAGGCGAATTGGCTGCCGCCGCCACCGCCGCCAGGGCCAGCAACAAGAGTCCCAGTTGCCCCAGCATCAGCCGCCGCCGATCCAGCAGGTCGCCCAGCGGCACCACGAAGAACAACGCCAGCGCGCAGCCCAGTTGCGTGGCGGTGACGACGATGCCCACGGCCGCCTGGTCCAGGTGGAATTCGCGGCCGATGGCATCGAGCAACGGCTGCGCGTAATACACGTTGGCGACGCTGAGCGCGCACGCCGCTGCCAGCAGGAAGACCAGCGCGGGAGGCATCGGCGGGGTGGCGCCGCCTTCGGGCGCGTCGGATCGGGCGGTCGGCTTCATGATTAATCTGGTTTTATTACAAAACCAGAATGCTAGTTCACGAGGTTTTATAATGCAACCGACTTCATCCTGAAAAACCGCAAGGAAGCCGCATGGTCAAACGCACCAGCTTTGAAGGCGCCGCCTGCCCGGTGGCGCGCTCACTCGACGCCATCGGCGACTGGTGGTCGCTGCTTATCGTGCGGGACGCCTTCGACGGCCTGCGCCGGTTTGGCGAATTCCAGAAGAACCTGGGCATGGCGAAAAACATCCTGAGCGACCGGCTGCGCACGCTGGTCGCGCACGGCATTCTTGCCGTGGCGCCGGCGTCGGACGGCAGCGCCTACCAGGAATATGTGCTGACGGAAAAAGGCGAGGCGCTCTTTCCGGTGATCGTGGGCCTGCGCCAATGGGGCGAGGACCACTATTACGGCGTGGACGAAGCGCACTCGACGCTGATCGACCGCCAGCGCGGGCAGCCGGTGCAGCGGATGGAGGTCCATGCGCAGGACGGCCGGCTGCTAAGCCCAGGCGACACGGTCGTGCGCAAGGTGGATGAAGCCTGAGGCCGGGCGCCGAGCGCGAGCGCGCGTGCGTGCGGCCTAGGCCCGAAACTCACTGCGCAGCCACGACAGGAACGCCTTGACCGGCGGGTGGCGTTCGCGCCCCGGCGCGCACAGCGCCGTGTAGGCCGAACCCGCGACGCGTATCTCCGGCCGGTACGGAACCAGCGTCCCCGCGGCCACGCTGTCCGACACCATCACCGAACTGGCCAGCACCAGCCCCTGCCCCGCAATCGCGGCCTGCAGCGCGTAGTGTTCCTCGGTGTAGGCGTGTTCCGCCGCAGGCCGCCGCCATGCGGGCAAGCCGGCGGCTTCACACCACGCCTGCCAGCCTTCGTCATAAAGCTCCGAATCGCGCCAGCGCACCGTCACCAGCGCGGGTGCGCGGCGGCCGGTATGCGCGATCTGCGCCGGCGCCCCGTACACCCCGAACCACTCGGGCAGCGTGCAGGCCGCGTGCAAGCCGGAATAGCGCCGGCGGCTGTAGCGGATGGCGACGTCCACGCTGGCGTCCTGCAACAGGTCCACGGGGTCGGGCGACGTGTCCAGGCGCAACTGGTACTGCGGATTCGCGGCGTGAAAACGCCCCAGCCGCGGCACCAGCCACAAGGCGGCGAAGGAATGGGTCGTGGACACCGTCAGCGCGCCGGACTCGGGCGCGGGCCGCAAGGCGTCCAACGTCTGCGCCACGTCCAGGAGCGCGCCATGCACGCCCGCAAACAGGCGCGCCCCCTTGTCGGTCAGCCGCACGCCGCGCGGCACGCGCTCGAACAGCGCGCAGCCCACATGCCGCTCCAGCGCCTTGACCTGATGCGACACCGCGGTGGGCGTGACCGACAACTCGGCCGCAGCCAGCTTGAAACTGCGCAGCCGGGCCGCAGCCTCGAACGTGCGCAGCGCGGTGACGGGAAGCGTGGCAAACATGGCGGAGGTCCAGAGATGAATTGCATTCATCTTAGTGAAGGAATGGTCAGTTGTCGCCCCGACCATCCAACACCATTATTTGGCTTCAGATCGTTATCTTTGATAGGAGCGCGACATGAATTCAACTCAACACACTAAACGTTTGCTGATCCTGGTCGGCAGTCCCCGCCGCGATGGCAATAGCGCGGCGCTGGCCGCATCCGCCCGCCAGGGCGCGGAAACGGCCGGCACGTCGGCGTCGGTGCATTTTCTGGACGACTACATCCAGGGCCTGCTGCCCGACCTGCGGCACGCCAAGCCGCCCGCCGACCGTTACGCCGAACTTTTCCTTGAACACTTCCTGCCCGCCGATGGCGTGCTGTTCTGCACGCCCATCTATTGGTACGGCATGTCGGCGCAGACCAAGGCGTTCTTCGACCGGTCATTCAGCCATTACGCGGGATCCGGGCCAGAGCCCGAACGCGTCAAGGCCGGCATGGCGGGCAAGCGGCTGGGGCTGGCGGTGGCCTCGGAAGAAACCTATCCGGGCGCGGCGCTCGGCATCGTGCATCAGGTGCAGGAATTTGCGCGCTATACGCATTCCGACTTCGTGGGCTTTGTGCATGGCGCCGGCAACCGGCGCGGCGAGGTGGCGCTAGATCCCCGGCAGCCCCTGGACGCGGCGCATGCGTTGGGCGCGGAATTCTTCACACGTAAATACTCGGACTACCGGCTGGAGACGCCCCGCAGTCACAATGTCTGGGAAGCGGCCGCGCCGGCCTTGAGCAGCACGCCGGGCGGACTGCCGTAGACCTGCTTGAACACCCGCGTGAGATGCGCCTGGTCGGCAAAGCCGACAGCCTGCGCCGCGTCCGCCAACGGCAGGCCGCCGCGCAGCAGCACCCGCGCGCGCGCCACGCGCCAATTGCGAAGCCACGCCTGCGGCGGCAATCCATAGCGCCGGGCGAACTGCTTGACCAGCGTGGTGCGATGACGGTTTTGCGCTTGCGCCAAGGCGTCCAGGTCGGGCGCGCAGGAAGGATCCGCCGCCATGCGCTCGCGCAGCAGGGCGCATACGTCGGCGAGGCCGGCTGGGTCGTGCGGCTCCAACGCCTCGCCATGCGCGGCCAGCGTTCCAAACAGGGCCGCGGAAATTCGCGCGCTGCGCTCGGCGGGCGCAATCCCGCCCGGCGCCAGTGCGTCCAGCCATTGCGCGCAAAGCGCGGCATCCGCGATCACCGGCCCGGCCAGCCGCGCACCGCATTCATGCAGCGCCCGGGCGTGGTCCCGGAACCACGCGGGATCGATGTAGACCATCCGATAGCCGAGCGTCCCGGCGGCCGTGCCGCCGGTATGGACCTGCCCGGGCGCGATGACCACCAACTCGCCTGCACCGGCGGCGTGGGCCACGCCCTGCACCGTGAAGTCGCAGCGGCCGTGCTCGATGGCGCCGATCGACCAGGCGTCATGAAAATGCGGCGCGTACCGGTAGGCGCGCAGATCCGCGATCAGCACGTCGCCGGGCAATCCTGCGCCGCAATGCCAGATGTGTTGAGAAACCGCCATGATGCGCCAGCCATTCGCGGCTACCCGAAGTAATGCCCGTCCGATTTGATCGATCGGGCCAGGAGCCACGCGTTGCGAGGATTCTCCCCCACGCGGCGGATGGCGTACGGCCACCAGTCCGCCCCAAACGGGAGATAGACCCTGACGTTATAGCCCAACCGGCGCAGCGCGATCTGCCAGTCCGGTCGCACGCCGTAAAGCATTTCGAATTCGAAGCGGTCGGCGGGCCAGCCGCGTTCGCGCGCCAGGTCGATGATGGCGCCGGCCAGCCGGTCGTCGTGCGTGCCGAAGACCGGATAAAAACCCGATTCGCGGGCCTCGCGCGACAGCATGATGGACGCCGCGTCCAGATAGGCCTGTTCGATGCGCGCGCGCCTCGCGTGGTCCAGCGCGCGCTCGGGGAACGCGCCCTTCACCAGCCGCAGCGAGGTGCGCTGCCGGATCGCCCAGGCCAGATCCTCCGGCGTGCGGCGCCGCCGCGCCTGCAGCGTCAGGCCGGCAGGAATGCCTGCTTCCAGCAGCGTGCGATGCAGCGCGCAGGTGCGGTCGCGGATGCCCGAGTCTTCCATGTCCAGCACCAGCCAATCGCAGCCTTGGCCGCCAAAGCGCTGCACCGCCGTGCCGATGCGACGGGCGTTTTCCTCGCCCAGCGCGTCGTCGCGCATGTAGCCGATGGCCGTGGGATCGACGGAGACGTGCACGTCCAGGCCGGCGCCAGCCAGCGCCCGGCATGCATCGATGGCCTGATCGACGTTGTGGTCGATCGCGGCGCGGTCCGCCACGTATTCGCCCAGATAGAAGAGCGAGGCGCGGATGCCGTGCGCCTCGTGCAGTCTCACGGCGGTCCGCACTGCCTCGTCCCCATCGGCGCCGCCGACGAACCGCCGCGCCAGCGACGTCCGGGCGGCCATCGCCCGCATCATGTGGCCGACCGCAGGGTTACGGGCCAGCGCAATCGTGGTTTTCTGGAAAATGCTCATCGCCTCACCGCGCAAAGCGGCCACTATGCGGCGGCGGCCGGCGCCTGTCTTGAACGCCCGTGAATGCGCGGCCAGGGCCACTGCCGGCGCTGGGCGCGCGCTGGGCTTGAGCGCCCGTGAATGCCCGGCTAGGCCTTGCCCGCCGCCAGCGCGCGCCCGGCGCCGAACAGCGGCCGCTGCACGGTCTGCGCCAGCAGCACGCCCGCCAGGGTGACCGCGCCACCCAGCAGGTGGTAGCTGTGCAGGCGTTCGCGCAACAGCACGAAGGCGGCCACCGCAGTGAAGAGCGGCAGCAGGTTGATGAAGATGCTGCAGCGGTTGGGCCCCAAGCGCTGCACGCCTTCGATCCACAGATAGGACAGCAGCACCGACGAGAAAATGCCGGCATAAAGGATGAGCGGAACCGTGTTGACGTCCAGCGCGGCCTGCGCCGCCGGCACCCGCAGGTACAGCGGAAACATGTAGATCAGCGCGAAGATGGACTGCACAAACGTGGACTGCCACGCGGGCACCGGCACCTTCCAGTGGCGCAGCAGCACGCCGTACAGCGCGTACGACAAGGCGGCCAGCAGCATCAGGCCGTCGCCCACGTGCACGCCATGCTGAAACACGCTGAGCATGTCGCCCTGCCCCACCAGATACAAGAGGCCCAGGAACGACAGCGCGCCGCCCGCGGCCATGCCGAGCGTCAGCGGATCGCGCAGGATCACCACGCTGAGCAGCATGCTGAGCAGCGGAATCCGCGCCGTCAGGATGGCCATGTTGGTGGCGGTGGTGGTTTCCGCCGCCCGGTAGGACAGCGCCTGGAACACGGCCGCCGACAGCGCGCCGTACAGCGCCAGCTTCGGCCAGTGCCGCAGGATGACCCGGCGGTTGCGCCACGCCGGACGGGCCGTGAACAGCCCCATCAGGAACAGCGCCAGCAGCAGGCGGTAGAAGGTGATGGCAGTGGGCGAGATGGCGCTGGCGGCCATCTTGGAAACGATGACGTTGCCCGCCCAGAACAGGATGGCGAACAACGGAAAGAGAAAGGACATGGCGATGGACTCGAAGGATGGATCGGCGCCTTCGCGCCCGCCGAGTGCGGCGGCGTGCGAAGGGTGATCGCTATCCTATTGAGCCGGCGTCAGCCCGTCTGCCGATGAAATGGCATCGGCTATCGCGAAATGGACATTCCGCGTCAGGACGCTGGGTTCAGGGCTTGAACGGCGCCGGATCCAGCGGCAAGTCCATGCCGCCCATCTGCGCCGTCAGCAACGCCGCGCTACCGCACGACAAGGTGAAGCCCAACGCCCCCTGACCCACGTTCAGCCAAAGATTGTCGGCCGCGGGGCTGCGGCCGATCAGCGGCTTGCCGGTCGGCGTGGCCGGGCGCAGACCCGCCCACGGAATGGCCTGCCGCAGGTCAAGCTGCGGAAAGGCTTCGAGCACCTGCTGCTTGAGCAGGCTGATGCGCGCGGGGTCGATATCGGCGTTGTTGCTGCCGATGTCCACCATGGCCGCGATCCGCAGCACGCCGCCCACGCGGGCGTAGACGATGCGCCGTTCGTAGTCGGTCACGCTGATGCGCGGCGCCACGGTGTCGTCGGGCGCCAGCGGCACGGTCAGGCTGTAGCCCTTCAAGGGGTAAAGCGGCACGTCGTGACCCAGCGGGCCGAGCAAGGCGCGCGTGCCGATGCCCGTAGCCAGCACCACGGCATCGGCGCCGATGTCGCCGTCGCGCGTATTGACCGCGACGATGCGGCGGCCTTCGCGCTGCAATCCGGAAACCGGGTTGGACATGGTGCACTGCACGTTGTCCATCGTTTGCAGGCGGTCGAACAGCGCTTCGGTGAACTGCCGGCAATCGCCGGCTTCTTCGCTGGGGGTGTAGATGGCGCCCGCCAGGCTGGCGCCCATGCCGGCCAGCGCGGGCTCGCGCGCCACGGCCTGCGCGGCGTCCAGCACCTGCTGGTCCGCGCCGTGCGCGGCCTGATAGGCAACCAGCGCGCGCGCCTTTTCCAGCAGGTCGGGGCTGCGGTACGCAATGAGCTTGCCGTTCTTCAGATGGCCGAACGCCAGGTCTTCCTGTTCCAGCAGCGAGTGCATGACGTCGCGGCTGAGGTAGGACAGCGTCAGCATCTGCGCGGTGGATGCCTTGGCGACCGATGCGCGGCAGGCCAGCGCAAACTGCAGGCACCAGCGCCATTGATGCGGGTCCAACCGGGGCCGGAAGCGCAGCGGCGAGTCGTGGCGCAGCAGCCATCCCGGCACGCTGGGCAGCACGCCGGGGCCGGCAAGCGGGGCCACATAGCTGTAGCTGAGCTGGCCGCCATTGGCATAGCTGGAGACTTCCGCCGGGCGGGGCTGGCTGTCGACCAGCACCACCTCATGGCCCTGGCGCGCCAGGAAATAGGCCGACGTCACACCGACGACGCCGGCGCCAATCACACAAACGCGCATACCATTATCCAAGAAGACCGCGAACGGGCCCATTCTGTAACCACCGCCCCCGCGCCGGCAAATGCCAAACGCCGCAGGGGCCATAACCAAACATCATGCCTGGGCTTCAGGCCACCCGATGCAGCTTGATGATGGCGGCGGCTGTCGGTTCGCGGACCAGATCGGCCAGCGTGTACCCGTTGAGCGTGTCGTAGAACGCCTGCAGCGTCTGCGCCAGCACGCCCGACAGCCGGCACACGCCATCCAGGGCACAGGGCGGTTCGTGACAATCAATCAGCGGGCCCTGCTGTTCGAGTTCCCGCACCAGGTCGCCGACCCGGTACTCCGTGGCGGGACGGGCGAGGCTGAGCCCGCCGCCCTTGCCGCGCGTGGTGCTGACCCAGCCGCGCTGCGACATGAAATGCACCACCTTGACCAAATGATTGCGGGACAGGCCGAAGCGGTCCGCGATCTCCGGGATCGTGACGGCGACGGGCCGGTCGCGGCATTGCGTCAGGTACATCAGGACGCGCAGGCCGAAGTCGGTGAATCGGTTCAGTTGCATGGTGGGGACGGAGCGTGGACCTGGCGGCCCGGAAACGACAGGCCGCCAGGATACACCGCTCAGGCGGCGGGGCCGCCCGTGCCGAACGCCTCGGCGTGGATGCGGTCTTCGGCAACGCCCAGTCCCAGCAACGCTTCACGCTGGGCGCGCATGAACGCCGCTGGTCCACACAGGTAGTAATCGGCGCCGGGCACGATGGCCTCGTCGCGGATGGCGTGCAGGTCAACGCGCCCCGTGTGGTCGTAATCGCGGCCGGACTGGTCGCCGTGGCCCACCTCTTCGTAGAACACCGCCTTGCGCACGTTGGCGCGCGACGCCGTAATGTCGTTCACGTGCTCGCGCATGGCGTGCACCGAGCGGTTGCGGCAGCCGTGCACGAACCGGATCTGGCGCTCGTCGTTGGCGCGCACCAGGTGGTTCAGGATCGACACCATGGGCGTCAGGCCCACGCCGCCGCTCAACAGCACAACGGGAGCATCGCCGTCTTCACGCAGGTGGAAATCACCTTGCGGCGGCGCCACGTCCAGCACGCCGCCCTCTTCCAGGCGGTCGTGCAGCGCGTTGGATACGCGGCCAACCGGCGTCTGGTCGCCGGCCGGTTCACGTTTGACCGAAATGCGAAGGCGATCGTGTCCCGGCGCGTCCGACAGGCTGTATTGGCGCGGTTGCATCAGGCCCAGTTCCGGCACGAACACGCGCACGGACACGTACTGGCCCGGCTTGTAGGCCGGCACCGTGCCGCCGTCCGCCGGGGCCAGGTAGAAAGAAGTTATTTCGGCGCTTTCGGGCTGCTTGCCCACGACGCGGAATGCGCGCCAGCCCGTCCAGCCGCCCGGCTTGTTGGCCGATTCCGCATACAGGCGCGCCTCTTCGGCAATCAACAGATCCGCCAATTGGCCGTAGGCCGCGCCCCAAGCGTCGATCAGTTCGTCGGTGGCGGCATCGCCCAGCACTTCACGGATGGACGCCAGCAGATGCTTGCCCACGATGGCGTAGTGTTCCGGGCGGATGCCCAGGCTGACGTGCTTGTGCACAATGCGCGTCACCACCGGCGCGAGCACCGAGGGATCGTCGATGTGCTCGGCATACGCGGTCACCGCGCCGGCCAGCGCATGCTGCTGCGCGCCGCCGGCCTGATGGGCCTGGTTGAACACGTGCTTGAGTTCCGGATTGTGCTGGAACATGCGCGCGTAGAAATGCTTGGTCAGGGCGACGCCATGAACCTTCAGGACGGGGGCCGTAGCCTTGACCAGCTCGCGGATTTGGGGGCTCAACATCAACTGCTCCTTGAATGGCGAACAGGCTCGCCTTTAAACATATATTTATAATACATCTTTAAATGCGAACGGCGAAATCGGCTTGGCGACGCCGCGTCCCGGCCCGGTTTACACTTCCCGATTACCGCAACACCACAAAGGTTTACCGATGAGCACTGCTACGCTCAAGACTCGCCTGTCCGACGCCGTCAAGGATGCGATGCGCGCCAAGGCCAGCGAACGCCTGACCACGCTGCGTTTCCTGCTGGCTGCCGTCAAGCAGAAGGAAGTTGACGAACGCCGCGACCTGTCCGACGCCGAAATCACCGCCATCATCGAAAAGCAGGTCAAGCAGCGCCGCGAGTCGATCGCGGCGTTCGAGCAGGCCGGCCGCACGGAAACCGCCGAGCAGGAAAAGGGCGAACTGGCCGTGCTGCAGGAATTCCTGCCCCAGGCCGCCTCCCCCGAGGAAGTGGCCGCCGCCATCGACGCCGCGCTGGCTGAAGTCGCCGCGCAAGGCGTGACGGGCGCACCCGCGATGGGCAAGGTGATGGCGATCCTGAAGCAAAAGCTGGCCGGCCGCGCCGACATGACGGCGCTTTCTCAGCAAGTGAAGGCCCGCCTGTAAAGGTCGCGTTGTCGGGCCCGCTTCCCATTGGGCCCGACCCTAGAACGCCCCTCCAAACAGATCCGGCTGGCGCGACTGCTCGCCCGGATCTGCGAAATTGCTCATCCCCACCCCCGCCAGCCGGTACAGCGTGTCCGGCGGCAATTCCACGCGTTCGCACAGCAGCCGCGCCAGGGCGGCCAGTTCCGTGGCCGAGGCGGGCGGCTGCGCGCAGGTCTGACTGCGCGTGAGGATGCGGAAGCGGTCGGTCTTCAGCTTGAGCACCACCGTGCGTCCCAGGGCGCCCTTCTTCAGCGCCTGATCCCACACCTTTTCCGCCATGCGGTCCAGGGCGTCCCCCACCGCCTCCAGCCGCACATCGTTTGAAAACGTGGTTTCGGCCGACACCTGTTGAAGGGGCTGGTCGGTCTGCACCTCGCGTTCGTCGATGCCGCGCGCCAGCTCATACAGCCGCCGGCCGTAGCGGCCGAAATAATGCTCCAGTTCCTGCGCGCTGTGCGTGGCCAGGTCGCCCACCGTCTGGATGCCCAACTGCTCCAGGCGCGCCTGCGTCACCTTGCCCACGCCCGGCACCTTGCGCACGGGCAAGGGTTCCAGAAACGCCAGCACCTTGCTGGGACGCACGACAAAAATGCCATCGGGCTTGTTCCAGTCCGAAGCGATCTTGGCCAGGAACTTGTTCGGCGCCACGCCGGCCGACGCCGTCAGACCGGTTTCCTCGCGGATCTGCTGGCGGATCACCTGCGCGACCTCGGTGGCCGACGGCAGTCCGCACTTGTTGACCGTGACGTCCAGATAGGCCTCGTCGAGCGACAAGGGTTCGATCAGGTCGGTATGGCGGGCGAAGATCTGCCGCACCTGGCGCGACACGTCGCGGTAGCGATTGAAATCGGGCGGTACGTAGATGGCGTGCGGACAGAGGCGCTCGGCCTTGATCGCGGACATCGCGGAATGAATGCCGTAGCGCCGCGCTTCATAGGACGCCGCGCACACGACCGAGCGCGGGCCGGTCCAGGCCACGACCACCGGCTTGCCGCGCAGGTCGGGATTGTCGCGCTGCTCCACGGACGCGTAGAACGCATCCATGTCCACATGCACGATCTTGCGCGCCGACTGCGCCAACGCCTGCCCCGTCATGACCTCAATCCCGTGGCAAAAACATATATTATGACCGGCGGCAATCCGCTATCCCTTCTCGCCCACGACGGTTCCATGACTGCACCCGCTTGCCCCAAAACCGACTACTTCGGCCTGACCATTCCCTTCATGAGTTTCATCGGCCTGGTGCCGGAAAGCATCGCGCCCGCCTATGCCCGCACGACGCTGCCGTGGCGCGAAGACCTGACCAACAGCCGCGGCGACGTGCACGGCGGCACGCTGATGAGCGTGCTGGACTTCACCTTGAGCGCCGCCGCGCGCGGGTCGGCGGACGCCACCGAGGGCATGGCCACCATCGACATGAACACCACGTTCCTGTCACCCGGCACGGGCGATCTGGTCATCGAAGCGCGCTGCCTGCGCCGCGGCGCATCCATCGCCTTCTGTGAGGGCGATATCCGCCGCGCCGACGGCGAACTGGTGGCGCGCGCCACCGCCACCTTCAAGATCATCCGCCGCCGTCCGGGCGGCGACTGATCTTATTTAGTCCTGCCGTATTTCGTCCTGCCTTAGTTCGGCAGGTCGCGCGACGGCTTGACGGGCGGGCGCGGATCCAGCGGCATGTACGTGCTGCACGACACCAGCCCGTAATACACCGCATCCTGCATCGCGCGCATGGCGGCGGCATCCCACGTGCCCTTGCCCCACATCACGACGCGCACATTCGTGGACTTCGGGCCCTCGGACTTCAGGTCGACGCGCGACATCTCGCGATCGGAATACGGCGCCAGCACGCGCACCACGCCGGACTGCGCGCTCTCGTTCAGGTCGGACACGACGCGATAGGCGTTGTCGGTGCTGCGCAGGCAGGCGTTGGACTGGCGGATGACCGCATCGTAGGCGTCCTTGAAGCCCACCGGCGCCTTGAATTCGCTGTGCGGCGATGCGCTGTCCGGCGAAATGCCGAGCGAGCAGCCGGCCAGCCCCAGAGCCAGCGCCGAGGCCGCGACCAGATTCCTGTACATGTAAATCTCCAGAAGAAGTGCCGCGATTATCCCGCAAACCGCCGGGCGACATAAGTGGGGCCGGTTCGACACCCCTCGCGCGGCTATGGCATTATCGACCAGCCTATTTGCAACGCGGATCGACATCACGGAGGTTTCCCTTGTTTTCATTTCTGCGCACCGTCCTGGCTGCCGGCATCGTCGGCGCCTCCCTGGGTGCCTGCGCCACGCAGCCGCCTCCCCGCGCCTATCCCCTGAAAGATTTCTTCCGCAATCCTGAGCGCGGCTATTTCCGGCTGTCGGACGACGGCCAGACGCTCTCGTTCATGCAGCCCACCAGCGTGGACGGCAATCCCGCCCGCATGAACATCTATGTGCAGCCGCTGCAAGGCAGCCAGCTCGTGGGCGAACCGCGCCAGCTGACCAGCGAGACCGCGCGCGACATCAGCGGCTATTTCTGGAAAGGCCCGGACGTGGTGCTGTTCCAGAAGGATTTTGGCGGCGACGAGAACTTCCACGTCCTGGCCGTGGATGCCAAGACCGGCAAGATCACGGACCTGACCCCCTACGACGGCGTGCGCGCCGGCATCGAGGACGACCTCGAAGACGACCCCGACCACGTGCTGATCAGCCACAACCAGCGCAACCCCGAGGTCTTCGACGTCTACCGCGTCAACGTTCACACCGGCGCGGCCGTGCTGGTGGCGCAGAATCCCGGCAACATCGTCGGCTGGCAGACCGACCACGCGGGCAAGGTGCGCGCCGCCGTCGCCAGCGACGGGCTGAACACCACCCTGCTCTACCGCGACGACGAAGCGTCCGACTTCCGCCCCCTCATCACAACCGACTACCGCACCAGCGTCAGCCCCGCGTTCTTCACGTTCGACGACAAGAAGTTCTACGCGCTGAGCAACCGCGGCCGCGACAAGCTCTCGCTGGTCGTCATCGACCCGGCCACGCCGGATGCCGAAGAGGTCATCTTCACGCCCGAGGCCGTCGACCTGGACGGCGCCGCATTCTCGCGCAAGCGCCGCGTGCTGACCGTGGCGTCCTACCAGACCGACAAGCCGCAATACAAGTTCTTCGACGCGGAAACCGAAGCGCTGTACAAGACGCTTGCCGACCTCTTGCCGGGCTACGACGTCGTCATCCAGGGCGGCAACCGCGATGAAAACAAGTTCATCGTCGCGGCCTACAACGACCGCACGCCGGGCGCGCGCTATATCTATGACGCCGTGGCCGGCACGCTGACCAAGCTGGCGGACTTGAATCCCGCCATCCCCGAGGCCGACATGTCGCGGGTGCAGCCCATCAGCTACCAGAGCCGCGACGGCCGCACGATTCACGGTTACCTGACGCTGCCCGCCGGCCGCGCACCCAAGAATCTGGCCTGCGTCGTCAATCCGCACGGCGGCCCGTGGGCCCGCGACGGCTGGGGCTACAACCCCGAAGTGCAATTCCTGGCCAACCGCGGTTTCTGCGTGCTGCAGATGAACTTCCGCGGCTCCACCGGCTATGGCCGCGACTTCTGGGAAGCGGGCTTCGGGGAATGGGGCCTGAAGATGCAGGACGACATCACCGACGGCGTGCAATGGCTGGTCCAGCAAGGCATTGCCGACCCCAAGCGCATCGGCATCTATGGCGCCAGCTACGGCGGCTATGCCACGCTGGCCGGCGTGGCCTTCACGCCGGACCTGTACGCCGCGGCCGTGGACTACGTGGGCGTGTCCAACCTCTTCACGTTCATGAAGTCCATTCCGCCCTACTGGAAGCCCATGCTGGACAAGATGCAGGACATGGTGGGCGACCCGGTTCGCGACCTCGACCGCCTGACCGCGACCTCACCGGCGCTGCACGCGGACAAGATCAAGACGCCGCTGTTCGTCGCGCAGGGGGCCAAGGACCCGCGCGTGAACAAGGACGAGAGCGACCAGATGGTCTCGGCGCTCAAGGCGCGCGGCGTGGACGTGGAATACATGGTCAAGGACAACGAAGGCCACGGCTTCCACAACGACGAGAACAAGTTCGAGTTCTACGAGGCCATGGAGAAGTTCCTGACGGAACATCTCAAGCCGTAGTCCCCGCGGTTTCCGCTTCCAGGGCATTCGCGGCGGCCGGCAGGCCGCCGCTTGGCTTTACGACGCCGCGTCCGCTCCAGGCCATTTCCACGCGGTCCCGCCCCTGCTCCTTGGCCCGGTACAACGCCACGTCGGCCCGCGCCAGGATCACGTCGGCGCTGTCGCCCGGCTGGTAGGACGCCAGGCCCCCGCTCGTGGTCATCTGCACTTCCAGCCCCTGCAGATAGAG
The DNA here is from genome assembly GCF_032113835.1 of Achromobacter sp. Classification (GTDB taxonomy): domain Bacteria; phylum Pseudomonadota; class Gammaproteobacteria; order Burkholderiales; family Burkholderiaceae_B; genus Achromobacter. The sequence goes on along the minus strand of NZ_DAMCTG010000015.1, from coordinate 57,800 downwards.
CGGCATGTCGCGCAAGGCGTCGCAGACGCGCTGCGCCTGCACCAGCGCGCTCGCCGGATCGCAGTCGTACATCAGCAGCACGAATTCCTCGCCGCCCAGACGGCCAAAGCGATCGCTCGACCGGACCGCGTTCTGCACCACGCGCGCGAAATGACGCAGCGCGGTGTCGCCGCCCGCATGGCCATAGCGGTCGTTGATGGATTTGAAGTGATCGATGTCCAGCACCAGCACCGCCAGCTTCCCGCCGCTGCGCTCACAACGCTGCAGCTCGTGCTCAAGTTCATCCATGATGCTGCGCCGCGAGTACGCCTGCGTCAGGCTGTCGAACGTCAGCGCCGCCTGCATCTTTTCGGCCTGGCTGGTCTGGATCATGAAGAGCAGCGCCAGGAAGAGGCCCGGCACCGTGACGGAGCCGCACACAATGAAGAACAGGCCCCACGCCGACGGCTGCAGCAGCGACACCGGCGCCTCCACGCCCGCGCCGTAGACATAACCGCGCAGCGCATGCAGCGCCACCACGCCATAAAACGCCAGCAGCAGGTACAGCACGACGCCCTTCGTCTTGATCCGCCTGCGCTGCCGGAAGATGACGGCGCCGGTCGCTGCCATCAGCACGCAGGTGTAGACGGAGTACAGCACCATGCGCCAAACCAGGCTGTCGCTGCGGTACAGCAGCAGGGCAAATCCGAACGTGCAGAGCGAACACAGCACGGTCGTGCGCAGGATATGCGGATGCAGGCCGAAGAACTGGCGCACGCCGATGTACACCAGCGCGGCCGAACAGGCCCAGGCGGCGTTGGACACCATCACATAGGCCGCGGGCGGCACCATCTCGGCCGACGCGTAGGCCAGCAGGGACAGCACGGCCAGCGCATTCGCCGCCATGAAGGCAGGCACGCCTTCAACGCCGCGGCCGTGAAATGGCAGCAGCAGCGGCAATGCCAATGCCGTGGCCAGGCCCCACATCAGGAAAAACAGGCTAGTCGTCATGGTTCGCTCCGGCTCAGGCCTGTCGGCCTGCCGCGCCGTTGGGACTGCAGTTGCACTGGGTTCGCGCAAGCAAAGCGCGTTACACGTCAGCATTTTTGATGCTTTTTGTTACGAGAATGGCGAAAGGACGCGCATGACGTTTGCCCTGCTGGGCAACGCGCGTCTGTTCGACCAGAACCTTTACCGCCGCGCCAAGACGATTGCACGGCCTGCGACGAGAGAATACGCCAAGGCGACTTCGCCGTGACGCCCCCTTTGCAGTAATTGACAGTTAACTTGGGCAATTTTCCGTAAAGTTCCATCCGTCGACGGCGCAGCATAAGCGCCGCGATCACGCCCCACGGGCGTGGCGCGTACTAGCCATGCACTCCGATAACGCGAGTGCGAAGGTCCCCGTAGCGGGCGCCGCGCAAGTCCCAATCAAACGTTCATTTCCGCGCTGCAGGCGCCTGGTTCGCCTGCGGCCGCCTTTGCCGGGCGCTCGCGCCCCTCCGGCGTGGCGGAGCCATGGACGCCCCGAATTGCCACTGCGGATGTCATACAGATGCCAATCGAACGAACCAGGCGGTCAAACGCCGTTGGACCCAGACTGAACTTGATGGCGGCCAGCGCAATGCTGGCGCCCGTGCTGGCGCTTGCCGGCCCTTCAAGCTCCTACGACTCGCTGATCGAGCGCGCCCGCGCCGGCGACTACGAACCTGCGCTGGCAATGCTGCGCGCGCAGGGAAACGCCGCGGGCGTGCGACCGGTTTACGACCGGATCGTCATCGCCGGCTGGGCGGGCAAGCCCGACGAAGCCATCGCTGCCTACGAGACTCTGCCGGCCGGTTCCGTGCCGCCGGCCGACGTCCAGTTGGCGGTGGCGCGGGCTTACCGCGACCTGCAGCGCTGGCCGCAGGCGCTCGACACCTACCGCCAGGGCATGCGCCGCCATCCAGGCGAAGCCGCCTTCGCCGCGGGCGAAATCATGACGCTGGCAGACGCCGGGCAGTTTCCGGCCGCGATCGCCGCGGGCGGGAAGCGCATCGCCCGCCACCCGCGCGACGCCGATGCCCGCCTGGCGCTCAGCTACGTCTACGCTCGTCAGTCCAAGCCATTTGAAGCCTTGCATCAGGCCGACCAGGCACTGGCGCTGGCGCCCGCCACGCCCTACGTGCTGCGCGAATACATACGGGCGCTTCAGGGCGCACGCATGGCCGATGTGGCGCTGGACTGGGCGCGCCGCCATGAAACGCTGTTTACCCCCGCCCAGATGCGCACCCTGCAAGCCGACGCATTGGCGCAAGAGGCGCGGCTGGCCGCCATGCCCGCGCGCGGCGAGGCCGAACGGTTTGCCATCGCCGACCGCGCGCTGGCGGGCTACGACGCCGCGATCGCCGATTGGCGCAAGCTGGGCGACGACGCCCGGGCCGACGTGCTGCGCGCCCGCATCGACCGCCTGCACGCCCTGCACGCCCGGGTGCAAATGCAGGCGCTGATCCAGGAATACGAGGCCCTGGTAGCCGAAGGCGTCGACGTGCCGCGCTACGCGCTGAGCGACGTCGCCTCCGCCTATCTGTACCTGCGCCAGCCCGAGCGCGCCCGCGACCTGTACCGGCAGGTGGCCGCCAGCGACAGCGCGCCTGGCGACGACCCCTCGCAGCGCCTGGCCACGCAGACCGGCCTGTACTACGCACTGGCCGAAGGCGAACAGTTCGACGAGACGCCCCTGGTCACGGACGCCGTCCAGTCCGGCTACGCCCCGTGGCTTTACTACAAGGGCCAGGCCACGCGCATGCCCAACGACCTGAATCTGGAAAGCCGTCAGACGCTGGCCGCCACGCGCCTTCAGGCCGACGACACGGTCGAGGCCCACCAGCGCCTGGCACACATGGTGCAGCAGGCGCCCAACAATTCCGCGCTGCGCAGCGACCTGGCCACGGTCCATCGCGCCCGCTCGCAGCCCCGCGCGTCGGAAATCGAACTGAAGCTGGCGGAGACGCTGGCGCCGCGCGACCTGGCGGTGGAGAACGGCCAGGGCTTCACCGCCCTGGACCTGCAGGAATGGCGGCAGGCCGAGGCGCTGTCCGCCGACACGTTGGCGCGCTCGCCGGAAAACCTGACCAGCCGGCGCCTGGCCCGCGAATGGGAGGTCCACCGCAAGGCCGAACTGCGCATCGCCGGATACCGCGGCCTGGCCTCGGACAGTCCGGTCACGGGCAACGGCGATTTCGGCATCGACGCCGTCCTGTATTCGCCGCCCATGGGTTACGACTGGCGCGCCTTTGGCGGGGGGGGCTACGCATCGGGTGACTTCGAGGAAGGCCGTGGCAACTACCGCTGGCTGCGCACCGGCGTGGAATGGCGCGTGCGCGACCTGACGGTGGAAGGCGAAGTCTCCACCAACGACTACGGCCACGGCGTGAAGCCCGGCGCGCGGCTGTCCGCCGCCTACGACCTGAACGACCACTGGCAGGTGGGCGGTTCGGCCGAAATCCTGTCGCGCGACACGCCGCTGCGCGCGCTGACCAACGATGTCTCGTCCAACGGGCTGTCGATGTACGTGCGCTGGCGTGCCGACGAGCGGCGCGAGTGGACCCTGTCCGCCGCCCCGTCCCGTTTCAGCGACGGCAACACGCGCTGGGCATTCGGGCTGACCGGCCGCGAGCGCGTCTACACCGCGCCGCACCTGAAGGCCGACCTGGAGCTGGGCCTGTCCACCCAGCACAACAACCGCGACGACGCGCCCTACTTCAACCCCAGCGCCGACTTCCTGGCCCTGCCCGGCGTGCGGCTGACGCACACGCTGCACCGCCGCTACGAAACCGCGTGGGAACAGATCGGCACGTTGGGCGCCGGCACTTACAGCCAGCAGGGCTACGGCACCGGCGGCGTCGTCGCGCTGGGCTATGGCCAACGCTACCGCGCCAACGACGTCCTGGACATGGGCTTCATGGTCACCGGCACCAGCCGGCCCTACGACGGCGAGCGCGAGCGTGAACTGCGCGTCGTCTTCGACCTTGCCTACCGCTTCTGACCCGGTTTTTTCGGAAACGACATGATGCTCAAACTGCAAACCCGGCTGCTCATGGCCGGCATCCTGTTCCTCATGATCCTGGCGCTGACCGCCTGCGCCAAGGACATCCCCGTCTACACGCCGCCCGCCGAGCGCCCCGTCGCGGCCGCCGATCGGCCGTGGGTCAATGGCCAGTTCCTGGCCCTGGCCTACCACGACGTCGAAGACGACGACCCTGATCAGGCCTTTCTCAGCGTGCGCACGGACCGGCTGGCCGAACAATTGGCCTGGCTGCGCGCCAACGGCTACCAGGCCGTGTCGGTGGACCAGATCCTGGCCGCCCGGCAAGGCGGCAAGCCGCTGCCCGACCGCGCCGTGCTGCTGTCGTTCGACGACGGCTACCGCAGCTTCCATTCCCGCGTCCTGCCCATCCTGAAAGCCTACGGCTGGCCGGCGCTGCTGGCGCCCGTGGGCGTGTGGATGGACACCCCGTCCGACCGTCCGGTGGATTTCGGCGGCACGCCCGAGGCGCGCGAACGCTTTCTGAACTGGGACGAGATCCGCGAGATCTCGCGTTCCGGGCTGGTGGAAATCGCCGCGCACACGGACGCCTCGCACTACGGCGCGCTGGCCAACCCGCAGGGCAACACCGAGCCGGCCGCCGCGATCCGGGCGTATGACGCGCGCACCGGCCAGTACGAGACCGAGGCGCAGTTCGACGCCCGCATGGGCCGCGACGTGGCCGCCATCACGGAAAAGATCCGCGCGGCCACCGGCAAGAAGCCCCGCGTGTGGGTCTGGCCGTATGGCGCGGAAGGCGGCTCCACGCTGCGCATCACCGCCGAGAACGGCTACCAGATGGCGCTGACGCTGGAAGACGGCCCCGGACGCCTGTCCCGCCTGATGTCCACGCCGCGCATGCTGCTGGCCAGCGATCCGGCGCTCAAGTCCTTTGCCAACAGCGTGGTGGGCATGGAAGCCGATCCCTTCATGCGCGTGGCGCACATCGACCTGGACTACGTCTACGACCCGGACCCGGAACAGACCGACCGCAACCTGGGCGTGCTGGTGCAGCGCATTCTGGACATGCAGATCAACACGGTGTTCCTGCAGGCCTACTCGGACCCGGAGGGCGACGGGCTGGTGAAGTCGCTGTACTTCCCGAATCGCTGGCTGCCGATGCGCGCGGACCTCTTCAACCGCGCGGCCTGGCAGTTGCACAACCGCGCCAACGTGATGGTGTATGCGTGGATGCCCGTGCTGGCCTTCGACATGGACCTGGCCTTGCCCCGCGTCGAGCGCTGGGATCCGGACACCGGACAGGTGGCGCCCGACCCGGACCAGTACCGCCGTCTGTCGCCCTTTGACGCCACCGTGCGTGCGCGCATCGGCGATCTGTACGAAGACCTGGCGCGCCAGGCGATCTTCGACGGCATCCTGTTTCACGACGACGCGTTGCTGTCGGACTTCGAGGACGCCAGCCCCGGCGCGCTGGCCGCATATCGCGCGGCGGGGTTGCCGGGCAGCATCGCCGAACTGCGCGCGGATCCGGACACGATGCAGCGCTGGACCCGCTACAAGAGCCGCCATCTGGTGGACTTCACCATGACGCTTGCCGAGAAGGTGCGCGCCGTGCGCGGGCCGCAGATCAAGACGGCCCGCAACCTCTACGCGCAGCCGATCCTCAATCCGGAAAGCGAAACCTGGTTCGCGCAGAACCTGGACGATTTTCTGGCCGCATACGACTGGACCGCGCCGATGGCGATGCCGCTGATGGAAAACGTGGCGCCCGGCAAGGAAAACGCGTGGCTGGACGAGCTGGTCGACACCGTCGCCCGCCGGCCCGGCGCGCTGTCCAGGACCGTGTTCGAACTGCAAAGCCGCGACTGGCGCACCGGCCCCGGCCGTCCCGAGGCCACGCCGGTGGACACCGACGTGCTGGCCGGCTGGATGCGCCGCCTGCAACTGCGCGGCGCCCGCAGCTTCGGCTACTACCCCGACGATTTTTCGCAAGACCAGCCCCGGTTGCAAGGCATCCGGCCCGCCATCTCCGAAGCCTGGTATCCCTCCAATGACTGATCGATTGATTGCCCTGCTGATTCTTTGCGCGGTGCTCGGCGCGCCGTTTGGATTCACCCTGATGCTGACCGGCGAAGCGCTGCTGGGCTTCGTATTCTTCTATCCGCTGTTCATGTCCGGCATGTGGATGGCGGGCGGCATCTACTTCTGGTGGCATTGGGAACGCCACTGGGCGTGGGGGCCTGAGCGCAACCCGCCCGAACTGGCCGGTTCGCCGCTGGTGTCGATTCTGGTGCCGTGCTTCAACGAAGCCGACAACGGCGAAGAAACCCTGCTGGCGGCCCTGAACCAGAACTATCCGCACATCGAGGTCATCGCCATCAACGACGGGTCGACCGACGGCACGGCCGCGCTGCTGGACCGCATGGCCGCCGAGCACCCGCGCCTGCGCGTGGTGCACCTGGCGCAGAACCAGGGCAAGGCCATGGCGCTGCGCATGGGCGCGCTGGCGGCCCGCAGCGAATATCTGGTGTGCATCGACGGCGACGCCCTGCTCGATCCCGATGCCGCGGCCTATCTGGTGGCGCCGCTGATCGACAACCCGCGCGTGGGCGCCGTCACGGGCAACCCGCGCATCCGCACCCGCTCCACGCTGATCGGGCGCATCCAGGTCGGCGAGTTCTCTTCGATCATCGGGCTCATCAAGCGCACGCAGCGCGTGTACGGGCAAGTCTTCACGGTGTCGGGCGTGGTCGCGGCCTTCCGCCGCGTTGCGCTGGACCGCGCGGGCTACTGGAGCCTGGACATGATCACCGAGGACATCGACATCAGCTGGAAGCTGCAGCGCGACCACTGGTCCATCTTCTACGAACCGCGCGGCCTGTGCTGGATCCTGATGCCCGAGACGCTGCGCGGACTGTGGAAGCAGCGGCTGCGCTGGGCGCAGGGCGGTGCGGAGGTGTTCCTGAAGAACCTGCGCTCGATCTGGAACTGGCGCCACCGCCGGCTGTGGCCGCTGATGGCCGAGTTCTGCCTGTCGACCGCCTGGGCCTTTGCGTTCGGGTTGTCGGTGGTGCTGTGGCTGGTCAGCCAGGTCGTCGCGCTGCCCAACAACATGCAGATCGCCAGCCTGCTGCCGCCGGCCTTCACCGGCATGATGCTGGCGGTCGTGTGCCTGCTGCAGTTCGCCGTCAGCATCCTGATCGACCGCCGGTACGAGCCGGGCCTGGCGCGTTCTCTCTATTGGGTCATCTGGTATCCGCTGGCCTACTGGATGGTGAGTCTCTTCACCACGCTGGTCAGTTTCCCCAAGGTCATGCTGCGCAAGCAGGCCCAGCGCGCCCGCTGGACCAGCCCCGACCGCGGCATCAAATCATCGGAGGCATCATGATCATCACCACGCAACGCTCGCGCGCGGGCTATCTGTTCGACTTCGCGCTGACCGCCTTCGGCTGGTTCGCTTTCGTCTACCTGTTTGGCGCCGGCATCCTGGCAATCCTGCGCGGGGCCGCCAGCGGCCCGGACGCGCCGCTGCTGCCCGTCTTTCTGCCGACGGTGCAGACCTTGTGGGGTTATGTCGTGCTGGCCGTGGTGAACGCCGCGGTGCTGGTGGCGTGGGCCGTGTACAACCACCGCCGCTTCGGCGGCAAGGACCGCCGCAAGCCGATCCGCCCATTGACCGATCAGCGTCTGGCCAAGAGCTTTGAAGTCAGCGCCGAAACGTTGGCGCAGTTGCGCGCCACCCGCGTCGCCGTCATCCACCACGGCAGCGCAGGGCAGATCGACGGCATCGAGCACCGCCTGCCGCGCCTGCAATCGCTGCGGGCGGGCTGAAGGGACGGCGGGCCTACACCCGCCGCATCTTCGGCAGCAGGATGGCCACCACGCCCAGCAGCGGCAGATACGCGCACAACTGATAGACGTAGCCGATGCTGGTGGCATCGGCCACCCTGCCCAGCACCGCGGCGCCCAGGCCGCCCATGCCGAAGGCAAAGCCGAAGAACAGGCCCGCGATCATGCCCACCTTGCCCGGAACCAGCTCCTGGGCATAGACCACGATCGCGGAGAAGGCCGACGCCAGCACCACGCCGATGATGACCACGAGCACGCCCGTCCAGAAGAGATTCGCGTGCGGCAGCATCAGCGTGAAAGGCGCCACGCCCAGGATCGACACCCAGATCACGATCTTGCGGCCGATGCGGTCGCCCACCGGCCCGCCCACCACGGTGCCCACCGCGACGGCGGCCAGGAACAGGAAGAGATACAGCTGCGCCTCGCGCACCGACAGCGCAAACTTGTCGATCAGGTAGAAGGTGAAATAGCTGTTCAGGCTGGCCAGATAGAAATACTTCGAGAACACCAGCACGCCCAGCACGCCCAACGCGCCCAGCACCTGATTGCGCGTCAACCCGTTGCCCGCGCCCTCTCGCCGCGCACGCGGCTTGAGCAGCACGCGGTTGGCGCCATACCAGCGCCCTATCCACATCAGCACCACAATGCCGAACAGCGCCGCCAGCGAGAACCACGCCACGCTGCCCTGACCGTGCGGAATGATGAACAGCGCCGCCAACAGCGGCCCCAGCGCCGATCCCACGTTGCCGCCCACCTGGAACAGCGACTGCGCCAACCCGTGCCGCCCGCCCGACGCCATGCGCGCCACGCGCGACGATTCGGGATGGAACACCGACGAGCCCGTGCCCACCAGCACCGCCGCCACCAGCAGCCAGCCAAACGACGGCGCCATCGACAGCATCAACAGACCCACCAGCGTGAAGCCCATGCCCACGGGCAGCGAGTACGGCTTGGGGTTCCGGTCGGTATAGAAACCGATGAACGGCTGCAGCAGCGACGCGGCCAGTTGGTAGACCAGCGTGATCAGCCCGATCTGCGTGAACGTCAGGCTGAACGAGTCCTTGAGCATGGGATAGATGGCGAGCAGGATCGACTGGATCATGTCGTTCATCAGATGCGCCACGCTGATCGCGCCCAACACCTTGAAGGCGGTGGAGGGATCGGAGGCGGCGGGGGATCCCGCGGCGGCCGACGCCGCGGCGGGCGATCCCGCGGCGGGTGTGGCGGGTGTGGCAGAGGTCGCGGCAGACAGGCCGGCAGCGGGATTCTGGGCGGAGTTCATGGGTTGCACGAAGATAAATGGACAGGCCGGCCAGACGCCGGAGCCAAGCCTCAGTGTAGAAATCCGGCGCCGGCGCGATCTGCCAATTTTCGTCGAGAAAGTGACAACCCCTTTGCCAAGACAATGACAAAATAGGCGCCATGCGCTTTCGGGCGCTCCCTCATCCTTTTGTCGGAAGTGACACCATGGTCGTCCGCCCAGCCCCCGATCCCGCGCGCAGCATCAACGCGCAGGACTACCAGCACCGCCCGCGCGTCGTCACGGCAATGGCCAAGGAATTTTCCCCCGGCGCGCAGACAGGTCCCCATACCCACCCGCGCGCGCAGCTCATCTATGCCGTCGACGGCGTGATGCGCGTCACCACGCCCAGCGGCTTCTGGGCCCTGCCGCCGCTGCGCGCGCTATGGGTGCCGGCGGGCGTGCCACATGGCGTGGACATGGTGGGCACGGTCTCCATGCGTTCCCTCTACATTCGGGCGGACGCGGCCGAAGGCTATTGGCCGCAGTGCCAGGTGATCGAGGTCAGCGGCCTGCTGCG
>NZ_DAMCTG010000015.1:9255-48115 GCF_032113835.1 Achromobacter sp. | reverse complement strand
GAGCTGATCCTGGCGCTGACGGCCGAGCCCATCGACTACCCGCTCGGGGGACGGGTCGAGCAGATCGCCGCGCTGATCCTTGCCGAGCTGGCCGCCGCGCGCATCGTGCCGATCCAGATTCCCTGGCCGCGCGACCGGCGCCTGCAGGCCATCTGCACGGCCATCCTGGACCGGCCCGGCCTGCAACGCGGCATCGAGGACTGGGGCAGCGAAGTCGGCGCCAGCGCGCGCACCCTTATCAGGCTGTTTCAATCCGAATTGGGACTGAACTACCGGCAATGGGTGCAGCAGGTGCGGCTGGCCGACGCCGTGTGCCGGCTGTCGATGGGCGTGCCCGTGGCGCGTATCGCGGCAGACCTTGGCTACCGCAGCGCCAGCGCCTTCTCGGCCATGTTCCATCGGGCGCTCGGCGCCCCGCCCCAGCGCTACCTGCAATCCGTCCCCGGCACGCCAGAAACCTGAACGAAAGCTGAATCCGTGAAAAACGGGCAGATTTCGTTACCGAAACCTTATTGCGCCCTGGGCGGTCTATAGCGTTCTGCCCTAGAATCGCCTGCAATGAGCAATCCCCAGCAATCCTCCGCCAACCCGGGCGGCAAATCGGGCCTCTCCTGGAAACCTATCCTGGTCAAAGCGGGCATCGCAGCCGCCGGCGCAGCCGTGTGCGGCGCCGTTGCGCTTGGCCTTGCCCTGGCCCTGGCGTGGCCCAGCCTGCCCGACCTGCACGCGATGACCGACTACCGGCCACGCGTCCCCCTGCGCATCTACACCGCGGACAAGGTGCTCATCGGCGAATACGGCGAAGAGCACCGCAACGTGCTGCGCTTCGACGAGATTCCCCCGGTGATGCGGCAGGCGGTGCTGGCGGCCGAGGACGACCGTTTCTACAGCCACGGCGGCGTCGACTGGATGGGCGTCGCGCGCGCCGTTCTGACCAACATCGTCAAGGGCTCCAAGTCCCAGGGCGGCAGCACGATCACCATGCAGGTGGCGCGCAATTTCTATCTGTCGTCGGAAAAGACGTATTCGCGCAAGTTCTATGAACTGCTGCTGACGTTCAAGATCGAATCCGAGCTCACCAAGGACCAGATCCTTGAGCTCTACATGAACCAGATCTACCTGGGCCATCGCGCCTATGGCTTCGCGGCCGCCTCGCGCACGTATCTGGGCAAGCCGCTGTCGGAGGTCACGCCCGCCGAGGCCGCCATGCTGGCCGGCATTCCGAAAGCGCCCTCGCGTTTCAATCCGATCACCAATTACCCGCGCGCCGAGATCCGCCAGCATTACGTGCTGGGCCGCATGAAGACGCTGGGCTACCTGACGCCCGAGCAGACCGACGAAGCCCTGAAACAGCGCCTCACGATCCGCGGCTCGGACGGCAGCAGCACGCGCGGCTTCGCGGTGCACGGCGACTATCCGGCAGAACTGGCCCGGCAGCTGATGTATGGCGTGTTCCAGGAGAACACCTACTCGTCGGGCATCGACGTCTACACCACGATCGACTCCAAGGCGCAGGAAGCGGCTTACCGCGCCGTGCGCGACGGCATCATCGACTACACCCGCCGCGCGGTCTATCCGGGCCCGGAAGACCAGGTCGAGCTGCCCGCCGACGTGGAAAAGGACCCTCAGGCACTCGACGAGATCCTCGATGGCGTGCAGGAAAAATCGCCCGACAGCGAAGACCTGCTTGCCGCCGTCGTGCTGGCCGCCAGCCCCACCGAAGTCACCGTGGCGCGCAGCGGGCGCGACATCATCACCATTTCGGACAAGAAGGCCCTGGCGGTTGTGGCCCGAGCGCTCAATCCCAAGGCCAGCGATGCCCAGCGCATCCGCCGCGGTTCGGTGGTCTACATCCACAAGAACGGCGACAACTGGGAAATCATCAACATGCCGGCGCTGCAGGCCGCGCTGGTGTCGATGGTGCCGCAGGACGGCGCCATCCGCGCCATGATCGGCGGCTTCGACTTCAACCGCGGCCACTTCAACCGCGTCACGCAGGCATGGCGCCAGCCTGGCTCGAACATCAAGCCGTTCGTTTACGCGGCTGCGCTGGAACGCGGCCTGACGCCCGCCACGCAGATCTCCGATCAGCCCTTCATGCTGACGGCCGAGCAGACCGGCTCCAAGGCCTGGCAGCCCAAGAACGACGGCAACAAGTACGAACCCATGCTGACCCTGCGCCAGGGGTTGATGCGGTCAAAGAACATGGTGTCGATCCGCATCCTGCAGGCGATTTCGCCGCAGTACGCGCAGGACTACCTGACGCGCTTCGGCTTTGACAAGTCGCGCTGGCCGGCCGTGCTGCCGCTGGCGCTGGGCGCGGGCGGCGCCACGCCGCTGCAGGTCGTCAATGGCTACAGCGTATTTGCCAATGGCGGCTACCGCGTCACGCCCTACCTGATCGACCACGTCACGGACCGCTCCGGCAACGTGCTGATGAAGACGCAGCCCGTCGTGGCCGGCGACGCGCAGGCGCGCGCCATCGACCCGCGCACGGCGTGGGTCATGGACGACATTCTGCGCGACGTCACCGTCAACGGCACCGCCGCCCGCGCGCATCAGGTGCTCAAGCGCAACGACATCGGCGGCAAGACCGGCACCACGAACGACGCTGTCGACGTCTGGTTCTCGGGCTTCACGCAAACGCTGGCCACCACCATCTGGATGGGCTTTGACCAGCCCAAGTCGCTGGGCACCAACGAGTTCGGCAGCGGCCTGGCGCTCTCCACCTGGCTGGACTACATGCAGCCGGTCTTAAAGGACGTGCCGCAAGCCAAGCCGGCGCCGCGCCCCGACGGCCTGCTGGTCGACAACGGCGAATACTATTTCTCCGAATTCCCGCCCGGTCAGGCCGTGGCCTCGCTGGACCTGTCTTCCGGCGACGCGCTGACCGACTTCCTGAACAACAACCGCTCGACCGACGGCGTCGACACCTCGGTCAAGCCGCTGCCCCCCGGCGGCGCCGCGGCCCCGGAAGGCAGTCCGATCCAGCCGCCGCTGATGCCGATCCCCGTGCCACGCGCAGACGCCATCCCCGTCCCGCAGGCGCAGGCCATGCCCGCTGCGGGCGGCGTGCAGACGCCTGCCGTCCCTGCCGCAGCCGCACCGGCCGACTCGGCCGGCGTAAGCGCCAGCGCCGTGACCGCCCCCGGCACGGTGACCGCCCGGCCGCTATAAAGGGCTGCGCATCACGCAAAAACGGGCGCCTCGGCGCCCGTTTTGCTTTGGGGGTCCCCGCGCTACTCGGCGGCTGCGGCCTCTGTCACGACCTCGCGCGGCCACGCCTGCAGGGATTCAAGATTCAGGAACGTGAAGTAGCCTGCATTCCAGCCTTCGGTGTCGATGTGATACACGTTGCCCAGCGCCAGCGGCGACGCCACCGGGGTGTGCCCCGCCACCACCGCCCGCACGCCGAGGATGCCGGTGCGGTCCATCTGGCGCAGACGGTCGCGCGACCACTGGCACGCCGCGCTGGTTCGTTTATAGCGGTCCTGCAACGCGGACTCCAGCCGGGGCCAGAACAGCACCGGGCAGTCGGCATGCAGCAGTCCGACCGCGCCCGACGACGTTTCCACCTCGATGGCAATCGGCAGCCGGGTGAAGGCCTCGGCAAACACCTGCTGCCGCTCGGCGGGCAGATCGATAAACCAACCGCCGCCGTAGCCGCGCCAGTTCGTCACGTCCACCTTGCCGGTGCGCACATGGCGAATCGCGTAGTCCTCGTGGTTGCCTTGCACCGCGTAGAACCAGGGCTTGGCCAGCCAATCCAGCGCGGCCTCGTTCTCGGGCCCGCGGTCGACCAGGTCGCCCACGGAAAACAGCCGGTCACGGGTGGGGTCGAACCCTAATTCGTCCAGCGCCTGTTGCAGGCGCGAAAAATGTCCATGCACATCGCCTACCGCGAAGTCGCGGCCGGACTCGTTGCGCGGGACCTTGAGAAAACGCTGCTCCATGATGATTCGGGAATACCGCAAGGAAAAATCTGACCCTTCTTTTTAACCCGCTTTGGTCCGTCCCCACGGCCAGCCTCGTCGCCGAAAGGGTCAAATAGCGTTACGAGAATCGAACTTGTTCGTGATAATGTTTTCTCCTTTCCCGTACTGCCCTGAAAGAAGCCGCGCAAGCTGCCTTCCGCCGTCGCCATGACCGCCGCGTCCACCATCAAAACCTGGTATCTCGTCCATAAATGGACCAGCCTGGTTTGCACGATCTTCCTGCTCATCATCTGTCTGACCGGTTTGCCGCTCGTGTTCCACCACGAGATCGAGCATTGGCTCGACGACGGCAAGCCGTTGTCCGCGGTGCCAGCGGACACCCCGCCCGCCAACCTCGACAAGCTCGTGGCCAACGCGCGAGCGATGTACCCGAACGAAGTCGTGGACTACCTGTCCTTCGACCCCGACGAGCCGCAGGTCTTCGTCGGCATGGCCAAGACGCCCGGTGACGGGCTGGCATCTGGCCACGCGATCCGCATGGACGCCCGCACGGGCGACGTGCTGCTCGACGGCCCGCTTTATACCGAAGACAAGTTTTCGTTCATGGGCATCATGCTGGCGCTGCACGTGGACCTGTTCGCGGGCCTGACCGGCGAGTTGTTCCTCGGTTTCATGGGGCTGCTGTTCTGCGTGGCCATCGTGTCGGGCGTCGTGCTGTACGGCCCCTTCATGAAGAAGCTGGAATTCGGCACGGTGCGCGCCACGCGCTCGACGCGCCTGAAATGGCTGGACCTGCACAACCTGCTGGGCATCGTGACGCTGGTCTGGGCGTTGGTGGTGGGTCTCACCGGCGTCATCAACGAACTGTCCACGCCGCTCTTCCGCCTGTGGCAATCCACCGAGCTGCCCCGCGTGCTGGAACCCTACAAGGGCCAGCCCATCCCCACGCAGCTCGCGTCGGCGCAGTTGGTGGCCGACACCGCGCGCAAGGCGATGCCGGGCAACGAAGTGTCTTTCATCTCCTTTCCCGGCAACGCCTTTGGCAGCCCGCAGCACTTCATTGCGTGGATGCGCGGCGACTCGCCCCTGACGTCCAAGCTGAACACGCCCGTGCTGATCGAAGGCCGGACCGGCGACCTGACGACGGTGGCGCGGATGCCGTGGTACCTGACCGCGCTGGAAGTTTCGCGGCCGCTGCACTTCGGCGATTACGGCGGCCTGCCGCTCAAGATCATCTGGGCGCTGCTGGACCTCGTCACCATCGTCGTGCTGGTGAGCGGACTATATCTGTGGCTGGCCCGGCGCCGCGCCACCGAAGCGCGCATCAACGAACTCATCAAGAAGCACCAGGCCGCCGCCCCGCAAAGGACGCCCGCATGAGCCGTTCAACGGGTAAAGGCAGCCGGGGCTTCCTGTTCGTGTGGGGCGTGCCGATCCTGCTGGGCGCGCTCAGCATCTTTGGCCTGCTGGCGGCCCTGCTGGGCACCGGCGCCTGGCATTGGGCGTCATGGACCGCCCTGAGCATCCTGCTCGTAGTCATCGTGCGGTACTGGGTGTTCCCGCTCAAGCACTAGCCGAACAAGTTGCGCCGACGGCGGCCACGCGCGCCGCGTGCCGCCCGCCGGGGTTCTTACACTATGCGAACTTCTCGGGATCCGGTCCCAGCCGCGGGCCTTCCTTGATGCCGTCGATGGCGGCCATGTCCGCTGGCGACAGTTCGAAGTCGAACACGTCGATGTTCTCGCGGATGCGCTCCGGCGTGACGGACTTCGGAATCACGACCAGGTTGTGCTGCAGATGCCACCGCAACGTCACCTGCGCCGGCGACTTGCCGTGCTTTTGCGCCAGGTCCAGGATCACCTTTTCCTTCGTGATGTTGCCCTGCGCCAGCGGGCTCCAGGACTCGGTCACGATGCCATGCCGCGCATGAAAGGCCCGCAGCGCATTCTGCGTGAACCCAGGATGCAGCTCGATCTGGTTGACGGCGGGCGTGACGCCGGACGCGTCGATCAGGCGTTCCAGATTGGCCTGCGTGAAGTTCGACACGCCGATCGCGCGCGCGCGGCCGTCTTCCTTCATCTCGACCATGGCGCGCCACGCGTCCAGGAACTTCTCGCTGCCCGCGACCGGCCAGTGGATGAGGTACAGGTCCACGTACGCCAGCCCCAGCTTCTCCAGGCTTTCGTCCATCGCCTTGTGCGCGTCGTCGTAACCGTGCTTGTCGTTCCAGAGCTTGGTGGTGATGAACAGGTCCTTGCGCGCCACGCCGGCTGACCGCAGGCCCGCGCCCACGCCCGCCTCGTTGCCGTAGATGGCCGCCGTGTCCACCGACCGGTAACCTGCCGCCAGCGCTTCCTTCACGCTGGAGGCCGCCTGATCGTCCGGCACCTGCCAGACCCCCAGGCCCAACTGCGGAATCTTGCCTCCGTCGTTCAATTTCACTGCGGGTACCTTCGCCATAAGACCCTCCGTAGCAAGCGACGCAACCCCGGCGCGGCGAAAACGCGCCCGGTCGCGCAACCAGGGGAGCAGCCGGCCGGACCCCCGATTGGAAGAGAAAGAAACGGGCCCGACGTGCTGCGCCCGTATGGCCAAACCAACTTGAAGCCCCCGGTTCAGGCCCGCCCGAACCAGGGGTTATCCCTCAAATAGTACCGCTGGTGCCCCATAATGCCCTGCAAACGGCTTAGCTCCCCTGGCGGAGCCGGCCTCAACCACTGCATCCAGAACATGAATTCTCCTGAAACGCGGCCCGGCAAGGGCGGCGGTCTTGCCACGCTTCGCACCCTGTTTCCCTACCTGTGGCCGCCCGGCAGAACCGGCCTGAAGGTCCGTGTCGTGGCGGCGCTGCTGTGCCTGTTCGCCGCCAAGGCCGCAACCGTCTACGTGCCGCTGCTGTACAAGCAGGCGGTGGACGAACTGGGCAAGGGCGCGCCCGGCACGGTGACGGTGCCGCTCGGCCTGATCCTGGCCTACGGCACCGCCCGCGTGCTGTCGCTGCTGTTCTCGGAACTGCGCGACGCCATCTTCGCGCGCGTCGGCCAGCATGCGATCCGCTCGGTCGGCCTGCAGATCTTCCGCCACCTGCACGGCCTGGCGCTGCGCTTTCACCTCGCACGCCAGACCGGCGGGCTGAACCGGGCCATCGAACGCGGCACCAAGGGCATCCAGACGCTGCTGTCGTTCCTGCTCTTCAACATCCTGCCCACGTTCTTTGAAATCAGCCTGGTCTGCATCGTGCTGTGGAAGATGTTCGACGGCTGGCTGGCGCTGGCCACCGGCGCCACCGTCGTGCTCTACATGGCCTACACGCTTGCCGTGACGGAATGGCGCGCCAAGTTCCGGCGCCAAATGAACGAAACCGACTCCGAGGCCAACACCAAGGCCATCGAGAGCCTGCTG
Source organism: Achromobacter sp. (assembly GCF_032113835.1). GTDB lineage: Bacteria > Pseudomonadota > Gammaproteobacteria > Burkholderiales > Burkholderiaceae_B > Achromobacter. Next base: position 40,778 of record NZ_DAMCTG010000015.1, on the reverse strand, counting down.
AACTACGAGACCGTCAAGTATTTCGGCAACGAAGAACACGAGGCCCGGCGCTACGACGCCTCGCTCACCCGCTACGAACGCGCCGCCGTGCGCAGCCAGGTCAGCCTGTCGATCCTGAACGTCGGCCAAGCCCTCATCATTTCCACGGGCCTGACGCTGGTGATGTGGATGGCGGCCAACGGCATCGCCGAGGGCCGCTACACGCTGGGCGACTTCGTGCTGGTCAACACGTACCTCTTGCAGCTCTACACGCCGCTCAGCTTCTTCGGCTTCATCTACCGCGAAATCAAGCAGGCGCTGATCGACATGGAACGCATGTTCGAGCTGCTGGGCCAGGATCGCGAAGTGGCGGACCGCCCCGGCGCCAAGCCGCTGCAGGTCTCGGGCGGCGCGGTCGAGTTCCGCGACGTGCACTTCGGCTACGATCCGCGCCGCGCCATCCTCAAGGGCGTCAGCTTCTCGATTCCCGCCGGCAAGACGGTGGCCGTGGTGGGCACGTCCGGCGCGGGCAAGTCCACGATCGCGCGCCTGCTGTTCCGCTTCTATGACACCGACAGCGGCGCCATCCTGATCGACGGCCAGGACGTGCGCGACGTCACCCAGGCCAGCGTGCGCGCGGCCATCGGCGTCGTGCCGCAGGACACGGTGCTGTTCAACGACACCATCCGCTACAACATCGGCTACGGCCGGCCCGGCGCCACGGATGCGGAAATCGAGGCCGCCGCGCGCCTCGCGCACATCCACGACCTGATCCTGACCATGCCGGACGGCTACGGCACGATGGTGGGCGAGCGCGGCTTAAAGCTGTCGGGCGGCGAAAAGCAGCGCGTGGCGATCGCCCGCACCATCCTCAAGAATCCGGCCATCTTCCTGTTCGACGAGGCCACCAGCGCGCTCGACACCCATACCGAACGCGAGATCCAGGCCAACCTGCGCGAAGTCAGCCAGGGCCGTAGTACGCTGATCATCGCGCATCGCCTGTCCACGGTGGCGGACGCGGACGAGATCATCGTGCTGGCCGACGGCCGCATCGTCGAACGCGGCCGCCATCCGCAACTGCTGGCCCAGGGCGGCATCTACGCCGGCATGTGGACCCGCCAGCAGGAAAGCGCCAGGTCGGCGCCGGCGGATTGACAAGCCGCGCCCCCTGTCCGAACATCGCACCCTTTGATTTCCAGGCTTCCCATGCAGGATTCCCCCACCCTTCCCGAAGTCCGCGTCTGCGCCGCCGGCGACCTGGTCAACGGCGGCCTGGGCGTGAAGGTGCCCGTAACCGATGGCGCGGGCCGCACCACCGCCTTCTTCGTGCGCTACCAGGACCGGGTGCATGGCTACCTGAACCGCTGCGCCCACGTCGGCGTCGAACTGGACTGGGAAGGCAGCTTCTTCACCCGTGCAGGCGACCTCATCATGTGCGCCCGCCACGGCGCCACCTACCAGCCCGACACGGGCCTGTGCGTGGGCGGCCCCTGTAGAAACGGGCGCCTCACCGCGCTTGACGTGACCGAGCGCGACGGCAGCGTCTACTGGCAGCCCGCGGGCAAGATCCGTCCGGCGGACGCCGGCGCCTGATCGCATCCAGGGCGGCGCACCACGTCGGAATCAACGCCCTGGGTCATGTTCTGAACTACGCCCGGGCCGCCACTGCCTGCCCCGGCTCCGCCCGCTCGGCGTAACGCCGCGCCAGCACCGCGCAGACCATGAGCTGCATCTGGTGAAAGATCATCAGCGGCAACACCACGACGCCCATCTGCGACGTGCCGAAGAGCACGGTCGCAAGCGGAATGCCCGACGCCAGCGACTTCTTCGATCCGCAGAACACCAGCGTGATCTCGTTCTCCTTGCTCAGCCCCAGCTTGCGGCTGCCCCACGTCGTGATCCCCAGCACCGCCCCCAGCAACAAGCCGTTCACCAGCACCATGGTCGCCAGGTCGATGGCCGGGAACGCATGCCAGATGCCCTGCGCAACGGCCTCGCTGAACGCGGTGTAGACGGCCAGCAGGATCGAGCTGCGATCCACCTTGGACAGCGTGCGGCTATTGCGCAGCGCCCACGCGCCGATCCACGGCCGCAGCAGGCTGCCCACCGCGAACGGCAGCAACAGCTGCAGCAGGATGCGGCCGGCATCGGCCAGGCCATGCCCGCCGCCCTGCCGATGCAGCAGCACGGCCACCAGCAGCGGCGTCAGCACGGTGCCCAGCAGATTGGAGGCCGTCGCCGCGCAGATCGCGCCCGGCACGTTGCCGCGCGCCATGGACGTGAAGGCGATGGAGGACTGGACGGTCGACGACAGCGTGCACACGAACAGCACGCCTATCCACAACGACGGCGTCAGCAGGCCGGGAAACAAGGCGCGCAGGCCCAGGCCCAGCGCGGGGAACAGCAGAAAGGTGCAGGCCAGGATCAGCCCATGCAGGCGCACGTCCTTCACGCCGGACACGATGGCATCCGTGGACAGCCGCGCCCCATGCAGAAAGAACAACAACGAGATCGCCACGTTGCTGGCCACCATCATGAACGTCGCGCCCTTGCCCACGGCCGGGAAGAAGCTGGCGAACGCCACGGTGGCAATCAGGATGAGGGTGAACTGGTCGGGCAGGAAGCGGCGCATGGCAAAGGCGTGTTCATAAAGTTGCGCCCACTATAGGCGCGGCCCTTGCCATCGTGAAGGCCACTGGGTACTTTAACTGTCATTGGAATTCCCTATGACCAGAACGCCCCATGCTCAATCCTCTCTGGCTCAAGACCTTCGCCGCCGCAGCCGGCGCGCCCAGCTTCACCGAAGCCGCGCGCCGGTTGGGCCTGACCCAGCCCACCGTCAGCGAACACATCCGCCAGCTCGAACAGGCCGTGAATCGCCGCCTGTTCCAGCGCGACACCCATTCGCTCGCCCTGACCAGCGACGGCCGCAGCCTGCTCGTGCATGCCGAAATCATCCTGGCCGCGCACGAAAAGGCCGAGCGCCTCTTCGACGCGCCCCGCCTGCGCGGCCGGATCCGGCTGGGCACTTCAGACGATCTGGCGATGGGCCCGTTGCCCGACGTCCTGGCGGCGTTTCGCCTGGCGCATCCCGAAGTCGAGCTGGACCTGACCATCGGCGTCACCAGCGACCTCTACAAGCTGCTGGACGACAACCGCCTGGACGTGATGATCGGCAAACGCCGGCGCGGCGACCGCCGCGGCCAGACGTTGCACAAGGAAGCGCTGCTATGGCGCGCCAAGGAAGGCCTGCGCGTGGATCCCAACGAGCCCCTTCCCTTGATCCTGTTGCGCGAGCCCAGCGTGACGCGCACGCTGGCGCTCGACGCGCTGGCCCGCGCGGGCCGCAGCTGGCAGATCGTCTGCACCAGCACCAGTTACGCAGGCTGCCAGGCGGCCGCGCGCGCGGGATTGGGCATTACCGTGCAGCCCTCGCACCTGTCCACCGCGGGCCTGTCGGCGCCCGCGGGCGCGGCCAACCTGCCCGCCCTTCCGCCGGTCGAATTCATCGTCATCTCGGCCCCCTCGCCCGGCAAACCCACCCGCGCGCTGACCGAGATCCTGATGCGCAGCACCCTGACCTGACGCCCCTACTGCGGCGCGGACCGCGTGTGCTCGACGCTGCCGTGCAGCGCCTGCGGCTGCTTGAGCAGGTTCAGGATCGGGCACCACGCCTCCACCGCCTTGTGCACGGCGCGCACCGCGTGCTCGTCCGCCGGCGACACGATGTGCGCGGTATAGCGGATGTTGTGCGGAAAAAACGGCACCGCCTCATAGCCCGGCTTGCCGCCGCGCGGATCCAGGTCCCCTTCGATCGACACCTCCAGCGATTCCAGCGGCAGTTCCAGCTCCGCCGCCTTGATGAGGAAGATGTGGGTCAGGCAGCTGCCCAGCGATCCCAGCAGGAGCTCGGGCGAACTCGGACCCAGGTCGTATCCCGCGAAGTCGGCGGGGCTGTCGCTCACCACCTGGTGATCGCGAATGCGGATACGCCGCACACCGCTGCGCCCTTCCGCGCTGACGTGCGCGCGCAGCTTCACCGGCTCCACGGTCTTCGGGTCTCGCCCGTTGCGCAGCAATACGGCGGCGCGCTTCTGGTCCAGATACTCGTTCAACGTACTCATCTTGCAGACCTCGCTTGGAAGAAGGATGTGCGAAGGACACGCGGCATTCAGTTGCGCCGCAGGTCGGTCATGGCGATGGGTGCACGGTCCATCGCCAGCAGAATGTCGCCCAGGCCGCGCGCGTTGCCGGCCTCCATGCGCCCGCCCGGACCGCAGACATCGTCGGCGCTGGTCCACGCCGGCGCGGCGTGCGGCAGCAGGCGCGCGCGCAGCCACCCCCGGCGGTCCAGAAGGAATTGCGCGCCCGCCAGGTTGTCCGGCGGCACGCCCGCCGCCAAGGCATAGGCCTCCCATGCCGCCGGGTCCGCGGCCACACAATCGGCATCCGTTGCCCCCGCGCGCCCGCGCGTCAGCGCCACCGTCAACAGACGCGGATCCTGCGGCTCATCCGGCGCGCCAGCCGCCTGCGCCACAACGCGCACGGGCAATCCGCGCAGGCCGGTCAGCCGGTTCGCGCGGCCATCCCTGCAGGTCAACGCCACCACCGGCGCGGGAATCGCCGGCATGCCCGCGCCGCCGCTGGTCCCGTAGGCGTGCAGGCGCAAGTAGTCCAGCACCTGCCAGATCTCGTCCGGCCGCAGCGCCGCATGCAAACCGTGCGCATCGCGCGAGGCAGGCGCTTGTCCGCCTTGCGCCACCCGCCAGTACAGCTCGCCTTCCAGCCGGTTGTCGAACAGCGCCGCCCCCAGGACGCTCGGCCACACCGGCAGGCTGGCCGCCAGCGGCCCGCGCCCGTCCGCTGCCGCGCCGTGGCACGACGCGCAATGCTGCGCATATAGCCGGCCGCCTTGCAGCACGTTCGCGTCCGAAAACGCCAGCGGCGAACGCTGAAAGGACGTGTCCCGCGCCTCGGTCAGCAGCAGGCGCGGCTGTGCAGCCATGCCGCGGCCAGGCCGGCCGCGAGCAGGATGGCCGCCTGCCCCAACGCCAGATGTCCCACGCGCGAACCCAGCAATCCGGGCAGGCCGGGCACCGCTTGCCAGGCCAGGGCCAGCAGCACGGCGCACGCCACGAGCGCCCCGGCCGCGAGCCACGGCAGGCGCAGGGCAGCGCCCCGCCCTGCGGCGGCCGCACTGCCCGCCACCGCCGACCACACGATCAATGCGCCGCCCGCCACCACAGCAGCCAATGCCAGCCACGCCACGCTCACCACGTCGCATCCAGCCCCAGGAGCGCCAGCGCGCGATGCCGCAGCGCCGCCAGCCGCGGATCGCCCCGATGGCGCGGGTACGGCAGATCATTGACGATCTCGTCCTTGATGCGCGCGGGCCGTTCGCTCAGCACCACGATGCGCGACGCCATGAACAAGGCCTCCTCGACGTCGTGCGTGACCAGCAAGGCGGTAAAGCCCGTGCGCTGCCACAGCTCAACCAGCTCCGACTGCATGGCGATGCGCGTCAGCGAATCCAGCTTGCCCAGGGGCTCGTCCAGAATCAGGATGCGCGGATCGTTCACCAGCGCGCGCGCCAGCGCTGCGCGCTGCGCCATGCCGCCCGAGAGCTGATGCGGATACGCCTGGCTGAACGCCGCCAGTCCCACCCGTTGCAGGGCATCGTCAACGCGGCGCCGCTGCGTCTTCAACAGGCCCCGCGCCTGCAGGCCCAGCGCCACGTTGTTCCAGACCGTGCGCCACGTTGTTCCAGACCGTGCGCCACGGATACAGCGTCGGATCCTGGAAGACGACAATGCGCGACGGCGACGGCCCCGCAATCGCCGCACCGTCGGCCAGCAGGTCGCCCTGCGCGGGCGGCTCCAGCCCGGCCACCAGCCGCAGCAGCGTCGACTTGCCGCACCCGCTAGGCCCCAGCAACGCGACGAACTCGCCCGGTTTGACATCCAGGTCGATGCTGTCGAGCACCGGCAGCGCCGCGCCGTCCAGATCGAAATGATGATTCACGCCGCGCACCGCCAGCGCGGCCCCACGCGCGCCGGCAGATTGGGTGCTGGCGGATTGGACGCTGGCAGATTGCGCGCTGACGTGCGCCGTTGCTGTGGCTACCATTTCACGACTCCCTTCTGCCAAGCCAGCAGACGATCGCGGCCCAGGAACAGCAACGTGATCAGCCCGGAAAACACCAGCGCCATCACGATCAGCGCGCCGTACATGTTGGCGTACGAAGCCCAGCCCTGCGCCCACGACAGATACCATCCCAATCCCGACTTCACGCCCATCATCTCGGCCGCCACCAGCACCGAAAACGACGCGCCCAGCCCCATGAAGAGGCCCACGAACACCTGCGGCAACGCCGCCGGAATCGCCACGCGCAGCACCAGAAACCATTCATTGGCGCCCATCGTGCGCGCCACGTCGTAATACGCGCGGTTCACGCCCGCCACGCCCGACCACGTCAGCACGGTCACCGGAAACCACGTCGCCAGCGCGATCAGGAACACGGCCGCGGACCAACTGGAGGGAAAGAAGAAGAACGCCATCGGCAGCAGCGCCGTCGACGGCACCGGTCCAAGAAACCGCAGCACCGGATGCACCCAATACCCCAGCCCGCGCGACCAGCCGATCGCGACTCCGGTCAGAAACCCGGCCGCGGCGCCCAGCACGAAGCCGTTCGCCAGCAGCCACAGCGAATTGACGAGGCTGTCGGCCAGACGCTTGTAGTCCGACACATAGACCTCGATCAGCGACTGCGGCGGCGCGAAGAACGGGCTGGGCAGCAGCGCGAGCTTGGCCGTCGCAACCTCCCAAGCGCCCACCGCCACCGCCAGCGCCAGCAGCCACGGCCCGGCCCGATGCAGCGCGCGTATCGGCCGCAGCCGCTCCGCGCCCGACACGGCCGCAAAGAGCAGCAGGATGGCCAGCACCAGGGCCGCCACGCCGAACTCCCGCGTGTATCCCCACGACGTGAAGCCGACCTCCACGTTGGGCCACGCGAGCGTGATGCCGCCCACCGCCGCCCACAACGCCGCGGCGGCCACGCCGGTCTTCCAGAGCCGCCAGCCCGCGGCGTCCGGCGTATGGGTCGCAGCCCCCACCGTCAACGCATCAGCCGAGGACATTGGGCACCACCGCTTGCGCATACTTGTTGATGTCCAGGCTGGCGCTGAGGACCTTGATCGTCTTCAAGTCCTTGGCGTAACCCACGATCTCCTCACGCAGCGCCGCGCCGGTCGAGGCGTGGCCGTGGCTATGGCTGCGCAGGATCGCGGCCACGCGCTCGGGCGGCACCTTGCCGGGCACGTATGGCGCAAAGATGCGCGCGGTCTCGTCGGGGTTCGAAGCCGTCCAGCGCTGCGCGTCGATCACCGCGCGCGTGATGGCCGCGGCCGACTCGGGATCCTTGCGGACCAGATCCCCGCGCAGGCCCAGCACGCAGCAGGTGCGGTTTTCGTAATCGCCCTCGATGTTGGTGGCGACCTCGCGCAGCCTGTTGTCCTCGCGCAGCGTGTAGATCAGCGGATCGTCACCCGCGATCGCGTCGACCTCGCCCTTTCTCAGCACCTCGCCAAACAGGTCCTGCGGATACTGGCGCCAATCGACAGACTCGGGATCGATGCCCAATTGCGCCACGCGGATCGCGAAGAAGTTCTTCACGGGACTGGCCTGATCGGACACGGCCACGCGGCGGCCCTTCAGGTCGTTCACGGACTTGATGGGCGAATCCTCGGCCGTCAGCAGCCGCATGCAGCCGCCATGCGTGCCCACCGCCAGCTTCACGTCAAAACCCTGCTCCAGCGGCTTGAGCCAGCGCAGCGCCATGCCGATGCCGCCATCGGCATGACCCGTCGCGATCGCTTCCAGCAACTGGTCCGTGGACCCGCTGAAATTGATGCGTTCGACCTTGAGGTTGTATTTATCGAAGAAGCCGCGCTCCAGCGCCACCGACACCGGCGACTGGCACACGGCCGTCTGGCTCCACGCGATCTTGAACGTGCGCGGCGCGGCATTGGCCGCCAGCACGCGCGAGCCCAACATGCCCAGCGGCGCGGCCAGGCCCGCGGCGCCGGCCGCGCGCAACAGCGCGCGGCGTGAAATCCCGTGCGCCACGGCGGCGCCCGATTGGACTTTCGTATTCATCAACCTTCCTTTTGAGAGACCCAGAATGGCGACGATTGCCAGGGGGCATCATCGGCCTGGGCTCAGGCGTTAGACAAATACAAAGTCGGGATAACAATATGGGAGCGGGCTCCCAGCGCGTGCGCGTTGACTCGCGCAACGGCGCGAGAAACTACTCGGGCAACGGGTCCGGCACGCCATCCACATCAACGGACTTCACACGGTCCAGCGCGTTGCGCGCAGCCGACATCGCTTCGATGGTGCTGCGAAACCGTCGGCTCACGAAAATCTCGAACGCCACGCTTTCGGGCTCCGGCGCGGCTTGCTCGGCGGCGATATCCGCGTCTTCGGCGGTCGTCGCCGTTGCGGCGGTTTTCGCCGGCGCGGCAGCCTTCACAGGCAGACGCCGGGTCTCCAGAAACGCACGCGGGGGAATGCGCCCCTCGGGCTGGGTCGCATACGCGACCACTGAAAATCCATTGATGATCTTCTCGGACATTGCGGTTTCCTTGGCGCGTTCATGCAGGCGCACCGACACGTTGCACAACGGCGTGCCGCAAGAAAACTTAAGCGATTGCCGCGCCCCAAAAGCAACGGGCCCCATGAAGGGGCCCGTGTCGTTCGAATGCCGGTGAAATCCGATCAGGGCGCGAGCTTGAAGCCCAGGTCCACGCCCCACTTGTCGGTCTCGCGCAGCCATTTCGCCCCGCAATTCAGGCAGCGGAAGTGGTCTTCGCGGCTTTCTTCCCGGCCCTTCTGCGTTGGGTTGGTAAATCCTTGATGTCCCAGGTGCGAATGAGGCGCGACGCCTGCAAGTCCTGGGTTAATGCGTTGGCAAGCCAAGCACATAACGCTCATTGATGCTTCCCCACAAACAGTGTTAGCAAATTGTAAGGGATTTCACCAATGTCTTTCTATTAAATCGGCGACATAGAGGAAACTAAATTGTTAACGTGATTAGCAAACAACGTTTTGTAACGCCGCCAAACATGTTGCCAGGTGATAGGGGGAGGTGGAGGGCATGTCGGGGCGTGTCACGTTTCCGTTTGTATCAAGGCATTCGTGCCAGCCTGATGGGTGCAGGAAGCGGCTGCGGAAGTTTGCCAGCGCGGGTTGCAGGGCGGGTAGATCGCCCATCACCGCCAGGGCTCTCAGGTATTCCGTCTGGGCCCAGATTCGGCGGGTGTCGTCCGCCACCTTGCCGGACTCGTCCAGCGACGCAATCACGCCCGCGTCATCCACGCCGTGTTCGCGCGACCATTGCACCGCGCGCGGCAGCGACTCTGCCAGGTCCAGGCCTTCGAAAACCTGCGCCGATTCGTGCACAAGGGACAGCCATTCGAACTGATGGCCCGGTTCCAGCCGGTTCCCGGCGCTGCCTTGCAGGGCTTCCGACACGCATTGCGTCGGCGCATGCACGAAGAACTGGCTGATGCCCTGCGCAAGCTCGCGCAGATGCTGCGCAAACCATGCCGGTTCGGCAACCTGCGCCGCGGCCAGATAGGCCTCGGTCAGATGCATCATCGGGTTTTGCGCCGGCGGTTTCAGCGGCTGTGAGAAGTCCGCACTGAGCGCCGCGTAATACAGCGAATCGGTGGTCTTGAAACGCGCCTCGATCGTGCGCGCCGTGGCCAGCATCAGTTTGCGCGCCTGCGCGTTGCGGCTGCGCCGGAAATACGCGGAAGCGGCCAGCACGATGAATGCATGCGTGTACAGATCCTGCGTATCGTCCAGCGGCTGACCCGCGGCATCGACGCTATAGCGCCAGCCGCCGTGCTCGTCCTGGAACACGCGCCGCAGGGATTCGAACAACCGGTCCGTATGCCGCGCTGCTGCTTCACCGGGCGCCTGCGCAAAAATATACAACTGGCGCGCACAAGCCATCGCGCGATAACGCGTGGGCGGCAACGGTTCACCGTTGGCGGAATTCAGAGATTCGTAAGGCAGGCCGAGAGTGTCGTTGAAACCGCGGCCCAGCCACATGGGCAACACGACCGAATCAAAATGCGCCCGCAGCGCGCGGATATCATCCGCTAGAAAGGAATTGGTCTGTGCGGCAGTCATCTTGGAACGACGCATACCCGACGAGGGCCCCAGGTTTTGGAGCAGCAACGATAACCGAAATCGTCGTCGCCATCTCGAAAGTATCCGCCACGTGCTCATGCACACACAGACCGGTCGTGCCGATCAGCTCCGTCCAGGGTGCAAACCCTATCGGAAGATATTTTCCTCTACCCAGTTTTGCGCGAAGATTTCCGCGCGATCACGTGCTTCGTCCAACGAAGCGCAGTTGCCCAAGTGGGAAAACGCGGCATCCACTTCGGTGCCGCCCTCAGCCGTAACCGTCAGCAATACGCCATATCCGCCGGTATCCATGGCCGCTGTGGAAACGTCGATCAGTACTTCCTGGTCACGATGCTGCATGTGCTACCTCCCAGTCGGTTACCTAAACGCGCGAACCACGCGTGACGTGCGAAGGGACAAAATTTCCCGCGCAGAACAATAGACCTGCAACCGTCACGCAAAGTTCATCTTACTGTTCCGACCCAGCGCCGGATACGTCCGAAAGATGTCAATTCCCACATTCCGTCTCAGGATATGCCTCGCCGCACTGTAGGGATGGCATCCAGCACGAAATACTGCGAAAACATTCGCAACCATGCAGTAATTTGCCTGCGGCTGTCGGAATGACGGAATTGGCGAACTGCGTAAATCGGCGATTATCGAACCGCCGCGAAGACCGCAAAAGGTCTAGCGCAAATGGATGGCGCCGGGCTCTTCCATGCGTAATGAAAGCCTGCCCTTGTCGGTGATGACCCAGCGGCCGTCGGCGCCGGATTCGATGCAGCGCAAGGTCTCCAGCGCCTGGGCGACGTGCGCGGGCACTTCGGTCTGGACCGCGCCGGGCTCATTGTTGTCGGCCACGACGCGCAGCCAATGTCCCAGTTCGCCCTTTTCGAAACGATGCAATGCCATGCGTGATTCTCTCTTGAATTGCTCAACGATAGCATGCCGGTCAAGCCCTTCCGCCGCATGGGCGGAGGCGCTCAGGCGAGCAGACGGGGCACTGACGACGCCAGCAACGCAACGCCGGATATCGTCAACAGGCCCAGCACGACGCGGCGGAACGCGACATCGCTGATGCCCACATAAACGCGCGTACCCCAAATCGTCGGCACCAGCATCGCGGGCACGATCAGCGCAAACAGCGGCAGCATGTCGCGCGTGACGACACCGGTCAGCACGTAACTGGCCATCGTCACCGCCAGCATCGACAGATTGAAGTTCTGGATCACCGCGCGCTGCACGTCGCGATCAAAGCCGCGCAAGGTGCACCACAACGTGGGAATCACGCCGGTGAAACCGCCTAGTCCACCCATGACGCCGCCAATTGCGCCGGCCACGCCATCGGCCACCTTGCTGCCCACCGTGATGCGCGGCATGCGCGCGGCGAACAGCATGATCGGACACCAGATGGCAAGCAGTCCGCCGATGAAGGCCTTGAACACCACGGGATCCAGATGCGGCAGCACCTTCACGCCCAGCGGAATGCCGAGCAATCCGCCGACGACGAACGGCAGCAGATGCGCCATGGCAAAGCCGCGACGCACCGTGAAAGCCGCCAGCAATTGCCCGGTCAATGCGCCGAACACCGCCATCGCCGCAGCAAGCCGCGGATCAACGGTCCAGGCCCAGAACGACATGGCCACCATGCCGAAGCCAAATCCCGACAGGCCTTGCACAAAGCCCGCGGCCATCGCCCCCACCACGACCACTACATATAACGAGTCCATTTCTGCAGCGCGTTCCGCATTACCGGCCGGCACCATTTCCGGCGCACGCCATTCTAGTGCGTTCTAGGAAGGACGCAGCGCAAGTGGCCGCCGCAGGCGCGTGGCCAGCGCGGAAGCCGCCACGCTGGCGGCGATCAGCGCAAGACCAAGCGCGAGGTCCGCCGAGATGCGCTCGTGGAACACGACGGAAGACACGATCAGACCGATCACCGGCACGCACAGCATGGCGATGGAGGTCGCGGCCGGCGGGAGCTTCTGCGTCATGCCAAGCACGACGATGAACGTCAGCGCCGTGGCTAGCGGTCCCGTGTACAGGATCAGCGGCCAGGCCTGCGTATCGCCCAGAAAGACCGGCGCACCGTCGCGCATCCAGGCCAGCGCGGCCAGCGGAATCGTGGCCATCGCGGTCTGCCACGGAATCATGTCGGCGCCCAGCCGCACGTGGCGGTTGGCGCGCAACTGGATGATGTTGCAGGCCCACGCAAACGACGCGCCCAACAGCATCACCAGACCGATGACCGTATGCGCCTGCCACGGGCTGAACGCGGGCGCCACGATGACGCCGATGCCGGCGTAGCTGAGCGCCGTCGCCAGCCACTGGCCCATCGACAGGCGTTCCTTCAGGATCAACGATGACAGCGGAATCACCCAGATGGACGTCGCGTAGGCGATGACCGAGGCGCGGCCAGGCGCCACGTATTGCAAGGCCCAAAGCGCCAGCGCCGTGAAAGCGCCCATCTGCAGCAAGGCCACACCCGTCACCAGTGGCCATTCCTGACGCGTCGGCAAACGCAGGCGTCCCAGCACCGCAAGCACCAGCACGCTGATCAGCGCGGCGGATCCGAACCGGCTGGCGGCAAGCCACAACGGACTCATGTGCGCCAGGCCCAGCTTCATCACGGGCCAGTTTCCTCCCCAGATGGCGACCGCGCCCGCGAGCGGGAGGAACTTGCGAAGACTGCCGTGCTGAATCATTACTACCCTGCTCTGCCGCTGATTATTCTGCATTTCGGCCATATGGCCGAAGGACGGAACAGTCTATAGGGTAAACCCCAGCATTTTTGACCGCTTTCTGCGTCGATAACCGGCATACTCAGCACAGATGCACTGCCAACCCGCCGCTTGAAGGTCACTTATGCCGGAAATAAACCTGGATGCCACCGACATCCGCATCCTGAACGAGCTGCAACGCGACGCGCGGCTCACCAATGTGGAGCTGGCCGCGCGCGTCAATCTATCCGCTTCGCCATGCCTGGCGCGCGTGCGGCGACTGGAAACCGAAGGCCTCATCGATCGCCGCGTCACGCTGCTGAACGCGCGCAAACTCGGGCTGAAGGTCAACGTCTTCATCCAGATCTCGCTGGACAAGCAGCGCAAGGCCGCGCTTGACGTGTTTGAACGCGAGATCGCGGTGCTGCCCGAAATCATGGAGTGCTACCTGATGTCGGGCGACGCCGACTACCTCATCCGCGCGTTGGTGCCGGATGTCGATGCGCTGGAGCGGCTGATCGTCGAACACATCACGCGCATTCCCGGCGTGGCAAGCATCCGATCCAGCTTTGCCCTCAAGCAGGTGCTCTACACCACCGCCGTGCCGCTTGCCTGACGCGCATTTCGTATCCATCCGGCGCTTGCGGGTTTGCGGCGGCAAGCCCACAATGAAAACGCCTGATGCCGGCTATTCCTGATCGGCGTCAGCATCCCTCCCATCGCTTAGCAAGGAGCAAAACCATGCCCGAAACCGAATGGTTCCCCGGCAACACGCTACCCGATCGTCAGGGTTACTTTGAAGTGGAGTTCGCCACCGGCGAAACCGAAATCACGCGCTATGGCATGTTGGGCTGGGAGCCCGAAGAAGAGCGCGGCCACATCCTGCGCTGGCGCGGGCTGGATCCGAACATCGAGCAAGCCGAGATCGATCGCGAAGCAGCCCTGCGCAACAACAGCGACAACGTGATCGGCTGAACGGCCGGCACAACCTGCGGGGCGGGTCCAACCTGCCCCGCATAAAACAAAACGCCGCGGAGGAATCCGCGGCGTTTTGACTGCACGCTTGCCCGATTAGCGGTCGAGCTTCGAGATCTTCGTGCCCGCGAGCGACACGCCCGCCATCAGCCCGCCGTTGTTCATCACGAAGCCCACCACCGGCTGCTGAGCCGTGTTGGTGTCGATGCGGCCATTGGCGCCAATGTTGACCACCGCGACCGTGGCGTCGGCGCCGACGGTCCAGCCGCTGCTGTTGCGGAATTTGTTCAAGGCGTCATCCGTCATGAACAGCAGGATCATCGCCTTCGACTGCGCGCCGGCCTGGAAGCCGATCGAGCCCGCGGTCGTGCTGTAGTAGCCGGCATTCTGGCCGCCCACGCGCAATACGCCCTTGCCATGTTCGGCGCCCACGATGAAGCTGCCGCTCAGCACGTCCGGAAACACCAGCACGCCCTTGGCGCGCGCCACCAGATCCTTGGATTGGGGAGCCGCTTCGTACAGCTTGGCGAGGGTCGCGTTGGCCGCGCTGTTCATCGACTGCCGCTGCTCGGACGTCGAGGCGGCCGGCGACTTGCTAGGCGTGGTCGTCGTGCAACCCGCAAAAATCAGGCCGGCGGCGCCGATCGCGATCGCCATGCTGGTACGGCGCAGAACAGGAAAAGTGTCGAACATGGAACTCTCCTTTTGTTGTCATACAGGGACAACTGTACCGGGCAATCCAGATCCGACAAGTCAGACGAATGTGATAAACGAAACAAAACACTAGCGAGCGCTAGAGAATTCCGTAGCGAGGTTCGCCCGTGTGCTCATCCACCGACAGGATGCCGGAGAGCACCAGTTCGGCATGGCGCCGTGCGATGACGGGATCGTTGAAAGTCACGAAGCGGGGCAGCGACCAGCGCCGCGCAACGGTTTCGTTGCCATTGCGGCACACCAGTATTTCAATAGCCAACACGCCGGTTTTCAGGTCCACGACTTCGCACTGCACTTCAAAACCATTGATATGACGCTGTGGCCACCCGCTCATGCTGCACCTATGAATTTCGACTGCCCGGCCGCAATATGCCCCAAAGAAAAAGGCTTGGAAAGCAATGATTTTCAGGGGTAAAAACGTACTAATCCGCGTAGTGCCAAGGCATCTTGAAATTCGCAAAATTGCGTCCAAAAGCCGCTGTTTTCACCCCTCCCTTCAAACCTGCGGATCGCCTGAGCCCCCATAATGTCAGGCGTTTATGCAATGCAATCCAACCTGCCACCGACTCTCATGACCACACCTGTCTTCGAACCTGATACCGCTCCGCTGGAAGTTCTGCCGCGTGACCTGTCCGCCTACCGCGAGGGCAACACCGGCATTCCCTACGTGCACCGCTTCGAATCCGGCAAGCCCGGGCCGCACGTGCTCATCAACGCCATCACGCACGGCAACGAGATCTGTGGCATGGTGGCCGCCACCCATCTGCTGGACACGGGCGTGCGCCCGAAGATCGGCACGCTGACGGTCAGCTTTGCCCACGTCGAGGCCTACGAGGCCTTCGACATCGACCGGCCTTACGACAACCGCCAGTTGGTCCACAACCTGAATCGCATCTGGTCCGCCGCCATGCTCGACGGTTCGGAGGACAGCCCCGAACTGCGCCGCGCCCGCGAAATGCGCCCCATCCTGGACGCCGCCGACTTCGTGCTGGACATCCATTCCACGCGCGCGCCCGTGCAACCGTTCTGGGTCTACAACGAGATGGACCGCAACACCGCGCTGGCCGCGGCCGTCGGTTCGCCGCAGGTCCATCTGGTCATGCCGCAAGACAAGTTTCCAGGCACCGGCGTCATGGGCTACGGCCATCACGGTGATCCGCTGTCGAACAGCGGCGGCGCGCTCGTCGTCGAATGCGGCCAGCATTTCGCCCGCTCCGCCGCCGAACTCGCCACCGACGTCACCCTGCGCTTTCTGGCGCATCTGGGCCTCATCGATACCCCGGCCGGCACGCCGCCCCCGCCCACCCCGCAGCGCTATCGCCTGCTGGAGGTCCACATGGTGAAGTCCGAAGACTTCACCTTCACGCGGCCCGTCATCGGCTTCGAGACCTTCGACAAGGGCGAGCTGATCGCCATGAACGGCACGGAAGAAATCCGCTCCCCGTGCGATGCGTGCACGATCTTCATGCCGACGCGCATGCCGATCGTCGGTCGCGAAGCCGTGTATCTGACGCAGGCGATTTGAGGCAGGCGATCGAGGCGGGTATTTCGTACCCGCCATCTTCAAAGATCCGGAATCAGGCGCTTGCCCATGCTGATCACCGCGTCCTCTTGAAAACCCAGGCTGTCGTAGAAACGCTTTACCGCAATGTTGTCCGAACGGATCAGCAAATTGATCTTCGGACACCCCATCTCCAGCAGCTTGCGCTCCACGGCCCGCATCAGCGCCGTGGCGAACTGACGCCGCCGATGCTCGGGCGACACGGCCAGATAGTTGACCCAGCCGCGGTGCCCGTCATAGCCGCCCATCAGCGTCGCCACGACCTCGCCGTCCAGCACACCCACCAGAAACAGATCGGACTGCACCGTCAACTTGCGCGCGATGTCCTTGCGCGGATCGTTCCACGGACGCGTCAGCCCGCAGGCGTGCCACAGCGCAATAAGCGCCGTCTCGTCGGTTGGATGAAAAGGCCGGATGGCGAGGTCTTGATGAAACATGCTTCATTCCTTGTGATGAAAGAATGAAGGCCTTGCGACACGCCTCGGCGGGGGAAATACGGCAAACAAAAAAGCCACGAGGGTATCGTGGCCTTCTGAAATAAGCGCCGGACAATCGGCGCCCGAACACGGCTGACCACTCAACGTAGACGTCGAGTGATTCGTCGGAAATCTGCGCGCGTTGCGGCAGCGATATGCGATGTGTTCATGCGCAGCAGCATACACGAGGCCGCCTTCCGCCGGCAACGCGCATCGACGTCAATCCGCGGCGGGTGCAGGCAGCGTGCCCTCCATCACCACCACGGCCTGCCCCGCCACGCTCGCCCATACGCCGTCCTCACGCGGCTCGGCGTGCGCCAGCAGCAGGCTTGCGCGTCCCATGTCCACGCCCTGCCCCACCCGCAACCGCAGAACACCCTTGCCCGCGAGCGATGCCCGCAGCGCCGTGACCGCGGCTGTCGCGCTGCCCGTGGCGGGATCCTCGGTCATGCGGCCGGTGAGCATGCGCGCCTGGATATCAGTGGGCGCGTCCATCGTCTCGCCCGCCGTGTCGGTCGTGTAGACATAGATCGACTTCGCGCCAAGCTGCGGCATCAGGGCCGCATACCCACCCGAATCCGGCGCCGCGCGCCGCAAGGCATCGCGGCTGACAAGCTGCACCACCAGAAACGGCAGGCCCACTGACGCCACCATCGGTGCGTGCGCCGACACGTCAATGTCCGCGGCCTCCAGCCGCAGCGCGCTCGCCACCGCGTCCACAGGCGCCTCGCTGCCGCGCGACAGCGGCTGCGGCGCGCGCAGTTCCGCGCCTTGCAGTCCGTGTTCGCCATACGCCAACGCAATCCGTACCAGACCGGCCTCTTCCTCGAACACGAAGGCCTGCGGCGCGGACGCCCCCGCCGCGATCCGCTCTCGCGCCAGCACGACGGCCGTGCCGACATTCGGATGCCCGGCAAACGGCACCTCGCGGTCCGGCGTGAAGATGCGCACGCGCGCCGTATGGGCCCGGTCGTGCGGCGGCATTACAAAACTGGTTTCCGAATAATTGAACTCGCGCGCGATCCGCTGCATCTGGCGGGTGTCCAGACCCTGCGCGTCCAACACAACAGCCAATGGATTGCCTCGATAGGTATGGCCGGTGAACACATCGGCAGTGACGTAGCGGTAGCGCATCCAAGCATCCTCAAGATCCGCCTGAAGCCGGCGGGAAGCGGAAATTGTGCGTGCCACAGACAGGATGCGAAAGGCACAGAGCGGCGAAATTGCACGCATAACAGACGAGGCACGGCGCGTGTGTGGTCAACCACCCGCGCGGCCGCATGACGCCCGCACCGCCTCGGTTGATGCGCCGTCACTATTGAAAACCGTCTATGTCTGCGGAATACTTTGCGTCCCGTTCATCTACTTTTGGAGGGTATTGCCATGCAGCGCGAAGACATCCAAAAGCTGGGCGCCCAAGCGGCCCGCGACGGATTGACCTTGTGGGACTGCCCGTACTACCGGGCCGCCGCCATGCCGGGTCACACCGGCGAATCGATTTCGCAATGGCGTAGCAAGGTCGAGGCCTGGGAAGCCGGATGGATGGAAGCCACCGGCGGCGGCCAGGCCCCGCCCGGAAACCGAACACGTATCCTGCCGCGGGCCATGTCGCGGCTGGTCATTTGATGCCAGGAAAGGCGCCCCGAGTCCGGGGCGCTTTGCACTGCAAGTAAGAAAAAATCGACCGGAAGAACTGGCCCCGTTTTTGCCGGCATATACTGTACATTCATACAGTATTTTTAGCTGCACCATGCGATGCGCCGTCATCCGAACTCACTATCTCGGCCGGAAGCGCCACGACAACGACCCGGCGCCAGCTGTCACCGGGACGGTCCGCATGTACTCCATCATGCGCGACGACCTCCGACGCTATATCAGCGTCATGACGCTCGATGCCCTGGCCAAGTTCGGCGCATCGCAAAAAGGTCCGATCCCCGATCTGCTGGAACCCGAACTGCTCACCTTCGGGTCGAACCGCGGAATGATGGTGTGCGGCTTTGAAGAAATTGATGGCCGGCGCTGTTACCAAGGATGGTGGATGCAATGGGTGGAGCTCTGAGCGCGTCGCGTCAATGCCCGTCCGATGCGCCTGATCCATCCCGCTATTTCTTCGCGTAACTTTTCTGGACACGAATCCTGATCGCGCCCATCTTTCGGATTAAGACCTTTCCCAGCAGGAGGCGCGAAATGGATGACCCCGTCCACAGAGCCGGCCAGGAAGCTGCCCGTTATGGCGTGCCGCTTTCCGCTTGCCCCCTCATGAAAGAAGCGAACATGCCAGGCCGTACGGGCGAATCGCTGCCCATATGGCGCGCCAGATTGGCCTCCTGGGAAGCGGGCTGGCGCGAAGAAACTGAAGCGCGCCTCGCTGAGCTGCAACGCCGCCGTATGATCCAGCAATCGTTCGATTGAAGACGTCTTCGCCAGCCCGTATCCGATGCGGTTGGGAACGCCGTTTGCTCCAGAACTGACACCGCAGCGGCGTGATTGTCTTTTCGATCAAGCAGAGGGCGGTTCCGCACACTCCCTCCCTCTTGCCGCTGCGGCCCTGCCCCGCTGCGCAATCAGACGCTTACAAACGATTAGGTCCGCAAACCCCCAAAATGTTTACCCGCCCTAGAATCAGCTTCCCAGCCTAAGGCTGAGTAGGAGCGAGTCATGTCATTCAGGGCCAAGCAGGTATTCATTGCAGCCATTTCCTGTATTTTTCTGACGACTGGCGCATTCGCCGCGCCACCGGAGGGAAAAGGCAAACCCGACAACCCGGGCCAGGGGCAAAACAAAGGCGGCGGAAAAAACAATAACAACGGCAACGGCTCCGGAAAAAGCCATGCCGGAAACGGAGGCGGATCAAACGGCAAGACCAGTAATTCAGATGGCGCCAGCGTGACGCTGCGCCTGGCAGGCATCACGGTCTCGACCGCCAGATCGTACGCCCACGAATACGGTCTGTCGGGTTACAGCCAACTGCCGCCCGGCATTCGCAAAAACCTTGCACGCGGAAAGCCCCTGCCACCTGGAATTGCCAAAAAGATGGTCCCCGGCCCGATGCTCGCTCGCCTCCCCGCGTATCCCGGGTACGAGTGGCGAATCGCCGGATCAGATCTCGTCCTTGTCGCCATTGCAACCGCCGTAGTCGCTGATGTGCTGCTTGATGTGTTCGATTGAATAAGCACTGGGGCTGGCGGGATTCGACCGCGGCCCCTTGCACCCATCCCACGCTGCGCATTACTCATTCACTTCAGTTTGATACACTGCCCGCCTGGGTGTCAGGCGTCTTCCTTCGCGCTGGCAGGTCAAAGCGCTGGTCGGGCCGCCGCGCGGAGCCCCCACGTCCATGCAGACCAGCACCACCCATGCCCTCGACATTGCAGCCGCCGTCATTTTTGCCCTGGCGCTGATCCACACTTTCACCGTCAAGCAGTTCGAGCGGCTATCGCACCGCTACCCTCGCCACGCCGGTTTGTTCCATCTTCTTGGCGAAGTCGAAATCGTCTTCGGCTTTTGGGCGTTTGTGCTGCTCATCATCATGGCGATGGCTGCCGGCGGCGCAGAAGCGCTCGCGTACGCCGAGTCCCGCAACTACACCGAACCGCTGTTTGTATTCGTGGTCATGGTAGTGGCGGCGTCCCGCCCGGTGCTCCAGACTGTCATGGCCGCAGTCAACGTCATCGCTAGAAAGCTGCCCTTTCACACCTCCGTCGCGACGGCGTGGTTGGGCCTTGCCGCGGTTCCCCTGATGGGATCGTTGATCACGGAACCGGCCGCGATGACCATCGCCGCCCTGATGCTCGCACCGCAACTGTTTCGGCCGGCAATTCCGGCTGTTCCCAAGTACTTCGCGCTTGGCGTGCTGTTCGTCAACATCTCGATCGGGGGAACGTTGACGGCCTATGCCGCCCCGCCCGTCCTGATGGTTGCCGCCACCTGGCAATGGGATTCGGCATTCATGCTGGCAACCTTCGGCTGGAAAGCCGCGATTGCCGTCATCCTGAACGCGACCGTAGCGACACTCATGATGCGCAAGTACCTGCTGCAGTTGCCGACTGAGAGCGTGAACCGGTCGGAGCGGCCTCCCGTGCCGCTCTCGGTCGTTCTGGTCCATCTGTCCGTGCTGGCGGCGGTCGTAGCGCTGGCGCACCACCCTGTCGCGTTCCTCGGCCTGTTCCTGCTGTTCCTGGGTTTCACCCAGGCGTACGAACGGCATCAGAATCCGCTGATCATCAAAGAGGCGTTGCTGGTTGGGTTCTTCCTGGCTGGCCTGGTCATCCTGGGAGGCATGCAGGCGTGGTGGCTGCAGCCCATCGTCTCGAGCCTGGAACCGATCGCCTTGTTCTTCGGATCCCTATCGCTCACCGCGATCACCGACAACGCCGCGTTGACTTATCTGGGCTCGTTGATTGATGGCATATCCGATGAATCGAAATACATGCTCGTGGCGGGCGCTGTCGCGGGCGGCGGCCTGACGGTTATCGCAAACGCGCCGAATCCGGCGGGTGTGGCGCTGCTCAAACGAGGATTTTCAGACGAAACGATCAGCATTGGGGGATTGCTGCTTGGTGCGTTGGCGCCCACAGCTGTCGCGGCTGGCGCATTGCTTTTTTTATAGGAAGCGAAGAATGGGCCGGTGCTGCAGCGGGCCCATCATGGCTTTTTTCAACGAACTAGAAGTAGTTCCTAGAAGTAGATTCTAGAAGGGGCACTAGATCGGGGACCCTAGATCGGGAATCTCTAGATCGGGTCCCTGGGGACCCTAAAAATGGCCCCGAAAATGAGAAAGGCCGTCAGTGATTTCTCACTGACGGCCTTGGAACTACTGGTCGGGACGGCGGGATTCGAACTCGCGACCCCTTGCACCCCATGCAAGTGCGCTACCAGGCTGCGCTACGCCCCGAAAGAAAAAGAGTATAGCAGAACTAAAAAATGTTTGCACGCATTGGTGCAAGAAAAGTGCTGAATACTCGAAAAAATTTTTGCGCTTTGCGTTCGCCGTTCACAAGACTGCATGTGATGAGCCGGCGCGCACAAAGCGCAAGACACTACGGTGAGCAGTGCGCGCAGCCATGAAGGCCAACGCGCCCTGCAGGTACTGATATCAAGCTTTGGATTTCAAACGATGAGCCGCGTTGAAAGCGACTCAGGCGGCAGGCGCCGTGTGTGTCGTGTTGACTGCAGCGGGCGCGGTGGCAGCGGTGCCCAACGCTTCAGCGAGCATCGCGGACACGTTGCCGAGTTCACTGCGCAGCGACTGCATCTCGGTGCCCGACAGGCGCACGGCGGCGTCCTGGTCGTGCGGCACGTCGCGAGCATCGCCCAAGCGATTGCGCGCGCCGCTGATCGTGAAGCCTTGTTCGTAAAGCAACGAACGGATGCGGCGGATGAGCAGCACTTCGTGATGCTGGTAGTAGCGGCGGTTGCCGCGGCGCTTCACGGGCTTGAGCTGCGTGAATTCCTGTTCCCAGTACCGCAATACATGAGGCTTGACGCCACACAGGTCGCTGACTTCGCCGATGGTGAAGTAACGCTTGGCGGGAATGGGCGGTAGGGTAACGGTGGATTCAGTACGTGTCATAAGCGGATTTTATGCGCGCGATGCGTGGGGCGCCGATAACAATTACCGACAAAGCGTATCACTCCGCGGCCTCGGGTGCTGCGGGAACGGCCTGCTCCACCACGCTCTTGAGTTTCTGGCTGGCGTGGAACGTGACCACGCGCCGCGCCGCGATGGGAATGGTTTCTCCGGTCTTGGGGTTGCGGCCAGGGCGCGGCGGTTTGTCGCGCACCTGGAAGTTGCCGAAACCCGAAAGCTTGACGGAATCACCGCGCGCCAGGGCGTCGCGGATTTCCTCGAAGAACGTATCGACGATGTCCTTGGCTTCGCGCTTATTCAGGCCGACCCGCTCGAAGAGCAGTTCGGCCAGCTCGGCCTTGGTGAGGGTGCGTTGCTCGGCAAGCATACTGGTCCCCATGTTCAGCCACGTTGGCGCGCGCCGTGCGCGGCAACCAGGGCTTCCTTGATGCGCGCAAGGCAATCCGCCACGCGGGCTTCGTCCAAAGTGACCTCAGTGTCCTGTAGCCAGAAACGGAACGCAAGGCTTTTCTCGGCGACGGGCTCGCTGCCTTGCGCTTTGTCACGCCACACGTCGAACACGCGCGCATCCTGCACGACGGCCAGTTGCGCGTCGGCCTTGACGGCTGCGGCAACGGTGTCAAGCATGGACTGTACCGTCACGTCCTCGTCGACCCACAGCGCCAGGTCGCGCACCACCACGGGCTGACGCGAGAGCTCACGCACTTGCGGCAATTCACCTTCGGACAGTGCGTCCACGTCCAGCTCAAAGACGACCGGGGCATGCGCCAGGTCGGCCTGCTGCGCCCAGCGCGGATGCAGTTCGCCGATCCAGCCAACCTGCTTGCCGTCCAGCATGACGCGCGCGCCACGCCCGGGATGCAGGGCGGGATGCGCCGCTGCCTCGAAACGCAGGCGGCGGCCGCGTGCGCCGAACAGCGACTCGACGTCCATCTTCACGTCGAAGAAATCAACGTGGCGCGTGGGCACGCCCCACTGCTCTTCCACCGCCGGGCCCCATGCGGCGCCCGCGAGCTTCATGGGCTGGCGCACGCCAGCCACCTGCAGCGGACCGTCCTCGGCCGAGGCATCGCGGAAAAACACGCGGCCCAGTTCGAACAGGCGCACGCGCGATTGCTTGCGGTTGGCGTTGTGGCGGATGTTGGCGACCAGGCCGCCGATCAGGCTGGAACGCATGACCGACAGATGGCTGGCGATCGGATTCACGAGGCGCACGGGATTGTCATTGCCCGCGAAATCGCGTTCCCAGTCGGCTTCGACGAAGCTGTAGTTGACGACTTCCTGGTAGTCCTGGGCGGCCGTCAGGCGGCGCAGCGCATGCGCGCCGCGGCGCACTTCGGGCTGCGAGAACATCTTGGCGCGCGCCATCGGCGGCACGTCGGGGATGCTTTCGAAGCCGTAGATGCGAGCCACTTCCTCGATCAGGTCTTCTTCGATTTCCAGGTCGAAACGGAACGACGGCGGATTGACGATGAAGTCGTCGCCCTCGACCGAGTAGTCCAGGCCCAGGCTGCCGAAGATCGTGGCGACCTGCTCGCGCGTGACCGGCACGCCCAGCACGCGATGGCAGCGCGCCAGGCGCATGCGCACCTGCGGACGCTGGGGCAGATTGACGATCTGGTCGTCGATGGGACCCACCTGGCCGCCGCAGATGTCGACGATGAGGCGGGTGATGAATTCAAGGTGCTCGGGAATGCTGGCGTAGTCGACGCCGCGTTCGAAGCGGTGGCTGGCTTCGGAGCTGAACTTGAAGCGGCGCGCGCGGCCGGCAATGGCTTGCGGCCACCAGAACGCGGCTTCGAGGTAGATGTTCTGCGTGTCCAGCGTCACCGAGGTGGCTTCGCCGCCCATGATGCCGGCCAGGCTTTCGACCTGCTCGCCGGCGACGACCACGCCGACCTTCGGGTTCAGCGTGACGGTCTGGCCGTTCAGCAGTTCGAGCGTTTCGCCTTCACGCGCCCAGCGCACGGCGATGTCGCCGCCGATCTTGTCCAGATCGAAGACGTGCGACGGGCGGCCCAGCTCGAGCATGACGTAGTTGGAGATGTCGACCAGCGCGGACAGCGAGCGTTGGCCGGCGCGCTCGAGGCGCGTCTTCATCCATTCGGGCGTCGCCGCGCGGGCGTTCACGCCGCGGATGACGCGGCCGCCGAAACGGCCGCAGAGGTCGGGTGCTTCAATCTTGACCGGCAGACGCTCATCGAGCGTGACGGGCACGGCAGCCGCGGTGGGCACCGACAGCGGCGCACCGGTCAGCGCGGCCACTTCGCGCGCCACGCCCAGGATCGACAGGCAGTCGGCGCGGTTGGGCGTGAGTTTGAGCGTGAACAGCGTGTCATCCAGGTCCAGCGCTTCGCGGATGGATTGACCGGGAACCATGTCCGCCGGCAATTCCAGCAGGCCGGCATGATCTTGCGACAGACCCAGTTCGCGGGCCGAGCACAGCATGCCGGATGACTGCACGCCGCGCATCTTGGCGACGCCGATCTTCATGCCGCCGGGCAGTTCCGCGCCCACGCGGGCAAGCGGCACTTTCAGGCCGGCGGCGGCATTGGGCGCGCCGCACACGATCTGCAGGCGTTCGCCGGAGCCGTCATCGACCTGGCAGACGCGCAGCTTGTCGGCGTCAGGGTGCGGAGCGATCTCGACGATGTGCGCGACGACCACGCCGGTGAATGCCGGTGCAGCGGGCTCGGTTTCTTCGACTTCCAGGCCGGCCATCGTGAGCCGGTGCGCGAGTTCATCGGTTGCGATCGGAGGATTGACCAGCGTACGCAGCCAGGATTCGGGAAATTGCATGATCAGCCGTCTGTTATTCGTTGAACTGGCGCAGGAAGCGCAAATCGCCTTCGTAGAACTGGCGCAGATCGTTGACGCCGTAGCGCAACATGGTCAGGCGCTCGAGTCCGGAGCCGAAGGCAAAGCCGATGTAGCGCTCGGGATCCAGCCCGAAGTTGCGCACCACCTGCGGATGCACCTGGCCGGATCCGGAGATTTCGAGCCAGCGGCCACGGTTGGGACCCGAGGTGAACATCATGTCGATCTCGGCGGACGGTTCCGTGAACGGGAAGAACGACGGACGGAAACGCACGACCAGATCGTCGCTTTCAAAGAAGCAACGCAGGAAATCGGTGTACACGCCCTTCAGGTCGGCAAACGAGATGTCCTCGGCGATCCAGAGCCCTTCCACCTGGTGGAACATGGGCGAGTGCGTGGCGTCGCTGTCGACGCGATAGGTGCGCCCCGGCGCGATGACCTTGATGGGCGGCTTGTTCATGCGGGCGTAACGCACCTGCATGGGGCTGGTGTGCGTGCGCAGCAGCAGCGGCAGGCCGTCCGCGTCGTTCATGTCGACGTAGAACGTGTCCTGCATGGAACGCGCCGGATGGTCCAGCGGGTTATTCAAGGCGGTGAAATTGGTCCAGTCGTTTTCCACTTCGGGGCCGTCGGCCACGTCGAAGCCAATGGAACGGAAGATCTCTTCCACACGTTCCCAGGTCCGGATCACCGGATGGATGCCGCCCGGCGCGCGACCGCGGCCCGGCAGGGTGACGTCAATGGTTTCGGATGCGAGCCGGGCATCCAGCTCCGCCTGCGCCAGTTCGGCGCGGCGCGAGTTCAGAAGCTCTTCGATCTTCTGCTTGGCCTGGTTGATTCGCGCGCCCGCTTCTCGCTTCTGCTCGGGATCGAGCTTGCCCAGGCCTTTGAGCAGCACCGTCAAGGCGCCTTCCTTGCCCAGGAAGCGAGCTTTTGCGTTCTCAAGTGCGGCGGCATCCGTGGCCGCGGCGAACCGTTCTTGCGCCTGGTCTACCAGGTCGTCAACCAATCGAGTCATGAAATCCAGCCTTCAAAACGCAAACGGGGCCATTACAGCCCCGTTTGCAGCGATGCGCGATGAGTTAAAGCGCGCGATCAGGCAGCCAAGGCAGCCTTGGCTTGCTGCACGATGGCGGCGAAGCCGGCCTTGTCGCGCACGGCCAGATCGGCCAGGACCTTACGGTCGAGTTCGATCGAAGCCTTCTTCAGGCCAGCGATGAACACGCTGTAGCTGACGCCATGCTCGCGGACGGCCGCGTTGATACGCGTGATCCACAGAGCGCGGAACGTGCGCTTCTTGTTACGACGGTCGCGGTAGGCGTATTGGCCAGCGCGCATGACTGCTTGCTTGGCAATACGGAACACATTACCGCGGCGGCCACGGTAACCCTTGGCGGCGGCAATGACTTTCTTGTGACGTGCGCGGGCAGTTACGCCGCGTTTGACGCGAGGCATAGTAGATCTCCCTTAGATCAAGCGAAAGGCATC
Source organism: Achromobacter sp. (assembly GCF_032113835.1). Taxonomy (GTDB): domain Bacteria; phylum Pseudomonadota; class Gammaproteobacteria; order Burkholderiales; family Burkholderiaceae_B; genus Achromobacter. Next base: position 14,261 of record NZ_DAMCTG010000015.1, on the reverse strand, counting down.
ATGGCCTTGACGGAGGCCACGTTGGAGTCATGAACCGCCGCAGAGCCGCGCAATTGACGCTTGGCCTTGGTGGTCTTCTTGGTCAGGATGTGACGCTTGAACGCCTGACCACGCTTGATGGAGCCGCTGCCGCGCACCTTAAAGCGCTTGGAGGCGCTTTTCTTGGTTTTCATCTTGGGCATGATGATTCCCTAAACTAAAACACGCATTGTTGATTTACATGACGCCAGGTGCTTGACGCCAAAGACGCCAAAACTTGTAGACCTGTTGCCACTTCTGGGGGTCGCAACCAACGATCTTTGAACCTGACCGTTGTTCCGCGAGTCTTTCCCGAAGGCGGACAAAAAGCCACCCACATCCGGAAAAGCCTTTGATTATATGGTGATTTCCCGGACTTTGTCGAGTCGGCGAGTGCACCGCGAACAACAGGGACGGGGCGCCGGGATCATACCCCCGCCCGCCGGTACTGCACCGCCTGCGCGACGTGGCTGGCCGTGAGCACCGCCTGACCGTCCAGGTCCGCGATCGTGCGGGCCACGCGAAGCGCCCGGTGCATGGCGCGGGCGGAGCCGGTCAGGCGGCGCATGGCCTGATGCAGCAGCGCCTGCGCATCGGCATCCATGACGCAGAACTCGTCCAGTTCCGCCCCGGCCAGTGCGGCGTTGATTTTGCCCTGCCGGGCAAGCTGGCGCTCGCGGCAACGGACGACACGCTCCCGGACGGCGTGAGAGGCTTCGCCCGGCGGCGCGGTCATCCAGGCCGGATCGGACGGCGGCAGGGCCACGTGCAGGTCGATCCGGTCCAGCAGCGGACCGGAGATCTTGCCTGCATAGCGTGCCACCTGATCCGGCGTGCAGGCGCACGTGCGCGCGGGATGGCCCCGCCAGCCGCAGGGACAGGGGTTCATCGCCGCGACCAGTTGGAAACGGGCCGGAAACTGCGCCGCGTGCAGCGCCCGGGAAATGACCACCCTGCCCGCTTCCAGCGGCTCTCGCAGCGCCTCGAGCGAGCGGCGGCTGAATTCCGGGAGTTCGTCCAGGAACAGGACGCCGTGGTGCGCCAGGCTGATTTCGCCGGGACGCGGCCGCCCGCCCCCTCCCACCAGCGCCGCCACCGACGCCGAATGATGCGGGGCGCGAAAAGGCGGTTGGCCGGTCAGCGCGTCGGACATGCCGGCCATGGCCGCCACGGCAGCCGCTTCCAGCGCCTGGCTACGCTCGAGCGGCGGCAGCAGGCCCGGCAGGCGCGCGGCCAGCATGCTCTTGCCCGCGCCGGGCGGCCCGAGCATCAGCAGGCTGTGGCCGCCTGCCGCCGCCACTTCCAGCGCACGCCGCGCGCCGGGTTGGCCGCGTACGTCGGACAGGCATGGGATCGGTGCGGCAGGTGGCCAGGGCGCGGGCAAAGCATTGGGCAGCAGCGACGCGCCCGCCGCATGGGCGGCAACATCCGCCAGGCAACGCGCCGACAGGACGCGCAACCCGGGGACCCAGGCCGCCTGCTCGGCGCTGCCGGCGGGCAGGATCAGCGTGGCATCGGGCGTGTCTCGGGCGACGCTCAAGGCGATCACCAGCGGCGCAGCGACCGGCACGAGCGCGCCGGTGAGGGACAGCTCGCCAGCGAGCACCAAGCTGGAGAGCGCGGGGTCGGGCACGCGGGACTGATCTTCGGGGTGGCCGCCAGGGCGTTCGTTGGCGCGTTCCCCTTGGCAGTCATTGGAAGGTTCACCGGGCAGTTCGCCGGGAGGTCCGGGGCGACGGCCATCGGGCTGTTCGCCGGATTCTCCGCCGCGCTTCCTGCCCGACTGGGCGCCCTCTTGCGCAGGCGCGGCCAACTGACCGGAGGCGAGCAGCACGCCCAGCGCGATCGGCAGATCGAAGCGGCCGGACTCCTTGGGCATGTCTGCCGGCGACAGATTGACGGTGATGCGCCCCGCCGGAAACTCGAAGCCGCTGTTGATGATGGCCGCCCTGACGCGCTCGCGGCTTTCCCGGACCTCGGTATCGACCAGGCCGACGACATTGAATCCCGGCAAGCCGGGCCCCAGGTGCGTTTCCACGCGAACCGCATGGGCGTGCATGCCGCTAAGGGCCCTGCTGGCGAGTACGGCAAGCGTCACGGTGGTCTCCGGATGAGGTCGGGCCGCCAGTATCCGCAAAAAACAAACGGCCGCGGAGAGCGGCCGTGACAAAACGATCTCGCGCATGCCCGCCCGAAGCGGGACGCGCGGCGCTTGCTTACCTTACTTATCCAGGCCTGTCGCCGGGCCCTTGTCCAGACCCGTCAGGCGCTGTTCCATCTGCTGCACCTGGGCGGCCAGTTGATCGACCCGGGCGCGCGTGCGGGCAAGCAGGTCGGCCTGCACGTCGAACTCTTCGCGGGTGACCAGATCCAGCTTGGAAAACGCCTGCGTCATCATGGCGCGGACGTTGCGCTCGACGTCCGCCGCGGGGCTGCGCGCGATCAGGTCGGAAATGTTCTTTTGAATGTCTTCCATCCACTGGGTGCGATTGTTCATATAGGCCTCTCGATGTTCTTGATGGCTCAAGTGTAGTGCGTCGGCCAAGTGGTTTCAGGCCGGGCCGGTTGCGCCGCCGCAAAAAAAAGGGCGGGCCGCATGCGGTGACCGCCCTTCAAAGCACAGGAGAAAACCGGGCTGCCTGACGGCAACCCCCTACCAACACCACTAGCCTGCCGCGTGGTCGCACCGACCGCGCAGTGCATCGTCCATATGGCCGATGCACGTCCTGAATCCGATTCAACTCGAGCCCACACCGGTCAACAAGCCGACCCGTGTAAACCCTCGTATCACAATGGCGCCCCAATTTAGTCGCGATTGGACGAATTCCAGCCGCGGCTGGAAAGTCTGCGCGGGACACAGATCCGCAGCCTGCAACGCTGAGCGCCCGATGACGCGTTCTGCCGCTGCGTCATCGCACGAGCGCCGGCGTGCAGCCGCACTCAAGCTGCTCGCATTAAATGGCTACAAATCCTTCTTGGGGAACACATGTGGTTGCATGTAGCTGCTACGCGTTGTTGCGCACCAAATTGAGGCCGGCATGCGGTGCATCACGCACCACTACGGTGCCAAATCGCACAACTTTTGCGCCTTTCCCGGGCATCGCCAGCGCTGGCAAACATGGCATGGATATTGCTTTAACCACGATGCGTGCAACCATGAGAGGAAATGCCATGAAACTCATCATCGCCATCATCAAGCCCTTCAAGCTCGACGAAGTGCGGGTGGCTCTATCCGGGATCGGGGTCCAGGGTCTGACCGTCACCGAAGTCAAAGGCTTTGGCCGCCAGAAAGGCCACACCGAACTCTATCGCGGCGCGGAATATGCCGTGGACTTCCTGCCCAAGCTGCGCGTCGAAGCCGCCGTGCCCGACCACCTTGTGGACCAGGTCATCGAAGCGATCGAACAAGCCGCCCGCACCGGCAAGATCGGCGACGGCAAGATCTTTGCCGCCCCCCTTGAACAAGTCATCCGTATCAGAACTGGCGAAGCCGGCGAAGCTGCGCTGTAAATAAATAAAGACTCAATGGAGCCTGAAAATGGATAAAGCAGATATCTCCTGGTTGCTCGTCTCTACCCTGCTTGTATTGATGATGGCCGTACCCGGCCTGGCCATGTTCTACGCCGGCCTGGTGCGCAGCAAAAACGTGTTGTCCGTTCTGCTGCAAGTGTTGTGCACGTTCGTGCTGGGCCTGGTTCTCTGGTTCATCTATGGATACTCCCTGGCGTTCACCGAGGGCAACGCCTTCTTCGGCGGTCTCTCGCGCGCTTTCTTCTCTGGCATGTTCAATCCGGCAGACGGCACGTACGCCATGTCGAACACCCTGACCGAGCTGCTGTTCGCCTCGTTCCAGGCCACGTTCGCCGGCATCACCTGCGCCCTGGTGGTTGGCAGCTTTGCCGAACGCGCCCGTTTTTCGGCCGTGCTGGTGTTCACGGTGATCTGGTTCACGTTCGCCTACATCCCCATCGCGCACATGGTGTGGTTCGCCTCTGAAACGGCGCCTGGCCTGCTGAACGCACAAGGCGCGCTGGACTTTGCCGGCGGCACCGTGGTGCACATCAACGCGGGCGTGGCCGGTCTGGTGGGCGCCTATGTGGTCGGCAAGCGCGTGGGCTATGGCCGCGAAGCCATGCAGCCGCACAACCTGCCGATGACCTTTGTGGGCGCCGCCCTGCTGTGGGTGGGCTGGTTCGGCTTCAACGCAGGTTCGGCGCTGGCTGCCAACGAGAACGCCACGCTGGCCTTCTTCAACACCATGATCGCCACGGCGGCCGCCGTGCTGGCCTGGCTGTTCACGGAATGGGCCATCAAGGGCAAGCCCTCGATGCTGGGCGCCGCTTCGGGCGCCATTGCCGGCCTGGTCGGCATTACCCCCGCCGCCGGCCTGGTCGGTCCGGTGGGCGCGCTGATCATCGGCGTGGTTGCCGGCGTGGTCTGCGTCTGGGGCGTGAATGGCCTGAAGCGCATGCTGCGCGCCGACGATGCGCTGGACGTGTTCGGCATCCACGGCGTGGGCGGCATTGTGGGCGCCCTGCTCACCGGCGTGTTCAATGCGCAGGTCTTCGGCGGCCCCGGCCTGGCCGAGCCCAGCATGATCGCTCACCAACTGTGGGTCCAGCTTGAAGGCGTGCTGCTGACCATCGTCTGGTCTGGCGTGGTGGCGTGGATTGCCTACAAGATCGCCAATGCCCTGTGCGGCCTGCGTGTGCCGGAAGACCAGGAGCGCGAAGGCCTGGACGTCACGAGCCACGGCGAATCCGCTTATCACAGCTAAGCACTGCAACTTCCTCGCCGTGACCTGCGGCGGGGCGGATTGGAAAATGAAAGAGCCCTTCATCATGAAGGGCTCTTTTGTTATGTCTGCTTGCTTGGGACGGTGTCAGACACCCGGCGCAGATGGTCGTCAGCTTGTGGCGGCGACTCAACGGGTGTCAGACACCTGGTTCCTGCCTGCTTGGGACGGTGTCAGACACCTGGTTCCTGCC
>NZ_DAMCTG010000015.1:0-9155 GCF_032113835.1 Achromobacter sp. | reverse complement strand
GTCAGACACCTGGTTCCTGCCTGCTTGGGACGGTGTCAGACACCTGGTTCCTGCCTGCTTGGGACGGTGTCAGACACCTGGTTCCTGCCCGCTTGGGACGGTGTCAGACACCTGGTTCAATCAATGCCGCGAGGCGGCGATCAGGCCGGGCCGAGGGCGTCCAGGTCGACGGGCAAGGCGCGGTTCAGCGCCGACGCCACCTTGATGCGAAGCGCGTTGGAGTGCGCCCGGCGCACCTCGCGCTTGACGTCCAGCAGTTGCTGCGGATGCATCGAAAACTCGGTCAGGCCCAGCCCGAGCAAGAGGCGAGTCATGCGCGAATCACCTGCCATTTCGCCGCAGACGGCCACCGGCTTGCCCGCCCGTTCGCCGGCATTGATGGTGTTGGCGACCAGGCGCAGCACCGCCGGATGCAGCGGATCGTAAAGCGAAGCCACGTCGTGGTCGCCACGATCGATGGCAAGCGTGTACTGGATGAGGTCGTTGGTGCCGATGGACAGGAAGTCCAGCGCCTGGGCAAAGGGTTCGATCGCGATGGCGATGGCGGGGACTTCGACCATCGCGCCCACTTCCATGTGCGGCGCATAGGCCTGGCCGCGGGCGTCGAGTTCGCGCCGGGCGGCCTCGATGGCGGCCTTGGTCGCGACGACCTCATGCATGTGCGCGATCATCGGGATCAAGAGGCGCACCGGCCCGTGAGCGGACGCCCTGAGGATGGCCCGCAACTGAGTCGCGAACATCTCGGGACGCGCCAGGCAATAGCGGATGGCGCGTTGCCCCAGGGCGGGATTGGTGGCCACGGTGGCCTCGCCGTCCAGCGTCTTGTCCGAGCCGATGTCCAGCGTGCGGATCGTGACCGGGCGGCCGGCCATCACCTTGACGACCGAGGCATAGGCCTCGTACTGCTCTTCTTCGCCGGGCAGGTCCGGCCGGCCCATGAAGAGAAATTCGCTGCGGAACAGTCCGATGCCGTGCGCGCCGGACGCCAGCGCCAGCGCGGCCTCGTCCGGCAGTTCGATATTGGCGTGCAGCACGATGTCGATGCCATCCAGGGTGACGGACGGTTCGTCGCGCAGGAGGCTGAGCTCGGCACGCTCGTCGGCGTACGCGGCCTGGCGGCGGCGGTATTCCTGGAGGATGCGGTCGGATGGGTTGACCACCACGGCGCCGACCGAGCCGTCGATGATCAGCATGTCGCCATCGCGGACCAGTTCGCGCACGTTGCCCATTGCCACCACTGCAGGCACGCCCATGCTGCGCGCCACGATCGCGGTGTGCGAGGTGGGCCCACCCAGGTCGGTGACAAACGCGGCGAAACGTCCGCCGCGCAGGCGCAGCATGTCGGCGGGAGAGATATCGTGCGCCACCACGACCAGGGCGTCATCGCCGCCCATGTGGGACATGTCGGGCAGGATCGCCGACGTGCCGGCCAGCACGTGCAGAACGCGCTCGATCACCTGACGCACGTCCGCCCCGCGCTCGCGCAGGTATTCGTCTTCCATGGCGTCGAACTGCTGGCCCAGGATCTGGCCTTGCGTCGTCAGCGCCCATTCGGCGTTGTAATGGCGTTCGGCGATCAGGGCGAGCGTCTGCTCGGCCAGAAGCGGATCACCCAGAAGCAGGCTGTGCACGTTGAGCATCGCGCCCAGCTCGCGCGGCGCATCGGCCGGCAGCGTGTCGGCCAGCTGCAGCAGTTCCTGCTGCGCCGACGCCAGAGCCTCGGTCAGGCGGGCGCTTTCGGCGGGCACGTCTTCCGGCGAGATCCGGTAGTGCGCCACTTCAAGCGCCGCGGCCCCCATGACGACGGCGCGGCCGATGGCGTAGCCCTTGGCGACGCCCTTGCCGTACAGACACACAACGGGGCTGGCAGAAGCAGCCCCGTTGGACGCGCCGGGCGCGGCTACGGGCGAACCGGCCCGAGCCGGGCCGGTCGATTCAGAAGAGAGTCTATTCCTGCTCACCGAATTTGCTGTCGAACAGAGTTTCGATTTCGGAAAGCGCTTGCTCGGCATCGCTGCCGGAGGCTTCCAGCTTGACGGTGACGCCCAGCCCGGCCGCCAGCATCATGACGCCCATGATGCTCTTGGCATTCACGCGCTGTGCGCCGCGCGAAATGAAGATCTCGCTGGAAAACTTGCTGGCAAGCTGCGTCAGCTTGGCCGCGGCCCGCGCGTGCAATCCCAGTTTGTTGCTGATGACAATGTCAGTATTAGGCATAGGAAAGGTAGTGACCGCAGGCTATGCCGCGGTGTTGATCGCAGCCAATCGTCGTACCGATCGTCGGCTTGAAATAATAGCCGACATAATAGGGCAATTTTCCGCCCGTCAGTCTACCCGCAAGACCCCCTGCACCCCGCCCGCGAGCGCCTTTTCGCGGGTTTCGGCCAACGGCAGGTTGCGGTAGGTCAACGCGCGCAGCAGCATCGGCGTGTTGAGTCCCGCGAGCACACAGCACTGGATGCCCTGGGCCTGCGCGTCGGCGACCGCGCGCTTGGAGATGTTGGCGGGCGTGGCGCCGATCAGGTCGGTCAGCACCAGAACGCCCGCGCCGTGGTCCTGCTCGAGGATGTCTTTCAGGACATCCGGCGCCAGGTCGTCCGGCAGGTCTTCCGGCAGGATGTCATGGATTGCCAGCATGCCGTCCAGATCGCCCATGACGTGGCTCGCGCACTCGCGCATTGCCGCGCCCAGAGGCGCGTGCACGACGATCACAATACCCGTGGTCATGTCGGTTCCGAAAAATCAGGCAGCAGCAGAGGCGGAGCCGGCAGCCTTGGCCGCCACGGCTTTTTCCAGCGCCTGCACGAACATGCCGGCCACGTCAAAGCCGGTCTGTTCGGCAATTTCAACGAAACAGGTGGGGCTGGTGACGTTGACTTCGGTGACGAAGTCGCCAATGACGTCCAGGCCGACCAGCAGCAGGCCGCGGGCGGCCAGCTTGGGCGCCACGGCTTCCGCGATTTCACGATCCCGGGGAGACAGTTCCTGGGCGACGCCGCGGCCGCCGGCGGCCAGGTTGCCGCGCGTTTCGCCGGCCAGGGGGATGCGGGCCAGGGAGTACGGCACGGGTTCGCCGCCGATCAGCAGGATGCGCTTGTCGCCCTTGACGATGTCAGGGATGAAGCGCTGCGCCATGATGGTGCGCGCGCCGTTGTCGGTCAGCGTTTCCAGGATGGCGTTTAGGTTGGGGTCCTTGGGCTGCAGGCGGAACACGCCGGTGCCGCCCATGCCGTCCAGCGGCTTGACGATGACGTCCTGATGCTTGTCGTGAAATGCCTTGAGGCGCGCCATGTTGCGAGTGACCAGCGTGGGCGCGGTGAACTCGCTGATTTCGGTGATCGCCAGCTTTTCCGGATGGTTCCGGATGGCCGCGCCGCCGTTGAACACGCAGGCGCCTTGGGCCTCGGCGTACTCGAGCAGGTGCGTGGAATACACGTATTCCATGTCGAACGGCGGGTCCTTGCGCATCACGACCGCGCCAAAATCCGCCAGCGCCAGCTCCAGCGAGGCTGATTCGCGCCACCAGTCGTGGCCGTGCAGGTCGGCATCGGCGACCAGCTCGATCGGGGTGGTTTGCGCCTTGACGACGCCCGCCTCGATGTAGAGATCGCCCTGCATGGCCACGCTGAGCGTGTGCCCGCGCGCCACGAGGGCACGCATCATGGCGACCGAACTATCCTTGTACGCCTTGAGCAGCGGCAAGGGATCCAAAACGAACAAAACGTGCATCGCGACACCCTGAACGGACGCCGCCTCCCCTGGTGGGAAGGCGGCTATGCTTTGTGACATCGTAGCGTAGAGCCGGCCAATAAGCGAACCCGCCGGTCACGAGACGGACACGGCGGGTTGCAGGAATGGAAGGCTCGGCCTTGCCTAAACGGGTACGGCCGGCGCTCAGGCTGCCGATTCGGGCTTGCCTGCAGGCACAGCCTTTTTCTTCGGCGCCAGCACCATGACCATCTGACGGCCTTCGAGCTTGGGCATGGCTTCGACCTGAGCAAGCTCCAGGAGGTCGTCGCGCACGCGCTCAAGGACGCGCATGCCAAGTTCCTGGTGAGCCATTTCGCGGCCACGGAAACGCAACGTCACCTTGGCCTTGTCGCCTTCCTCGAGGAAGCGGCGCAGATTGCGCAGCTTGACCTGATAGTCGCCCTCGTCGGTCGCCGGACGGAATTTGACTTCCTTGACCTGGATGACCTTCTGCTTGGAACGGGCCTCGGCTTGGCGCTTTTGCTCTTGGTACTTGAACTTGCCGTAGTCCATCAAACGGCAGACCGGCGGCTCGGCGTTCGGCGCGATTTCCACCAGATCCACGTCGTTTTGCTCGGAAAGACGGAACGCGTCGGCAATCTTGACGATGCCCAGCTGTTCTCCGTCCAGACCTATCAGGCGCACCTCGGGGACGCGGATTTCACCGTTGATGCGATTGGCTTTTTCAGTGGCGATGTTGAAAGCTCCTAGAAATGTTAAGCAGCGCTGCTATCGGGTTGAGTAACGTCGCGACGGGTCGCAACGTCTTCGGACAACCGGGAGACAAAGTCGGCGAACGGGATGGCGCCAAGGTCCAGGCCGCCCAGTCCACGTACGGCAACAGTGCCGTTTTGCTTTTCCTTGTCGCCGACGACAAGAATGTACGGCACCTTTTGCAGGCTGTGTTCCCGAATTTTACGAGTGATTTTTTCACCGCGCAAATCGGACTCTACTCTAAAGCCTTGTTTTTTCAGGCTTTGCGTAATTTCGGCTGCGTAATCGGCCGAAGGTTCGGAAATGCAGCATACAACTGCTTGCACCGGCGCCAGCCAGGGCGGCATTGCGCCGGCGTGGTTTTCGATCAACATGCCGATGAAGCGCTCGAGCGAACCGAGGATCGCGCGGTGCAGCATGACGGGCGGACGGCGCTGGTCGTTCTGGTCCACGTATTCGGCGCCCAGGCGCACGGGCATGGAGAAATCGACCTGGATCGTGCCGCACTGCCAGTGGCGGCCGATGGCGTCCTTGAGCGTGTATTCGACCTTCGGGCCGTAGAAGGCGCCCTCGCCCGGCGAGATTTCGAATTCGCAACCCGTGCGGCGCAGGCTTTCCATCAGGGCGGCTTCGGCCGTGTCCCAGACTTCGTCCGTGCCGATGCGCTTTTCAGGGCGCGTGGCGACCTTGTACAGGACTTCGGTAAAGCCGAAGTCGCGGTAGACCTTTTGCAGCAGTGCCGTGAAATCGGCGCATTCGTCCTGAAGCTGGTCTTCGGTACAGAAAATGTGGCCATCGTCCTGCGTGAAGCCGCGCACGCGCATCATGCCGTGCAGCGAGCCCGAGGGTTCGTTGCGGTGGCATTGGCCGAATTCGCCGTAGCGCAGGGGCAGTTCGCGGTAGGAATGCAGGCCGGCGTTGAAGATCTGCACGTGGCCCGGGCAGTTCATGGGCTTCAGGCCATAGACGCGGTTCTCGGACTCGGTCGTGAACATGTTTTCACGGTAGTTGTCCCAGTGGCCGGTCTTTTTCCAGAGCGAAATGTCCAGGATCTGCGGCGCCTTGACTTCCTGGTAGCCGTTGTCGCGGTACACGCCGCGCATGTATTGCTCCACCTGCTGCCACAGGGCCCAGCCCTTGGGGTGCCAGAAGATCAGGCCCGGCGCCTCGTCCTGGAAGTGGAACAGGTCGAGTTCGCGGCCGATCTTGCGGTGGTCGCGGCGCTCGGCCTCTTCGAGCATGTGCAGGTAGGCTTCCTGTTCTTCTTTGGTCGCCCAGGCGGTGCCGTAGATGCGCTGGAGCATCTCGTTCTTGCTGTCGCCGCGCCAGTAGGCGCCGGCCACCTTCATCAGCTTGAAGACCTTGAGCTTGCCCGTGGACGGCACGTGCGGGCCGCGGCACAGGTCGATGAAGTCGCCTTCGCGGTACAGGCTGAGCGTCTCGTTGGACGGGATCGAGGCGATGATTTCCGCCTTGTACTTTTCGCCGATGCCCTTGAAGAATTCGACGGCGTCGTCGCGCGACCATTCTTCGCGCGTGACGACTTCGTCCTTCTTGGCGAGTTCCGCCATCTTCTTTTCAATGGCGGCCAGGTCTTCCGGCGTGAAGGGGCGCTTGTACGAGAAGTCGTAGTAGAAGCCGTTGTCGATCACGGGGCCGATGGTGACCTGGGCATCCGGGAAGAGCTCTTTGACGGCGTAGGCCAGCAAGTGAGCAGTCGAGTGGCGGATCAGATCCAGGCCGTCCGCGTCCTTGGCCGTCACGATGGCCAGACGGGCGTCGTCTGCGATGCGGAAACTGGTGTCGACGAGCTTGGATTCCGAGCCGTCGAACGTCACGCGGCCGCCCAGGGCAGCCTTCGCCAGGCCCGTACCGATCGATTGCGCCACTTCGGCGACCGTTACCGGTCCCGGAAATTGGCGCTGCGAACCATCGGGCAATGTGATCTGTACCATCGGGAGTGCTTCCTGGGGTTCTTGGAACTGAAAAACGAAAACAGAAACGAAAAACGCGGCCTGGTAGCCGCGTTCATTTGATTGTCTTGATGAGTCCTACCGCTGACCTGACACGGTGAAACCCGACGCACGAAAAAACTAACGCGACATGGGGCGAAAGTTCCGGGTCGTAGTTCGTGCGGGCGGGAAAAACATGTCTGGGCCTGTTGGTGCGCGCAATGCGAGGCGCGGATCAAGGTGCAGCAAAACAAATGCAGCCGAGATAGCTGCATGGAACGTTGCCGATTGTAGCACCGTTTACGCGCCGCCCGTGGCGAAAACGCCACGGAGGATTGCAGTGAGCCTCCAGGGGGCACAGCGAGATGTTTAGCACCGGCGGATCGGTCTGATTTTGGCCCGTTTGGCGACCCAAACGCGCGCCGAACACGTAATCTGCCGACGACTTTCAGGGCCGCGCGCGGAAACGCGCCAGTGACCGCCGCCTCGTGGCTGCGCGGATCGCCCTGGACCCCAATCCGATCGTGGAGCAACGATGAATCGCGTTTCAGAGACTGCAAGCCAGATGTCCGGCGGCTCGCTTCACGGCCCGCTTATTGCGCCGGCGGACGGCTTTGAAGCCCGCAAGCACATGTTGCTGTCGCGCCCGCCGCCGGTCATCCGGGTCGCGGTCCTGGACGACCATCCCGTGGTCGCGCTGGGCATCGGCGCGTTTCTGGAAACCCGCCCGGGGTTTCATGTGGTGCACCGCGAAACCTCGGCGCGCGCGCTGCTGGAGAAGCTGGCCAAGCAGCCGTGCGATGTCGCGCTGATCGACTTCTATCTGCCGTTGGAACCTTTCGATGGCGTCAATTACCTGCGGCGGGTGCGCCGCTACCACCCCAACATGGCGGTCATCACCTTTTCGGCCGGCAATCGTCAAGAGACCGAGTACGCCGCCTTTCGGGCCGGCGCCGCCGGCTACCTGGCAAAACAATGGGGCCTGGTCCTGCTGCCGGACATGATCCGCGGCGTGGTCGAGGCCAATACGCCGTTCCTGACGGTCGAGGACGGACAGATCCGCAGCATGGAGCCGACGGCGCCGCACGCGCTGCTGACGACGTCGGAAGTGGAAGTCCTGCGTCACATCCGGCAGGGCCTGTCGGTGACGCAGATTGCCCGCAGGCTGGTGCGCAGCAAGAAGACGGTCAGCACGCACAAGCGCCGCGCGATGCGCAAGCTGGGACTGTCTGATGATCTGTCGCTGGCGCTGTATTTGCGCGACAAGTTTGCCGAATGAAAAGCGCGGCCGGTTGGCCGCGCGAGAGATCAGATGATGCGGGAGTATGTGGCGGTCGGAATGGCCGATCGCAGGTACTTGTCGAAGGCCATGGCCACGGCGCGCACGAAGTACCAGCCAAGGCCGGTGACTCGCAGTTCGCCCAGATGCAGATTCACCAGGCCCAATTCCGCCAGGCTGGCCACCTGCGAGAGCTCGCGGCTGAAGTAGTCGCCGAACCGCAGGCCGTGCTTGGCCTCGATGCGGGCGAAGTCCACGCGGCCTTGGCACATGATGTCCATGATGACTTCGCGGCGAACCAGATCGTCGGGGCTGAGGGCCAAACCGCGTTCGACGGCGAACTTGCCGGATTCGATGGCGGCGTAGTATTCGTCGAGGATCTTGGCGTTCTGGCTGTAGGTGTCGCCGATGCGTCCAATGGCCGACACGCCCAGGGCGATCAGGTCGCGGTCCGGCTGCGTGCTGTAGCCCTGGAAATTGCGGTGGAGCTCGCCGCGTTGCTTGGCAATGGCCAGTGCGTCGGTGTTCAACGCGAAATGGTCCATGCCGATATACGTGTAGCCCTGCTTCAGGAAACCCTGGATGGCGGAGCTGAGCAGGCCGACGCGCGTGGCGCGGTCCGGCAGGTCGGATTCTTGAATGCGGCGCTGCGGCTTGAAGCGTTCGGGCAGATGCGCGTAAGCGTAGAGCGCAATGCGGTCGGGGCGCAGCGAGATGACCTGCTCGATGGTGCGAGCGAAGGATTCGGTGGTTTGAAGCGGCAGGCCATAGATGAGGTCGACGTTGACCGACGCGTAGCCCAAGTCACGTGCGCTGTGCATCAGCGCGGCAACGTCTTCGTACGACTGGACCCGGTGCACCGCGACCTGTACGCGTTCGTCGAAATCCTGCACGCCGAAGCTCAGGCGGTTGAAACCCAGTTGCTGCAGAAAGGCCAGGCGCTCGGGAGTGGCAGTGCGAGGGTCGACTTCAACGGAGATTTCGGCGTCGGGTTCGAAGCGGAAGGCGCTGTGCAGATCGCCCATCAGCCGGGCCAGTTCCTCGTTGGACAGGAACGTGGGGGTTCCGCCCCCGAAATGCAGTTGCGACACCGGCACACCTGGGCCAAGTTCCTGCACATGCAGCGCGATTTCGCTGGATAGCGCATCCAGGTAGCGGGCGGCGCGGTCGTGGTGGCGGGTCACCACCTTATTACAGGCGCAGTAATAACAGACCGATTCGCAGAAGGGAATGTGCACGTAGAGCGACAGCGGCTCGGCCGGGCTGGTTGCGCGCCGCTGCTGCAGGGCGAGGCGGTAGTCTTGCTCGCCGAAGCTGCCGTGATAGCGGTCTGCCGTGGGATACGAGGTGTATCGCGGCCCGTTCTTGTCCAACCGGGCCAACAGTTGGGGAGGAAAAAACGGCTCGGCGGTGGCGGGCGCCGGCGATTCCGAAGATTGAGGGCGTAGAGCGGCTTGCAT
>NZ_DAMCTG010000014.1:0-82755 GCF_032113835.1 Achromobacter sp. | reverse complement strand
GAGCCGCTGCCCAAACCCCGCATCGACGGGCCACAGAATGCCGTGGTCGTCGGGCCGCCCAATCAAGAGATCTTTACCGACGAATACGGACGCGTAAAGGTCCAATTCCCCTGGGACCGTGAAGGCAGGCAGGATGAACACAGCTCCTGCTGGATCCGTGTATCGCAGAACATCGCCGGCGCCACCTGGGGCCACATGGCCATCCCTCGCATCGGCCAGGAAGTAATCGTCTCGCATTTCGACGGGGACCCGGACCAACCCGTAATCACCGGCCGCGTCTACAACCGCCTGCAGTTGCCGCCCTACGAACTGCCGAAGTTCAAAGACCTGGCAACGATCAAGAGCAAGGAGCACAAAGGCAACCGAGCCAGTGAACTGCGGCTGGACGATACGCCATCTCAGATCAGCGCCGCACTGATGAACGATCATGGCGCCAGCCACCTGCACCTGGGTTATCTGACCCATCCGCGTCCCAAGGGCGGCGCGCCGCGCGGCGAAGGCTTCGAGCTGCGCACGGATTTGCACGGAACGCTGCGCGCGGCGCAAGGCCTGCTGTTGACCACGGAGACACAAACCAACGCCCAGGGTGGCCAACTCGATCGCGCAGAAATCGTGGCCGTCCTGGAGGCAGCGCTACAACTCGCCCGCAGCCTGGGTAATTACGCCGGCGACCATCAAGGAACCCCTCACGACGCCGAGCCGCGCCGCGACCTGACCACGTTGGTGCGAGAGCTGGGCCATGGCGCCAACGACCAGAGCAGCGGGACCGGCGAAGGCGCGGCGCCCGTCATGGCGCTGTCTGCTCCCGCCGGTATTGCTGCCGGAACCCCCTTCTCCATTGCATTAGGCGCGGGCGAACAATTTGATGCAGTCGCCCACGCAAACCTCCAGTTGACGGCTGGTGAACGCGTGGTCGTCAACGCCGGCAACGGCCTGGGCACGTTCGCGCAACGGGGAGACATGCGCCACATCGCGCATACCGGCCAGCTGCGCTTGCAGGCGCAACACAACAACATCCATCTCGACGCCGACAAGAGCGTGGAGGTTCGCGCCAACAACAACCATGTCACGGTCTCCGCTGAAGCGCACATCACCCTGTTGTGTGGCGGCGCGTATATCAAGATGGCCGGCGGCAACATCGAAATGGGGATGCCCGGCGCCTTCACCGTCAAGGCAACGGGCCACAACTTCACGGGGCCGGGAACGATGGTGCCCACGCTGGGCCAATTCTCTGGCCTGCCTGGCCCTTTTAAAGAGTTCTTCGTGCTGCGCGACGCAAGCACGAACAAAGCTCTGCCGGATCACGCCTACGAGATCGTCCGCGCCAGCGGAGACATCGTACGCGGACGAACCGATGCGCAGGGCCGGACGCAGGTCGTCACCAGCGACGCAAGAGAACCTTTGGAAGTCTCGGCAATGCCGGACCCTGATGATCTCTTGCATCTGGACGCCAGCTATTGGGATGGTGGTGGGAGCTATTCGCTGGATTTTCTTCGCAATCCCAAATAGGAGACAGGCTGAATCATGGCCACCCAAAATGTACGTCCCGGGCCGAAGAATCCGGGAGGGAGTAGTCGGGGCTCAACCAAACCTGACGCGTCGGGCCAGGTGCTGCCCGTCACTAATCCCCTTGACCTTTGGTACCTGTGCGAGAAAGCGCGCTATGCCAGCGCTAATCCGTACCGGCGTGCCAACGATGAAGCGCCCATGTATCAACGCACAGTTGCGCTGATGATCCGGGCGGATAACGAACTCTTTGAGTATCGGTGGCCTTACTGCGCCGAAGTCGGCTACGACATGACGAAGACGCCACCGGCGCCGATCATGAGCAAGAAGCAGCCGCATCGGCCGAGTTCCTTTCCGCTGTCTCAGTACAAGCGGATCAGTAGCCGACAGTTTCCGCAGTACAGCAGCGTTGAGGTTGTGGTGGACATTTTGGGACTGGATGAGCTTGAGGAAATGATTCCGGTGCCGCTGCCCCCAGATGCCGAAAACGGAATTTGGCAGGATATCCAGGTAGTCCAGCAACGCCCCTTGCGGATCCCTGACGTTGTGCGTGTCATCGACCACACGATGGGAGGCGAGCGTCAATACAGTCAGCCTAATCTCGCTGGTGTGATTGAAATGAAGTTTGGAAGAGATGCTCTGTCAACAGAGCAAAAGGCAGCTTATGAGGACATTGCCGGGAAAAGCGACAGATTTCGCCTGCTCAATACCGATCGGTGCGACAGAGCAGATCGGCGCCAACGTCGAGAGTGGATGACCGCAGCACAGAGCGAACCAGTCTACAAACCCGTGTCCCAGGTCATGTCGCTCCCCTCGCGCGCTTCGGCCAATCCACACGGCTTGGTGGTTGGACTAATCATGCCGAGCATCGCGCTGCACGGCAGGTTCTTGAAGTCAGTCCGCCGCCTCCGGGAACCCCAGTGATGAGCGCCGGCCCCGACATCCGAGAGGCCAATGGGCAGGCCGCTCAGGCGCGAGCGCAGATCGAGCTTTCGCTTGCCGCCCCGTTCTTATTCGTAGGCGCGGCAGGTATCGGCGCCGGCGCGGCAACGGTTGCTGGAGGCAGTGCAGCGATCCCCGGTTTAACGCTGACTGCAAGCGCTGGCCCAAGAGTGGTGCACTACGGCCGCCTTGTCAGCTGGAGCCGTCTCATCGGAGGGACTGGTTCAGCAGGAGCCGCACTGGCCTATGCACAATCAGAAGACGGCAGCTCCGCGCCCGTACAGAATCCCGAAATTCAACGCCAATGGCAGGCCTATCAGGAATGGGAAGCCAGCCAACGACACCAACCGCGCACAGAACAGCTGTATCTGTTCTGGCCCGACGCGCCGGAGACGAAAAAATGACCGATTTCTTTAAGGAGTTCGACGCCGAACGCTGGTACTTCACCTTTGCAGATGAAGACGACAACACACTCATCGTTCAACAGGTCGGGATCGTTGCAGTTTTTCATCTTGTCGACGCCTATCTACCGGTTCGCCGCAAAGGCATCGCGGAGGCGTTTTCTCTCTACTATGAACTCTATGGCGACAAGCTCAAAGGTGGATACCGCGCAGATAAGCGCATGATAGTTCGCCCGTTCTCCAAGATGGGCTTCGAATCTTATAGGGACTACGTCGCGGATACCAGCCCGATGGATGTCATCGAGTTCGACTGCATGTCCACGCTCAGCTTGGGGCACGCGAGCGATTACATGTTTGGTGTTTTCTCTCCCGCCGGCTGGTATGAGCAAGTCCATAAAAGGCTTACGACTGTACGGGTCTACCTACCGGTGGAAGAACTTGTTGGCGAAGGGAGAGCACGATTCGAGAGCTTCCTATTGAAGTGCTGCGAATTGCTTCGTCCTCTCCATGGCGCTGCCGGACTCGGGATTCAGGAATGCCACGATTGGGAGGACTATCAAACCCTTGAACACGAGACTGCGTGGGCATACAGAGGAGTAGATCTATGTGGACCGTCCGAAAAGAAAAACTTGCGCGAGGGCTACAAAAATCTCAACTGGTACACCTTCCTGGCCCATCACTGGATTGCCACCCTAGGCACGCCCGAAGAGTTGAAGGCCAAACTGAACGACGAACGGATCGCGCTCCTCCCCTACAAATGGGGAACCGCCATCCGCGCAGGTGATTGGCCTGCACTCGGCAAAGCCGAGACAGACCCCGCTCCCGAACTGTACGTAAAGGTCAACAACGCCATCCGTTCATTGCGCGTGCAAGACATCGGATCACTGCACTACGGCTCCATCGCAGGCGAGGTTCGCTTCAATCCGCTGACCAGCAACCTCTGGCTGCGACGCTTCGATACGCCGCAGGAAATCAAGGCCGTGATCGACGAGGCGGGCAACGTCAAAGCAGAGGAGCGTCACTTCCTGCGCATGCCCTCGGGCACACCTTGTCCATGGCCTGGCATCTGGATCTGCGAGGAGGATCCGTCACAAGGAAGACAGACGTTCATGCACAACGAGATCTTGCCGGACGTGAACGGGCAGGTGGTCACCTGGCGTCTGGTCAAAGCGTGGTAGGGATACAGCTATAGGTCCAGGCGTACGCGCACCGACTCACACATCCCCCGATTCATCCGCAATCCCATCAAGGAGGAAGGCTGAACCATGGCCACCCAGAACGTACGTACCGGGCCAAAGAATCCCGGCGGAAGCGCCCGAGGCTCGACCAAACCTGACGCATCGGGCCAGGTGCTGCCCGTGACCAATCCGCTTGACCTTTGGTACCTATGCGAGAAGGCACGTTATGCCAGCGCCAATCCGTACCAGCGTGCCAGCGATGAAGCGCCCATGTACCAACGCACAGTCGCGTTGATGATTCGGGCGGATAACGAGCTATTTGAGTATCGCTGGCCGTACTGTGCCGAGGTTGGCTATGACATGACGAAGACGCCCCCGGCGCCGATCATGAGCAGGAAACATCCGCATCGGCCGAGTTCCTTTCCGCTTTCCCAATACAAGCGCATCAGCAGCCGGCAATTTCCGCAGTACAGCAGTCTTGAGGTTGTGGTGGACCTACTAAGTTTGGAAGAGCTCGAAGAGATGCTTCCGGTGCCGTTGCCGTCGAACATCGAGGAAGGGATTTGGCAAGATATTCATGTAAGAAGAGAAAGCCCGTTGCGAATTCCCGATGTCATCAGGATCATCAACCACGCATTGGGGGGAGAACCTCAATACAGTCAGTCCAATCTGGCAAGTGTGATCGAGATGAAATTCGGCGCGGATTCACTCTCTAAAGATCAGAAATGGGCCTACGAAAGAATCGCCGGCGACAGACTCAAGTTTCGATTGCTTCATACCGAACGATGCAATACAGCCGACAGGCACCAGCGTCGCGAATGGATGACCGCTGCCCAGAACGAACCGGTCTATAGACCCGTGTCACAAGTCATGTCGCTCCCCTTAAGAGCTTCGGCCGATCCACACGGGTTGGTCGTCGGGCTGATTGATGCCGAACACCAAGCTGCACGGCAAATCCTTGAAATCAGTCCGCCGCCTCCAGGAAACCCAGTGATGAGAGCCGGCCCCGACATTCGAGAGGCCAATAGGCGGGCCGCTCAGGCGCGAGCGCAAATCGAGATAGCGCTTGCCGCGCCGTTCCTATTTGTAGGCGCAGCAGGTATCGGCGCCGGCATGGCAACGGTCGCTGGAGGCAGTGCAGCGATCCCCGGCTCAACGCTGACTGCAAGAGCGGGCCCAAGAGTGGTGCACTACGGCCGCCTTGTCGGCTGGGGCCGTCTCATGGGAGGAACTGGTTCAGCAGGAGCCGCTGTGGCATATGCACAATCAGAAGACGGCAGCTCCGCACCTGTACTGATTCCCGAACTTCAACGCCAATGGCAGGCCTATCAGGAATGGGAAGTCAGCCAACGATACCAGCCGCGCACGGAACAGCTTTATCTGTTCTGGCCCGACGCGCCGGAGACGAAAAAATGACCGATTTCTTCAATGAGTTCGACGCCGAACGGTGGTACTTCACCTTCGCCGATGAGGACGACAACACATTACTCGTCCAGCAAGTCGGGATCGTTGCAGTCTTTCATCTCGTGGACGCCTATTTACCAGTTCGCCGCAAAGGCATCGCGGAGGCATTCTCGCTTTACCACGAACTCTATGGAGACAAGCTCAAGGGCGGTTATCGCGAAGATAAGCGCATGATCGTCCGACCCTTCGCCAAAATGGGCTTTGAAGCCTATCGAGACTACATCGTGAACACCAGTCCGATGAAGGTCGTCGAATTCGATTGCATGTCCAGATTGAGCCTCGGACATGTCAGCGACTATATGTTCGGCGTCTACTCTCCAGCCGGTTGGATCGAGCAGATACACAAAGCACTCACCACCGTTCGCATTTATCTGCCAATTGAAGAACTTGCAGGGGAAGGCAAGCAAAAGCTCGAAAGGTTCCTACTGCAATGTTGTGCGCTGCTTCGCCCTCTTCATGGCGCGGCCGGGTTGGGCATTCAAGGATGCCACGATTGGGAGGACTACCAGACCATCGAATACGAAACAGCTTGGGCATACAGGGGAGTGGATGTGTGCAGTCCGACAGGAAACGAAGCATGGCGCGAAGGCTACTCCAATCTCAACTGGTACACCTTCCTGGCCCACCACTGGATTGCCACGTTGGGCACGCCGGAAGAATTGAAGGCCAAGCTCAATGACGATCGCATCGCGCTCCTTCCCTACAAATGGGGAACCGCCATCCGCGCAGGTGATTGGCCTGCACTCGGAAAAGCCGAAACAGACCCCGTTCCCGAACTGTATGTGAAGGTCAACAACGCCATCCGATCATTGCGCGTGCAAGACATCGGATCGCTGCACTACGGCTCCATCGCCGGCGAGGTTCGCTTTAACCCGCTGACCAGCAACCTCTGGCTGCGCCGCTTCGATACGCCGCAGGAAATCAAGGCCGTAATCGACGAGGCGGGCAACGTCAAAGCAGAGGAGCGTCACTTCCTGCGCATGCCCTCGGGCACACCTTGTCCATGGCCTGGCATCTGGATCTGCGAGGAGGATCCGTCACAAGGAAGACAGACGTTCATGCACAACGAGATCTTGCCGGACGTGAACGGGCAGGTGGTCACCTGGCGTCTGGTCAAAGCGTTGTAGGGACCCATCTACACGTCCGTGCGTAAGCGCACCGACAAACATAGCCCTGTGCAACTCATCAGCAACCCCAAGAAGAAGGAAGGCTTAACCATGGCCACCCAATCTGTACGCCCCGGGCCAAAGAATCCCGGCGGAAGCGCCCGGGGCTCGACCAAACCTGACGCATCGGGCCAAGTGCTGCCCGTGACCAATCCGCTTGATCTCTGGTACCTATGCGAGAAGGCACGCTATGCCAGCGCCAATCCGTACCGGCGTGCCAGCGATGAAGCGCCCATGTACCAACGCACAGTCGCGTTGATGATCCGGGCGGACAACGAGCTATTTGAGTATCGCTGGCCGTACTGCGCCGAAGTCGGCTACGACATGACGAAGACGCCTCCGGCGCCGATCATGAGCAAAAGGCAACCGCATCGGCCTAGTTCGTTCCCGTTGTCTCAATACAAGCGGATCAGCAGTCGGCTGTTTCCACAGTACAGCAGTCTTGAGGTCGTGGTGGACCTGTTGGGGCTGAAGGAGCTAGAGCAAATAATTCCGGTGCCGTTACCTTCGGATGTCGAAACCGGAATTTGGCGGGATATTCAGAAACCGCCGACAAGCCCGATGCGGATTCCCGACGTTGTTCGGGTCATCAACCACACGTTGGGAGGTGCGCCGCAATACAGTCAGCCGAATCTGGCCAGCGTTATTGAAATGAAGTTCGGATCGGACTCGCTGACAAAAGAACAGAAGTTTGCTTACGAGTACATCGCAGGCCATAGCGAAAAATTTCGCCTCCTCCATACCGACCGGTGCAACGGAGCCGACAGGCGTCAGCGTCGCGAGTGGATGACCGCTGCCGAGAACGAACCGGTCTATAAACCCGTGTCGCAAGTCATGTCGCTCCCCTTGAGAGCTTCGGCCGATCCACACGGGTTGGTCGTTGGGCTGATCGATGCCGAACACCAAGCTGCTCGGCAGGTTCTTGAAGTCAGTCCGCCGCCACCGGGAACCCCAGTGATGAGCGCCGGCCCCGACATCCGAGAGGCCAATGGGCGGGCCGCGCAGGCGCGAGCGCAAATCGAGATTTCGCTTGTCGCCCCGTTCTTATTTGCAGGCGCGGCAGGTATCGGCGCCGGCATGGCAGCGGTCGCTGGAGGCAGTGCAGCGATCCCCGGTTCAACGCTGACCGCCAGCGCAGGTCCAAGAGTGGTGCACTACGGCCGCCTAGTCGGCTGGGGCCGTCTCATCGGAGGAACTGGTTCAACAGGAGCCGCTGTGGCATATGCACAATCCGAAGACGGCAGTTCCGCGCCTGTACTAACTCCCGAGTTTCAACGCCAATGGCAGGCCTATCAGGAATGGGAAGCCAGCCAACGACACCAACCGCGCACAGAACAGCTGTATCTGTTCTGGCCCGACGCGCCGGAGACGAAAAAATGACCGATTTCTTTAAGGAGTTCGACGCCGAACGCTGGTACTTCACCTTTGCAGATGAGGCCGACAACACATCACTCGTCCAGCAGGTCGGGATCGTTGCAATCTTTCATCTCGTTGACGCCTATCTGCCGGTTCGCCGCAAAGGCATCGCGGAGGCATTCTCGCTCTACTACGAGATCTATGGAGACAAACTCAAGGGCGGTTATCGCGAAGATAAGCGCATGATCGTCCGACCTTTTGCCAAAATGGACTTTGTGGCCTATCGAGACTACATCGTGGACACCAGTCCCATGGGAGTCGTCGAGTTCAAATGCATGTCCAAGTTAAGTCTGGGGCATGTCAGTGACTATATGTTTGGGGTCTATTCTCCTGCCGGATGGTATGAGCAAGTTCACAAACCTCTCACCACGGTAAGGGTGTATTTGCCTATAGAAGAGCTTGCGGGCGAAGGGAAAGCTCGATTCGAGGATTTCTTGTTGCAGTGCTGTGCATTGCTTCGTCCTCTTCATGGTGCGGCAGGACTTGGGATTCAGGAGTGCCACGATTGGGAGGACTACCAAACTCTCGAACACGAGACAGCCTGGGCATATCGAGGGGTAGACGTCTGTGGACCGACCGGAAAGAAGAACTTGCGCGAGGGCTACAAGAATCTCAACTGGTACACGTTCCTAGCCCATCACTGGATCGCCACGTTGGGCACGCCGGAAGAATTGAAGACCAAGCTCAACGACAAACGCATCGCGCTCCTCCCTTACGAATGGGGCACCGCCATCCGTGCAGGCGATTGGCCCGCACTCGGCAAAGCCGAGACAGACCCCACCCCCGAGCTGTACGTAAAGGTCAACAAGGCCATCCGTTCATTGCGCGTGCAAGACATCAGATCACTGCACTACGGCTCCATCGCCGGCGAGGTCCGCTTCAATCCGCTGACCAGCAACCTCTGGCTGCGCCGCTTCGATACGCCGCAGGAAATCAAGGCCGTAATCGACGAGGCGGGCAACGTCAAAGCAGAGGAGCGTCACTTCCTGCGCATGCCCTCGGGCACACCTTGCCCATGGCCTGGCATCTGGATCTGCGAGGAGGATCCGTCACAGGGAAGACAGACGTTCATGCACAACGAGATCTTGCCGCACGTGAACGGGCAGGTGGTTACCTGGCGTCTGGTCAAAGCGCTATAACGCAGGCTCCAAACAAATGCCAGAAATCATCCGCAAAGACGACAGCACCGACCACGGCGGGTCGGTGCTGGAGGGGTTCCCGCACACCAACCTCAACGGCAGACCCATGGCCGGCGTCGGCCATCAAGTCTCATGCCCCAAGTGCAAGGGCGTCTTCCCCATCGTGGAGGGAAGCCCTACGTACAAAGTCGATGGCGTCCCGGTTGCGCTGCACGGCATGAAGACGGCGTGCGGCGCCCGTCTGCTCGCCAGCGGCTCGAAAGCGCGGGTCGAAGGTCACGCGGTCCGGGATCATCACCCTGAGTAGCCCTCAACTCCGCTCAACCTTCCATCCCATCTCGGCCGATATCCCCGCAGCGGCACCCTGCACCACCGGCACCATCTCGCGCATGCGCTCCAGCGACATATAAGGCACGGTGCTCGACACGCTGATGGCGGCGACGATGCCGCTGGAGGCGTCGCGCACGGGCGCCGCCACGCAGCGGATCGACGGCTCGTTGTCTTCCAGGTCGAACGCGTAGCCCTGCGACGCGTAATCGCGCATGCGGTCGCGGAATGCCTCCCAGCCTTGCTGTCCGCCGAGTGCGCGCGACGACACCGGTGCGCCGACGCGATGCAGCGCCTTCCACTGCGGCTCGTCCGCGTCCAGCAGCAACGCCTTGCCCACGCCGGTCGCGGCGAGCGGCATGCGGTGGCCCACCCGCGATCGCATTTCCAATCCCTTCTTGCCCGGGATTTTTTCCAGGTACAGCACGTCGTTGTTGTCGCGCACTGCCAGATGAATCGTGTCGCCGGTCATGTCGGCCAGGCTGTCCAGATAGGGACGCGCCAGCGTCGCCAGCGGAAAGGCCTCGCGCGCCTGGAAACCCAGCTCGATCAGCTTGGGTCCCAGCACGTAACCCACACCCGGCAACGCGCGCAGATAGCGCTCTTGCACCAGGCAGCTTGCCAGCCGGTGCGTGGTGCTGCGCGCCACGCCGATGCGGGCGCAGATTTCCTTCAAGTCGCGTGCGCCATCGGCCACGGCCTGCACGACGGCAAGACCGCGCATCAGTGTCTGCGTGCCTGCGGGTGCCGCGGCATCGGGGTCAAGCGCGGACGGTTTCTCGGGGGGCAGCGTAGTGGCGGTCATGTTGCGGTGCGGTGGCGGAATATTCCCTGTATGTGGGATTTAATTCTATATTTTGAGATTTTTCAAGCGCTGAACTAGAATTTTTGCCATCGTGCGCTGCGCGTCTTCCGCGCGCACACGGCAGATTTCAGACAACAAGGTCCGCGCCCTCTCCGCTAGTCCCACGCGCCATCACGGCGCCATGCCGGCAGCCGGATGCGCGGACAGAGACGAGACAGACTCTGATGAATACCGGATCGCCCGCCCGTGCGGCTCTCATCGCGCTGGATTGGGGCACCTCTTCACTGCGCGCCTACCGCCTGGATGCCACGGGCCGCACGCTCGATACGCGCCATCTGCCCTGGGGCATCATGCGCCTGCCGCAGCCGCTGCAGGACGGCGCCGCCACCACCACGTTGTCCGGCTTTGAACTCGCTTTTGAACAGGCATGCGGCGACTGGCTGCGCGCGGAACCCGCCCTGCCCGTCATCGCCTGCGGCATGGTCGGCAGCGCGCAGGGTTGGAAGGAAGCGGCCTACCTGGACGTACCCGTCGACCTGGAACGCATCGGCACGCTGCTGACGGTGGTGGAGCGCCCCGGCGGCACCCCCGTTCACATCGTGCCCGGCCTCATCCAGCGCCACGGCCTGCCCAACGTGATGCGCGGCGAAGAGACCCAGGTCTTCGGCGTAATGGCCGACGAGGCCAGCGCCAACGCCGACAGCGTGCTCATCGGGTTGCCCGGCACGCACTCCAAATGGGTCAACGCGCGCCGCGGCCGCGTCACCCACTTCGACACTTTCATGACCGGCGAGGTCTACGCGGCGCTGCGTGGCCACACCATCCTCGGCCGCACGATGGCCGACGCCCCCAATGCCGACATGGCCGCCTTCGAACGCGGCGTCAAGGTTGCGGGCGCGCCCGCCGGCCGGGCCGGCGTGATGTCCACCATCTTCAGCACGCGCGCGCTGGGCCTGACCGGCGAACTCGCGCCTGAATCGCAGGCCGACTACCTGTCGGGCCTCTTGATCGGCCATGAAGTCGCCGCGCTGGCCGAAATGCTGCGCCAGCAGGGCGAACTGCCCCGCATCGTGCTGTGCGGCGAGCCCGCGCTGTGCAAGCGCTACATCCTGGCCATGCAGCATTACGGACTGGGCACGCCCGAGCAGGCGCAGAACGCCACCGAGCGCGGCCTGTGGCATCTGGCCATCTGCGCCGGGCTCGTCTCCTCTTCCACCCCGCTCTCCGCCTAGGAATCTTCGATGAACCATCCCGGTCTGCAAACCGCCATGGCCCACTGCGGCCTGATCGCCATCCTGCGCGGCATCACCCCTGCCGAAGCCGAGTCCGTCGGGCAAGCGCTGTACGACGCAGGCTTCCGCCTGATCGAAGTGCCGCTGAATTCTCCGGATCCGCTGGACAGCATCCGCGCCATGCGCGCCGCGCTGCCCACCGACTGCCTCATCGGCGCCGGCACCGTCCTCAATCCCGACGACTGCGCGCGCGTCCAGCAGGCCGGCGGCGAACTCATCGTCATGCCGCACAGCGACCCGGCCGTCATCCGCCAAGCCAAGAAGCTGGGCATGGCGTCGTGCCCTGGCGTCGCCACGCCCACCGAAGCCTTTGCCGCGCTGGCTGCGGGCGCCGACGTGTTGAAGATGTTTCCGGCCGAGCAGCTCGGCCCGGCCGTGCTCAAGGCCTGGCGCGCGGTGATGCGCCTGCCGATCGCACTGGTTCCCGTGGGCGGCATCACGCCCGACAACCTTTCGAATTACGCCCAGGCGGGCGCCAGCGGCTTCGGCCTGGGCTCCGCCTTGTACAAACCCGGCCTGTCGGCCGAAGCAACCGGCCAGAACGCACGCGCATTCGTCGCGGCCTGGCAACGCGCCTATCCTGCCCAGGAGACACAAGCATGAAGATCACCAAGCTCACCACCTACATCGTGCCGCCCCGGTGGTGCTTCCTGAAGATTGAAACGGACGAAGGCATCGTCGGCTGGGGCGAACCCGTCGTCGAAGGCCGCGCGCACTCCGTTGCCGCCGCCGTCGAAGAACTGTCCGACTACCTGATCGGCAAGGATCCCCGCAACATCGAAGACCACTGGACGGTCCTGTACCGCGGCGGCTTCTACCGCGGCGGCGCCATCCACATGAGCGCGCTGGCCGGCATCGACCAGGCGCTGTGGGACATCAAGGGCAAGCACCTTGGCGTGCCCGTGTCGCAACTGCTGGGCGGCAACGTGCGCGACCGCATCCGCGTGTACTCGTGGATCGGCGGCGACCGTCCCGCCGACACCGCCGCGGCCGCCAAGAGCGCCGTCGAGCGCGGCTTCACCGCCGTCAAGATGAACGGCACCGAAGAGCTGCAGTACATCGACTCGTTCGACAAGGTTGAAAAATGCCTGGAGAACGTCGCCGCCGTGCGCGACGCCGTCGGCCCCAACGTGGGCATCGGCGTCGACTTCCACGGCCGCGTGCACAAGCCCATGGCCAAGGTGCTGATGAAGGAACTTGATCCGTTCAAGCTCATGTTCATCGAAGAACCCGTGCTGAGCGAACACTACGAAGCGCTGAAGGAACTTGCGCCGCTGACGTCCACGCCGATCGCGCTGGGCGAACGCCTGTTCTCGCGCTGGGACTTCAAGCGTGTGCTGTCCGAAGGCTACGTCGACATCATCCAGCCCGACCCGTCGCACGCCGGCGGCATCACCGAAACGCGCAAGATCGCCGCGATGGCCGAAGCCTATGACGTCGCGCTGGCCCTGCACTGCCCGCTCGGCCCCATCGCGCTGGCCACCTGCCTGCAGATCGACGCCGGCTGCTACAACGCGTTCATCCAGGAACAGAGCCTGGGCATCCATTACAACGCCGCCAACGACCTGCTCGACTATGTCAGCAACCGCGAGGTCTTCGCCTACGAGGACGGCATGGTCGCGATCCCGCAAGGGCCGGGCCTGGGCATCGAAGTGAACGAGGAATACGTCAAAGAACGCGCGGCAGTGGGCCACCGCTGGCGCAATCCCATCTGGCGTCACGCCGATGGCAGCTTCGCCGAATGGTAAGCCGATAAAAGAGAGAGGAGACACCATTGTCCACCGCCGCCCAAGCCGGCCTGCAGAGCGCTCAGCGCCCCACCCGCAGCCGCTACATCATCATGGTGATGCTGTTCATCACCGTCGTCATCAACTACCTTGACCGCAGCAACCTGTCCATCGCCGCGCCCGCCCTGAAGGACGAGTTCGGCCTGGACACCTGGCATGAAGGCCTGATCCTGTCGGCCTTCGGCTGGACCTACGCCGCCATGCAGATCCCCGGCGGCTGGCTGGTGGACCGCGTGTCACCCCGCGTGCTGTACGCCGCCGCGCTGATCCTGTGGTCCGCGGCCACGTTCTTCATGGGCTTTGCCGGCAGCTTCGTCATCCTGTTCGTCCTGCGCCTGGCCGTGGGCGCGCTGGAAGCCCCGGCCTACCCCATCAACAACCGCGTCGTCACCACCTGGTTCCCGGAACGCGAACGCGCCACCGCGATCGGCTTCTACACGTCGGGCCAGTTCGTCGGCCTGGCGTTCCTGACGCCCGTGCTGGCCTGGCTGCAGCACCACTACGGCTGGCACATGGTGTTCGTCAGCACCGGCCTCCTGGGCATCATCTGGGGCGTGCTGTGGTTCATGATCTACCGCGAGCCGCGCCAGTTCAAGGGCGCCAACGCAGCGGAGATCGAACTGATCCAGCAAGGCGGCGGCGTCGTCGACCTGGACACGCGCGTGCGCGAAAAGAAGGCCCCGTTCAACTGGAACGACCTGGGCCTGGTCATGAGCAAGCGCAAGCTGTGGGGCGTGTACCTCGGCCAGTTCTGCCTGACCTCCACGCTGTGGTTCTTCCTGACCTGGTTCCCCACGTACCTGGTCAAGTACCGCGGCATGGACTTCATCAAGTCCGGCTTCCTGGCGTCCGTGCCCTTTCTGGCCGCCTTCATCGGCGTGCTGTGCTCGGGCGTGCTGTCCGACTTCCTGATCCGCCGCGGCGCCACCGTCGGCCTGGCGCGCAAGCTGCCCATCATCCTGGGCCTGCTGATCTCCACGTCCATGATCGGCGCGAACTTCACGGACTCCACGCCGTGGGTCATCTTCTTCCTCGCCGTGGCGTTCTTTGGCAACGGCCTGGCGTCGATCACGTGGTCGCTGGTATCCACGCTGGCGCCGGTTCGCCTCCTGGGCCTGACCGGCGGCGTGTTCAACTTCGTCGGCAACCTGTCGTCGATCTGCACGCCCATCGTGATTGGCTTGCTGGTGTCCAAGGACAGCTTTGCGCCGGCGATTGTGTACGTGTCGTCGCTGGCGTTGCTGGGCGCGCTGTCGTACATCCTGCTAGTTGGGAAGGTGGAGCGGATCGAGGCTTGATGGCTTGGCCTGGATTTGAACTCCGGCTTTGAATGAAGGGGCGTCCTGCGGGACGCCCTTTTTTCATGTGGGGCGAATCGCAGGCCGAGCCTCAGCAGCCCTGCACCGCCAGCTTGCGCCGGCGCACGTTCCCGGCGCGCTGCACCAGCACCAGCCCCAGTCCCGCCGTCGCGATCACCGCGCCGGCAATCGGCACCGCCGCGTAGCCCATGCCCGCCGAGATCACCGCGCCCCCGGCCGCCGCGCCCACCGCGTTGCCCAGGTTGAACGCGCCCACGTTCATCGACGAGGCCAGCCCCGGCGCATCGGTCGCGGCGCGCATCACGCCCATTTGCAGGGGCGGCACCACCGCGAACGTCGCGACGCCGAAGATCAGCAGCGCTACTGCCGCGCCGACCGGCGTGGACGCCAGCCACGGGAATGCCAGCAGGTCCACGATGACCAGCACCAGGAAGAAAATCAGCGTGCCGTCCAGCGAGCGGTCGGCCATGCGTCCGCCGACGCCATTGCCCAACGTAAAGCCCAGGCCGATCAGCACCAGCATGCCCGTCACGAACGCCGGGGACGCGCCGGTAATTTCGGCCAGCGTCGGGGCGATGTACGTGTACAGCGTGAACATCGCGCCCGCGCCCAGCACCGTCGTCAACAGCGCCAGCAATACCGCAGGGCTGCGCAGCACGGCCAGTTCATGACGCACGTTGGGACGCCGGCCCGCCTCGCCCGCCGGCAGCGCGAACCACAGCGACAGCATTGCAATCAGGCCCAGCACCGCCGTCGCAAAGAACGACATCCGCCAGCCGATCGTCTGACCCAGCCACGTCGCAGCCGGCACGCCGCCCACGTTGGCAATGGTCAGGCCCATGAACATCGTCGCCACCGCACTGGCCTGCTTGTGACGCGGAACCACGCTCGCGGCCACCAGCGAGCCCAGGCCAAAGAACGCGCCATGGTTCAGGCTGGTCACCAGGCGGGCCAGCAGCAGCGTCGTGTAGTTGGGCGACAGCGCCGACAGGATGTTGCCGATGGTGAAGATCGCCATCAACAGGATCAGCGCCTTGCGCCGCGACCAGCGCGAGAACGCCAACGTCATCAGCGGCGCGCCGACCATCACGCCGATCGCGTAGGCGCTGACCAGCATGCCGGCGCTGGGGATGGACACGTTCACCCCCTCGGCGATGACGGGCAACAGGCCCATGGGAGAAAACTCGGTCACGCCGATGCCAAATGCACCGACGGCGAGCGCCAACAACGGCGGGCCGGCCTTCACCGGCTGGGTTTCTTGGGGATTCATGCAAGTTCCTTGGGTTCGATGGCGCCGGCGGGGAGCTCCCGGGGCGCGCCCGGCCTGACATGGCCGGCGCATCGGATAGACAGGGCTGCAGTATGACGGCCGGATACTTGCAGAAAAAGCCATTTGGCGGGCAAACACTTTTGACTTCAGGTCATTAATCCGTTGGGGCACGATCCGCCCTCGGACGCGTCTTCAGGTTTGCAGTCCCCAGCGCTTTGCGTGCCTGCGCGTGTTCGATGTGATCCATTGCGCCAGTCGCTCCAGAAGCGTCCGTTCGGTGCCCAACCGTGCCACGTCCCACAAGCCGGCCTTTACCTGCGCCATCGCATCCGGCAATGCTCCAACAAGAGATTTCGCCACCGTAGCGACATAGCGCGGATTGAAACCCAGCTCGATCGCCATGGCATCCAGTTGCCCCTTGCCAATGGCGCCCGGTTTGTCTTCCCCGCCAATGGCAAACGCGAATCGCGCGCTCAACCCCGGATAAATAGCCGTGCACATCAGGTCATAGAACGGCGCCAGGACGTACTTCCCGTCGTCGTTCAGGAGCACCGACAAATTCTTCGCATGGCTGTCGTTGTTGCCCACCATCAGATTGAACAGAATCCACTGCAGAAAACGCTTTACGTCCGAGCCCCCGACACCCGTGGCTGCCAGCAGCTTGCGGCAATCCGCCAACGTCGGACCACCATCCGATTCGTACTTCACGTTCGAGGGCTTGCCCGCCAGCTGGCATAGATCCAGTTGATGCAACCGTTGCAAGCCGCCTTGTCCATCCGGTACACGGTCATAGCGCTGAATCAGACATGCGCGTGTGTCCGGTTGATAACCGGCTTGCGCCACCCCCAAGCCAAGTCTTGCCGCCAGTTGCATGACCAGCGTCTCGTTCAGCGCCGATGCCCACACACCATCCAGTCCGCGGATATCCGGCTTGAGGATGTGCGTGGACGGCGCCGCGCCTTCGGGCAGCGCGGGCGATCCGTCGGGCAATACGGTCAGCAGAAGTTTGTCTTGCGCACCGGCCAGCGAAATCCGGGTTCCTTCCTCGTTCTCGGCTACCAGCGCCGGCACGCCCGTTTGCTTCAGGCGCGCGGCAATGTCCGTCCAAGTGACGGGCCGATAATGAGCGGGCTTGGGCGCTTCCCCTTGCGGCAATATCGTCAACCCGCTGGCGGTGTCGCCGCCCACGCTGCGCAGCAGTCCGAACACCGTCGTCGCATGCCGGCTGGCCTGCAGGAACTTGCGCACGTGACCTTCGGGCAGCAGGTTTTCGAAGAAGGCGTGAACGGCTTCGCTTGATTGGTCGCCATGCAGAAGCGGTATCGATGGCGAGATCGGACGCGCGTCCCGATGGCTCAGCCATGCGTCGTCATAAACAAAGCGCAACGGCTGCTCATCGAACAGCCGCCCGACTTTGTGGCCATCCTGATAGAGATCGAGTGCGTCCGCCTTGATCATGGGAGCCTCGCGCGCTTGGGCACGATCTGCACTTCCAGGCCGAGCAGGTCCAGCGTATCCAGCACCTTCTGCAATTGCAGCGTGGGCTTGCCCCGCTCGAGATCCACCACGAAGCGATTGCCCGTACCGGATAACCCGGCCAGATCCGCTTGCAGCAAACCTTGAGAACGCCGGACGGTTTTCACCAATTCGCCCAACTCGGACGATGACTGCACCGTTACTGGAAAGGCGTCGACTTTTGATCCCATAGCGACCTCCGTTTTTACCGTTCGGGAAGTTTAGCCAGATTTTGGGAGATTGGCATCGAAATATTCCCGATCGGGAATTTTTCGGCAAACATTGGAACAAAACCAGCGCATATTACCGATCGGTAATAATTTGGCTTCTAACGCATGGTTTACCGGAATAAATTCCCGCTCGGGAATCCGGGAGCCAACGAAAAAGGGCGTCCTCAAGGACGCCCCTCTTCACACAACCCGCCGCTTACTTCAGCAGCAGCGCATTCAACCGCTTCACGAACGCCGCCGGGTCCGCAATCTGCGCGCCCTCAGCCAGCAGCGCCTGATCGAGCAGCAAACGCGCCCACTGATCGAACTCGCCATCTTCAGCCGCACGAATACGCGCCAGCAACGGATGCTCGGGGTTGATCTCCAGCACCGGCTTAACATTCGGCGCTTCCTGCCCCGCAGCCTTCAGCATGCGCAACAAGTGCGGGCTGAGTTCGTTCTGACCCACCACCACGCACGCCGGCGAATCCACCAGACGCAACGTCACGCGCACTTCCTTGACCTGGTCTTCCAGCGTCTTTTGCAGGCGCTCGACCAGCGGCTTGAAGTCTTCGGCCACTTCGGCCTGGTGCTTCTTTTCTTCCTCGTCGGCCAGTTCCGCCAAGTCGAGGCCGCCCTTGGCCACCGACACCAGCGACTTGCCGTCAAATTCGCGCAGGTACGACAGCATCCACTCGTCGACGCGATCGGACAGCAGCAAGACTTCGATGCCCTTCTTGCGGAAGATCTCAAGGTGCGGGCTGTTGCTGGCCGCGGCGAACGTGTCCGCCGTGACGTAGTAGATCTTGTCCTGGCCTTCCTTCATGCGCGACACGTAGTCGGCAAACGACACCGTCTGCGCCTGATCGCCGGAATTCGTCGACGCAAAACGCATCAGCTTGGCGATGCGCTCCAGATTTGCCGAATCCTCGCCCGCGCCTTCCTTCAGCACCTGGCCGAATTCCGACCAGAACGTCGCGTAGTCTTCCGGCTTGTTCTCGGCCAGGTCTTCCAGCAGCGACAGGATGCGCTTGGCCGAACCCTCGCGGATGGCGCGCACATCGCGGCTTTCCTGCAGGATCTCGCGCGATACGTTCAGCGGCAGGTCCGCGGAATCGATCACGCCGCGCACGAAGCGCAGGTACGACGGCAGGAGCTGGTCGGCGTCGTCCATGATGAAGACGCGCTTCACGTACAGCTTCACGCCGTGGCGGCCGTCGCGGTCCCACATGTCCATGGGCGCGTGCTTGGGCACGTACAGAAGCTGCGTGTACTCGCTGCGGCCTTCGACGCGGTTGTGCGTCCACGCCAGCGGATCGTCGTAGTCGTGCGAGACCGTCTTGTAGAACTCGCGGTACTGCTCTTCCGTCACCTCGGACTTGTTGCGGGCCCACAGCGCGTTCGCCTGGTTCACCGTTTCCAGTTCGTCGGTCTTGACCTGCTCGCCCTTCTCTTGATCCCACTCTTCCTTGGCCATGCGGATCGGCAGCGAGATGTGGTCGGAATAGCGGCGCAGGATCTCGCGCAGTTTCCAGCCGTTCAGGAGTTCGTCCTCGTCCGCGCGCAGGTGCAGCGTCACGTCCGTGCCGCGGCTGGCCTTTTCAGCGGCGGCAATCGTGAACTCGCCCTGACCGTCGGATTCCCATTGGATCGCGTCCGTGGAACCGGCGCGGCGGCTCACCACCGTCACCTTGTCCGCCACGATGAACGACGAATAAAAGCCCACGCCGAATTGGCCGATGAGCTGCGCATCCTTTTGCTTGTCGCCGGTCAGCTGCGAGAAGAACTCGCGCGTGCCGGAGCGGGCGATCGTGCCCAGGTTGGCCACCGCCTCTTCGCGCGACAGGCCGATGCCGTTGTCGGAGATCGTGATGGTGCGGGCGGCCTTGTCATAGCTGACCGTGATGGCCAGTTCGCCGTTGCCTTCCAGGAGTTCCGGCTGGTCGATGGCTTCGAAGCGCAGCTTGTCGCAGGCGTCCGACGCGTTCGACACCAGCTCGCGCAGGAAGATTTCCTTGTTGCTGTACAGCGAATGGATCATCAGATGAAGCAGTTGCTTCACCTCGGCCTGGAACCCCAGGGTTTCGGACGCGGAATTCGTGGCGGTTTGGCTCATGGTTCTACGTAGCTCGGAAAATAAATTAGGGACAAATATCGGTCGGCTGGGGCAATGCGCCCGCGCGGCCGCCGGGAAACCCTACTGATGTGGGGGCCAATGGGAACTTTTCAAGACCGGGTGGCGGAGAAGCAACCTGACAGGCGGCTGTCCCCGGTAAAATCCCGCACTTTTCTCACCTACCCCTCCCCGGCCGGCCCTCCCGCCATGCAACCCGCCTCCCTGACCCAACCCGCACCCAGCAAAGCCAACCCCGGCTCCTCCGATGACGCCGACACCAGCCACGACCTGGTCTACGGCCCCGACGACCGCCCCGCGCCTCCCGTCGCCTTCGTCGCCGCCCTGCAGCACCTGCTGGCCATCCTGGTCCCCATCGTCACCCCCGGCCTGCTCATCTGCCAGGCCCTGGGCGTCAGCAGCCGCGACACCACGCTGATCGTCTCCATGTCGCTGGTGATCTCCGGCATCGCCACCTACGTCCAGTGCAAGCGCTTCGGCCCCCTGGGCGCGGGATTGCTCATCGTGCAGGGCACCAGCTTCAACTTTGTCGGCCCGCTGATCGCCGGCGGCTCGGTCATGGTCAAGCAAGGCACCCCGGTCGAAGCCGTCATGGCCGCGATCTTCGGCGTCGTCATCGCCGGGTCCTTTGTTGAGATGGGCATCAGCCGCATCCTGCCCTTCGTCAAACGCCTGATTACCCCGCTCGTCACCGGCATCGTCGTGCTGCTGATCGGCCTGACCCTCATCAAGGTCGGCCTCATCAGCATGGGCGGCGGCTTTGGCGCGATGGCCAACGGCACCTTTGCCAGCGCCGAGAACCTGACCCTGTCCGGCCTCGTCCTGGGCACTATCATCCTGCTCAACCGCGTGCCGGTCGTGTGGATTCGCAGCACGGCCCTGGTCTTGGCGCTGGCGGTCGGCTACATCGCCGCCGCCTATATGGGACGCCTGGATTTCACCGGCGCCCGCGAGGCCGCCGTCTTCCAGGTTCCGGTTCCGCTGCACTTCGGCCTGGGCTTCTCGTGGGCCCTGTTCGTGCCGATGCTGATCATCTACCTGGTCACGTCCCTGGAAGCGATTGGGGACGTCACGGCCACCAGCAAGGTGTCGAAGCAGCCGGTTGAAGGTCCACTCTGGATGCAGCGCATCAAGGGCGGCGTGCTGGTCAATGGCGCGAATTCGCTGCTGGCTGGCGTGTTCAATACGTTCCCCAGCTCGGTGTTTGCCCAGAACAACGGCGTCATTCAGCTGACTGGCATCGCCAGCCGCCATGTTGGCGTGTGGATCGCCGGGATGCTGATCCTGCTGGGACTGTTCCCGGTCGTTGCGGGTGTCCTGCAAGCCGTGCCTGAGCCCGTCCTGGGTGGCGCTGCGATGGTGATGTTTGGCGCGGTGGCCGCTTCCGGGATCAACATCCTGGCGGGCATCCAGCTGGATCGCCGCGCGCTGCTTATCATTGCCGTGTCCCTGGCGCTGGGCCTGGGCGTGTCGCAGGTGCCGGAAATTCTGTCGCACCTGCCGCACTCGGTGAAGAGCGTGCTGGAATCGGGCGTGGCAACCGGCGGTATCTGCGCGCTGGTGATGAACTGGTTCTTGCCCGAGAAGAAGTGAGGATTTTGGGGGTGCGGTCGGGGTTTAGCAGCCCCGGCCTGCCCCTTGGACGGCAGGCCCGCCCGGCCGTCGCCTGACAAGATGAGAAAGACCGCATATAATCGCGGTCTTCGCATCTCCCGCAGCCGTCACCTGGACGCGCTCGCGACCCCCTAGCCCGGGTGGTGAAATTGGTAGACGCAGGGGACTCAAAATCCCCCGCCGCAAGGCGTGCCGGTTCGATTCCGGCCCCGGGCACCACGAATTCCATGTGCGGTGACGCGTTAAAAGCGCTCATCTCTGCGCCCCCCCCAAAGTCGTGTTTTCCCCCTGCAGGGCCGCCCTTGCTGACGGTTCAGTCCGCTTTCGGCCTGTGTCTGCATAACAGCGTCGCCCCGCGTATATCGCCGAGTCGATGTGGCTCGTCCGTTGACCGCGCCGAGATCCGAACTTGAGCTCTGTACAAGGCACGAAAGGGACGACGTCCCAGTTTCTCGTCAGACTCGTCTTGTTTTGGCGACCTACCCAACTGAGATCCGGCCAAACGCTTGACCCCTACCGACGATAGAGACAACAATCACTGCAATCGCGCCCAAACCTCTGCAGTCGGCTTGTCCGGCTGCATGTTTGGGCCTTCTCATTTCTGAGGCATTGCCTTGGTTCAGACGGCACCGCCAAAACCGCATAAGACGTACGTCGAACTCGCGAGCGTGCTTGCAGAGCGCGGCATGGACATTGGTGACGCAGGCCGCACTCAACGGAAACTCTCCCAGGTCGGCTATTACCGGCTGAGCGGATATTGGTATCCGTGCCGGGTACCGTGCAGAGATCAGCACGGGCAACAAGTTACCGGTCACGCAGGCCGGCCGTTGCGCGCAGATCGCTTCTTGCCAGGCACTGCATTCCACGATGTCTTCAACCTATACCTTTTCGATAAGCGTCTAAGACTTCTTGCGCTCGACGCTATCGAGCGGATTGAAGTGCACCTTCGGTCGGTAATTGCCCACGAGGTCGGTTTCCACGATCCAATGGCGTACGAACAGGATCGCTTCATCATGCCCCGCGCCTGTGCCGACTATGCGCACAAAGGTAGGGTCCGCAACCAATGGCGAGAATGGTCTGAACGCCAGCGCTCGCAACTCAACCGATCCCGGGAAGACTGCATCGTATGGCATCGCGAAAATAGGAGAGCCATTCCGTTCTGGGTCGCGGTCGAAGCCTGGGACTTTGGTCTCCTATCCAAGTACTTCGAGATGCTTCGCGGAAAGCACAGACAGCGAATTTCAAATCGACTAGGGGTTGCAAACAGCCTGGTTCTGAAGGACTGGTTGCAGCAGATCAACACTTTGCGGAACCGATGTGCGCATCACGCACGAGTTTGGAACCAGTCATCCAGCAACACTCTCGCGCACCTTCCTCACCCCTATTTCAATGTGCTCACACTGTCCGACCACGCGCGCGGCCGCCTTTTCGGCCTTATCGCTGTGATCTGGTTCTTGATCAAGCAGATTGGGCCCAACTCGCAGTGGCTCGACCAAGTTGCAGCGCTGATTGAGGCGTGGCCACAACTTCCTGGTTGCGACCGTTATGCCATGGGTTTCGACCGCGGCATGTCCTCGCTACCGCGCGAGCCGTTTGCACAGGCAGGTTTGCTGCTTGCGCCGCAGACTACTTAACGACGTCAAGCGCAGAATATCGAAGCCACTTTCGCCAGCGTCGACCAGATCGACACAATCCATTTTCGGCCGCGCGTAATACTCTAAACAGTGGCATAAGTGCCGGTGTCGGACACCTCGACCATGCTCAAGTGTTCACCGCACCGCGAATGGGAACCACCGGGTCGCAACGCGACGCTATAGCTCCTGGGCGGCCTTCTCCACCGCGCTGATCGCACGCAGGAAGGCGTCGATTTTCGCTTTGACGTTCGCTTCGTTCGGGTTGTCGTCGGCCAATGCGTCTCTGGCCTTCTTGAAGGCGTCAATCGTTTCGGTGACGGCGTCAATTGCATTGCGTACCGGGATCAAGCGGATCCGCTTGGCGTTATGCTCGTTTTCAGCGGTTTGCTGCTTTACCGTCTTCTCGAGCTGGTTCAGCGCCGCAATCCGGCCATGCATACCGTTGATAATTTCTGCAGCGGCTTTTCCAATCAGCTTTTGTCGTGCTGCTTCCGCTTGCTCGTCAATGCGTCTGATGCTCTCCACTTCCTCCTTATCGGAGATGTTCTTGGGCCGAGTCTGATTCGTAAAGTCCACGAGTCTTTTCGACTGTTTAATCACCTCCGCATCAAGCACTGCCGCGCCCTTGTCTTTAGCAGCAATAATCTGCTGAGCAACATCGTCAAGCAGTTTCTTCAGCTCTGCATTACATGCCTCGAATCCAATGATCTTGCTCATAGTTCACGCCACCTTTGCGTAAGGGTCCTGACTTCGGCGACCGCCGCGATGAGCGAATCCAAATTGACAGGTTTGCGTTCCTTCACCGCTTTTGCCAACTGCAACTGCGTCGCCCCCCAGATGGCGAGCGCATTCTCGGCAGCCCCAATTATCGACAGCCCAGCCTTCTCGCGTTGCCGAATCGCTTTGAGCTTCTCGTTGTACTCAGCTATATGCGGGGCGAAATTCTGGTGGACGATGTCCAGTTGGGCGAGCTGGGCTTTCAGCTCGTTGATCTTGGCTGGCTGTCTCGCTGGCCCTTCCGAGATCAACGCGAACAATTGCAGCGTGGCGCTGTCCTGCAGCTTACTGAGTTCATCGTTTAGCGCGATCCATTCTCCATACAATTCGGGTTTATTCAGGTGATGAACCTGGAACTCGATTTGCAGAACGAACAGACGCCGTGCATCTGTGACCTGCGCATTAATCAAGGCGGAGATCCGGACCATCGAAGGACCAAAATTAGCTAATGCTTCCTCGAGGGACTGTGCAGCGACGTGCTTGGCATATTCCCCATAGACAAAAGCAATGGTGTCTGTCGCGACACCCACAACTTCCGCGCTAGCGCTCGTCGCCACATCAATGCTGACTGTGTCTAGCAGACGCTTGACAGAATCCGCCACGTCTCTTGCGCTCTCGGCCCCTCTATTGCCCGCGTCAACAATCTCTTCGATGGATTTGGCGTAGGCGACCATCGCATCCAGCGACCTCATGGTTGCCGACCACGCGGCGTCCAATTTCTTGATCGAGTCGTCGTCGCGTGGTACAGCGCCGGCGCTGCTCGCGGACGCGACCTCCGCTTTAACCACCTCGCCGGTTGTTCCCATCGCCTCCTTGAGTTGGATGGTGGCCACCGTAAAGCCGCGCGTATCCGGCAGAGCAGTACAGCCTCCAAGCGTGCAGCCCAGCAAAGCCAGCGCCCAAAGCCCCCGCCACCAGCGATTCACCACATGCACCTTGCATTCTTGCGTCATGATCGTCCGCCAGTCTTGCGCTTCGTCTCTGCGCTTCGAGCCTGTACATAGGAGCGAAAGATAATTAAGCGAGGTGGGGCAATCCATACCCTATTTAGCGTATTCCGTGGGCGAGCGATCTCAAGCGGCTTGCATTGGCAGTCGCAAAGCAATCACAGACGCCTGAGTCCTCCCACGAAAATTCGCCCGCCAACTTTCATCATCCCGTCATCCGCCCTACCTAAGCTTCCCGCTTTTTCTGAAGGGCAGCACAGATGGCGAACGACAAGCACGACGGCAAACTTGAGGTTGCCAACAAACTCGCGGCATTGCCGACGGAGGCGGATCCGCGCCGTCGCAGTCTGCTCAAGGCCGGTTTCGGCGCCACGTTCCTGCCGGTCGGCGGGTCGTTGCTGCTGTCTGCCTGCTCCAGCGACGACGATGACGACACCGCGTCGCCGGAAACGCCCGGAACGCAACCTCAGCCCCAACCCGAACCGCAACCCCAACCCGTCAACATCTCCAGCTTCGCTGTAGCAGTGCTGCCCGACACGCAGTTCTACTCGCGCTACGCGACCGACGACGAAAACCAGCAGTTCATGCGCAAGTACGGCAGCGAGCCGTTCAAGGCGCAGACGCAGTGGGTGGCCGATCATTCCAAAACGCTCGGCATCCCGTTCCTGATCCACCTGGGCGACGTCGTCGATCAACAGGGCAAGCCCGACCAGTGGAAGGTGGCCGATGCGGCCATGGCGATTTTGGAAGACGCCAAGGTCCCGTACTCGATCCTGGCCGGCAACCACGACGTGATCCTGGACCGTGACTACGTCGACGCCAGTAGCCAGGGCAGCGCCACAGATGCGCAGCGCAATCTGGCCAATGAGCCTTATCTGAAGACCTTCAGCGCCGATCGCGCCAAGAACCAGGCCACGTTTGGCGGCCGCGACCCCAGCGGCTTCCACGAGTATCACGTGTTCGAAGCCGAGGGCCAGAAGTTCATGGTGCTGTCGCTGTCGTGGCGCATCTCCGATGACGCATTGACCTGGGCCAACCAAGTCATTCGCACGAACCCGACGCTGCCGGTGATTCTGGTCAACCACCAGTTGCTGAACATCGACAAGGATGGCGTCACGCCGCTGGAAGTGCCCTACGGCCTGATGCTGTGGGACAAGCTGATCCGCGACAACGATCAGATCTTCATGACGTTGAACGGCCACTATCACGGCGCCGCGCATCTGACCAAGACCAATGCGTTTGGCAACCCCGTCGAGGAAATGGTGGTGGACTACCAGATGGCTTATCAGGGCGGGAACGGCCTGATGCGTCTGTACGAATTCGACCTGAGCAACAACGAGATCCGCGTGCTGTCGTTCTCGCCGTGGGTGCCGCAGAAACCGAAGAACACGCTCAACACGTTTGACCAGGCAATTCTGACCGGCGCGAACGAGCAGTTCACCATCAAGATGGATTTTGCGAAGCGCTTTGGCGGCTTCAACAAGGAATTCAAGGCGGCCACGCCGTCGCACACCGCGCTGATCGACCAGGCCCGCGCGTTGATCCTGGCGAACTACACGGATCCGGTCGCCGCCGAGCAAAAGCCTGCCGCCGATGCGGAAGACTATCCGCAGGTGTCGGGCACGCTGGCGCACTGGCGCTTCTTTGGCGGCGCCAATGGGCAGGCCGTGCCGGTGGGCGAGGTGATCGCCGACCGTACCGGTCTGAATCCGATGCGCCGCGCCGCGCTGAACATTGACGGCGTGGCCGGTGCGCAGTTGGGCGACGTGGTCTGGTCCGACGATCACCATTACCTGTCGGCCGCCCCCGGCTCGGTGCGTTTCCTGAACACCGACAAGAACACGGCGCGCATGAGCTACTTCACGACGGATGCGGCAGCCATCATCAACGGTCAAACCGCACCCAATGGCTACACCGTGGAAGCGTTCATCAAGATCGACCGTGACTGGGTTGCGTCCAAGCACGCGTGGATGAACATCATGACGCGCGACGGCAAGCGCGGCGATCTGGCGGGCTTCTCGGGCGGAGACCCCGAATCCCCGCCGTTGCTGTTCGCCGTGTCGAGCCTGCGCGAGATCCAGTGGGAAGTGGTGCCGGACGACACCGGAACGCGTGGTCCCAAGGCGAACTGGTCGGGCGAGATCATCCCCGACAAGTGGATGCACGTTGCCGTGGTGAACGACGACACGACGCACGAAACCATCCTGTACGTGGAAGGCGCGCCGGTGCTGCGTAATACCTCGGGCGCTCGCGGACTGGCGACGCTGGCGGCCAACATGCCGTGGATCGTCGGCGCCGGTTCGTGGGATGGCGCGCGGGCTGATGGGTTCTTCGGCAGCGTCGGTGAAGTCCGTATCGTCGATCACGCCCTTCAGCCGATCGACTGGCTGACCGCGCGCCGGCGTTAATCGGCGCACGCGCCGCCGGCCGGTCCGGCGGCGGCGCGTCTGCGCGTGTCAGAAATCGATGCTGGCTGACAGTCGGAACGTGCGCGGCGCACCCAGGTTGACGGCGTTGTCGTTCCAGACGCTTTCCCAGTAGTTCCGGTTGAACACATTGTCCACGCCCGCGCGGAACACCACGCGCTGGCCGCCAAGTTTGGTCGCATAGCGCGCGCCCAGGTCCAGTCGGGTCCACGACGGCATCTTCAACGTGTTGTCGCTGTTCACGTACTGCGAGCTGGTATAGATAACGCGGCCGTTCAAGGCCAGACCGGGCACGCCCGGCACGTCCCAATCCAGCCCCAGGTTGGCGGCCCACGGCGGCGAGCCGGCCGCCCGGTTTCCATTCTGCAGGCCGTCCTGCGTCTGGGTCAGCGTGCTTTGCAGGTAGGTCACACCGCCCAGCATGCGCAGGCCGTGTGTCAGTTCCCCGAAAATCGTCCACTCGACGCCCCGGTTACGCTGTTCGCCGTCCAGGCGCAGCGTGGGCAGCGGCGTGGTGCTGTAGTCGGCCGTCGTGCTGGGCTTGGCTATCTGGAACAGGCTGATGGTGTTGGTGAAGCTGCCCGTCTGTAGCTTGGCGCCCACTTCGACCTGGTCAGTCTTGTAGGGCGGGAAGACCTCGCCCGCGTTTTGATAGGTGTCGCCGACCGTCGTGCCCGGCGACAAGCCCTGGATGTAATTGGCATACAGCGACAGATCCTCGGTTGGCTTGACGACCAGCCCGGCCATCGGCGTCCAGGCGCTGGCGTCGTAGCTTGAATTCTCGGCGCCGGTGGTGTCGTCGAAGTTCCTCGACTTCACGTTCTGCCGCCGGATGCCCAGCGTCAGCAGAACGCGGTCATCCATGAAGCCCAGCGTGTCGGCGAGAGCAACGCCGCTGAGGGTGCTTTCCGAAGCCTTCGGGGGGCTGCCCGGCGCATCAGGCCAGACGAGACGCGACGGGTTGTAGATATTGGACGGCTGGTCGAACGGCATGAATGCCAGCGCACTGCCGTTCTCGCGATTCAGATAGGACGCGCTCAGCGCCACGAAATGACTGACCGGCCCCGTGTGGAACTGGCCGCGCAGGCCCGTTTCGGCGCTTTTTGTCTTGGCGAAGGAGGCGCTCTGGTCGGTGGTCACCGTCGCATCGCCATTGGCTTGAATGTCTGTGAGCCATCCGTTGATGGGGCCGTCAAACTCCGAGCGCTGTGCGCCGACCTTGGCGAAGCCGGTCCAGTGGTCGTTGAAGTCGTACTCGCCGCCGAGGATGACGGCTTCCGTCGTCTCTTTGCTCTCGGGGGAGCCGGGATACATATTGGTGCGGGCGTCGGGGGGAGCGGGCATGGACGTCAGCCCGCCGTCGAAGCGGTAGATGGCAATCGTGCCGCCGCCGCGCTGCTTTTCCTCCAGCCGATAGGCGTCCAGCGTCAGGCGCAGACGCTCGCCACGGTAGTCCAGCGCCAGAGCGC
Organism: Achromobacter sp.; assembly: GCF_032113835.1. Lineage (GTDB taxonomy): Bacteria > Pseudomonadota > Gammaproteobacteria > Burkholderiales > Burkholderiaceae_B > Achromobacter. Next base: position 54,018 of record NZ_DAMCTG010000014.1, on the reverse strand, counting down.
CGAGGTTGCCTCCGTTCCTCGCGCCATCGACATACTTGTCGCCATCTTTGTAGCGGCCGTTGAAACGCAGGCCCCATTCATTGTTGGCGCCAAAACGGCGCCCCGTGTCCACCTGGGCCCTCCACAGATCCTTCCCTTCCACACCCAGCGTCAGGCGTGTCAAGGGCACGTCACCCGCCCGCTTGGGCACGAGATTGACGGAACCGCCCACCGCGCCGCTGGGCGACATGCCGTAAAGCAGGGCGGCCGGTCCCTTGATGACCTCTACCCGTTCGGCAAACTCCACCGACAGGTTTCCCGTGTCCGGCGCCATGCCGTGCAACCCATCGAAGGTGACCGAGCCGGGAGTGAGGCTGAAGCCGCGAATCTTGAAGGACGCTTCGGCCGGATTTCCTGCCGGCGCCGTTTGCCGGATCGAGGGCTCGTTCCTCAACACATCCAACACCGTTTCCGCCTGCTGATCCTCGATCAACTGAGCCGTGTAGTTGGTAATGTTGAAGGGCGTATCCATCACGTCCTTGTTGCCGAGCATGCCAAGCCGCCCGCCGCGCGCGACCTGCCCGCCGGCATAGACTTCGGGCAGGCCATTGCCACGGTCGGCCTGGGCGACCACCGTCACGGTATCCAGGGTTGTCACGCCTCCGGTCGACCCAGCCGCCTTAATGATGATGCCGCCTGCTTCCTGCACGGCAACCAGCCCGCTGCCGGCAAGCATTTGACCTACCGCCTGCAACACAGTGAGATTGCCGTGGACCGCGCGTGCCGTCCTGCCTTCGACAAGCGCCGGCGAAAACCCGATGGGCGTGCCTGTGGCCGCCGAAAGTTCGTTCAGCGCCGAGCCGAGCGGCTGGGCAGCGATGGAGAGGGAGACAGGTTTGGAGCCGCTGGAAGCGGCCTGCGCCAGAGTGATCCCCGGCGCAGCGAATGCCATGGCGATGGCCAGGACAAAGGGAACGGGATGAAAGCGAGGGTGCGTCAGCCGCATGGAGGCGTCCTTTACGAATCGAGTAATGAATAACAATCAAACTCACTACCCATAAAGACGCACCAGCCCGGTGAAATCTACACCTCGTCGCGCAAACTTTTTTCAGGCGTCCCCGTGGGCCTCGCCGGACTTATTGCGCGCGGGCGATCTCTGTCTTGCCGCCGTCGCCTTTGACCAGCTTGACGGGAAGGATCTGTACGATCATCTGGGCGAACGCCTCGGGGCGTCCGATCTGGAAACTGCCGCCGATGGGCATCGCTGCCACGACGGGATCGCTGATCGTCAGCCCGGTGGCGCCGTAGCGCTCCAGTTCCAGCAGGGCATTGCTCAACGAGGTGTTTTCGAAGTGCACCAGGCCTTTACGCCACGGCGCGATGCTGCCTGGCGCCACCTTCGAGACCTTCCCGATCGCGCCATCCGCCGACACGGTAAGCCCCTGGCCGGCCACCAGATCGACCTCTGCCGTTGAACCATCAGGCAGCAGGCCGTGGGTGTCCGCCACCCTCACATGGCCCTTTTCCACTGCGACGTTGACGGTATTCGTATCCATGCCGTCAAGGCGATACCGCACCGAGAAGCGCGTGCCCACCACGGTGACGCGCGCAGGCCCAGCCAGAACCTGAAAAGGTTTCGTGCTGTCCGGCGCGACCGAGAACATGATCTGCCCCTCCGTGATGCGCACTTCGCGGCGGTCGTGAAACAAGACGACTTGCGCCTGCGTCTCGGCGTCGAAAGCCAATTCGGAGCCATCGGGCAACGTCACGGTCTGGCGCTGCCCACGCTCGATCACATAGCTGTGAGAGAAAATGCGCTGGTCCCATTGATGCCAGCCTATGCCTGCCGTCAGAACGGCCACGCAACAGAAGGCCAGCCAGGCCCGGCGCGGCCGAGGGGCGACGAACGAGGACCAGTGGCTGGCCCACCGACTGGCCCACCCGCTCGCGCGCTTGGGTCCGGCGCCCGATTTCGAGATTGGATCTGGCTGCACCGTCTCGTCGGTCGACGTTGCCGAATGGCCCGCAAGGACCCGCGCGGCGTCTTCCGCCGAGACGGCGCGCAGCGCCCCCACGCTGTGATCCAGCTCTTGATAGGCGGCGGCATGGCTAGGGCTGGCGGCCAGCCATTGCCGGAATTCTTGTTGCTCGTCAGCAGTCAGGCCCTGTTCCCGGCGGGAGTGCCAATCCACCGCAGCCACATTCACGGGGTCTTGCTGGCGAAAGAACTCGTCAAGCTCGCGCATCTCCGCAGCCTCGTCAAACGAGGCTGAAACAGTGCGGGAGGATGTTGAAGAAAAGCGGCTCATTTATTGGTAAAGACGCACGAGGGGGGGCAAAACCACACCTCGGCAGAAAAAGGGATGCCCCGAATATTGCCGGTTTTCATTCGTCATTGCGAAGCGCCTCCCTGCGGGCCATGCAGGCGAGTTTGCCGCGCTTGATGTAGCGGTCCACCAGGCTCAGGGATACCCCCATGCGTTCGGCGATTTCCTTGTAGGGCAATTCATCGAAAAGGTACATGGAATACGCCTCGCGGCATCGCGGGGGCAACGCCTCAATGGTGTCGAGGTATGCCTGAACGGTCTGATGCACGACATAGGCCTCTTCAGGTTGGAGGCACTGGGGAGCAATGGGGTGGTCCGCATCGCTCAGGGCATGGATGTCGTCGTGCTGACGAATGGCGGCACGGCGGTCCAGGTCGATCTTGGCGTTCAGCGCCACCTGCCTGAGCAAGGCCGCAGGTTCCCGGATCACTCGCCCGGCCTGCTGCATGGACAGCACGCGCGCATAACTTTCCTGCGCCAGGTCAGCGGCCGTGTCGCGGTCTCGCACCTTCCGCATGCAGAAGTTCAGCAGGTCTCCGTAATAGCGGGCTAACACGGTTCAGTCATGGTCTTGAATAAACGACGTTACGCGTCGTGCGCATTGCGGCAATGTTCTGCGGCTGAATCGGTGGCGCGATAGGGAGGGGACGAACGGACGATCAATGATTATATCGAACAAATGATAATAATTCTCATGTAAAAACAACGATCCGCCCGCTAGCCCCACGGAATGCGGCAAGACTTAGCCGCTAGAATCCCTCGCAACGAAGTTGGCCCCGATGGCCGACCGAACAGTGGATGGCCTCTTTGGCGAGCGGGAGTATCAATGGCAATCAAGGCCGTGGCATTCGACGTATTTGGAACCTTGGTCCACATCGAACGGCCGACCCGGCCGTTCCGCAAGCTGGTCCGCCTGCTGCACGAGGCGGGCCGCCCGCGGCAACGCGACGACGGCATTCGGGCGATGAGCAATGCGATCGACCTGCGACAGGCGGCCAGCCTGTTTGGGGGAGTCGTGAGCGACGCGGACCTGAACGCCCTGGAAGCCGAATTGCGTGAAGAAATTCAATCGATCTCGCTTTTCGCGGATGCCACGCCCACCCTGCTTGCATTGAAGGCGCGCGGCATCAAGGTGGCGCTCTGCTCCAACCTGGCAGCGCCGTATGGGCCGCCGGTGCTGGATTTGCTGCCCATCGAGCCGGACTTCTGCGCGTGGTCGTACGAAGCCGGCGCCGTGAAGCCGCAAGCCGAGATCTACCAATACCTTTGTGATGGCATTGCGTGCCGGCCCGATGAAGTCCTGATGATCGGCGACACCATCGAGGCCGACATGATCGGGCCTCGGAAATTCGGCATGCATGGATATCACTTGGACAGGCACGCGGCCACATCGAATTGCGCGGAGTCCGTGCGATCACTGAGCGATGTGCTTACGCTGATGGCCGCGCGCCACTGACAAGGCCGGCGGCGCGATGAAAGAGACTTCATCCGCCCCGCCCCCGCCAAGCCCACCACACCGCCCCGATCGGCGCAAAGATCGCCAACCAGGACACCCCGTCCCAAACCCCGTCCCCAAGCAGCGCCGACACCAACCCAACCACCGACGCCAAGCCCAGCCAGATCGGCATGTGGAACACCTCGCCCGCCGACTGCAGGTTCTCGGTGCGCGCGCTGCGCGGTTCGCTCGTCTTGTTCATTGCGCGGCCTCCTGACGGTCGCTTTGGCGCAGCGCAGTGGCGGTTTCGGCGGCATCATCCGCCAAGGGCTTGGCAGCCGTCGCCGCCTTGGGCTTGCGCAACCACAAATACAGCCCGCTACCCAGCACCACGATCGCGAAGATATCCAGCACCGCCCAGAGGATCTTCAACGGCAAACCTCCGTAATCCCCAAAATGCAGCGGCTGCGACAGGAACAAGGTCTTCACGTACCACGGCATGTCGCGCGTGTCGGTCAGCTTTCCATTCGTCGCGTCCACCAGCGCGGGCTTGAGCAGCCGAGAGGTCACCGGCGTATTGCCCTTCATGAAGAACGTGTAGTGATGCGGGCTGGAGAACATCGTCCCCGGAAACGCCACCAGACTTACCGCCATGTCCGGCACGGCGTCACGCGCGGTGCGGATGGAGTCTTCCAGATGCGCAGGCTGTGTGACGGGCGGCAGGCCGCGGAATGGCGCGGTCATCTCCGCCATCTGATCCATCTGCCAGAGGCTGAGCACGACGCGGTTCAAGGTGTTGATGCTGCCGGTGATGCCGACGACAAGCAGCCAGACGACGGTGACGATGCCGAGCAGGTTGTGCCAGTCCAGCCATTTGACGCGGGTGCTGCGCTGGGTGCGCAGCGCGCCGAACTTCAGGCGTCGCATGAAGGGGGAGTACAACACCACGCCGGACACGATGGCGACCACCATCAACAGGCCCATCGCGCCCAGAAACAGCATGCCCGGCAGGCCGGCGAACATGTCCGTATGCAGCTTGAGCATGACGTACATGAAGCCTTCGTCGGTTGCCGGCTCGTCCAGGACCTTGGCCGTGCGCGAGTCGATGACGACGGCGTTGTTTTCCTCGGGCGGTGCGTCGACGGCGCTGGCCATCGACACGTACGTGATGTCGGGATGCTCATCCTGATCCCAGAACATGTAGCGGATGACTTCGCCCGGGCGACGCTCCAGCGCGGTCTGGGCGATCTGGTCCATGCTGGCGTTGGGCGTGCCGGCGGGCATGGGCGGCGCTTCGACCACGCCAGACAGGTGCTCGATCTCTTCATGAAAGATCAGGGGCAGTCCGGTCAGGCACAGCAGCAGCATAAAGACCGTGCAGACCAGACTGCTCCACTTGTGTATCCAGGACCAGGCTTGCGTGGACATCTCGGCCTCCTTAGAAGGCGATGCTGGTCGAGAGCGTGTAGGTGCGCGGCGAGCCTACGAACAGATAACCGGCCGTGGCGGTGCCCCAGTAGTTCCGGTTGAACAGGTTCTCGACGTTGAAGCGGAAGGTGACGGGGGTGCCGCTGATCTTGGTTTCGTAGCGGGCGCCGGCGTCGACGCGGGTCCAGCTTGGCACCGACAGGCTGTTGTCGGCGTTGGCATAGGTCCTGTCGGTGTAGATGACGCGGCCCAGCACCGTCAAGCCCGGGACGAAGGGGGTGTCCCACTCGGCGCCCAGGTTGAACTGCCAGTCCGGCACGCCGATGGCCTTGTTGCCCTGCAGGTCGGGCGTGGTGGCCTTGTTGATGACGGCGTCGATGTAGCTGATGCCGCCCAACAGGCGCACGCCCTTGGTGACTTCGCCGGCAAAGCTGGCTTCGACGCCGCGGTTGCGCTGTTCGCCGAATTCGCCGAACGTGTTGCCCGAAATGCCGGAGCTGGGCCGCGTCAGCTCAAACAGCGCGACGGTGGCCAGCATGTCGTCGTTCAGGTTGTACTTGACGCCGATTTCCTTCTGCTTGGACTTGAACGGTGAGAGCGTTTCGCCCGGATTGGTGATGGCCGCGCTGGTGGGCGCGGTGTCGCCCTGGGACAGGCCCTCGACGTAGCTGGCATAGACCGACAGGTCCGGCCGGACCTTGAAGACGACACCGGCCAGCGGCGTGGTCGCGCTCTTGTCATAGCGCGGGCCGCTGGGCTCGCCGTTGGTGAAGTTGTAGTTCTGCCCCTGCACGTTCTGGCGGCGCGCCCCCAGCGTCAGTTGCAGCCGGTCGTCCATGAAGCCCAGGGTGTCGGCCAGCGCGTAGCTGGTCAGTTTGACGCTCTGATAACGGTTCAGCGGATTGCTGACGCCAGAGATGGACGGCGTATCGAAGACGTTGCCCGCGTAGATGTTGGAGTTGCCGGGCGGGAAACCGGTGTTGAAGCCCAGGTCGGACTTCTGGTCCAGCAGCGTGTAGCTGAAGGCGACCTTGTGGCTCACGGGGCCGGTCTTGAAATTGCTGCGCAGGCCGGCCTCGGTGGACTTGCTGTCCACCGTCATCCGTTGCCAGCCGCCGAAAAAGGAGTAGTCGCCCTGCGAATTCTGCAGCACGGGGTTTGCAGCAAAGGCGTCCCAGTCCAGCTTGCGCTGGCCGTAGCCCGCATAGGCAGTCAGGTAGTCCGTGATGTCGTATTCAATCTTGAAGACGCCGGCGGTGTTGCGGCCGTCGCTCCAACCCAGCCCGGGATACGGATTCTTGTTGGCGGGCGCCTCGGGAATCGAGGTCAGGTCGGCGCCAAGCTGGAACTGGCGCACGACGTTGTCGATGCGTTCTTTCTGCCAGATCAGGTCCAGGGACGAGCGCAGTTTCTGACCGCGATAGTCCAGCGCGACCGAGCCCAGCGCTTCGCGCGTGGACTGGTCCTTGATGGGGGTGTCGCCGTCGCGCAGCATGCCGTTCACGCGGATGCCGAATGCGTTGCCCTCGCCGAAGCGGCGGCCGACGTCGGCATGCACACCGAAGACGGAGTCCGACATGACCGAGCCGGTGAGCCGGGTGATGGGTTCATCGGTGGCGCGCTTGGGCACCAGGTTGACCACGCCGCCCACGCTGCCGCCCGGCGTCATGCCGAAGAGCGCCGCGGAAGGGCCCTTGATGATCTCCACGCGCTCCAGGGTTTCGACCGGTGCGCGCCAATACGGCGTCAGCCCGAACATGCCGTTGAACGCGAAGTCCGCGGTCGGGACATTGAAGCCGCGGATGGTGAGGTCTTCGTTGATGTTCGAGCGTGCGCTGCTCATACGCACGGACGGATCCATGGTGGCGACGTCGGCCACGGATCGCGCCTGCTCGTTCTCGATGGTCTGGGCGGTATAGCTGGTGACGCTGAAGGGCGTGTCCATGACGGACGTGTTGCCCAGGATGCCCATGCGGGCGCCGCCGCCGATCAGGCCGCCGGCGATGGGCGCGGGCGCCTCGCCGAGGGCGACGGGTGCGCTGGTCACCGTGACGGTGGGCAGGACGGTGATCGGAGCCGGCGCCGCCGGCTGCGCCTGCGCCGATACCGACGCGGCATATAAAGCGGCGCTGCCCGCCAACGCTTGTTTCACGGCCAGGGCGACGCCCTTCTGCCTGCCTTGACGGCCTTTCGATGCTTTACCCACAACCCCACCCCATGCGTTCTTTTATGTAAAACGCGCATGATAAGCATTCTTATTCGATATCGCTACGGGGTTTGTCTGGATGTGGCGTTGGCGCATCAGATGAGGGCTCCGGCGCACAGGGCGGCAGCAAAAATCATCCAAATGGCCTCATCCGTCGCTCGAGGCCGGCGTTTCAGGCTTCTGCCCAGCCGTTCTGGAGAGATCGCCTATGATCCACACCGTTGCGTCATCCGAGCGCCCGGATGACGCGACGATTTGAATCCCCTTTGCGATGTCGCCAAGACACCCACGCAAGGGCGTGTTCGACAGGCGCAGGTATTTAACGGATTGGTAAGAATGAGAGCAATTGCCGCGCTGTTCATGGCTGGCATTCTGGGCGGGTGCGCGTTTCCTGAGGGCCAACGCGTCAACCAGCAGAAAGTGGATTCCGATAACGTCGAGGCCTTTTGCACCAATGCATGGGCCGATATCCGGCTCGATCCCCTTCGGACGAAACTGCCGGTGAAGGCGCCGGACGCGACATTGGCGCAGCTGGCCGATTCCAGCCTGGCCACGCCGGCGCAGCAGCAGGCCATCAGCGATTTCGACCCGGTGATGGCGCAGTGCTTCGAAATGCGCCGCACGTACCTGAAGACCTACACGACGGGCAGCGTTGTCGCGCTCTTCGACATCCTGCAGACCGACAGCAAATCGCTGCGGGCGCAGTTGTGGGCAAAGAAGATCACCTTCGGCGACTACAACACGAAGGCCGCGAAACTGCTGACCGAGTCGCAGAAGACCGTGCAGGCAGAGCTGGACAAGGCTCAGCAGATCGCCGCGCAGCAGCAGGCGCAGCGCGATCAGAACATGATGCTGATGAGGCCGTATATGAACCCGCGGCCCACCACCACGGACTGCTACCGGTATGGCAATGCGGTGAGCTGCACGACGCGGTAGGTGGCGTCTGCGTTTCAGACCCCGGGGTGGCTGTCCACATACACCAGTCCCGCGGCGGCCAGCTTCTCCCGCATGCCGTAGATATCCAGCCCCAGTTCCCCGGCGGCCAAGCGCTTGCGCTTGGCCGTCTCGTTGACCAAGCGCGCATCGCAGGCGTGGGCGACCTGCGCCGCACGTTCGCGCGGCACGACGCACACGCCGTCATCGTCGGCAATGACGACGTCTCCGGGCTGCACAAGCGCCCCCGCGCACACGACCGGCACGTTCACCGAACCTGGCGTCGCCTTGACCGTGCCTTTGGCGGACACGCACTTGGACCACACCGGAAACTGCATGTCCTTCAGCGCCGCGACATCGCGACAGCCTGCGTCGATGACCAGTCCCCGCACGCCGCGCGTGCGCATCGAGGTGGCCAGCAGTTCTCCGAACATGCCGTCCTCGCTCGACGATGCGCAGGCCACGACGACGATATCCCCCGGCCGGCAGAGTTCGATCGCGACGTGCAGCATCCAGTTGTCGCCCGGCTGCGCCAGCACCGTGACGGCGCTGCCTGCGATGGATGCGCCGGCGTAAACGGGCCGCAGGTAGGGTTGCAGCAGGCCGGTGCGCTGCTGCGCTTCGTGCGCGGTGGCGACGCCGGCCGACGCCAGGCGCGCGATGACCGTGCTGTCGGCGCGGTCGATGTTCCTGACGGCGATGCTCATGCCAGCTCTCCGGTGACTTGCGGGAACACGCGCTGGTAGCCTTCCGCGTATTTGATCTTCAGGTTCGAGTTGCGCGATGCCTGCACGCCGCGCTGCAAGGCGACGCGGGTGTAGTACTCCCACAGGTGTTCCTGCGCGGCCATGGTTTCGAAGGCGCGGCGCTTCTGGTCCCAGACCTCGGAGATGTCCAGCAGCACTTCGGGCTTCCACTCGCACTGCTCGGGCTGATGCGGCTCGAACAGGAAAACGGGCGGCGCGCCCAGCACCTTTTGTTCGGGATGATGCCCGTGCGCCTGCGCAATCACGCGGGCTTCCTGTGCGACGTGCGTGGCAAGCGGATGATCGAAGTTGTAGGGGTCCTTCTGCGAGTGCGTCAGCACGAATTCCGGCTGCAGTTCGCGGTACACATCCACCAGTTCAAAAAGCGCCTCGTCCGACACGCGCAGCGGATAGTCGCCGCAGTCCATGAAGCGAATATCCGCGCCAAGGATGTCGGCCGCCAGACGCGCTTCGTCGCGGCGGTCGGCCTTGACCCGCTCCAGCGTCATGCCCGGCTGCTTCCACAGCTTGGCGGATTCCCCGCGTTCGCCGAACGACAGGCAGACCACGGTCATTTTCCAGCCGCGCTTGGCGTACAGGGCGATGGCGCCGCCCGCGCGCCAGACGAAGTCCGCGGAGTGCGCGCTGACCACCAGCCCGTTCTTTTGCCGTTCCATTTCAGTTCCTCTATGCATGTTTGCCGGCCGGATCCGCCCTGCGGACCCGTACCAGCGCGAGCGCGGTCAATCAGCCTTGATGCCCGCGTCCTTGATGACCTTGGTCCACTTGGTGGTTTCCGCCGCGACGAATTGGCCGAACTGTTTGTCCGTACCGGGCGTGACGACCGCGCCCATCTCGCCGAAGCGCTGCTTCACGGCAGGATCCTTCAATGCGGTTTGCAGCGCGGCGTTCAGCTTTTCCGTGACCTCGGGCGGCAAATCCTTGGGGCCGATCAAACCCCACCACACCGTGGCCATCGCGCCCGGCAGGCCTTGCGAGACCACCGTGGGCACCTCGGGCAGCATGCTTGCCGGCTCGTCGTCCAGCACGGCCAATGCGCGCAGTTTGCCCGCCTTCACGTGCGAGACGACTTCCAGCGGGTTGATGGACATGAAGGAGATGCGCTGTCCCAACAGGTCCGTCACCGCGGGTGAACCGCCCTTGTACGGCACATGCAGCGCCTTCATGCCGCTCTCGCGCTTGAGCAGTTCGCTGGCCAGATGACCGGAGCTGCCGTTGCCGGCCGACGCGTAGGTCAGCTTGTCGGGATGTGCGCGGCCATAGTCCGTCAGATCCTTCAAGGTCTTGAACGACGACTCGACCGGCACCACCACGGCCAGCGGCGCGTAACCGATGGCGCCCACGGGTGTGAAGTCATGCGCCGGGTCGAAGGTCAGTTTGGAGAACAGCGCACCATTCGCAGCCAGCGTGTTCGACGCGGTCAGCAGCGTGTAGCCGTCCGCCGGGGCGCGCGCCACGGTGTCCATGCCGATATTGGTAGCCGCGCCGGGCCGGTTTTCGACGATGATCGTCTGCTTCAGCGCATCACCCATTTTCTGGCTGACGAGGCGGGTGACGATGTCCACGCCACCGCCGGCGGCATACGGCACCACGATGCGGATCGGCTTGTCGGGGTAGTTGGCCTGCGCGGAGGCCGGCAGCGGCGCCAGCATGGCGGCGATCAGTGCGCCCACGCCTGCGGCGGCGGCAGACGTGCGGCGGGATCGGAAGGGCTTGAATGCCGTCATGGTTGTCTCCTGTGTCGTTATACGTGTTGGTATGGCGGCATGATGCGGGCGTACACTCATATCGTCCAATACCGTTTTCCACGACCATCTATTTGCTTTCCAAATCAATATGGATTTCCGCCAACTGCGTTACTTCGTCGCCGTCGCCGAGGAACTGAGCTTCAGCCAAGCCGCGCGCCGGCTGCACGTCAGCCAGCCGCCGCTCAGCCTGCAGATCAAGGCACTGGAAGAAGAACTCGGCGCGCCGCTCCTGACGCGCACGAGCCGCAGCGTGGAATTGACGCAGGCGGGCGCGCTATTCCTGGACCAGGCGCGCCGCGCGCTGGCCCACCTGGAACGCGCCGGCGAAGTCGTCCGGCAGTCGGCGCTGGGAGAAACGGGCGAGATTCGCGTGGCGTTCACGGCTTCGGTGCCGATGTTCGACGCCTTTCCCCGCATCGTGCATGCCTTTCGCACGGACTTTCCCGGCGTGGGCGTGGACCTGAGCCATCAATCGACGGGCCAGCAATTGCGCGCGCTCGCTTCCAAGGACATCGACGTGGGATTTCTGCGGCCATCCATCCTGTTCGTGCCGCCGCCCAACATCGCAACGCTGCCGCTGTGGACCGACCGGCTGATGGCCGCCCTGCCGCAATCGCATCCGCTGGCGCGCCGCAACACGCCGCTGTCGATGACGGACCTGGCGGACGAATCCTTCATCCTGTTCCCGCGCGGGCTGGGCTGCGGCCTGTTCGACCACGTGGGCGTGCTGGCCAGCCGGGCGGGCTTCGCCCCGCAAGTCGGCCAGGAGGCGCGCGAAGGCGCGACCATCATCGGGCTGGTCGCGGCGGGGATGGGCATTTCGGTCCTGCCCGATACGTATATGAAGACGGGCATTCCGGGCGTGGCCTATCGCGAACTGGATACGCCGGACGCCCAAAGCCAGGTCCTGCTGGCGTATCGTTCGGAAGACGGCTCCCCGCTGGTGCAGCGGTTCCGCGAGACCGCCCGGGCCACGCCGTAATCGGCGCAAGGCAGATTTGCAGCGGTCATTGAAAGGCCCGCCATGACCTTCCGCCTCTTCGCGCTCACCCTTTTCGCCATGCTGGCCTTTGCTGGCAATTCGCTCCTGTGCCGGATTGCGCTCAAGCAGACGGCCATCGACCCCACGACCTTCGTCGCCATCCGCATCGTGTCGGGCGCGTTGATGCTGTGGCTGGTGCTGGCGCTGCGGCGGCAGTCCACGCGATTGGAAGGCACTTGGGCGGGCGCGCTGGCGTTGCTGGCGTACGCGATGGCGTTCTCTTATGCCTACACGCACATTCCGGCTGGCACGGGCGCATTGCTGCTGTTTGGCGCGATTCAGATCAGCATGATCCTGTACGGCCTGGCGATTGGCGAGCGGTTGTCGCCGCTGCAATGCGCGGGCATGGCGTTGGCGGTGACCGGGCTGGTGGCGTTGATGCTGCCCAGCGCGGACGCGCCGCCGGCGTTCTACGGATTCCTGATGATCCTGTCCGGCGTGGCGTGGAGCATCTATTCGCTGCTGGGCCGGGGCGCGAAGAATCCGGCCGCCGCGACGGCCGGAAACTTCATTCGCGCGGCGCCGGTCGCGCTGGCGTTGCTGCTGGCGCAGTTCGTCGCGTCACACGTCCGGATCGACGCCGCCGGCGCGGGCTACGCGGTGGCGTCGGGCGCGGTGACTTCGGGGCTCGGCTACATCCTCTGGTACGCGGCGCTCAAGCAGCTGAACGTGACGCGCGCCGCCACCGTGCAGCTCAGCGTGCCGGTGCTGGCGGCGCTAGGCGGGACGCTGCTACTGGATGAGCCGTTGACGGCGCTGCTGGTCGCGGCGTCGGCGCTGGTGCTGGCGGGCGTGTCGCTGGTGATCTTCAACAAGCGCGCGGCGTGAATCGCCGGGGTGTGTGACGAGGGACAGCAGACGGCCCCGGCTATAAACGACGGTCCGTAGGACCTGGCCTGCACGGCTTGTGGCTACCAGCGATACCCGACATTCAGCATGCCGCCGTAGCCCCGCTGACCGCCATTTCCAGCTTGGCCGAACAGCTCTCCGCTAACCTGCAACGACTCGCGGACATTGCCTGCCACGCCGATTCGCAATTCAGCGGCGTCGCGCATCGGCGTTGCCTGGAAGGTCGATGCGCCCACGTTGGCTTTCGCGCTGCCCGAGTTATGCAGCCAATTGGCTTCCACGAAAGGCCGCACCAAGGTCGTGGCGGCGTCGTTGCCAAGCGGGTAAGCGCGGACACCCACGCGCGAACTGACTGAACTGGCGGGCGAGTTTTTCAGCGTCATGCTGGGCAGCACAGCGTCCTGGGCGTTGTAGCGCGTGTAGGCCAGTTGCGCTTGCGGCACGACGACCATCGCGCCCAACGCGGAATCGACGGCGAAGGGCTTGAGCGCATATCCCGCTTCCACCGACGCAGTCCAGGTGTTCGAACGATATCGCGCCGAGCCCAGTTCGCTGTTGATCTCGTTGGAGTAGCGTCCGAACTGCAACCACGAATCGGCGTACGCACCCAAGCGGGTGGCATCGTCGGCGTAAGCGGTGGCATAGATGCCCACCGAATACCCGGTGACCTTGCCTCGGGCATCGACATGCATCGCCGTGCCGGTGCTCGGGTGGATGAGGTGGGAAGTGGCGTTCGTGCGCGCATCGCCCGCACCGGCCATGACGCCTGCCTTGAGGACGCCTTGCTGACCCAGTCGCGTGCTCACGAGGTCGGCGCCCATTTGCAGCATGGCGGTGTCGGTGTCGATGCTTACCTGGCCTTGCTGAAGTTTCATGCCGGTATGCCGCGCGCCCTCGGTACGTGCCCACAACTGCCGGGACGCCGCACTAGCGGGCGCAGATTGGCCGGCCGACGTTTGCGCCACGGTTCGGTCCGCGAGGCGATGTACGAACATACGGGTCGCTGCGAACTGGTTGCCGATGTGCGCACCGCTCTCCGGTGAGACATTCTGCAGCTCGCCCGGGGCAGGAACGGTAGTGCCACCGCCACTGCCGGGAGGCGTTTCGGTGCCACTGCCGGGAGGCGTTTCAGTACCGCTGCCCGGCGGTGTCTCAGTACCGCTGCCGGGAGGCGTTTCAGTGCCGCTGCCCGGCGGCGTCTCGGTGCCACTGCCCGGAGGCGTTTCAATGCCGCTGCCGGGAGGTGTCTCAACGCCACTGCCGGGCGGCGTCTGACCGCCCGGGTCCGTGGCGCCGCCTTCTTCCGGCGGCGTCGTTGACGTCAGATACCAATCGGACGCCACGCCGCCAATGCCGCCCTGGACGAGGAAATAGTCGTAGCCATTCAAACCGAGGCTGGCGGTTGAGGGCCTGTAGCCGGACGAGTTCGCATCCAGATAGAAAGAATCGCCTGAAATCGTGGCCCCGTTGGTCGCCTGCACGAGCCGGATGCCTTGCGTGGTCAACGCGCCTGCGCCGCCGGCGTTCAAGACACGCAGCCCGGTGGTGCCCGTGACCGCTCCGCCGTCCACGACGAGCCGGTCGGTCAGAGACGTATCGTCGCCCAGGTGGGTATTCATGACCAAGGTGCCGCCGCCGATGTAGTCGGCGACGGTAAGCGTCTTGAATCCGGATTGCGCACCGGGAGACACGAACCGCACGACGCCCGCGTTGGTCAGGGTTTTCACGGCCGAATCGCCGCGCATGTTCCAGACGCTGCTACCGTCTATCGAGACGCTGTCCACCGAACCCTGCCCCACGCGAACCGCGCCGGTCCACTCGCTGCCGGTCGCCAAGCCGATGTCGACGCGGCCGCTGTCGGAGGTCAACACGTCGCCCGTCATGAGCGCGCCTGTGGCGTTCAGGGTGACGCGTTGCGTCTGGTATGGTTGCCCGGGGACGATTCCCGCGTTGGGCGTCGCCTGCGTTCCAAGCAGGATGCCGCTGGCTTCGTCGCCACCGGCTCGGGCCACCACGGTGGCGTTCTGGACGGTGATGTCGTGATCACCGCCCCTGACGAGAAACCCCACACCGTCGTGGGTTTGAAGGTCGCTGCCGTCCGACAATACGAGCGAGTTGGCGCCCTGCGGCTCGTAGCGCTCGCTCTGCGCGCCGTTTGCGTTCTGACCCGTCATGATGACTTGCGTGTCGCTCAGCGAAACCGCCGTGTCGCCGGCGCCGATGTTGCCAAGCATATGCACGCCGATCGAGCCTGTGGATTGCCCGTTCAACTGTGAATTGACCGCGTCGATGCGTGCCTCGTCGGTTGCCCGAAGCGCAGTTCGCGCGCTGCCGGACACGTCCACGGTAACGCCGTCCAATGTCACTTGCGTGCCGCGATGGTTGGCATTCACGCCTACCGCATTCGTGGCTTCGGCCAGGATATGCGTTCCCACCGCGTCGATCGTTGTTGTCGCCGTGTTATCGGTCGAGTGCGCATACAGGCCGGCCCGTCTTCCGCGTAAGGTACCGCCTTCAATCTGTACCGCCCCATTGCGGCTTCGGATCGCATACAAGTCCGCACGGATGTCCAGGTTCTGTCCCGTCATCACATGGTTGTTCATCACCGTGACGCCCTCGTTGACCGCGACAGCTTCGCTGCCGATTGTCACGTTCGTCAAAGACGCCGAAGACACACCGGTTTGCGTCGCCTCGTTATACAAGAGCACGCCGAAGCCCACCGCATGCGGACCGGCAACCACCGTATCCGTCATGGTCAGGTTGGAACCGTCGATAACGGATATCTGGCCTTCAATGGTGCTTCCTTGAACGGTGACGATGGCATTTTGCGAGATATGCATGGTTGCCGCCGTGGCGTTTTCCGTGTTTCCTGCCTTGACGTGACTATCGGTCAGCAACAGCGTGCCTTCTTGCACCGAAAGGTCCGCCCCCGTCGCCGCGCCCATGTCATCCACGCTGGACACAATGACGTTGGACAGTTCGACGCGCCCGCCTGACTGGACGCGCACGCCATAGTTGTTGACGCCATTGCGATCAATACTCTTGATCTCCAGGTCACTTGCCGTGATGACGCCCCCGTCGGAAGCCCGGACGGTTCCCTGGAAACCGCCCGATCCCGACACGGTTCCGCCAACCAGTTCGATGCGGCCCCCATCGGTCGCGAGCAGGGTCGTTGCCTCCGAGGAGAGGAGGGAGAAGTCGGCGTGGACGAAACTGTTTTCCTGGGACGCGGACAACGCAGCCCCGGCTTGCGTCTGGATCGTACTGTCCGTGATCGTGATCGAGCCACCGCCTTGGGCATGCGCACCTCCGGCGTCTGCCTCTGCGGTCACAGTGATGCCGTTTACGAAGACGCTGTTGCCGTGGTTGTTGACGCGGATTGCGTCTCCGGAGCTGACGGTAATGCTCGCTCCGGGGAACACCTCCATCGACGTGTTGCCTTCCGGGTCATCAATGAGGATCGGCGGCATCGGCGCCGCCAGCACCATCAAGGGAAAGGCCGGGATCGTGGCGGCGAGAATCGCCGCGACAACCGGGGAAAGGGGGAAATGCATCGCAAGCTCCGTAACCCGTGCGCGGCCTCGGAGATGCCAAAAAGCTAGATGCCAGCCAAGTGCAGCAACGCCGAACCGCCACGAAAAAAAGCGACCATTCTCTTGACGCTGCGCACCCCCGCACATCGAAAGATTTCTAAAACCGATTCCACCCCTTGCAAAAATGCAGTGACACGCAACAATTCGGACCAATACCCGCAACAATGCGCAAAAAAAAGGGATCGCCACGCGAGGCAATCCCAAAAAAAAACGAGCCACTCCGGCAAGCGGCCCGCAAACCCAGTCCCGCACCGGGACGGATACTCAAATTCAAACCATCACACGCTATCCAGCGCAGACCGGTCCACGCTAGCTGCCGCGGACGCCGCGTCCTTCATCTCTTCGATGAAGACCGGCGCGCACAGCCCGGCAACAACTGCCGCGAGGTCCGGATCGATGTCGTCATAGGCATGACGCCCGGCCAGCATGTTCAGCGAGCCGATCACACGCCCCTCATGCCGCACCGGAATGTTGAAGGCCGACTGCAGCCCGCGCTCGATCAGCATCGGGGCCTCGGAGAACACGGTACGCACGTCGTCTTCGTTGCTGGCGACGTACAGGCGGCCTTCTTCCAGCACCAGCCGGGACCACGGACCGTTGCCGGTGGCCTTGAAGCCGCCGAGCGGGCTGATGCTTTCGTCCGACGTATGCAGACGCTTCATCAGACGATGATCCTGCAGGTACAGCAACGCGGTGAACAGCTTGTGGCCAAAGCAGGCTTGAAGCAGATCGGAGATCACGCCCCACTGCGCCTGCCGGTCCGCAGCCAGCGCCAGATCGCGGGCGTGGCCGGCCAGCGGCCGGAATGCGGAGGCCTTCGTCATGCGTTGATCTCCTCGAGCACGACGCCACGCGTGTTCTTGCCGTAGAACAGGATGCCCAGGCCGCCGACCAGCAGGATGGCGGTCATCATGGCGAACACGCCGGCAAAACCCAGGACCGGGTAGGCGACGCCGACGATGGTCGGCGATGCGATGGAGCCGATGCGGGCGAAGGCCGAGGCCGCGCCCATGCCGGTCGCACGGATCGACGTGGGATAGATTTCGGCGGTGTACGTGTATTGGCCGGCAATCACGCCATTCATGCCGAAGGACAGCAGCATGCTCAGCATGATGATCTGTTGCTCGCCGGTTGCCAGCGCCAGGCCCAGCGCGGACAGGCACGACAGCAGCATGTAGGCCAGGATGGTGTACTTGCGGCCGATCTTGTCGTTGAAGTACGCGGCAGAGAAGTAGCCGGGGATCTGCGACAGGTAGATCAGGATGGTGTACGAGAAGCTCTTGGTGATGGTGAAGCCGCGCTCGACCAGCAGGCTGGGAATCCACACCAGGAAGGCGTAATAGCAGAACAGCACGGTGATCCAGAACACCCACACCAGCACGGTCGTGCCCAGGTATTCCTGCGAGAACAGCTGCGCCAGCTTGGCCATCGCGGTCTGCTGCGGCGCGCTAGTGGCAGTGGCCTTGCGCGTGGCAACGGGCGTGGGCAGCGGGCGGCCGGTGCTTTTCAGGACTTCGGCTTCAATCGCCTCGCAGATGCGGTTGGCTTCAGCGGTCTGGCCGGTGTGTTCAAGCCAGCGCGGCGATTCGAACAGCGACTTGCGCCACCACAGCAGGAACACGACAGGCACGGAGGCGATGATCATGATCCAGCGCCAGCCGTCTTCGCTCATCGGCACGATGAAGTAGCCCAAGAGCGCCGACATCACGAAACCAAACGAGAAGAAGCCCGCCAGCGCGCCGGTGAAGCGGCCGCGATACTTGCTGCTGACGAATTCGGCCAGGTACGGCGCGATGATGGCGCCTTCAGCGCCCATGCCGATGCCCGCGATCATGCGCAGGATGTAGAACTCGTGATAGTTGCGCGCAAAGGCGTTGAAGAACGTGGCGACGCAGAACAGCAGCAGCGCCCACATCATGATCTTCTTGCGGCCGTAACGGTCGCCCAGGATGCCGGAGAACAGCGCGCCGACCAGGAAGCCGACGTAGGTGCTGCTGGCGATCCAGCCGATCTGGCCGGTGGTCAGGCCCCACTGCGTGCGCAGCGAGGGGATGATGAAGGCGATGATGCCGGCGTCCAGCGCTTCGAAGGCGAGCCCGAGGCCGCCGATCATCAGCAGCCGGAAATGAAAGCTGCTGAAGGGCAACCGCTCCAGGCGGTCGGATACGGAAAACATGGTGGGGAAGTCCCGGAGTTAGGAAGTGGAGGAACGTCAGCAGGCGTTCTTGTGCAGCAGGCCGCGGTTCATGATGAGCTTGATCGAATCGGGCTTGGTGAGCAGTTCGATGTCGTCCAGCGGATTGCCGTCGATCAGCAGCAGGTCGGCGTAGGCGCCTTCGCACACTTCACCGAGCAGGCCTTCCTGGTTCAGGATTTCGGCGCCGATGAGCGTGGCCTGCTGGATGACCTTGGCGTTGCCCAGCACGCGGCTGCGCAGCACCAGTTCGTCGGACTGCATGTAGTGGGTTTCGCCCAGCAGGTCGCTGCCGTAGCCCATCTTCACGCCGACTTCGTCCAGGATTTCCAGCGCGGTCAGGCCTTGCGTGCGCACGGTGGCGATCTTCCTGACCGAGTCCAGCGGCAGGCCGTAGCGCTCGCCGTCGTTGGCCAGGCCTTCGTACGTGATCAGCGTGGGCACCATGTAGGCGCCGTGTTCCTTCATGACCTGCGCGGCTTCGTGGTCGACGAGGTTGCCGTGCTCGATGGTGCGCACGCCGCAGCGCACGGCGCGCGTGATGGCGCGCGGGGTGTAGGCGTGGGCCATCACGTAGGTGTTGGCGTTGTTGGCCTCTTCCACGATGGCGATCAGTTCGGCCTCGGAGAAGCCCAGGTTCTGGATGGGATCGTTGGGCGAAGCCACGCCGCCGGACGCCATGACCTTGATCTGCGTGGCGCCCTTGAGGATTTCCTCGCGCACGGCCAGGCGGCAGTTGTCGACGCCGTCGACCACGCGGCCGATGTTGCCGATCTTGACCGAGCACGGGCAAGGATCCAGCTCGTCGTTGCGCTGGCGGAAGTCGCCGTGGCCGCCGGTCTGCGACAGGGCCTTGCCCGAGCAGAACAAACGGGGGCCGTCGATGGTGCCGTCCAGCACGGCCTGCGCCAGCGCCCAGTCGGCGCCGCCGGCGTCACGCACCGAGGTGAAGCCGCGGTCCAGCATGCCCTGCATGATGGGCAGCGCGCGCAGCAGCGCCAGCGCGTTGGGCAGAGCCGCGACGCGGCCCAGGTTGAACGACGATGCCACCACGTGCACGTGGCAGTCGATCATGCCGGGCATCAAGGTCATGCCCTTGGCGTCCACCACCTGCGCATCCGCCGGCGCCGTTGCGTCGGCGCCGATGCGGGTGATGACCCCGTCCTCGACCAGGACGGTCGAGGCGGCTTCGAGGGCCAAGGTTCGGGTATTGAGGATCCTGCAATTCTTGATGACAACCGGATTCATAAATCGACCACATAAACAGTTCAAAACGCCGGGAAATCACGGCATGCCGAACTCTACCGGTACAATTCGGGGGTCCGATACCGGGTCTCCCCCTATGCGTTCGACACAAATTTGAAGAGCCTTATGAGCTTTACTCATACCCCCCTATGAGACGCCGCTGCCCCACCCTTTCCGAGTTGAACGCGTTCTCCGCCGCCGCGCGGCACCTGTCTTTCTCGAAGGCGGGCAAGGAACTGTTCGTCACGCAAAGCGCCATCAGCCGGCATATCGCCACGCTGGAAAGCTATCTTGGCCACGCGCTGTTTATTCGGGGAACGAATGGGCTGCAGCTGACCCGCATGGGCGCCACCTACCTCAGCCTGATCCGGCCGGCCCTGCATACGCTGGAAAGCGCCACGTCGCAGGTCATGGCGACGCAGCAGTCGGCAAAATCCCTGAATGTCTCGGCCGCGCCGACCTTTGCGGCGCAATGGCTGTTTCCGCGTTTGAAGACCTTCCGCGAGGTCAATCCAGATATCTCCATCAACTTCGTGCGCTACAGCGTCGCGGATTACAAAAGCACCGAACTCGACTTCGACGCATCCATTCAATATGGATACGGCGACTGGCACGACGGCGCCGCCAAATACCTGACCGGGCGCGAAACCCGCCTGGTTTGCTCGCGGGAATACCTGGATCAGCATCCGATCAGCAGCCTGGAAGACATCAAACAATGCACGCTGCTGCAGCACATCGAGATTCCGCTGTCCTGGGAATATTGGTTTTCGACGTACCTGGGCGATTATGACCGGGCCCGTTTTGGTCCCGGGTTCAATCTGTTTTCGATGATTATCCAGGCCGCGTCGTCCGGCTTTGGCGTGGCGCTGATGCCGCACTGCCTGATCGAGAAGGAATTGGCCACGGGGCAGTTGGTCGACATATTCGATCGCACCTTTGAAAGCCCGCTTGGCTATTATCTTTGCGCACCGAACTGGCGTAGCAACATGGAAAGCTACGAACGGCTGAGCCAGTGGTTGGCGCATGAGTGCTTTCATGGCGGCGGCACGGAGCCCGCGGGGCAGACAACGGGAAAGCCGGACCTTGGCACTCCTGCCAACGGACAACCGTGCGCCACCGATTGCCCGTATTGCGTGGCGGCCGGGTAGTGCCCGGCCTGCGGTTCACCCCAGCTTCGCGCAAGCCCGCCTGATGCGCGCGCAGCCCTCTTCCAGCTGATCCATCGACGCCGCGTACGAGATCCGGAAGAACGGCGACACCCCATACGCCGCGCCCTGCAGCACCGCCAGATTCTCCTCGTCCAGCAAGTACATGATGAAGTCCTCGTCGGTCTTCAGTTGCTTGCCGGCGGGCGTGGTGCGGCCCAGCAGGCCTTCGCACGACGGAAACACGTAAAAGGCGCCCTCAGGCACATGGCAAGTGATGCCGTCGATCCGGTTCAGGCTGGCGACGATCATGTCGCGTCGCGCCTGGAAGATGCGTGTGCGCTCGGCCATGAATTCCTGCGGTCCCGACAGCGCTTCCTGCGCGGCCGCCTGGCTGATCGAGGACGGGTTGGACGTGCTCTGCGATTGCAGCTTGGTCATCGCCTTGATCAGATCGGCCGGCGCCGCGCCGTAGCCGATCCGCCAGCCCGTCATGGCGTAGGCCTTCGACACGCCGTTGATGGTGAGCGTGCGCGGCTTCAGGTCAGGCGCCACCTGCGCCATGGTGGCGAACTGGCGGCCGTCGTACAGGATGTGTTCGTAGATGTCGTCGGTCATCAGCCAGACGTGCGGGTGACGCCGCAGCACCTCGGCCAGCGCCAGCAATTCCTCGCGCGAATAGGCCGCGCCGCTTGGGTTGTTGGGACCGTTCAGGATCACCCAGCGCGTGCGCGCGGTGATGGCCTTGTCGAGATCGGCGGGCTGCAGCTTGAACCCCTGCGCGGGCGGGCAGGCCACGAAGACCGGCGTGCCGCCCGCCAGCAGCACGATGTCCGGGTATGACACCCAATACGGCGTGGGCACGATCACCTCGTCGCCCTCTTCAACCGTGGCGAGCAGCGCGTTGAAGATGATCTGCTTGCCGCCGTTGCCGACGATGATCTCGCTGGCGGCATAGTCCAGGCCGTTGTCACGGCGGAACTTCTCGCGGATGGCGGCCTTCAGTTCTGGCGTGCCGCCCACATCGGTGTACTTGGTGCGCGACTGCGCCATCGCGCGCACGACGGCCTCGGTGACGTTGGCGGGCGTGTCGAAGTCGGGCTCGCCGGCCGTCAGCGCGACGATGTCTCGGCCGGTGGCGCGCAGTTCGCGTGCGCGCTGGCCAGCCATGGAACTGGGCGAGGGTTTGATGCGCTGGATGCGCGCGGCGGTCTGGATCATGAGGGGTCCTGAAAGGGTCTGGCCGAGTGAAATCGCGAGCGGGGTCATGTCGGCGTCATTGCCGCCAATCGCGCAGGAAGTCGAGGAAGATGCGGTCCACGCGCGCTTCATTGCCGTCGGAATGTCCCGCCGAATGCGGCGTGGCGATGACGTTCGGCAACGTCCAGAGGTGCGAGGCGGCATCCAGCGGTTCGTGCTCGAACACATCCAGATAGGCGCCGGCCAGCGCGTTCGCGCGCAGCGCGGCGATCAGGTCGGCTTCGGCGACGACTTCACCGCGCGCGACATTGATGAGCCGGGCGTGCGGCGACAGCGCCCGCAACACGTCGGCATTCACCAGGCCGCGCGTGCGGTCGCTCAAGGGGCACGCCAACACCAGCCAGTCTGCTCGGCCGGCGATGCGCGGCAGGTCTTCGAATGCGTAGGTCTCCACGCCGTCGGCGGTTGGCGCGGCTGCGCTGCGCACGGCGATGACGTTCAGGCCCAGCATCCGGAGGTATCCGCCCAGCTCGCGGCCGATCGGGCCCCAACCCACGATTACGGCGGTCTTCCCGGCCAGGTCACGCGGCATCCGGTCGCCGATCAACGGCGCCCAGGTCTGCGCGCGCTGGGCGTCGAACAGGCGCGGAAACTCGCGCGCCAGCGCCAGAATCCCGGCCAGCGCAGTCTGGGCCACCACCTGCGCATTGGCGCCGGTGGAGGTGGTGACGCGCACGCCACGGGACTTCAATTCGCCGAAGATCGGCCTGTCCGCCCCCGCAGAATGCACGTGCACCCACGCCAGCTTCGGCGACTGGCGCAGCGAGACGTAAAAGGCCTCCAGCGGCTCCAGGACGCGGTGCTTGGTCGACAGGCCGGTCACATCGCGCGAGATGAACGCGATGTCGACGTCGGCGGGTTCGCTGCCGTGTGTCTGCGCTGCGATGACGGGTTCGAACGCGCGGCCGTCCAGCACCTGCGCGATCGCGTCGCCGATCCGGTTCAGCGTCGGTTCCGATATGAGGATGCGCAGGGGTGGTCGTGATGTCGTCATTGGGGCTGCTTGACTTCGGAAAGAAAGATTCGGTCTGCGATATGCCTGCACTGCGCATGTCGGTTTGCTCGCGGTTGCACGCGATGACGGCGGCAGGTCGCCGCGTCGAGGGAAATTCTAGATTGCCGTTTTCTTCACTACAAATTGTTGGTTTTTGCTTATTATTCGGTTTTGCCAATATATCCAGCGGTGGCGAAACATGTCGACCAAACGCAGCATCACCCTGCGGCACTTCCGCAGTTTCGTGGCGGTGGCCAACACCGGCTCGTTCACCGTGGCGGCGTCGCAGCTCTTTCTGACGCAGTCCTCGTTGACGGCGACGATCCAGCAGTTTGAGGACGCCGTGGGCGTCAAACTGTTCGATCGCAGCACGCGCCGCGTGGTGATGACGCCGGAGGCCGCGCGCTTCAAGGCCGAGGCCGAGCGCATCCTGAGCCAGTTCGACGGCGCGCTGAGCGACCTGGAGGCGCTGTCGCAGGGCCGCCAGGGACACGTGCGGATCGCGGTGGTGGCGTCGGTCACCAACTACTTTCTGGGCGACGCCATTGCGGCGTTCCGCCAGGCCTATCCCAAGATCACATTTTCGTTGCACGACGCCGGCTCGGAGCTGGTCGAGAAGATGATCGCCAACGGGGACATCGATTTCGCGATCTCGACCTCGCATCACGGATTTGACGAGTTGGTCTACACGCCGCTGTTCGAGGACCGCTACGGCGTGATCTGCGCGGCGTCGTATCCGTACGCGCAAGGCTCAAAGCCGTTGAAATGGGCCGACCTGGATCCGGCGGAGTATGTGGGGTTTACCGAGGACACGGGCATCGGGGCGTTCCTGCGCGCGCATGCGGGCAAACCGGGGTTCTTTGAGCAGCAGCACGATGAAGTGTCGCGGACGTCGTCGCTGCACGCCGTGCTGCGCGGCGGCGGGCGCTATTCGATCCTGCCGGCGCTGGCGGCAAGCTCCATCGCGCCACCGCAGACGCGGGGGAGCGAACCGGGGATGTTCGTGTTCCGGGAATTGAGTTCGCCCCGGTTGTCGCGAGAGGTCTGTCTGATTACGCGGAAATTGCGATCGCTGTCGGCGAGCTCGGAGCTGTTCCTGCAGTACATGCGGGACGTGATCAACGAAAAGCCGGTGCCGGCGGGGGTGAAGGTGCTGGGGAAAAGGACCAGGAAGGCGGCGGCTGCGGGTGTCTGAGCCCCCAAAACAGTCCCATGCACTCCACCGCCGGTGTCTGACACCCGTGAGAGTTGGTCTACATCATGCGCGGCTGCCTCAGGGGTGTCAGACACCTACCTACACAGGTGTCTGACACCAAAGCCGTTGGCTACTGCACGGCAATGTTCGCTTCCTTCACCAGCTTGCCCCACTTGGCGCGTTCCGCTTCGATGTGCGTGGTGAAGTCCTGCGGGGTGCCGCCCGTGGCCTGCGCGCCGAGTTCCGTCAATTTCTTGCGCACGGCCTCGTCGGCAAGAATCGCGTTCAGTTCCTTATTCAGCCGGTCCACCACGGATTGCGGCGTGCCGGCCGGTGCGACGACGCCGGTCCAGGACAGGGACTCGTAGCCCTTCAGGCCCACCTCGGTCAGGGGCGGCACGCCCGGCAGCACCGATAGCGGCGTGGCGCTGGTGACGGCCAGCGCCTTGACCTTGCCGGATTGCGCCAGCGGCACGGCCGATGGGGCGTTGTCGAAGATCATGTTGATCTGCCCGCCGACCAGGTCCACCAGCGCCTGGCCGCTACCTTTGTATGGCACGTGCATCAGGTCCACGCCCGCCATGTTCTTGAACAGTTCGCCCGACAGGTGGGTCGAGCTGCCAGCGCCCGACGATGCGAAGGAATACTTGCCGGGATTCGCCTTGGCCAGCTTGATCAGGTCGGCCACGTTGGAGACGGGCATGTCGTTGTTCACGATCAGCACGTTGCTGATGGATGCGGTGTACGCCACGGGCTTCAGGTCCCGGTCGGCCCTGTATCCCGGGTTCTTGTACAGGAACTCGTTGATAGCCATGATGCCCGTCGTGCCGAAAAGCAGCGTCTGGCCGTCGGGCGCGGACTTGGCCACCATGGTCGCGCCGATATTGCCGCCCGCACCCGAGCGGTTCTCGACGACCACCGGTTGCTTGAGCGCGACGGCCAGCCGCTCGGCCAGCAACCGCCCGATCACGTCCGTCGATCCGCCGGGCGCGAACGGAACGACCAGCGTGACCGGCCCTTTTGGATAAGCCGTGGTGTCAGCGTTTGACGTTGCGGCCACGCAGGACATCACAGCCAGCGCCGCGCCGGCCAGTTTCCACTTTCCCATTGTTTTCCCCTTGATTTTTGGGTTGCTGGTGAAGCAACCCTGTCGATCATAGGGAGCGGCAACGAGCGCAACAAATGAGAAATTCCGGCGTATTAATCGTCCGCGCGAATATATCCGGGTATGCCCGGATGTTCTCGATTCGGATCATGCCAGAGCCTCGGAAGGGGTTCTTGTGGTGCCGGGGAACGCCGGTCGAGTTGCAGGCATCATCCAGCCAGAACGCCAGCGTGGTACCGGCCCTAACGACCTGGCGCTGGCTCGCCTGCGCCAGATCGTAGGGTTGGTGCCCCTTGCGATGCATGTTGCTTTTGTATCCGCCAGGCAGCTTGCTGAGTTCCTGCTGCATCCTGATGCGTGTCGGCAAGGTGGTAGGCGTGCGCCCATGGGCGGCCATCCGACCAAAGTCGTAGAGCGCCTCGGGGCGATGGCACGATGGTCCCGGATTCAATTGGCGGGCGCTGGCCCTCGATCAAGCGCCGGCGCCCGGATCCTGCTCGCGCCGCTCGGCGTCTTCCTGCGCGGCCACGTCTTCAAGCTTGACCTGACTGGTGCTGCCGTGCGTCGCGGCGCACTGCGCGGGGTTCTGGCTGCTTTTGACGCATTCGGCGAATGCCAGCGCCGCGTCCACGGTCGCGAAGTGATACGACTGGCCGTCGGCGAACGCGACCTTTCCTTCAACAGAACAATCCATGAGTGCCTCCAGGGTTGCGGAAAGCCCATGCTGCCGCGTTGGCGCGGCGGCGTCAATTCACCCGGCGGGGCAGCACGGCGCGCATCCACCGCGACAGCACGGGGCGGATGCGCTGGTTATGCAGCAGCACCGCGCCCAGCACGCCGATGAAGGCGCCCAGCACCGTGTCCACGAAACGCGCCTCGATGACGTCGATGGGATAGCCCTGCCCCAGATGCGGCGCTTCGGCCAGGAAGATGGTCAATGGCGTGATCAGCACGACCGCGCTGGCGTAGTGCCGCACCACCAGTGTCTCGATGCCGAAGGACAGCGCCATCATCACCAGGCTCAGCGTCCAGACGTTCAGCGGCAGGCTGAGCAACGCCCATGCCACGCACAACCCCACCGCGGTGCCGAGAATGCGGTGCATCTGCCGGCTCCATGCCGCGCGCAGGCTGGCGCCCTGGATGATCGCCAGGCAGCTCACCGGCACCCAATACGGCCGCTGAAGCTGCAGCAGTTCCGCCACCAGCAACGAGACGCCGACGAACAGGCCGATGATGACGGAGTCATAGACCACGAAATCGAAGGTCGGCTTGGGCAGTTCCATGGGCGCGGGCGGCGGCGCGACGCGCGTCATATGCAGCGAATACGCAAAGGCCACCAGGCAGGCGACCAGGCAGCCCAGCGCCACCATGCCCACGCGCAGCGGAACGTCGTGGACGCTGCCGGGCGTGTACGCGGCAATCGCCGTGGCCATGATGAAGAACAGGCTGCCCGGCGGTCCCAGGCGATAGCAGCGGCACACCATGTTCACCACCATTGCGATCAGCGTCAGCGCCGCGATGGTGGCCGTCGGCCAGAACTGCGTCAGCGCGCCCAGCGCATAGCAGGCCACCATGCCGAACGACGCGGCCAGCAGCATCATCATGCGGATCTGCAGCGAGGCGTTGGGCAGGCTCAAGAACACCATGCCGCCCAGGCTGGACATCAGCCCGTAGTCCATGCGTCCGAAATACGCACCGACCATCAGCGGCAGGCCCGACGACAGCGCGGCGGCCAGCGGCATTTCCCAGGGGCGGTCGCTGGCGTTGACCCGGGTCAGCTCGGACCACGTGCCGTGCAGCTGATCCTTGACGAAGGCGAAGGGGCGCCTCGGGCGGTCGTCCGGCCCTGCGGGGTCTTCATGTCGTTTCATAGGGCGATTCTATGCCTCATCAAATTCCGCCACTCGGATTTAAGGGGAATTCCCCAATTCTCCCTCCCGGACCCACTGGTACTATGCGCCGCACTTCAGCCTTCGGCTGAGCGATAAACATGCGCAACGCTGCGCGGAGACACCATGAAAGCACTCAAACTGGCTGCGGCAGGAACCGCCTTGTTCATTTCGTCCTGGACCGCCCACGCGGGCGCGACCTTCGACGCGGTCAAGAGCAAGGGCTTCGTCCACTGCGGCGTATCCACGGGCGTCGCGGGCTTTTCCGTGAACGACAGCAAGGGCGGTTGGATCGGCCTGGATGTGGACCTGTGCCGCGCGCTGGCCATCGCCCTGTTCGGCGACGCGTCCAAGGCCAAGATCCAGGCGATCAGCGCCGTGCAGCGCTTCACCGCCCTGCAATCCGGCGAAGTCGACGTGCTGACCCGCAACACCACCCTGACGCTGACGCGCGACACGACGCTGGGCCTGATCGGCGTGGGCGTCAACTACTACGACAGCCAGGGCATCATGGTGAACAAGTCCCTGGGCGTGAAGAGCGCCAAGGAACTGGAAGGCGCCACCGTCTGCGTGCAGCCGGGCACCACCACCGAATTGAACCTGGCCGACTGGTTCCGCTCGCAGAACGTCAACTTCAAGCCGGTCGTCGTCGAGCGCCTGGACGAGATCATCCGCGCCTTCGCCGTGGGCCGTTGCGACGCGTTCACCGGCGACAAGTCGCAGCTCGCCGCCGCGCGCAGCAACCTGGAGAACCCGGAAAAGTACGACATCCTGCCGGAGAACTTCTCGAAGGAACCGCTCGGCCCCATGGTCCGCCAGGGCGACGAACAGTGGTTCAACCTGGTCCGCTGGACCATGAACGCCATGCTGGAAGCCGAGGAATACGGCGTCACGTCCAAGAACGTGGACGAGATGCTGAAGAGCACCAACCCGAACATCCAGCGCCTGCTGGGCGTGACGCCGGGCATGGGCAAGAACCTGGGCGTCGATGACAAGTGGGCCTACAACATCATCAAGACCGTCGGCAATTACGGCGAAAGCTTCGAGAAGAACCTGGGCCCCAACAGCCCGCTGAAACTGGAACGCGGGCTTAACGCCTCGTACCGCAACGGCGGCCTGATGTACGGCTGGCCGGTGCGCTAGAAAACGGGCCGCAAGGCCCGTAACGACTCCCCTAGGGTTAGCCGCAATTTGCGTGCTCTTGTGTGCCCCGTACCGTACGAGAAATATGTTTATCGTACAAAGTCGGGTCACATTTCTGGAGCAGCACGTGAAGCAGTAGGTCTATAACCCAAGGGGAAGTCGTCATGAAACGTCGCAGTGCGTTGAAGCTGATGGGGGCCGCCGCTGGCCTGCACCTGACCGGCGCAAGCTGGGCACAAAGCGGGCCGTATCCGTCCCGCGTCATCAAGATCATCGTCTCATCCACCCCAGGCAGCGCCACCGATCTTGCGGGCCGGCTGGTCGGCGACCTGCTCTTCGCCAAGTACGGCCAGAGCGTGGTGATCGAAAACCGCGCCGGCGCCGGTGGCGTCATCGGCATGCAGGCCGCGGCCGCCTCCAAGCCGGACGGCTACACCCTCACAACCGGGGGGCTCGGTCACAACGTGCTGCCGCCCGCCACGCTGCGCGGGCTGCCCATCGACATCCCTACCGCACTGCTTCCCATCGCCCAGGTGGCCGAGTTCGTCAACGCACTTGTCGTGCGTGTGGACCATCCCGCCAACACCGTGCCCGAACTGATCGAATACCTGCGCGCCACCAAACGCAAGCCGCTGTACGGCAGCAACGGCGTCGGCAGCTCGTCGCAGATGACGGCCGAGCTCTTTGCCATGCGCACGGGCCTGAAATTCGATCATGTGCCGTACAAGGGCGCCAGCGAGGCGCTGGTGGGCACGGCCAATGGCGATCTGGACCTCTGTTTCATGAACCTGCCGCCCACGCTGCCCATGGTGGACGGCAAGCGCCTGAAGGCGTTGGCGGTGACCAGCGCCTACCGCGCGCGGCAGTTGCCCAACGTGCCGACGATGCAGGAACAGGGCATGAAGGACTTCGACGTCACGAGCTGGCTGGGGATGTACGCGCCCGCCCAGGTTGATCCGGCGATCATCGCCCAGCTGTCCGACACCATCGTCACCGGGCTGGCGACGCCTGAATACCAGGCGCGCATTATCGGCGCGGGCTTCGAACCGAAGCTGCGCAATGCCGCGCAGTTCCAGGCGTTCTCCAAGGCGGAGCTCAAGCGCTGGAGCGAGGTCGCGCAACAGGCGGGGATCGTGGTGGATTACGGCGGTAAATAGGGAAAGGCGGGACCGGCTGCCTGCGCCGGTCCCGCCCCCGCCAGCCTCACAATGGCGAAGCCCGCATCTATCGCAGGAGTGCCGTCAGGCGCGCGCCTGCCAAACCTCGGCGTTGACCATGGCCTGCGGCTTCTGGCCGCCTAGCGCATCCATCAGGTTGGCCACTGCCAGATCGATCATCGCGCGCCGCGTTTCGTGCGTGGCGCTGCCCACGTGGGCCTGCAGCACCACGTTCGGCAAGGCGCACAGCGGGCTGTCGGCCGGCAGCGGTTCCTGCTCCATCACGTCCAGCCCCGCGCCCGCGATGGTGCCGGCGCGTAGCGCCTCGACCAAAGCGGCCTCGTCGATGACCGGGCCGCGCGCGGTGTTGATGAGGTACGCCGTGGGCTTCATCAGTTCCAGCTCGCGCTTGCCGACGGAGTGGCGCGTCTCGGCGGACAGTGGGATGTGCACGCTGAGCACGTCCGACGTCTTGAAGAGTTCGTCGCGATCCACATAAGTGGCCAGGCCTTCGGCCTGCGGATCTTCGCGGCGGTTGTGATAGATAACCTTCATGTCGAAGGCCTGCGCCGCGCGCGCCACGACACGGCCGATGCGGCCCATGCCCAAGAGGCCCAGCGTCTTGCCACGGATGTCGCGCGTCAGCGGAAAGGCGCCTTTGGTCCACGCGCCGCTGCGCACAAAGGCGTCGCCCGCCACCAGATTGCGCGACAGGCACAGCACCAGGCCGATGGTCACGTCAGCCACCGCGCCATCCAGCACGCCCGGCGTATTGCAGATCAGCACCTTGCGCCGCGTGGCGGCCGCCAGGTCGACGTTGTCGAACCCCACGGCGAAGTTCGAGCTGACCTTCAGCGCGGGCAAGGCGTCCAGCAACGCCTGATCGACCTTGGTGCGCACCGTGCACACCATGCCTTCGATCTGCGCGCGCTCGTCCGCGCCCAGCACCTCGGCCGGATTCTGTCCGGTGGGCACTTCGACGATTTCACAACGTTCGGCGAGGCGATCGCGCAGGTCCGGCGGCACGGGCGCGGAGACGATGACTTTGGGCTTTTGATTCATGGTGGCTCCAGTGGGGTCAGGGTTCGATGGCTTCGACGTCGGTGGCAAACACCTGCTGCTCACCGGCGTCGACCAGCGCGGGCTCGGCGGGATGGTCCAGGTAACGGACGATCAGCCAGAAGCCGTCTTGCGGGTTCTCGACGATCTCGGCCAACGCGCCGCCCGCCATGCGCACGCGCACGCCGGGTTGCAGATCGACGAGGTTGAGGGATTTGTTGTCGGCCATGCGGTTGCTCCTTGCGGTCGCGTCTTGCGGTTCAGGCACCGCGGCTACAGTTCAAGCTGCGAGGACGGGACGCGCACGCGGATGCCGTCCAGCTCGGGCGTCATGATGACCTGACAGGACAGGCGGCTGGTCGGGCAGCGCTCCGGCACGACTTCCAGCAGCGCCTCCTCGGCCATGCCGGGCGGCTCCAGCCGCGCGTGCCAGTCCGCGTCCACCTGCACATGGCAGGTGCCGCAGATGGCGCCGCCACCGCATTCGGCAACGATGCCTTCCAGGCCATCGCGCCGCGCGGCTTCCATCAGCGACCAGTCGTCGGGCACGTCCAGCACCTGTTCAGCGCCATCGGGCAATTCAAATATCGCAACGGGCATGTTGTCTCCAAGGGTTCGTTTACACCGCGGCCGGAACCGCTTCGGGCGCGCCGATGCGCGGCACGCCCTTGATGAATTCCACCGGGCTGTCGACCGCCTCGATCGCGGCCAAGCGGCCGTGCTGATAGCGCTCGACCAGCCAACCATTGGCGGTGGGCACTAGCACGTCGCGGCAAGGCGCGGCCGGATCGACCAGTCCGGCCATCTGCAGACGGCGGCCCTGCTGTTCGGACCAGAAGGTGGGCGGACGCGCGGCGGGCGGCGTCTTGCCGGCGATGGCGGCCGCCGCCGTGCGTGCCTGCGCCAGTGCGTTCTGGACGCTTTCGATGCGGGCATAACGCTGCAGCTCGCCGCGAAAGGCGCTGGCACAGTCGCCAATGGCATAGACGCCGGGCGCCGAGGTCCGGCAGCATTCATCCACGACAACGCCGTCCAGGCAGATCAGGCCCGCGGCTTCGGCAAGCGCCGTCTCGGCGACCGCGCCGATGGACACCAGCACGAGTTCAGCGTCGATGGGGTCGCCGCTGGCCAGATGCGCGCGCCAACCCGTCGCCGTGCGCTCCCAGCGCCGCACCGCCGCGCCGTGGCGGATCTCGATGCCGGCCTCGCGGTGCAAGTCGCCGATGCGCGTGGCGGTGGATTCGGACACCTTGCCCGCCATCACGTTGCCGCCCTGCTCCAGCACCAGCACCGCCGCGCCCAGCTTGCGCGCCGAGCAGGCCGCCTCCAGCCCCAGATACCCCGCTCCCACGACGAGCAGCCGGATGCCCGGCCGCAGCGCCTCGCGCAGCCGATGCGCATCGTCCAGGCCCCGCACCGAAAACACCTGCTCGCCCGCCACGTCGGCAATGCCGCGCGCGCTGGCGCCGGTGGCAAGCACGCAGTGATCATAGGCCACCTCGCGGCCCGACGCCGTGCGCAGCGTGTGCGCCGCAGTGTCGATGGCGGCCACCGGATCCCCCGCCACCACGATCACTCGCGACTTCTCGTAGGCGGCGCCCGCGCGCAACGCGATGCGCTCGGCGCTGGTCGAGCCGGTCAGCAGGGCCTTGGAAAGCGGCGGCCGTTCATAGGGAGCATGCGTTTCCGCGCCGAAGAGCGCGATATCGCCGTCAACGCCGGCGGCGCGCAAGGCCCACGCACACTCCACGCCCGCATGCCCCGCGCCGATGATGGCCGTGTGGACACGCTGCGGAGCAGATGAGGTTTCCATGATGCTCAGGCTCCGAATTTCAGGGAAATGCTGGCCTTGGTGGCCACCTGCTTCCACCGCGTCAGCTCGGCCCGGTTCAGCTCCGCGAAGGCGTCGGCGCCTCGAGGCTTGGGCTCGAAGCCTGCGGCGGTCAAGGTTTCCACCGACTGCGGCTGCGCCATGCCTTCCTGCAAGGCCGCGCTGATTTTCTGCACCACGTCCGGCGCCATGCCTGCGGGGCCATACACACCCAGCCAGCTCGTCACATCAAAGTCGGCCACGCCCTGCTCGGCCATCGTCGGCACGTCCGGCAACTGCTTGCTGCGATAGCTGCTGGTCACCGCGATCGGACGAATCGAGCCCTTGCGGATCAGGCCCATCACCGGCGGCAGGTTGCTGAAGCTGAAGTCCAGGTTGCCGTTCACCACGTCCACCAGCATCTCGCCGCTGCCCTTGTACGGCACGTGCAAGAGGTTGGTGCCGGTGTGCTGCGCGAAGAACGCCGTGGTCAGATGCACCGACGAGCCGATGCCGTTCGATCCGTAATTCAGACCATCCTTGCTGCGCTTGCGCGCCGTGGCGATCAGGTCGTCGACGCTGCGTATCGGCGAGTCGGCGCGCACGATCAGCACGTTGATGAACTCTGCCATCTGCGCAATCGGCGTGAAGGCGCGCGCCGTGTCCAGCGGCAGCCCGGTCACCGTGGCCATCGGCAGCACCATGCCGCCCAGGCCATTGAGCAGCAGCGTATAGCCGTCCGGCGGTGCGGACGCCACCTGCTGGCTGCCGATCATGCCGTTCGCGCCCGGCCGGTTTTCCACCACCACCGGTTGGCCGAACTTGCGGGTGAGGATCTCGCCGGCCAGGCGTCCCGCCACGTCCGTGACGCCGCCCGGCGGATACGGCACGATCAGGCGGATCGGCTTGCTGGGATACGCCGCGTCGGCGCCCCACGAAATTCCCGTCGCCGTCATCGCGGCCGCGCCGGCAATGGCCTTCAGTACAGTACGTCTTTGCATGCTGCAACTCCAGGTATGGGCGAGCGCGTCCTGTCGGCGGTCAGGCCCCGAGTGGAAGGAAAACCATCGAACGCCGGCAGACGGGCCGGCTCCGGCAATGGCGCGCTAGAAGAAGATCGTCAGCGCCTTCGATAAGAGAACGTTCTGGTCCAGGTGGATTTCCCGCGACAGAATCGTGAAGCGCCCGTCGCGCCTGCGCAGCACGTCCTCGCGCTTGCCCACGAACAGATTCACTTCGGATTGCAGGCGGTTCTGGTAGATCAGAAAGCGCGACCGCACGCGCACCAGGTCGCCGCCGTTATCGTCTGGCGTCACGTCCAGCACGCGGATGTTGGTCACCAGATGGGACACGCGCGAGGCCGGCTCTTCGGCCCAGTGAATGCCCGTCTTGATCTGCGCGACGCGCTGGCGCAGCGTGTCGATGCCTTCGTCGAACCAGGCGGCATCCTGCCTGCCCGAGTATTCCTGCGCCATCGCGTCGCGGCGAACGTTGCGCGTCAGCGGCATGCGATACATGATGGCCTCGTCCAAGAGGCTGAGCCACTTGTCGAACTCGCGGTGGTCCAGCAGATCGGCCTCGTAGTGCAGAAAGCGCTGCGCTTCCCACCACAGCAGCATGTCGTCCACGCTGTCGTCCTGCGCCACGGGCGGCGCGTTCTCGATGGGTGCGTTCATGCCGCCTCCTCCAGGCGCGCCGCGCCCGCCATCAGTTGGTCCCAGGACAGGCCGTTCATGAACTGCGCCCAGCGCCGGTAGTAGATCCGCGCGTTTTCCTCGGTGTATTCCCCGTTGACCGCACAGCCGGGAATCTCGGGCACGTCCTGCCGATGGCCCACGCCCATCTGGTAGTTGAAGAAGAGCTCGCGCGCCATCGCACCCATGCTGGCCTCGGTGGCGCCGGTCCAGTTCTCCATGTCGTCCGATTCCGTCATGCCGCCCGGCCCGGAATAGCGCAGGAAATAATGCCGCGCCGCTTCCTTGACGGCTTCCGGCGCATCCTTGTCCACCAGATACATGCGCCACATTTCCATCTCGGTCGAGCTGATCGGATGAAACACCGCCAGCGTGCGCGGCTGGCGGCCGTGGAACGACATGTTCGGGAAGATCGTGCCGACGCTGGTCTGCACCCGCATCGCCGAACCCAGCGTGCGTTCGCGCTGTTCATGGATCTCGCGGTAGTAGGCTTCCACCTCCGGATAGCGGCCGTATTGCGGCGCGTAGGGGCCTTCTTCGTAGAACGGCAAGCGGCCCAGAAGACCGTGCCCCAGCTCCGGAAAACAGATCGCCGAGCGCGTGGCCGACGCATCACGCCGGCCTTTTCCGCCACCCGGTCCGATGCCCACGATGTCCACCGAGCGGTGGCTGATGTCGTGGTACAGATCGCCAATGAAGTTTTCGGGCGCGAACTTCCAATTGCACTTCACGCGCCACTTCTGCACGCCGCCGATCACCTCGGAGCCGCCCGGGCTGCCATTGCGATGATCCAGCGCCGCATCCAGGTACAGGCGCATATTGCCGATGTAGTCCAGGAACGGCGGCGCGTTGGGATCCCACGTTGCCCAGATGGCGCCCTTGTAATTCACCACCTGCGCCACCGTCTTCAGGCCCCACTGCTTTTTGTCGAGCTCGCCCTTGTAGTGCGTCGCGTGGCCGGGTACGCCCACCAGCTCGCCGGGCCGCTCCACGAGCTTGCCGTCGGTGGAAAAACTCCAGCCATGGTACGGACAGGTGAAGGTCCGGTTGTTGCCGTGGTCATAGCGACACAGCTTCATGCCGCGATGCGCACAGCTATTGAGCATGACCTGGATCTGCCCCTGCCGGTCGCGCGTCAGGATCACGGATTCCGTGCCCATGCGCGAGACAAAGTAGTCGTCCGGCTTGGGGACCAGGCTTTCGTGCCCCACAAACAGCCACGCTCGCGAGAAGATCTGCTTCAGCTCCTGCTGAAAGATCTCGTCGTCCACGAAGATGGACCGGCTGACCAGTCCCTCGTCGGCGCGCACCAACTCATCGATCGTCTTCTGACCCATCACCACTTCCCCTTGGAGGATGCCCTTAATGGGCGCCTACGGCTTGTCCGCCGTGGCCGCCGCTGTACGCAGACGTGCTTCCGTGTTGTCGACGTGCATGCGCGCGTGCTGCCGCGCCAACTCCACGTCGCCTTTCTCAATGGCGGCAAACAGCGCTTCATGCTCCTTCTGCGCCTGCGCCCCGCGCCCCGCGATCTTGGCCGAACGCGAGCGCGAGACGCGCAAGTTCTTCTTGAGCAACACCGCCAGGAAATCGAAGAAATTCAGATAGTGTTCATTGCGCGTGGCGCGCGCCACGCAGCGGTGGAACTCCATGTCGGCATCCACCCCGACCGCCACGTCGCCGGACGCAATCGCGTCGGCCATCTTGCGCAGCGCCAGCCGCATCGCGGCCAGATCGTCCTCGTCCCGCCGAGCCGCCGCCAGCGGCGCCGCCTCGATCTCGAAGCCCCGGCGCAACTCCACGATGCGCAACACCTGATCCGCATCGCCAATATCCGCCGCCTGCATGCGCAACACAGACGGCCGCGCCGTCTGCATGACGGTCAGCCCACGGCCCTGCTTGCTTTGTACGATGCCATCGCCCTTCAGGCGGGAAACCGCTTCGCGCAGCACGGTGCGCGAAACGCCAAGCCGGTTTGCGATGGTCTGCTCAGGCGGCAAGACCTCGCCAACTTGGTAGTCGCCGCTGGTAATCTCATCCAGCAGCATCTCGGTGACGCGGTCCGTCAGATTGGGCTCCGACGAGAACGGCGCGACCGACTCTCTTTTCAACAGTACTCGGGAAGCTGAATCAGGCATAGGAAGTCTCGTCCGAAAACGTGCATCTCATTGCCAGCCCGCGTTGCCTCGGCTGTGGACGCTCCCCGGGAGGGCGCGTTGAAAATACGATAATCGTATAAGGATGGGGGAGGTATTAGGGGAAGTGCGGATGTGGGAAACCGTCGAACGTCAGCTCCCTCGGCGGCGAGCGAACGATCCTCCCTTCCGCTCCCGGCACGTTCTTCAACGTGGCCGTGGGGGCCTGCCTCTTGCTCCCCACTTGGGATCAATCGTCGTCGAAGTAGTCTGAGTCCAACTTCGGAATTTTGAGGGATCGAGACGAGACGCCCACCTCATGGTCCATCATGAGCCCGACGAGCTCGAGTCCATCGACGAGAACGATCCCTTCAACAGACTTGCCATATTCGATGGCATTCGAATTGAAAGTAGAAGTGGTAATGAACACGCCGCGCTTTGCCTTTTGGCCCGCTAACGCGCCATAAAAATTCTGCACTTCGACCCTGCCTACCGAGCCCTGCCAGCGTTTCGCTTGAACGTACACTTTGTCCAAGCCTAATTTATCCAAGGCAATCACACCGTCTATTCCCCCGTCTCCTGAACCACCAACGCGTCGCACATCGTCTCTGCTGGCGCCATAACCGAGACTATGCAACACGTCCAGCACGATCAATTCGAAGCGTGTGGGGGATACCTGAAGAAGACGTTCGATAAGACTTGCCGCCGTTGCCGCGCGTAGCTCCTTTAGCGCTTGTTCTAAACGATCATCCGGACTCATCGTGACAGGAGAGTCGACAACGTCGTCGTCAACTGCATTCCCTGTGCCAATTGAGCCTTCGCCTGCCTTTAATCTAACGGCCAAATAATCAACGGCCAAATGCGCAACAGTGTCGCCAGACAGCGGGGTCGAGTGCTCACCGGCGAACGCGTGCCCCTTGTCAGTCAGCTTCCAATATCCACGCCGTTCGCTTGTAGAAAGCCCCGCACGCTTCAGTCGATCGTGCGCCCAATTCGCGCGGTTCTTATAGGTGGGCTGTCCGCTACTAATGAGCTTTTGCTTCTGCTCAGCTGTTAGGTCTAATGCCGC
The DNA here is from genome assembly GCF_032113835.1 of Achromobacter sp. Taxonomy (GTDB): domain Bacteria; phylum Pseudomonadota; class Gammaproteobacteria; order Burkholderiales; family Burkholderiaceae_B; genus Achromobacter. The sequence continues at coordinate 16,617 of NZ_DAMCTG010000014.1, read as the reverse complement.
TGCCGCCGCTTCGTGAACCTCGTGGGTAGGAGACCCGTCCGGCTTAGAAGCGAGGAAGCGGAGGATCGGCTCAATAAACTGATCATAGGTTGGAACAGACATGAAAACCCTTTTAGCTTTTAGTCGGTCATCTCGATACTTCTCCAACCAGTTGCACGTGGTACGAGCGCGAAAATGGGGAAATAGCGTCTGACGTCTTACACATCCTACAGATCTGGTTCTCGCAATTTCAAGGGGGGGTTAGTGGCCTCTGAATACTTGATCTCGATGAAACTTGAGGTATCCCGAAGTTTGGCGAGAAAAGACGCCGACGTTTGATCTTGCAGTGAGTCCCCACGCTGTAATGATCGGCTCGACTTCAGGGACGGCCAACAGCCTCCCAGAGTCTTCGAACGAAATCCAACCTTGGTCAAAAAGTCGGTCCACGTGCGGAGCCAGCATCAATCCATTGTGCCCATCCAATCGCTCAGAGTTAGAGCTATCCCGCCATGGCTTGATATGACTTGCGATCAGGAAATTCGGATTGGAAACCCCTGTGAGCCGGCATCTGGGTTCCAACAGCAATACTTCCCGTCGATAAATGCCTTGTCCTAAGCGAGCCTGGTACAACCGGACCTTTTGAGTGGGTGGAACATCTTCGGCATTGACCTCCGCTTCCACGGACATATCGAGGACCAAAGCCTCGTTTACACCTACATTTCGAATTAGCCAGTCCCCAAACTGTCTACTGATTGACGTTAGGTATGCCAACTGTGCATCGCCATTGGACTTTAAAGGCGCGTTCTTCGAAGCTAAGAATGAGCTGATGGTCTCGACGAAGGGCTTCAACGAGAAGGGTAACGGCAACAACTCCCACTTCACTGTTACCTCCCACCCCAAGTCCTTCCAGCCGTTCTCCGCGTACCCAGGCTTAGGTGGCGAATCAAACGCCGCCGATGTCGCAATACCAACGGCTCGAACGTGTTGCTTGGCGTAGGAGATGATCATGTCGCCCGGAAGAACTCTTGCGACGTTGAGCCACGGTGTCCGCTGTACATCTCCGGGATGAACTTGCGGGCACCAGATATATCCGCCCGCAAGTTCAGCGCGGTAAGACTTGCTGTGATTCACCCACCAGAAATTCATCCTTCGCTCCTATTGTTATCTTTTGTAATAGTAGCGAAGTCTTAAGAATCAATTGAAAGCTCGTGCAAGAAGTAGAAGTATCGACCGGCGTCGTCATGAACCCGATTTATGATGGCAACGTAGTCAGGACGCCCAAATGCGTTACTCTCCCCTCCCCAAATCAGTCTGCAAGGAGTTCCCTCATGGCACAAGCCTCCGCCCGTCACATCCTCGTTTCCACCGAAGCGAAGGCCAACGAACTCAAGACCGCCATCGAGAATGGCGCTGACTTCGCCCAGCTCGCCAAGGAAAACTCGAGCTGCCCGTCGAGCCGCGACGGTGGCAATCTGGGCACCTTCGGCCCGGGCCAGATGGTCAAGGAATTCGACACCGTCGTGTTCAGCGCCCCGGTCGGCGAAGTGCAAGGTCCGGTGAAGACCCAGTTCGGCTACCACCTGGTTGAAGTGACCAGCCGCAAGGACTAAGGTCCCGCAGCCATATCGGTTCAAAAAGCCGCCGCCAGGAGCGATCCTGGCGGCGGCTTTTTTTCGCCTGGCGCCAGCGCACCCCGCACGCTGCACCGCAGCACCGGATTTCCTATCAATTGATAATTTCTGTTCAGGTGACAGGACCCGAAGGCCTGCGACAGAATGGCCCACACCCGGAGGAGACAGCCGGGGCCACAAGAATCCACAGCGCGATCACACCGCGCCAGAGGCCCATGAAAAAGTCCAGGAAGGTCATCATCACCTGCGCCATCACCGGTTCGGTCCACACGCCGTCGATGTCGCCCCATCTGCCCGTCACCCCCGACCAGATCGCACAGTCCGCGCTGGATGCCGCCGCGGCGGGCGCGGCCATCGTGCATCTGCACGCGCGGCAGCCGGCCACCGGCCAGCCTACGCAGGATCCGGCCTTGTACGCGCAGTTCCTGCCGCGCATCAAGGAGGCGTCGGATGTGGTGGTCAACATCACGACCGGCGGTTCGCCGGTGCTGCCGATCGCCGAGCGCATGGCGCCGGCGCTGCGGTTCAAGCCCGAGGTGGCGTCGCTGAACATGGGGTCGATGAACTTCGGGATGTATGAACTGCTGGAACGGTTCAAGGAATTCAAGCACGCCTGGGAACGGCCTTATCTCGAAGGCAGCAATGACCTGATCTTTCGCAACACGTTCAAGGACATCGAGCACATCCTCACGTCTTGCAGCGACAACGGGACGCGCTTCGAGATCGAGTGCTACGACATCGGCCACCTGTACACCGCCGCGCATTTCGTGGACCGCAAGCTGCTCAAGCCGCCGTTTCTGATCCAGTCGGTGTTCGGCATCCGCGGCGGCATCGGCACGCATCCCGAGGACGTGATGATGATGAAGCGCACGGCAGACCGTTTGTTTGGCGACGATTACATCTGGTCGGTGCTGGCCGCGGGGCGCAAGCAGACGCCGCTGGCCACGATGGCGGCCACGATGGGCGGGAACGTGCGCGTGGGACTGGAGGATTCGTTGTGGGACGGTCCCGGCGAACTGGCACAGTCCAACGCAGACCAGGTGCGCCGCATCCGGCGCATTCTGGAAGATCTGTGCTTGCAGATCGCGACGCCTGACGATGCGCGCGAGACGCTGCAACTGAAGGGACGCGGCAACGTCGCGTTCTGAAAATACACATCCATCCAGTGGAGAGACGAGACATGAAAAAGACGTTGCACGCGACGGCCTTGGCCGCGCTGTTGGGTATGGCGGGCGTGGCCCAAGCCGATGACGGGGTCATCCGAATCGGATTCATCACGGATATGTCGGGGCTGTCGGCCGACGCCGATGGACCGGGCGGCGCCGAGGCGATCAAGATGGCGATCGCGGACTTGGGCGGCACGGTGGCCGGCAAGAAGGTGGAGGTGCTGGTCGCGGACCATCAGAACCGGGCGGATATTGCATCGTCACGTGCCCGCGAATGGCTGGATCAGCGCGGCGTGAACATGCTGATCGCAGGCGCAAATTCGGCGGCGGCGCTGGCGATGGCGAAGGTGGCCGAGGAGAAGAAGACGCCGTTCTTCGTGGTGAGCGCGGGCGCGTCGGAACTGACGAATTCGCAGTGCACGCCCTACACGGTGCATTACGTCTACGACACGGTATCGCTGGCGCGCGGTACGGCGCGCGCGATGATGAAGGAAGGCAACAAGGACTGGTTTTTCTTGACGGTGGACCACGCGTTTGGCCATGCGCTGGAGCGGGACGCCTCGAAGGTGGTGCAGGACGACGGCGGCAACGCCAAGGGCCGGGTGCGGCATCCGTTGAATACGGCCGATTTCTCGTCGTTCATTCTGCAGGCGCAGGCCTCAGGCGCTCAGGTGCTGGGGCTGGCCAATTCCGCCAGCGACACCAGCAATGCGGTCAAGGCGGCCAACGAGTTCGGCCTGACGCCCAAGATGAAGATCGCCGGTCTGCTGGTGCTGATCACCGACGTGCATGCGCTGGGCCTGCAAGCGGCGCAGAACATGTACCTGACCACGGCGTGGTACTGGGATCAGGACGACGCGTCGCGCAAATGGGCGTCGCGCTTCGAGGCCGTGATGAAGAAGAAGCCTTCGATGCTGCAGGCCGGCGACTATTCCGCGGCGACGACCTATCTGAAAGCGGTGGAAGCCACCAAGAGCACCGACGGCGACACCATCATGAAGTGGCTGAAGGCCAATCCGGTGAACGACTTCTTCGTCAAGGACGGCAAGATTCGCGCGGACGGACTGATGGTGCACGACATGTTCCTGATGCAGGTGAAGACGCCGGCGGAATCGAAGGCGCCGTGGGATTACTACAAGCTGGTGGCGCGCGTGCCGGGCGATCAGGTGTACACGTCGCCCGCGGAATCGACCTGCCGCTTGATGAAGCCCTGATGCCATGAACCAATCCAACACCCCTATGAGCACGCCCGAAGTCATCACCACCCTGCCCGTCGATCTGTCCGGAATACGCGTCATCGTCACGGCCGGCGCCTCGGGGATCGGCGCTGCGCTCGCCGACGCCTTTGCGGAACGCGGCGCACACGTGCATCTGTGCGATGTCGATGAACAGGCCCTGGCCACCTGCCGTCACCCCTGGGCGCGCGCGGACGTCAGCAGCCGCGCCGAGATCGACCGCTACATGCAGACCGCGCTGTCGCAGCTTGGCGGGCTTGACGTGCTGGTGAACAACGCCGGCATCGCAGGCCCCACGGCCGGGATCGCCGACATCACGGAAGCGGAGCTGGACGCGACGCTGGACATCAACCTGGCCTCGCAATTCCACACCGTGCGGCATGCGCTGCCCGCGCTGCGCGAGGCTGGCGGCGGCAGCATCATCAACATCAGTTCGGTGGCGGGCCGGATGGGCCTGCCAATGCGCACGCCGTATGCCGCCACGAAGTGGGGCGTCGTGGGGCTGACCCGATCGCTTGCGATGGAGCTGGGGCCGCTGAACATCCGGGTCAATGCGCTGCTGCCGGGACTGGTGGCCGGACCGCGCATCGACCGCGTGATTGCGGCTCGAGCTAAGAACATGGGTTTGTCAGTGGAGGAACAGACCCGGCTGGAGCTGTCAGGCGTGAGCCTGCGGCAGTTCGTGCGCGCCGCGGACATCGCCAACATGGCGTTGTTTCTGGCCAGTCCCTTCGGGGCCATGGTCAGCGGCCAGGCAATCAGCATCGACGGCGATCTGCAATCGCTGCCGTGGCAGCCGCCGGCGCAATGAAGGGGAGCCGATCGCCGCTACAGCAGCGCGATCGTCTCCGCATAGACGCCCTGCCGCCGCGCCTGCGCCGTGGATCTCAAGGCATCCAGCAGCCGCGCGGTCAGCTCGTTGTTGCGCGATTCGGCGCGCGTGATGAGCAGGAAGTCGAACCATTGCCGCGAGGCGAGCGGCACCGCCACCAGGTCCGGAAACGACGCCACGATATCCGACGCGGACAACGCGTTGACCAGGCTGATGCCCTTGACCGCGCGCACCGTGCCCGGCAGCAACGACATGTGCGCCTGCATACCGGACCGCAGCAGCAGCGAGTCGGCGATGTCGCCCTGCGCCACGACGTAGTCGGACCACAACGGCTTGACGTAGGTGTCCGGCGGAATATCCAGGACCGTGATGGCGTCGCGTCCGGCCAGCGGGTGTTCGCAGTGGGCAATCGCCATGACGTCCGCGCGCAGGAACGGCGTGAAGGTCAGCCGCGTGCTGTCGCGGCCGACGGCGCCCAGGCCGAAATCGGCGCGCATCGTCTCCACCGCGCTGATGACTTGCATCGAAGACTCCACGTCGATGGAGAACGGTCGCGTGCCATTGATGTCCAGATAGCGGCGCACTGCGTCGGGCGCATAGCCCAACGCCAACGCGGGCGACGAAGCAATGCGCAGTCCGCGCCCGCCGAATTGTTCGATGCTGTGCAAGGCCTCGTCGATGCGCACGAGTTCATCGAGCACGAACTTGGCCTCGCTGTAGAGGTACTGCCCTGCCTCCGTGGGACGCAGGGTCTTGTGCGACCGGTCGAACAGCTGAACGCCCGTCGCGCTTTCGAGGCGTGAGATCGCGTGGCTGATCGCCGGCTGCGTCAGGTGCATGGCAAGCGCCGCCTGCCGCGTCGAGCCAGTCATGACCACGGCGTAGAAGATGCGCAGGTCGTGGATGTTGAAGTTGCGCTTCATGCGATGCGCGCCTACCGTGGCTTGGGCGGCGTCTTAGGCGCGCTCAGGCCGCCGAACGCAAACAACCCCATCTGCGCACCGGTCGCGCGCGAAAGGTAGTTGTTCTTCAACGACTCCCGATCGCCAAACAGCGCGGCCGTATCGGCGCCCTTTGCCGCACGGTTCTTGTCGATATCGTTCTGGGCATCGTGCATGCCTTCTTGCAGCGCGCGCCGCAACGCGGGATTCAACGTCGCCGTGTCGTAGGTCTCGCCGGGCCGCAATCCCAGGCTGTCGATGCGCTCGCGCAGCATCGTCTCGGACTTGTGCGCGGGTGCGAACCGCAACAGGAAGGCCAGTTCGTCATAGAACTCGAGCGACGAATACATCTGCGCGCGCGGAACCGGCGCCATCCATTCCACCCGCGCGGGCGCGGCAGGCGCAGCCCGGTTGCGGAACGCGGACAAGGTCTGGACCTTGAAGCGCGACTGGATGCCCTTGGCGTTGTCATGGTCGGCGGGATTGAAGCGCTGCGTGCGGGCCACCAGCGTGGCAAGTTCGGTCTCGGAGCGAATCACCTTCGTGATGCCGGGCGGAACCTTGCCCTTCCAGGACGGTCCTGCAACCAGAAAAGCGCCGCCGCCCAACCCGCGCGAGCCAAGGTCGCCGATGTGGTGCATGTACAGATCCATCACCTGCAACGAGACATCGCGCCGCTTTTCCAAGCGGGGCACGGTGACCACGACGGGTTCGGCGCGCAGGTCCAGGGCCGCGTACGAATACAGATAGGCGGGATCCAGCCCGGCCGCCGCGGCGGCTGCGGTTCCCATGGGATTGATGGTGTTCAGCGGCCCTTTGTACTGCGCGCCGGTCTTGTCGATGCTGTAGACATACATGGCCTGGTAACTGGCGACCATGGGCGCGCCGTACAGGTACGATTCGCGGGCGATGCTGCGCGCCTGTTGCGCCGTGACGCCTTCGATGCCGACCCACTGCGAGCCGGAAGCGGCGTCGGGTGACCTGAAGGTGCATCCGGCCATGGCGCCCGCCAATGCGACGGCGGCAACGAGGCCGATGAACGGACGGCAGGTGGCGCGGCGAAATGCGGTGCTAATCTGGCGGTGGCGCATTCAGGGCTCCGGCATGACGGGATGGCGCGGGCGCCCGGTGACGGCGGCGTGTACTGCGCCAGGCTCGAATTCCCGGGGATTCTGGCATATTTCCCCCGCATATCAAAGAAACGGCGCACCGTGCCGACGCAACAGGAAAGACACAGCAGCATGGCAACGCAAGACTCCAGCACGACCGGTCCGGACGGAGAGGCTTTCAATATTCGCGCGTCGTCGTACTTTGTGCTGCAGGCCGAGCACCCCTGCGCGGCCTGCGGCAAACTGACGCGCGTGGCGGCGCTGGCCGTGCCGCCCGGCCATGAAAGCACCGAGGGCGAACTGGAACTGGACGAGGACGACGCGGACAGCCCCGGCCTGGATCCGCAGGCGTTTCGTGACTGGCTGTTTGGGCCGGCGCAATGGCAGGCGATGCCCGGTCCGGCGATGATCTCGTCGACCCGGGCGCTCGCCCCCGAGGTGGTGCAGACCCTGCGCACGATCGCGCCGTTCTACCGCGAAAACCCGGCCCGGTCCGGCGAATGGTCCAATTTCTGCGAGCATTGCGACCAGCCGATCTGGGACGGCGCGCTATACCCGACGCCGGGCCAGGCCTTTTGCCCAAAGGATGCCGCAGCCGCCGCGCAAGTGTCAGTGCAACGGATCGATGCGCCGCTCGCCGCATTTTTCGGCATGTGCTGGACGGACAGCTATCGCAACAAATGGCCCTTGTTCGCGCGCCTGGGGTACGACTGCAGCGAAGCGGAATGACCCTGCCTCAGGCGCTTTGCAACAGATCCTGAGGCACGTCCAGTTGGCGTGCCGGAATCGCGGTGATGGCGCTTTCGGTGGCGTTGGCGTCAGTGGTCAGATGCTGGATCAGATCAACCGTCGTCGAGCGCCGCGTCAGCATCATGCAGGTCACCTCGTCGCCCGCCACGCGGGTGGCGTGCCAGCAGCCCGGCCGCATGCACACGCCCTGCCCCTGCGCCACATGAAAGGCCGCAAGCGTGGACAGGTCCGGCGTGCCGTCGGCGGCGCTGCGCGCCACGATCTGGATGATGCTGCCGGTCAGCGGAACGATTGCCTGCTGCGTCAGCAGATGCTTTTCAAGGCTGGCGACCTCGAAGGACTGGCTGCGGTAATTGACCCACAGCAATTCAGCGTCGCCGCCTGCGCCGGTGTTGAAAAGGTGTTCGTGCCAGAAGTCGGTGGCCGGGTGCGTGTACAGCGGGACGCCGTTGCCGTCCGGCATGGGCTTGCCCAGCATCCACCCGTAGGCGTTGAAGGCATCAGGCGACAGATCGTGGATTTCAAGCTGCGTGTTGCTCGTCATGCGGGACCCTGTGATGGCTTAGCGCCGCGTTTGGGGAATTCGGCGTCGTAGTCGAAGTCCCCGCGCGCAATGGCCTCCAGGATGGCAACGCGCCGGTCAGCGGCACGCTTGAGGTTGGCGGCGGTGGGCTTGACCCGGATACGCTCGACACAATGCCGGCCGTCAAAGAAGAAACCGATCTCGATGGACGATTCGGATGCGGGGCGCACCCCTTCGAATCCCTTGCTCATCGCGTGCTCTCCCTGTTGCCGATGGCAGACATGATAAACGCAACGATGTGACAGCCCGCGCGCTGACATACACTGCCCTGATCCCCACACCCGAGGACGCGCAACATGGCTATCGACCTGACGTCGCACTATGTGTACCTGGACGCCTCCGGCGCCGCCGCCACCGTGACGGGCGGCGACGAATTCTGGTCCCAATCCCCGGTAGACCTTGAAAAATACGGGCGCGGCTGGCTGGTGTCCGAATACGAGTTCGCGGCGGACTGGCCGCAATGGGAGATGCACCCGGGCGCCGACGAGATCGTACGCCTGATGGCCGGCGCGGCGGAACTGCACCTTGAATGGCCCACCGGCATCCAGATCGTAAAGATGCTGGCCGGCGACGCCTACGTCATTCCCAAGGGCGCATGGCACACGGTCAAGGTCATGGAACCCTGCCGGATGCTGCACATCACCATGGGCGCGGGCACGCAGCACCGGCTGGCTTAGCCGCGCCCCCACTGGCTATCCGACAGCGCCTGCCGGACGCACGCGCTGGATCTCGCGGTCGTCGATCGGCCAGTGCAAGGCGGCCGACAGCACGCCCAGCGCCATCGCGCCCAGCCAGATCAGGTCATAGGAACGCGTGGCCTCGAACACCACGCCGCCCAGCCACACGCCTAGAAACGAACCGACCTGATGGCCGAAGAACACGAAGCCGAAGAGCGTCGTGATGTAGCGCACGCCGAACACCTGCGAGATAAGGCCATTGGTGAGCGGCACCGTGCCCAGCCACACAAATCCCATCACGGCCGCGAACGCGTAGACCGACCACGTGGATAGCGGCACGAGCACGAAGAGTGCAATGGCCGCGGTCCGCACCAGGTAGATGCCCGCAAGCAGATACTTGCGCCGATGATGCGCGCCCAGGATGCCGCAGACATACGTGCCCATGACGTTGGTGAGCGCAATGATGGCCAGCGCCGCCACCGCGTCCGACGCGCGCAAGCCCTTGTCCATCAGGTAGGCGGGCAAGTGGGTGCCGATGAACGCAAGCTGGAATCCGCACGCCAGGAACCCCAGATTCAGCAGCCAGAAGCCGGGGCGCGTGAAGGCCTCGCGGATGGCGTCCGTCAGCGACAGGTTTGCATCGGGCGCGGCCGCATCGCGCACGCGGTTCGCGGGCTCGCGCAGCGGAAACGCCAGCGGCAGCAAGATCATCAACACCACCGCGAACGCCAGCAACGCCGCGACCCAGCCCCAGCCGCCGATCAGCCATTGGGCCGCCGGCACCATCGTGAACTGTCCCAGTCCGCCGACCGCCCCGGCCACGCCCAGCGCCCAGCTGCGGCGCTCCGGCGGCACCAGGCGGCTGAGCGCGCCGTAAATGGCCGCGAACGCCGTGCCGGACAGCGCGATCCCGATGCACACGCCCGCCGTCCACATGAAGGCTGCGGGCGTCGTGGCATGCGCCATGCCGGCAAGGCCCAGCGCGTAGAACACCAGCCCGCCGGCAATCACCTTGGCCGAGCCATATCGGTCGGCAATCATGCCGGTAAAGGGCTGCACGATGCCCCACGTCAGGTTCTGCACGGCCAGGGCGATGGCGAAGGTTTCTCGGCTCCAGCCCCGGTCCATCGTGACGGGCAGGAGAAACAGGCCCTGTACATGGCGCACGCCCAGGGCAAGGCCCATGACGACGCCGCCGGCGAGGACCAGCAGCCAGAGCTGGGATGCGTCCAGGGAGGTTTTTTGGGGGGTTGGCATGGCGAACCTCTTGCAGGGAACGTCGCCCCGTCGGGGCAGGCAGTGGGTGTATTACAGAACCGGCGCGCGGGAGATTCAACCGATTATTTTTTGTCGGTTGCATGCATGGGGGGAATCTGATTACGCGGTAGCACGTTTGGCTTCGAGAGCGTTATTCGGTTTACTTTTCACGATTTTCAGCGTCGCGCCATTACATATTCCCGAAGGCTGCAGCCCGAGCCGTTATTACAGTCCGCTGTTCCTTCATTTCGCGGGCTTACTCATGGCGTTCAGCTTCATCCAAGCAGGTGTAGTTGGTGTTTCCGACACGATTCGACAACGCGCGGTGCAGTCCGGATGCGCGTTCAAGTCGTTCACGGTCGCCTCGGCGTTGGCGGGTCTGTCGATGCTGCCCTTGGAAGCGACGGCCGAATGGTGCATGCCAATCGCCCCCGCTGACATGCGGGCTCCCCCGCACCTCTTCAATACCGCGACCCGCAAGTCCGCCAAGCTGCCGCACGATGTCGTCGCGTTGGCCGCGCCCCAGGCCGCCGGGGACAGCCACTTTCCAGGCTGCACGTCAGCGCCGGGCTACCGCAGTCGGTGGGGACTGCTGCACGTTGAGAAAGGATGGACGATCACGCCGCAGGTGCTGCGCGCCGCAAACCCCCCAATCCAATCTGGCAGCGTCGTGGCGGCCCAGCGTGAGGGTCACTGGCAGTTCTTCGACACGCGCGGAGAGGTCCTGCCGTCTGGTCCGTACCGACGCATCGCTCTGCTGTCGCCCGGCCTGTGGTTGGCGCACCCCGACGCCGGCGCCCCCATGCTGCTCGACGGAAACCTCGAACTGATCCATACGCTGGCTGCGGCGCAATTCCGAATGACCGAGGACGAAGGTTGGCATTACACCGAAGGCAAGGAATCAACCGTACTCGCCAACCCGGCCGGCAGCGTCCACGTCCTGCCATTGCGAAACGGCCGGGTGAAAATCCACCGGGGTTACGCGTGGGTGTTCGGCAGTATCGTGCAAACGCCTGACGGCGCCGAGCCAGACGCAGACACGGCCAAAAACGATCACGCAAGCGAAGTGGCGCTCTTCCAGATCTACGGCCGGGATGGTCGTGCATTGCTCGATGACGCGACCGTGGCAGCCCTGCGCGGAAATCTGATCGACATGATCTACCCCGACTATGGGGACCGGCAGACCGACAAAGACATGCCGTTGGCGGTCGTTCAGGGCAAGAATTTCGACACGCCAATCAGTTTGCTGACCGCGGCGGGAATGCTTGTCACCAACGAGGAATGGCATCGCATCGAAACGTACAGAGTCACGATGCCGCTGTTGGCGATAACGAAGGACCGGAACGTCGGCGCGATCGCGCCGGACGGGTCCTGGGCTGTGCAGCCGCTGTACCGCGGCATGAACAAATTTAGCGGATCCTACACGTGGGCATTCCTGCACCAGCGGAAACCCGTAAAGGCCGTCCTGATCGATGCTCGCGGCGAAAAAGTGGCAGTTCCCGCGATGGTCATGGAAGGCGAATCCTTCATCGAAGGCGATTTGCTTCGCTTTCGGGCGACGGACGAGAACCGGTTGAAACGTTGGGGGATCTGGGACATACGCAAGGGCGCGTTGGTTATCAAGCCCGTGCATGAAGACATTCAAGCCATTGACGGCGACTGGGCCATGGCACGGCATAAAGGACGCTGGGGCGTCGTCAACCGCGAGGGCCGCTGGGTGATTCCCGCCACGCACGACTCCCACAAATTGCAATATCTGGGCCAGGGAATGATGTCGGTCAGCGTGCACGTTTCAGCGGGCACGCGCCCCTACGGTCGTGACACCGAGTATCACCTCGTCAATCTTCGCACCGGTCGCGCCAGCGAAGCCTACATCGACAAGCCGGATGCGCTCAAGAACGGACTTTTTCTGGGAAGGCGACCCGATGGCACGCTAGTGCTGCTGGACTCGAAAGGGCGTGCCAAGCACGTGTCCGACAGAGCACCGAAAACGCATGAACAGTTCGGCGACTGGTTCTACACGTCGTACGAAAAGCGCCACGGCGCCGCTGATGTGCGGTGAGAAATGAAAATTCGGACCGCTGACTTCCAACGCCGCTGCAGAATGAACATGACGTCCCGTATTCAACTGACTATCCGTATCGCCGCCGCCCTCGCCGCGACGAGCGCCGCACTACCCTCGCAGGCGCAATCCCACCGCGAAAGCTGCCTGGGCAACCCCAAGTTCACGCCCGCTTTTTTCCTGGACTACGCCGCCTCGCGTCCCGGCTACGCCAACGGCTGCATCCGCGACATCGCCGGCGGCCGGGCGGCCGTACTGCTGCCGTCAGCCCTCGAAACCACCGACGGCCTGCCCGTCGACCGGTCCACGGCACCTCACGCCTGGGGATTCCTGGACGAAAAGGGCCGTGTGGCGATCCGGCCGATCTTCGAGGCGGTAAGCGACTTCCGCCACGGCCTGGCCGCCGTGCGATGGCAGGGCAAATGGGGATTCATCGATAAGAACGGCCGGATGGCGGTACGCCCGCGGTTCGACACGTTAGAGGACATGACGGAGGTCGGACTTGCGGTGGCCCTCCTTGACGGACGACTGCTACTGATCGATCGGCAGGGCAATCCCGTGGGATCTCCATTCGAGGAAGTCGTGTACTCCGTGCATATTTCCGACGGCGTTCCCGCGCGAGCCACGATCGATTACCTACCCGAGCACCGTTCGGTTACGGGCGAGCACCACTACGGCGGAAAGGGCATCATCGAGGAACGGCCTCTCGGTAAAAACGGCCTGTACGTCGCCTCGAACCGCCATGGCACGTACGGCGTCATCGACGATGATTGGAACTGGATTGTCCAGCCCGTTTATCGCAGGCTCGATGTCCGCCACGCCGATGGGCCGGCAGTCGGTTACGGGCCTGAGGGTTGGGTGATGGTGACGGCCCAAGGCAAGCTGATAGGCGCGGACCACCGTTACACCAGCATGAATCTGGTGGGCAGCGCGTTCTGGTCGGCAACGCTGCGAGATGGCAGCGGCCACGCCGTCCTCAATGGCGACGGCGTCGAAGTCGCCACATTGACGCCGCAGGACGCTGAAACCTCGCAGTTGTATACCGACACAATCCTCTACGTCGCTGGCGGCAACACCATGGCCCTCGTGCCCGGCCAAGCCGCCCCGATTGCGCTGGGACAGGATGTGCGCGTTTCCCTGGTTGAGGATGGATTTCTGCTATTGGTCGACAGTAACGAATCGAATGCCGGATTGCTGACGCCCACGGGCGCCTGGCTGCAGGCGGGGTCGGGCGCGGACTGGGTGCCCCAAGTCCATAGCGTGTCGATGCGGCATGACCGGCTCTGGCTATTCGATGCGCAAAACAAGCTGCTCACTGTCGTGGACAAGGACGGCAAGACCTTGTTCTCGCCGCCAGCCGTCAAGGCCGCACAGACGATGCGCGTCAAATCGTTCCCTGCGATCGCGCCGGACGCCCCCCTGGCCATCGTGAAATCCATGCCCGATTCCTGCCAGTGCGAGGGATCCGGCAATGGCGTCGGCTTGATACTCGGAGACGGCTCCCTTGTGATGAATCCGTCGTGGATCGAACTGATCGTGCTACGCGACGAGGAGGATGACAACGCAACGCACGGGGGGCCATTCCCATTGCGGTACGCCGCCAGTACGGCGACAGGCATGGTGTTGCTCGACGAGCGCGGCAACCCCCTCGATCTGCAAGAACAGCAGCACATCGGCATGTTCCGCCACGGCTACGCACCGATTTATGGCAATGGCGTGGCCCGGATGATCGACATCAACGGCAACGCCTACGATCTTCCCGAGAGCTTTGACGCGCAAGTGGTGGGGCCAGGCGTTGCGCGCTACTTGAAAACTTCCGCTCATGGCGAACCGTGGGGTCTGTACGATTTTGTGGCGGGCAAGGAGCTGGCAGCACCCCAATTTCGCAGCATCGCCGACTTCCGCGATGGTCAGGCGGTCGCGTCGCTTGGGACCGACCGTCTGGGCGTCATTGACCTGCAGGGCAAATGGGTCGTCCCGCCCACCCATCGGAGCGCCAGGCGCGTCAACGCCAACCTGTGGCTGATTTCGCGGGTGGATGACGTTCCAGACGAGCGCTTCGCCGCATTCTTCAACTCGGACGGCAGGGCATTGACCTCGTTCGAGCCCAGGCTTGATGTCACCCGATCACGCAGCGGCGCCATCGATGCCGGCAACGGCCGCCAGGGATGGATCATTTCGTCCGACGGCTCTAGCGCTATCGACATGCAAGACGCCAGCTTTTTCCACAAAGGTAACTGGATGACCGTTATTCGCGGCAGGCGCCAGGGTTTTCTGGATGGACAGGGCAACTGGCAAATCGCGCCCTCGCCGGCATCGGTGACGCCCTTCCAAGGTTCGCCAGCCCGAGCCCTGCGTCTGGATGGAAAGACCACGCACGTGATGGACGCCAGCGGCAACACGCTCGCCACCCTGGCGGGCGACCAATGGCGATGGCCGCCCGGCTCCGCATGGCTGCTCCGACATACTTGGACGGATGGCTGGAAGACCACGAACTATGCGGACCTGAACGGCAAAACCGTGCTCAGCGTCGAGGGTCATGCTTCAGGGTTTTCTGGCGGACGCGCCGTCACGGATTTGCCGGACGACGGGCAGCGTGCGGTTGACCTGAAGGGCAAAGTGAACGGCCCGGCGTTCAGGGAACTGGGCGCGCAACGCGAGGGCCTGGCTCCCGCTTACGCAGACGGCGGCTACGGATTCGTCGGCCACAACGGCCAGTTCGTCATCCCGGCCCAGTACCAGGTGGTATCCGGGTTCACGAACCGGCGCGCCGTGGTATCGACCGCGAATGAATCGCGGATCATCGATCCCACTGGCCGAGCGCTCGCGTACGTCCAGATTCAGTGCGGCGTGCGCACGTTGCATGGCGCGTCCGGACAGCGGCTCTGGCCGGTGCGGATGCCTCAGGGTTGCAAGCCCCCGTCACCCTCCGCAAGCAGGGTAGAAAAGTGAGGCGGAGCAGTCGACGGCTCAGCGCCCAAAATGCGCTTCAAAGATGAGCAAAAGATCGCACGTTAGGCGCTATTGCCGGATGTTGGTCAATTTTTCGCGTGCAACCCAAGGTGTTGCTAACGCTTGGTTTTCAACAGTTACATCTCCCGATCCGTCCCCGGGTACCCCTGGTTACAGTGCTGCCTTCCCCTCATTTCGGCAGGCATCGAATCATGTGGCACGCCCGGTCTGGCATTTTCGTTTCCGCGGTTCTCGCCCGCGCCCGCAAGCAATGACGGCGGCGTCCCTGTTCAAGCCGCTGGCGCTCGTTGCGGCGCTGGCTGGCACGGCGCTGCTGGCGGCGGGCAATGCGCATGCGCAACCCAGCGGGATGCAGCAATGCGCGTACAACAACTTCGGCGAAGGCGCCGGCATGTCTTGCCATCGGCCTTTCCAGGAAGGCTTGGCCGCCGTCTTCGTGGGTACCGCCGATGGCGACTCCGCGGCCTGGGGCTATATCGACAAGCAAGGCGTCATGGCCATTGCGCCGGCTTTCACGGAAGCCGGCGCCTTTCAGAACGGGCTGGCCGCCGTCAGCCAGGATGATGTGTGGGGTTACATCGACAGCCGCGGACGCTGGGTGATCCCTCCGCGCTTCAGCGACGCCACCGGGTTCAACGCCGAAGGCACCGCGCTGGCGGAAGAGGACGGCCACGACGTGCTGATCGACCGCCAGGGCAAGGTCGTGAAGACCTTTCCGCTGGGCACGCGCACCCGGGGTTTTGAAGCCGGCCAGAAGCTGGCGGCGATGGAGCTTCCAACGCCGCCTCGCCTTGTGAACATGACCACGGGCAAACCGGCCGCGCTGCCCGACGGGGTGATGGCCCTGGCCGAGCCGACCGGCGACTATCTGCCGGCGCAGACGCGCGACTCGCGCTATGGGGGCTGGTGGGGATTGCTGGACCAAAGCGGCGCATGGGCGATCAGTCCGCAAGTGCTGCGCTCCCTCGCCCCGCCGCTGCGCGATGGCGACGTGCTGGCCGTGAACCGGGACCGCGCCTGGGAGTTCGTGGACGCGCGCGGCGAGCCGCTGTCGGCGCAGCGTTACGAACGCGTGGAATTGCTGGCGCCGGGCGTGTGGCTGGTGCGCGCCGCCCAGGGCGGCACATCGCTGCTGGATGGCAGGCTTGAAACGCTGCACGCCTTCAAGAGCGACTACATGGGCGTGCAAAAGCAGGATGGTTGGCGCTATGCCGCCGAACCCGGCATGACCCTGCTGATCGATCCCGAGGACCGTTTGCAGCTGATCGCCTTGCGCAATGGCGAGGTCAAGATTCATCAAGGACGCGCGTGGGTGTATGGCGTGCCTGCCGCAGGCGCACCGGCTGCCGGCCTGGACGCCGCCGGCGACGACATGAGCGCGGAAGACGAGGCCCGCGCGGCCGCAGCGGCCGCCGCGGTGCA